>DLCK01000052.1:22760-113271 GCA_002480565.1 Phycisphaerales bacterium UBA7800 | reverse complement strand
AACCCATCGCAAGGACAATAAAAATAGGCATAACTAGAAGAATCTTGTGATAAGCCATAGTGTTTCTCCGGAAAATGGGAATAGAACAAGCATGCTGTGGACACTCACAGCATGGACAAGAACATTTCAAAAATGAACACAAACAAAAGTTGAATGACATTTTGATTTTAATTCCCAACACTGTTTAAACCACCTAAAAGTGCTGCCAGACCATTATTTGTTGACAAATACCCTCGCAATAACCTTGTTGGACCATCTTCTAAAGACACAACACCTATCTCATGCTACAATGATGCTTTTGTGTCCCTGCCCCGGAATTGGGGCGGCCATTAATGACACTCTGTTCGCAATTTTGGAAACATGATGACGATGACACCGCCCAGCACGCAACTCAACGACGCTTTGGCTAAATTGGACCTGACCTCCGAAAACGCTGCCATCATCGGCCTGCAATATGGAGACGAAGGCAAAGGCCAGATCGTCGATATCTTTGGCTCCCGTTATGACATTGTCGCCCGCTACAACGGCGGTGCCAATGCTGGGCATACCGTCATCATCGGTGACCAGAAATTTGCCCTGCATCTGATCCCATCGGGCATCATGTGCATGAACGCCATCAACGTCATCGGCAACGGCGTCGTCATTGACCCGGCCCAGATCCTCAAGGAAATCGACGGGCTTAACGAACGCGGCGTCACCACCGACCACCTGCGTATCTCCGACCGGGCACACATCGTCATGCCTTGGCACAAAGTCCAAGACGGACTCTATGACAATGCCATGGCCACCTCCAAAGGGTCCAAAGCCATCGGCACAACCGGTCGAGGGATCGGCCCCTGCTATGCAGACAAAGCGCTTCGCTCGACGGCAATCCGTATGGGCGAACTGCTCAAGCTCGACAAGCTCAAAGCCAAGGTCGGCTACATCTGCGAAGTGAAGAACACCATCTTCAAAGCACTTGCTGAGCATTGCAATGTGCCGTTTGAACCCTTAAAAGCAGACGAAATTTACAAAGACCTCTGCCAGCAAGGTAACCGCCTTGCCCCGATGATCACCGACACCAATGAACTGCTGCACAGCGGTCTGGCCGACGGCAAGAAAATACTCTGCGAAGGTGCCAACGCCGTCATGCTTGACATGGATCATGGCACGTATCCTTACGTGACTTCCAGCAACTGTTCATCACTGGGCATCTACCCCGGTACCTCACTGCCTGGTGGCACGATCAAAAACATCGTCGGCATCGTCAAGCTCTACACCTCTCGCGTCGGCGAAGGCCCCTTCCCCACCGAACTCTTCGGTGACGAAGCGGACAAGATTCGCGTGGCAGGTAACGAGTTCGGCACCACCACCGGTCGCCCCCGTCGCACGGGTTGGCTGGACTGTGTCTCGGTCCGTTATGCAGCCCGACTCAGCGGCGCAACCGCCATCGCCTGTACCGGACTGGCAGTTCTGGCGGGTCTTGAAAAACTTAAAATTTGTGTTGGTTACGAACTCAACGGCAAGAAGTACAACACCCTGCCAGCAGACGCTGATGATCTGGCAATCGTCAAGCCGATCTATGAAGAGCTTGATGGATTTGCTCAGCCTTTGGGGGATTGCCGAAACTATTCGCAACTGCCTTCTGAAGCGATGAAGTACGTGGACTGCGTTGAACAACACATCGGCGTAAAAATTCCGATGGTCTGCGTCGGCCGCCGTCGCGATCAGATTTTGTTCCGCTAAGTTTGGTATTACAAAAAATGTTTTGTCGTAACCACAGAGGCACAGAGACACAGAGAAAATAAAATCAGAGAAGAAAATGCCTGCTTTTTTTTGGGCTCTGTGACTCTGCGTCTCTGTGGTTAAAAAAATGTCTTGACGAATCAACGGCATCGTGTGAATTACACCTTGCCTTTTGCAGGATGCATGAATGATCGAGTCACAACTCGACAATCCGAAGACTACGCCGCCAACGATGTCGGTCGACACCCCGGAAGTCACCTCAACGGTCGCCCCGGATGCGGCGGCATTGTCAGCCGTGGGTGTCTCCCAATCAGCTTTGCCACGTCACATCGCCATCATCATGGACGGCAACGGTCGCTGGGCACAGCAGCAAGGCAAGCCCCGCCTCTTTGGTCATCAAAACGGTGCTCTGGCCGTCCGAGCCGTGGTCACCGAGTGCGCCAAGCTCGGATTGGATGCGTTGACGCTGTATAGCTTTTCCGTGGATAACTGGAAACGCCCCGCCGAAGAGATTGAATGTCTCATGGCGTTGTACGTCGAATACCTTCAGGCTGAACGTGACACGATGATGGAAAACAATGTCCGTTTCGTGCAGGTTGGAAGACGTGAAGGTCTGCCCGATGCGGTACTTGAACAATTGGACATCACCACGCAGATGACCGCCAGGAACACCGGCCTGACATTGGCTTTGGCGATCAACTACGGCTCACGGACAGAAATAACCGATGCGGTTCGCACATTGGCAACCAAGGCAGCTGCGGGTGAAATCGATCCTGCCCAGATCACCGAACAAATGGTCAGTAACAATCTCTACACCGCAGGCTTGCCTGATCCTGATCTTCTGATTCGGACTGCCGGTGAAATGCGATTGAGCAATTACCTGCTTTGGCAGATCAGTTACGCCGAGATTTATGTCGCCGATGTCTGCTGGCCAAGCTTCACCGTAGACTGTTTACGGGATGCCATTCGTGAGTACGCACGACGTCACCGCAAATTCGGCGCGATCCCGTCAGACGAATGCCCCGAGCAGTCAGACTGAACACAAATCAGTTTTAACAGTTCAACAGGTGGCAGAAGCCAAGATAATCGTCTACAATT
The DNA here is from genome assembly GCA_002480565.1 of Phycisphaerales bacterium UBA7800. Classification (GTDB taxonomy): domain Bacteria; phylum Planctomycetota; class Phycisphaerae; order Phycisphaerales; family Phycisphaeraceae; genus UBA7800. The sequence continues at coordinate 110,448 of DLCK01000052.1, read as the reverse complement.
CTCCGATTATGTTCTATCCTGCTTTTGATCGACACTAAAAATTGATCCTTGGCAAGGGCTAGAGTCCGGGGCGAGCTGCTGGTGAAGGGTATTTGCAGCGACGCATTATTAAAATCCGTCAGGACGGCTCGTTCGAGTCTGTCCACCACCTTTCACACATTGAATAATACGGGCTTGCAATTGTGCAAAGTCAGGCCGGCCACTGGTCAACCATCGGGTACATAGCAACTGTGTACCCCCTGTTTCAGGAAAAGGGTCGTTATGAAATATTTGTTCATGATCATGTTTGCGCTACTTGGAGTGGCATCCATTTTTATCTGGAAAACACTTCCAACATCACAATTTGAAGGTACAACAATTTATTGGGTAACCGATCCCAACCCCGCTCGTATCGAGCAGATTGCCATCTTCCAGCGTTGGTTGAAGAAAGACCCCAATCGCCCGCAGGACATCCGAGTCCTCGTCGATGCAGCCAACTCCCGCAAGGAAAAGAAAGTCATCCAAGGCGTTTCAGGCGTCGGTGGTGACACGATGGACATGGGCGGCGGGACCGACATGCGTTATTTCAACGCGATCGGCCTGATTGATCCGGTCACCGAAACGGCCAAGAAACTCGGATACGACGTGAGCACCACATGGGAACCGATTCGCCCCCTTATTGAACAGGATGGCGAGCAATACCTTTATCCCTGTAATGTGGCTGCCCGGATTCTCTGGGTCGATTACAACCAGTTTGATGAATTGGAAGTTGAACGCCCTCCCCATCGTTGGGACTGGGATACCTTCGAACGCATTGGTCGTGAGTTTGTGCAAAAAGCCAATGTGGGTACAACCCATCAAGAACGTTTCATGCTCGACTCCATCGACACTGAAACGATGTACCGCTCCTTGGGGTTGGCATGTTTCAACGAAACACTGACACTCTGTCAGCTTGAAGACCCACGCTATGTCCAAGCATTGAAGAAAAAGTATCAGTGGATGTATGAAGATCGCATCATCCCCACAGCTGCGGATCAAAGTGCATTTGACGTGGAAGCGGGTTACGGCGGACCACAGATTTTCCTCTTTGGTCAAGGCAACTATGCCATGTTCGGCATGGGACGTTACTCACTGATTCGTCTGCGTCAGATTCAACAGGATCGCGTTGACGATGGGAAACCCCTGATGAAACTCGACGTCATCGAGTATCCCCATGGCGGCTTCCCGGTGACCCGTTGTAACACGCGTGCTCTTGGGATTTACAAGGGTGGTAAGCACAAAGAAAAAGCCAAAGTCTTCCAGTCCTATCTGGCGTCGGAAGATTACAACATGCAGATCGTCCGCGATGCCGACGCGCTGCCACCCAACCCCAAGTACACCAAGACGGTCGCTTGGGATAAGCCTTTACCACTGCTTCCTTCGGATACTGAACTGATCTTCCCGTACGATAATGATGAAAAGCATCTGCTTGCGGACTTCCGAATTAACTTCTACGAAAAACTCGACAAGGTCGACCGCGAATCGAATTGGTCGATTCAGGATCTGCCTCGTCCGCCCAAGCCTGCGAAGCTGTCTGACACTGAATATCAAGAAGCGTTGGCCAAGTTCGACAAGCTTTATAACGATTCAATGCCGGTGTATACCTCCGAATGGGGCATGCACAAGCGTTTCACCGACATCATGCAGAACACTGCGTTGCCTGCGGACATCACGCCTTATTGTGTACCCGAAACCGTCTCGATGGAAATTCGCAACGCCGAGGATGTATACATCAACAATATGTCAACTGCTGAAGCTGCTGCCAAGCGTGCTGCCGATCGTGTTAATGGTGAAATCCAACGCACCTTGATTGAGAATCCGGAACTCAAAGCTCAGTACGACAAGGCGATGAAAGATCAGAAGAAGATTGAGGAATTCAAGAAAAACGGTCAGAAGATTCCAGCAAGCCTGATTCAGAACCCATTCTACCTGAGGTACTACCGTGTCAAAGGTATGCTTAAGGAAGAGGAATAATTGAACATGAGTACGAAAAAGAACAGAACCTTCCGTGAAGTTGCAACGGGATTGGGGTTTTTGACTCCCAACATCCTGGGCTTTCTGACTTTCACGACGATCCCCCTGGTGTTCTCCATGATTATGGCGTTCTCCAACTGGGACCTGAAACTTCACAATATGTTTAAGCCTGAGGCTTCACCGCATTTCGTGGGGTTTGACAACTTTCAGCGTCTGTTGAGTAACTCGGACTTTTACAAGTATCTGGGCAACACGTTGTTCCTGATGATGAATATCCCATTCACCATCGGTGGCTCGCTTTGTTGTGCGTTGCTTCTTAGTAAAGATCTCCGCGGCGGCTCCAAGAAGTCCGCGATGATGATCATTGCCTCTGCGACACTGGTAGCTTCTTGCATCATGCTCACGCTCATTGGCATGGGTGCATCGGCCATGACGTTACTGGTCTGCGGCTTGGGTTGCACCTTCCTCGTCGGCGGTGCCTTGGGTGGCAGCACGGTTTACCGAACCTTGTTTTACCTGCCTCACTTCACAGCTGGTGTGGCAACGTACCTGTTGTGGAAGAAGCTTTACAACCCACGCAGTGGCCCGATCAACCAAACACTCAACCCGATTCTCGAACAGGTTGGCGGCGTGATTAACAGCGTCCCCTCGGGCTTGATTCAAGCTGGACTTTGGCTTGCCATTATTCTCATCGGTGCGATCCTGTTCATGGGACTTAAGCGGCTCAACACCCTCTGGCGTGACGGCGACTTGGGTTCAGGAGCCATCGTTCTACCGATGTTCTTCCTGATGCTCCCATCCGTGCTGGCGTGCCAGTGGTTCCCGATTCAAGCTGCACGCTACAGCATTGCAATCGTCGGTGGTGCCTTGCTCGCGGTGACCTTGTTTATGATCATCAGTTCCAAACAGGAATTCGATTGCAAACCAAGCAATGGTTTTGGCAATGCTCTGATGCTTTGCCTGTTCTTGATGGTGATTCAGTTCGTGGTCATCGGCCTGGGAATCGTGGCCTACAAATTGCCAGCCATGGCAGCATTCACCGTCACCAATGGTGTTTCAAGTGGTGGCTTGATTGCTCCCAACTGGCTCACCGAATACCACTGGGCCAAGCCTGCCATTATGGTCATGGGCTTCTGGGGCGCGATTGGTTCAAACAACATGCTGCTGTATCTCGCAGCGTTGACCAATGTCCCTGGCGAACTCTATGAAGCTGCCGACATTGATGGGGCTTCATCCTTCCAGAAATTCTGGAACGTCACTTGGCCTCAGCTTGCTCCGACCACGTTCTTCATCGTCGTGATGGCAATGATCGGCGGTCTGCAAGGTGGTTTTGAAATGGCCCGAACAATGACCAACGGTGGTCCAGCCGGTGCCACGACCACATTGTCATTTAGTATTTACACCGAGGGCTTTGTCACCGGCCGATTGGGCTACAGCTCATCGTTTGCCTGGGTACTCTTTGCCATGGTCTTTTCCATCACAATGTTCAACTGGAAGTTTGGTAGCCGCTATGTCAATGACTAATGCCACCGATGTCACAAGTAATCGTCTGGTGCCCAAGAAATTCTTCGGCACCTGGTTCCTGCATATCCTTCTGGCGTGCATGAGTCTGGGATTGGCACTGCCATTTGCATGGATGGTGCTCACCAGCTTCAAGCCCCTGACGGAAGTCCAATCTGAAAGTTGGATTCCCACCAGTTGGCAGCCAAAGAACTACCAGGAAGTCTTTTCCGTCGTGCCTTACGGCCGATTTTACTGCAACAGTCTGTTCATCGCAGCCTGGGTGACCGCTTTGCAGGTGACCACCAGTTCCTTGGCAGCGTTCTCCTTCTCACGATGCAAATGGGCCGGCCGCGATAAAGTCTTCATGCTTTATCTCTCCACCATGATGCTCCCGGGTCTGGTCATGATGATCCCCAACTATCAGATCATGATTTTCCTGGGCTTGGTGGACACCTATATGGGGCTGATCCTGCCAGCCGCCTTTTCGGCGTTTGGCACCTTCCTCTTGCGACAGTTCATGCTCACGATCTCGTCGAGTATTGATGAGTCCGCGGAGATCGACGGGGCCAGCAAGTGGCGACTGTTCTGGGATATCATCCTCCCGTTATGTCGTCCCGGTTTGATCACACTGACCATCTTCACCTTTATGGGTAACTACAACAGCTTCTTCTGGCCGTTGGTCATGCTCAAGAGTCAGGAACGCTACACGCTTCCGATTGGACTGTTGTTCTTTGACTCCACACGTGGCCAGTCGACGCACTTGATGATGGCAGCCGTCACCATGGCCGTCATCCCCATGATCTTCCTGTTTATCCTGCTCCAGAAATATCTGGTCAAGGGTATCCAAATGGGTGCGGTCAAGGGCTGATCAGCATCTGAGCCAACACAGACAATTCAAAACACATTCACACGGTGCGGCTCACAAAGTCGCGCCGTGTTTTAATTTCAAATTCAAACAACTCCATTCCCTGTTATCATGCCTTTATGAGACACCCCGCCCTGTTGTCGGTGCTTATGCTCACTGTCATCTGCCTGATCGGTTGTCAAACCGAATTGCCACAGGCATCCCCAAGACAGATTAAGCTCACAAGTCCGACCACCATCCCACTTGATATTCAAAGTCATTTACCATTGGTCACCGTCACGATCAATGGCAAAGGCCCCTATCATCTGATCCTCGATACCGGCAGCCCTACTGTTGTCCTTCGTCCTGAAATTGCTGATGAACTCCAACTGCCCAAAGGAACAATCAAAGGTACAGAATTCAGCCGTTCCATCGGTGGCGTGGATACCGTCAGCTTCAGACGCATCTCAAGCCTGAAGCTTGGCGAGGCCATCTTTGAAAATCTGGATGCCAAGCTCGTAGACATTCCACCGGATTATCTGGGCTCAACCCTCCGAATTGATGGCCTGCTGGGACTGCGCGTCTTTGCACGTTTGCTACTAACCATCGACTATCCCAACAGCCAACTCATCCTCACGCCTGATGACTACCTTGGCGCTGATGCTCTGAATGTCATTGCTGCCAGGTTGCCTGATGCTGAACACCTGCTCATTGATCTGCCAGTCAATCATAAGGTGATGACCTTCACCCTCGACACCGGCACGTCCATGGGCTTTTTCCTTACCGACGACGATGCCAACCAACTCACTTTTGCTCAAGGCCCCATCGTCTCAGGCAGTACACAAACCCCACACGGCCCGGTCGATATCCGAGTCGGTCGCATCAATCAAACCGTCCATCTGGCAGACCAACAAATTCAGCGACCCATTATTTACATCCGACCTGCGGAATATCCATTAATCTCATCACCCGATCAGGACCCGCTATTCGCCAAAGCCACCTCACTCATCGGTGGCGAAGTGTTAAAACACTTTGCAATCACCATCGACCAACGCAGCAGACTCATCCGCTTTGCCCGTGAAAGTCAACGCCCAATCAAAATGCGAGGCTACGGCAAACCGGTAGTCAAGCCATAGAACCTAATTTGATTGGTCCAACGTCACCCTTCAACAGACAAAACCGTCGTCAAATGCTAAGATATCTTTAGTCGTCAGACAGTTCTGCCTGAAAGGGGCTTGATCTGCGAGCCTTATGCCTTGTCTGACTTGATGATGTTTGCCTGCTGGGGGAATTGAACGTGAAATTCAACAGTGTCAAAGCCAACACGATCACCCATCGTGCAGCATGGTTCTCAACACGTCCCATGATTGTGTTACTGGTTCTTGCAGGACTCACACAGCTTTGCGGCTGCAAAACAACCTTTCTCCAAATCACCCCCAAACAAGCTGAGCTTTCACAGCCGACGACAGTCCCATTGGATATGCGCTCGGGCCTGCCAATTGTTTCCGTGCTGATCAATGGCCAAGGCCCGTATCGTCTATTGCTGGATACTGGTGCAGAAATCACCTGTCTAAACAGACGTGTCATGCGGGAACTCAATTTACCGCCCAGTGATTACAAATGGCAACAATTCACCACATCCAGCGGCAAATTAAATATCAAGTCATACAAGCACATCCAAACCATGACCATTGGAAATGCTCAGCTCAAAAATCTTGATGCAATGGAAATCGGGATTACAAGTGACGTGATCAGCCAGAACATTCCAATTGATGGGCTTCTGAGTGTACGTGTTTTTTACAATCTGCTGATGACGATCGACTATCAAGACAACCAGTTGACCATCGCTCCCTATCAGTCCATCCCGCTGAATTCCCCGAACACTTACAAAAGCTACCTCAAATATTCAATCCACCAGATTGTTGATTTAAAAGTCGGCCACCAAACAATGCCGTTCATCATTGACTCGGGCAGTTCCATGGGCTTCTGCTTTCTGAATCATCCTGGCAATGAAGTCACATGGATACGCGAGCCTCGCTTAACACATGCCGTTCAAACCGTATATGGCAAGAATAGCAATGTGTACAAAGGACAGATTCGCGAAAATATCCAAATCGGTGAGACTCTTATACTAAGCCCTGCGGTCTACAACATCATCAGCCCGGACTTTATCATGGCCGGTCCGGATCAAAAAAAAATAATAATCAAAGAACGGACATCACTGCTGGGTGCTGATGTCCTGAAATTGTTCAACGTCACCTTTGACCAACGCGCTGAACATATCCGCTTTAAACCCAACTCGGCGGTTGAAAATCAAGCGTATTAAAAATATTTAAAACGGCAAAACTCACAATGACATTATCTGACAAATACAGACACGATTGCTACCATGCATCAATCATGACTAAAAACCACGCTATAGGGCTGGTGCTGCTCATACTGATTTCGGGGTTGACCGGGTGCAAATCGCAATTCCTGCAAACCTCGCCGCAAAGTATTTCAGTCTCCGGCAAGAATATCATCCCCCTGGACTTTCACCGTGATGTCCCTATCGTCTCAGTCAAAATCAACGGCAAAGGCCCCTATCGCCTGGTCCTTGATTCAGCGACGGCAGTAACCTTCCTATATCCACAGGTGGTTGAAGAACTGACTCTTCCAGACAGTATCTATGAAGGTAAGCAAACCGTTGCAACAGACGGTCATTACAAAGCCGTGCCGTACAAACGCATCGAGCGACTCCAGATTGGCGGTGTGACCATCCGAAACATGGATATCGCACAACGCACCCTCTGCGAAACGTTTTTTGATAAAGATGAAAAGATTCATGGGGTCTTGGGAATCCGAACTTTTCTCCATGCTTTATGCACCATTGATTATCCCAACAAACAATTGATCGTCAGGCCGTACAAAGCCTTGAAAAGAGACAGCCCCAATGTCGTGCAAACCGAATTACAAAGATCGCTGATCCAGAAAATGGACTTGTATGTGGTGGATCGCAGGTTGCCTTGTTCGATTGATACAAGTTCCCCTTATGACGTGATGTTTTTCAACTTCACAGGCGTCGGGCTACCGTTTATCTCCAACGATCCGATTGTTTCTGAACCGTACATCACGCCCTATTACGACAATACAGATGATGAGTCCGTCCGTCTGGTCCCCAGTCAATTGGACGCGGCATTCTATCTTGGGGGAACACGTATCCTCCAACCCACCATTCACAATCTCATCTATTCAGATGTGTCCTCAGCGACAAGACGACAGATTGAAGCCCTCGTCAGAACCCGATATGGCATTATTGGGGGCGGGTTACTCAAACACTTTGCATTGACATTTGACCTGCGTAACAGCCGCATCCGTTTTGAACGTTCCGAAGATACGCCGATTCAAATCAACCCCACACCCAATCCGTCGGACTCACCAGAAGAAGAAGTGGATGACAGTGTGGCAGCCATTGAATTGCATAAATCAACTGGCTGATTCAAAACAAACGGACAACTCTCGCTTAAACGTCTTGGCGAACGCTTTTATCTGCGTATTGATGGCGATCTCTTCCAATGGGCAGGCATCCGTTGTCGACACCGTAAGAAACGCCTTGCGTTTACCCTTGGCCTTGAACTTCAAGTCCGTCACCAATGCCTTATGCGTTCGATCCAGACTTTCAGCCAATCGCAACAGTGTGCATAACACCTTGACGATTTTCCGATGCGGTTTACTCAATGCTGCATACTCCGGATGCCTGGTTTTTTTGGGGTATGGCTTTTTGTGAAACCGGGCGATGGTGGCAATGAGTTCCACTTCATGATCATCAAAACCCAACAGCTCGGCATTGCGAATGATGTAACGAGCATGAGCACCGTGGCCGTTGTAGGAAATGAACTTGCCAATGTCGTGGAGCATCGCTGCATGTTCGAGTAACTCGCGTGGCCAGTCTGCAAGCCCGTGAATCTTGGCATCAAACGCTGAGTCAAACAGCTGCAATGACAACTGCGTGATGTGGTTGGCATGGTCCTCATTAAAGCGACATAACCGCCCAAGCCGACGCACCGAATCACGCCGGTAATTGTGATCTTCCTCGCTGAGCTTGGCATCCAAACCATGCAGGTAATCAACAAGCAAACCGTCACGCAGTCCCCGATCAGAAATGCTGATTGGAACATCACCAATTTCATCGAGAATGGTTTCAAGGATCGCTGCCCCACCAATGATGATGTCCGCACGGCGAGCATTAAGCACGGGAAGTTTAACCCGCTCTTCGAGACTCAGTGCCAAAATTTGCCGGATACCTTTGCGAATCTGATCTGCAGTCACACGATCATCTTTGCCCATCGGTTGATCGGAATTCAGACGATGAGCTAATTCCGCAAGCACTTGGATGGTCCCCGATGAACCGATGACTCGGACAAAGGGAAACTGTTTGAGTTTCGAAAGTGTGCGGATGGCTTCATTGCGGACACCTGCTTTGATTTTTTCGTAGTCTGCAAGTTTGACCGGGCCAGTGTCGCCGGGGTTGCAGTATTGATTGGTAATGCGGATGGCACCGACTTTCACCGAGTGCATGAACAGATGTTTTTTGGGATTACCAATGATCATTTCCGTAGAACCGCCACCGATGTCGATGAGTAGTGCATTGTCATCGTTGTCGAGTTTGGCTTCGCTGATCACGCCCATGTAAATGAGTCGCGCTTCCTCCATGCCGGAGATGACGTGGATGTCGATGCCGAGTTTTTCCTGAAAGCGATCCACGAGTTCATCCCGGTTGGACGCTTCACGTGTGGCGGACGTTGCGACAGCATGAAACTCCGTAGCACCGAGTGTCTTGGCCATCTCGACAAACTGGTGCCCGACGGTCAAGGCACGTTGGATCGCTTCTTCAGTAATGCGTCCAGCCTGAAATTCACCTTCGCCTAATCGGATGGATTCCTTCTGGTCGGTGAGTGTGACGTAGGAACCGTCTGCTTCAATGCGTGTGAGTAACATGCGCATCGAGTTGGTGCCGATGTCGAGGAATGCAACTGTTTTAGCTGCGGAGTCTGCCATGTGAAAACGCCCTTATGTCAGATACAAGATGACAGGCGTATGGTAGCAGGTTTGGAAAGATCAGATGTTTCCCATCTCGTGATCCACGATGAGCAGCTATGGCTTTCACCACAGAGGCACAGAGGCACAGAGACACAGAGCCGGAAAAGTTGTGAGCTGACACAATGTTTTTTGTCTTCCTCTGAGCCTCTGTGACTCTGTGGTGAAGACAATAACAGCATGTCAGTTCAAACATGCCTCAAACAATCAGAGATGATATCCACGAAAATTACGCAGCGCCGGACTCCACGATGGGCAGCGAGATGCTCTTGTCTTTGTCGACCTGCTTTTGGATGTCGTCAAGTTGCTGTTGGGCAGCAGGATTGGCGTAGCGGTTAAAGAGCATGGCTTTGACCGTGCCCCACATCCCGCCGAAGGTGCTGAAGGTCAGATCGACTGCGGTGGGTTCATGGCCACAGTGAACCATGCACTGCTGGCAGGCAGGATTGCCCGACGCCCGACCGTAGGTATCCCAATCCGTCTCGTTCATCAGTTCGTTGAATGTGTCCACGTAACCTTCCTGCAGCAGGTAGCAAGGCTTCTGCCAACCAAAAAGGTTGTAGGTCGGGTTGCCCCAGGGCGTGCAGTTGAAGTCTCGCTTGCCCATGAGGTATTCAAGGAACAATGGCGACTGGTTAAACAGCCAACGCTTCTTGCGATTGGAGAAGACCAAATCCATCATGTCAGTGGTTTTCTTGCGTTCGGTCATGAAGCTTTTCTGATCGGGCGCTTTGGGATAAGCATAGCCCGGTGAGACCATCATGCCTTCGACACCAAGATCCATCATGTCATCAAAGAATCGGCGGACGGAGTTGGGGTCTGCACCTTCAAAGAGAGTCGTATTGGTTGTCACACGAAAGCCACGTTCAACTGTCAACTTGATCGCTTCAGCCGCCACGTCGTAGACGCCTTCCTTACAGACTGCAAAGTCGTGGTGATCCTTTTCGCCGTCCATGTGGATGGAGAAAGTCAGATACTTGCTGGGCGTAAACTTGTCGAGGTTCTGCTTCAGGAGGATGGCATTGGTGCAAAGGTAGACATATTTTTTGCGAGCGACCAGGCCGTCCACAATTTCCTTGATGTCCGGATGTAGCAGTGGCTCACCACCGGGGATCGAGACCATCGGCGTGCCACATTCATCGACTGCTGCAAAGCACTGCTCGGGGGTCAGATGCTTTTTGAGGATATGGGCCGGATACTGCACCTTCCCACAGCCCGCGCAAGCCAGGTTGCAACGGAACAACGGTTCAAGCATCAACACCAGCGGGTATCGCTTACGCCGCGCGAGTTTCTGCTTGAGCACGTAGGTGGCAACGGTCCACATCTGGGATACAGGTACGCCCATGGGCTAATCTCACTTTACATCCTAAGTCCCACACTGTCAGGCGGTTGACAGCATGATCCCATGGCCGGCACGATTCGGAGTCGACTTATCGGTCACGGGACAGTCACAAATGGTAGTCCATATCGCCCAAACTTCAAGCAATACCGATTTGGGATTTGCAGACAGGCTTTAGTAATGGTAAGATTCTGGGCTCAAATCGCGGGGCGTAGCGCAGCTTGGTAGCGCGCCATACTGGGGGTGTGGAGGTCGCAGGTTCAAATCCTGTCGCCCCGATTTGAAACGAAAGCCAGTCCGAAAGGATTGGCTTTTTTTGTGCGCCATATGAAAGTCAGGACAACCCTGGCAGGTTACATACCCGATAACTCTGCACAATCCTGTGTCCATGCATGGGACAAATCCAAAATCAGGCGTGCAGTCATCGGGCCACCCGGTCCAAATTTCACGGGCCTTGGTAACAACACTTGGTCAAACCGTTGTTCAATGGCCCAGATGTAACCACCAAACCAATACTTGACTTTTCGACGGGTTAATTCGTGGCCACTGTCGAGCCTTTGCGTTGCCCAGCCAGCGACCTGTTGACGCCTTGCTTAATGTCGACTCACCACCCGGTTGACTTACCCAATCGCGCACAATTTTTGCACCTGTAATGTAGGGATCGAGACGGATTAGCTTTTCTATCCATTCAAATGATGGACAGTCGAGGTTCAGACACTCGCGTTTTGCCGCATGTAATACAGACAACGGGAATTTGCGGTATTGGCATGCGCGACCGTCTATTGAGCGATTGACACAAACAGAACATTAGCTCTGGATCCTTAGCGGAATCCTTAGCCTATTGATTGATTTTCAGCTTGAACTTTGAGGCCATACTGCCAAATCCAGATTATTTTTTCATATCTCGTCTGAAAACAATCAACATCACTAAAAATCATTGAGAGATTAAGTTTGAACCTTATTGATCAGAGTTAGCTGAACACATCAAAAACAACATGGGCAAAACAAATAAGGTAAGTACTGTTGATGTCACCACACCACCAATGACCACGGTGGCCAAAGGCTGCTGAACTTCGGCACCGACGCCGGTTGAAATGGCCATCGGCAAAAAGCCGACCGCATCGGTCACCGCGGTTGCCAGCACCGGGCGCAAACGCTGCCTGGCGGCATTGCCAACGGCCTCACTCACGGATTGCTTTTCCTGAAGGTAATCACGAATTGCAGTCACCATGATCTGACCATTAAGCACCGCAATACCCGATAGCGCGATAAAACCAACTGCAGCACTGACACTAAACGGATAGCCACGCCACCACAAGGCATACACGCCACCAATCAAGGCAAAGGGAATCCCCGTGTAGATCAGTAAGACATCACGCAGATTCTTCATACTGAAATACAACAGCAAAAACACCAATAGCAACGTCGCAGGAACAACTAGCAACAAACGATTTTGCGCTCGTTGTAAATTTTCAAATTGGCCGCCCCATTCCAGAACATAACCTTCGGGTAACGCAACCTGCTCGTGGATTTTTTTCTGTGCTTCATGGATAAACGAAGTGACATCCCGACCTGCCACATTGCATTGCACGCGGATGAGGCGTCGGCCCCATTCACGATTGATGGTTGCCAATCCTTCGGTGTGTTGAATATCTGCCAATGACCGCAATGGCAGACGTTGACCGATTTGTGTAGGGACAAGCGTATCTGCCAAGACCTCTGGATCACTGCGGTGACTATCAGGCAAACGAACGACCAATTCAAAGTGGCGTTGTCCTTCAAAGACTTCACCGACATGATGCCCACCGACTGCTTCGACAAATTCAAGGACATGCCGTGCGGGGACACCATGCCGTGCAATGGCTTGCTGGTCTACACGAATCTGGAGCATGGGTTGGCCGGTGAGTTGATCAACTGCAATATCCGACGCGCCGTTCACTTGTAATAGCACGCGTTGAATGTCATCACTGATGCGAACCAATTCGTCGAAATCGTCACCATAAATCTTGATGCCGATATCGGTGCGAATGCCTGATACCATTTCATTCAGACGCATCTCAATGGGCTGCGTAAAGACCATGTTCAGTCCCGGCATGTCCGCAAGCACAGCCTGCATCTTGGCCACCAACTCCCTCTGGCTTTGGGCCTTGGTCCACTGCTCACGGGGTTTGAGCGACATAAAGATGTCCGTCAATTCGGTCCCCATAGGATCGGTAGCAACTTCGGCGGTGCCGATGCGACTCCAGACGTGACGGATTTCATCGGGGAATGCGTCTTTGAGCAACGCTTCAATTCGTGTGTTCCATGCAACTGACTGATCTATGGAGATACCAGCTAGACGGATGGTGTTGGCAACCAGTGCGCCTTCGCTTAAGCGTGGTAAAAACTCACCGCCGAGTTTGGTAGCCTGCATGCCGGTTAAGATCAATACCCCGACAACGCCTAGCAATACAAGCCAGCGTATCTTGATCACCAGGTTCAAAAGCATGCTGTAAAACCCGGTCACCATGCGATCCAAGAGACCTTCTTTAGCTTTGTGTTTGCGTGGCAGAAAATAGTATCCAAGGACCGGCGAAAGTGTCAGGGCAATGAGTAACGCGCCGAGTAATGCGAAGATAAACGTCCATGCCATGGGCTTGAACATCTTGCCTTCAATGCCCTGCAACGTAAGGACCGGCAGGAAGACGATGAGAATAATGCCAATCCCAAAGCCGATGGGTCTTGCCACCTGCCTGCCTGATTGGATGATGATATCCATGCGTTCTTTGGCAGTGAGTTTGCGTCCCAGCTCACGTGAACGCTTGGCCAGGTTGCGCAGGTTCGCTTCGGTCATCACCACCGAACCATCGATGATGATGCCAAAGTCGATGGCCCCCAGACTCAGCAAGCTTGCAGCAATGGCAAACTCGTACATGCCAAGCACGGCCATGAGCATCGTCAATGGGATCACCAAAGCAACAAGTAATCCTGCACGGATATTGCCCAGCAGGACAAAGAGCACCACGATGACCAGCACTGCCCCCAGCAGCAGATTGTGTTCCACTGTTTGAATCACAGCGGACGTCAACTCGGTCCGGTCGTAGAGCACTTCAACGATGACATCATCAGGCAACGCAGATTTGACCTGCTCTAATTGACCTTTAAGATTCTCGGTGACAATCTTGCCATTCTCACCCATAAGCATAAACGCCAGGCCGAGTACGACTTCCCCCTGTCCGTTGGCGGTGACCGCACCACGTCGGATTTCATGGTCAATACGGACTTCCTGGGCGATATCGTGAACGTGAATAGGGTTGCCATCGTATGCATCAATGACGATGTTTTCGATTTGCTCAATGTTGGTTACGCGCCCGATACCGTGCACCATTTGCGAGACGCCACTGCGCGTGATCAAGCCGCCGCCGACATTGGTGTTGTTACGTCCGATGGCATCAAAGACATCATCCATGGTCATATCGAATTTGAGTAAGGCCTGCGGATCGAGAATGATGTGATACTGCTTGACGTGCCCGCCCCATGCGTTGACTTCCGCCACGCCGGAGACTTTTCGCAATTCGGGTTTGATCACCCAATCATGGAGGGTCCGAAGTTCTTCAAGTGTCCGCGTGGGATCATCCGAGCGCACGACATAGTGAAAAATCTCACCAAGACCAGTGGCAATGGGGCCAAGCTGTGGGCGGTCAATCCCCTCTGGAAGTTCCACCGCATTGATTCGTTCGAAGACATATTGACGCGCATCTGTGATTTGCGTTGCGTCATCGAAGGTGGCGACCACCTGAGAAAAACCGAACTTGGAGACCGAACGCACATTGACAAGTCCGGGTAAACCGCCAATGGACAATTCAATCGGCAGCGTGATCTGCAGCTCAATCTCTTCGGGATTCAGTGCTGGTGCAACCGTGTTAATCTGCACCTGCACCGGCGTGGTGTCCGGGAAGGCATCCACGGGTAACATGGTTAACCGCCATATCCCCAATGCACATAACAGCACGGTGAGTATCAGAACCAACAAGCGATTATTCAACGAAAATGTAACTAGTTTTGCAAGCATATGAGAATATCCCAAGCATCGCCAAAGGATTAATGATCCGTACAACCCGCACCCAGGCGAGACTTGAGAAATTCAGACATCACAATAAAACTGCCATCCGTCACGACGGGATCGGTGGCACTCACCCCATCGAGAATTTCAACGGATTGCCCACGTGTCTGCCCCAGAGCCACACGGCGAATGGAGTACAAATCCGGCTCATTGTGCACGAAGACAAAGCTTGCACCTTCATGTCGCTGCACCGAATCGCGAGGCACCAGCGTGACGGGTTGATCCGAACCGGTGATGATATTGGCTTTGCCGAACAGTCCGGTTTTAATCTGTTGCAGATCATCTTCAACCAACGCGCGAGCTTGAAGCATTTTACTTCGCGAGTCGACCGCCGTATCCACCCATGTGATTTCTCCTTTGACTATCAAACCGGGTAATTCCTCAAAAGTGGCAATAATGGACTTGCCCTTCTGGACATGGGCGATGTGACGTGAAGAGACCGACAGAACCAACCAACGCGTGGACAGATCGGCAATGGTAAAGACCGACTGGCCGATGGCTTTGGCTTCACCTATCACAGCGTTGCGCTGAACAATCGTGCCTTCAAACGGCGCACGAATGACCAGATTCGCAGAAGTATCCTGGTTCTTCTCGACAAGCTGAATTTCCTCTGTGGTGTAGCCGAGATTGATCAGTTGTTGCCTGAGATTGTTGGCCATCAATTCTGCGGTACGATGTGAAGCCTGGGCTTCAATGTAGTTCTTTTCAGATGCGATTTTCTGATCAAAGAGACGTTTTTCGCGTACCAAGGTTTGCTGGCGAATGTCACGTTCAACCAAGGCACTGAGATATTGACTCTTGGTGGTTGCCGCCTGTGCGGAATGTAATTCCACCAGCACATCACCGGCATGAACCTTATCTCCGACATCATACTTCACCGCGCGAATCACGCCATCTGCCAGGGGTGAAACCTTGGCCATGGTGTTGTGGTTGTACTGGACTTGGCAAAGCGCTTCGATGCTCGGGGTCGCTTGGGTCGCACGTGGCAAACCGGTTCGGACGCCTGCTTTGTCAGCTGAATTTATTGAAGCGAAGCGAATTTTCATACTGCCACCGGGTTTGAGCGAAGTTGCTAAGTCCGGCTGGCAGATCGCACATTCAATCTCGTAGACCTGGTGTTCATTGCAGAATATGCCACCGGCATGTGCGTTTTGTGTTGTATTGGATTGTTGGCGACCACGTTCGTTCACGGCAAGCTCTTGGGCATTCGTTGTCGTGGTGTCAGAAGCTGAACCATCCTTCTTTTGGATTTCGGGATGACAGAGAAAACATTCGTCTTCGTAAAGAAAATGTCCCTTGCAGTACAGACGATCCTTCTCTTCCAATTCAGGATGACACAACCAGCAGCGGTCTTCATAACGCACATGTTCCCGACACCAGAGTCGGCCTTTATCGCGCTTGGCTGGATCACACATGAAGCAGGTTTCATTAGCACTCTCATGCTTGTGAGCAGCCATGATTGCAGCAGCATTGGGATCGTCAGCGTGTGAGTCACCTTGCGCGTGGTCGTGTTCATCCTCACCACCACAGCCAGCCAGTGACAAAACCAGCACGCACAAACTCAATATTGAAAACAGATTCAACGGTTTTTCATTGTTCAGAAATTTCATGAGGATTCTCCTGTTGTTTTTCAGAGATTGGTAAATCAGTAAGCCGACTGCCGATCAATGCTTCGATTTGAGCAGCGGCAAGGTGATAGTCTTGCAGAGCCGTGATGTAACGATGCTCCAATTCGAATAAGGTTCGCTGGGTGTCCAGAACATCCAGAAACGGTAATTTGCCTTGATTAAAACTTTGCTGTGTCGCTTGGTATGCCTCAGTCGCAGCGGGAATCGCACGGTGTTGCAGGGCAGTTGCCAAATCGTGTGAGTCAGCCAATTGAGCGTAGGATTGACTGAGCATATTCTCCAGGCGTAACTGGGTATCGCGTTGTCTTTGGCGTGCTCCGGTCATCCCCAAACGAGCAGCTAAGACATCATCTTCACGTCGATCAAAAATCGGCAGCGGCAAAGAAATACCAATCACCAATGCCATTTGATCATCTTCATTGTGATGCTTGATCCCCAGACGTCCGGTCATGTCCGGCATCGCCTGAGCCTTGAACAATTGTGCCTGTGCCTGATACTCGCTGATATGTGCAGCCCATTGGGCCACCTGCGGATTGGTATTAATCAAATGAACCAATGTGTCAGATTCAGGCAATGGGGAGAGTTGTTCCAACGCACCGGTCAATCCACTAAAACTTACCTGACGAGTCCCCCAAAGTGAGGCCAAAGCAAGAGAAGCTGTATCACATTCACGACGGGCGCGTTCGACCGCAACCTCTGCCATGACAACCGGCACAAGTACTCGGGATTTCTCAACAGGTGATGCATCCCCCGCCTCAACATGCCTGGTGATTAACTGCTCAATGGCATGACTCCACTGCAACTCTCTCTGAGCAAGAGACAGGCGTCGATCTACAACCAACGTGGTGATGTAACGCACGGTCGCTTCATGCAACACTTCAAGGCGTTCAACCTTAAACATCCATTGAGCCTGCTGACGACGGACATCAGCCAATTCATACTGCTTGGTGATATCACGGCCCAACGGGACAACCTGGGCCAGGCTTAACGTCGTCTCCGCCGAATCGATGCCAGAAAATCGTCCCGAACTTCCTATGTTCTCCATCTCCAATTCCAGTTCAGGATTCGACCAGCGTTTGGCCTGCCTGCTCTGGGCTTGAGCAATGTGTATGTCCGTTACGTATGCAGCCATACGCGGGCTATGCAACTCGGCTAACGACAGGACGTCTGCCAGTGAAAGTTGGCCGATTGGTGCAGGTGCAAGAATTGACTGATACGGGGCTGATTCTGGTGGATCACTGTGAGCAACAGAACCATGACTCTGCAACTGACTTGACGAGGACACATCAACAAGCGGATGTGTTTGGCATCCACAAATCATGACAAGTAAACCCGCTAACAGAGCGGATATGTTGATAGATTTCAAAATAGGTATTCCCAGATGAAAGCAAACCAATAGAAATAGCTGAACCAATCAGCATGACATCAGTAAAGCTGAATCTGGGCTTAAATATTGAGAATGGTCGAGCGCAATAAACAGAATCGCTGTAAGTCGGGAGGATGATGATCACCATAAAAATTAACAATGCTCGCACCAGCAGGAACCAATAGCCGCGGTGCAATGGTGATCATCTCAAATACACGTACCAACACACCATGTAATGGATTAACGACACGCTCTGAACGATAAGTCAAAATCGGCACAAACAAATCAACGCACGATTCACTTACATTCTGATGCGGTACAGATTCACGTAATGGCTTCTGGCCACATGCATCTGCTGAACAATGGGAAGATGTATGAAGCGACTTAAGTGCAGGCTGCTCATGATTACAAAGGCACAGCACCTGGCCTGCACTTGCATGCAGTACTGCCAGTAGCGACATCATGACAATCGTCACGCGACCCATTTGTGTTCGTTTCCGATGCACAACTAAACAATATAGAGCTACTTACCCAATGTCAATCAGGATTTGACAATAAACACATCTTGATACCAATTCATGTGAAATTATCCAGACCACTATCATCTGTTAACGGAGATTATTTATTTGAATTACTCTATTTTGTGGTGAGAATTCTTACCTTAATCACGAAACGATCTTTGGCATCCTTGCCACGTTTGATACAAATCGGAACCAACCTTTAATCCAATTCGAATCAAGTGTTAGAACTATCCGCTGCAACACTACTTCCAAACGATCAAACTCATCGGCAATTCGTTGGCGTATGACCCTGGCTAAAGGCAGTTGGGGCAGATCAACCATACATTCACTGAGCTGGCTTTCGAGCTTCTTACGCTCCTGCCCTGCACATTAGATACCCAATGCTTGGGCAGTGTCCACATCCAATACAACTAGGTGCTGACGCAGGTTGGCTAGCTTCTGATCCAGCTCCGTGACGCGCCGTTGGATTTGATGTTGCAGCCAAAAAGTTTTTCAAGTTCCTGTTGAGCCAAAATTGCAAGGGAGTAAAGCAGCATAAAACCCATTGATGTAAATGATCGAGCCGATTGCTCAGAGCCCCAAACCAGTAAATTCTGCAAAATATTCAGTCAGAATTTGTGACTCATTTCTATTCAACACTCACCAATCGAATTGGTGATTTAATCAACCTGACCTTTTTCCTTCTGACACCTGATACCTTTTTCGTCAGCAGGTCGCTAAACAGCTTAAGCCAATACATACTTAAATATTGCAAAAATCGTCATCTATTTTAAACATACGATACCGTTCATTCGTACCAATCAAAACGTGATGACAGTAACCGCCTATGTCGATTCGTGGTGCTGTCAATTAACGAATCATAGTACCAATGCTGATCGTATTCATTCGGGGGCAGGTCAACCTACAACTGCAATCATCTCTACTTTGTTTATGCGGAATTCAAATTAATTGGTTTGCCAGACAAATAGGCAACCAGGTTTTGTGCTGCAGTTTGGAGCAAGCGTTTTCGGGCGGCCTGTGTTGCCCATGCCAGATGCGGGGTAATGTGACAGGCCGGTTCATTGATCAATGGATTGTCAGGCGATGGAGGTTCACTGCTTAATGTATCAACCCCCGCACCTGCCAAACGTTTTTCACGCAAGGCTGTTGCCAAGGCAAATTCATCGACCAATGCACCGCGACTGGTATTGATCAAAAAAGCAGTGGGTTTCATCAGAGCTAATTTTTGAGCATTCAGAAGATGCTCTGTCACTGGTGTCAACGGGCAATGCAGCGACACGACATCACTTGTTTCAAGCAGTTGATCCAAACTAACCCATTGCGCGTCTAGAAGTTGTTTGGGTTTTGTGCGACTATGAACCAGAACGTCCATCCCAAAAGCACGTGCCATGCGCGCTACCGCTTGACCGATTTGACCGTACCCGACAATGCCCATTGTTAACGTATCCAATTCAATCAATGGCGTAAGCCAATAACAAAAATCTTTGGACATGGACCAATTGCCTTGCGTGACACTTTCACTGTGATGGGCAACGTCATGCGTCAAATGCAATAAATGAGCAAAGACTGTTTGGGCGACAGACATTGTGCCATAAGCGGGGATATTCGTCACTGCGATCCCGTGTTTTTGAGCGGCTTGAATATCGACCACATTGGTTCCGGTTGCCAACACGCCGATGTATTTGAGCTTGGGAAGCTGCTTGATCATTGACGCATCCAAGACCACTTTATTGGTCAGAAGGCATTGCGCATCAGCAGCTCGAGCTAACACCTCATGTGGCAATGTCCGATCATAAATTTCGCATGGCCCAACCTCATGCAACGCATCCCATGACAGATCCCCAGGGTTCAAAGTATAGCCATCCAACACAACGATCTGAGGACAGCGTCGAGCTTGATTACCAAGCATATGTTTCTCCATTGCAATAAATCTGAGACATGGGGGCTTATATGGATAATCAAACAACGACGGCCGTCGAACTTGATTGCACTTGGCGACCTGCGACCTTACGCAGTTGGGCAATTTCCTGTTGCATGTACTTGCGGAAAATCATCCCATCACCGCCATGAATCACCAGGTTCAAGCCGCGCTTAATCCAATAACTTTCAGCTTCCATATCCATGATGTGAATGCCCACACCTACCCCAGCGGCACGGGCTTTGTCGATTATTTCATCCACTGCGGCGACAAACGTCGGGTGATCGTACTGCTCGGAAAGTCCCATGCTACAAGATAAATCATGTGGGCCAATCAACACAGCATCCAAACCTTTGACCTTGAGAATCTCATCAAGGTAGCGCATCGCAGGCATACTTTCAATGTTGACAATCGCAACATTATCTTCGCAGCGCTTCTGGGCATAATCAAGTGTCGGTTCAATCCCCTCTGGCGACTGCCCCGCCAAAACTGCTTGAAGGACTTGGCCTTTTAAAGGTCGATATTTAATCGCCCCCACCAGTGCTTTGACCTGCTCGACTGTTTCGACATAAGGCGCGATCACCCCTACCGCCCCGCCATCCAATGCCATCGTTGCCTGGTTGGGATCCGGCGAAGGGATCCGCACTAACGGACTTAAATTCATCGCAGAATAAGTTCGACACATCCACGATAAATCGCTGCGATTCAGCGCGATGTGCTCGGTGTCGATAAACACAAAATCAAGGCCCATCCCTTTGACCACGGTAGGCCAGAACGGGGAATTGGCAATCAGTAGCGTCCCAAAAATTTCATGCCCCGAATGCAACGCTTCACAAATTTCACGACCTGTCATCTTAATATCCTTAATTGATATCCCAGTCACCACGGTTATGGGTGGTGATAAAAAACATAAACAAAAATCCCCGCCCTCAAGGGCTTGTACCAACGGGGACGGGGCGACTTTGTTCACTACAAATTTATTTCAAATCTTTCAAAGGCACGATGGAGATCGCAATATCTTCCTTGCCGATGGAGTACATGACATAGAGTTTGTCACCATAAACAGCAAGGTTTGGATACTGCGGACCGCCCCCGCGTCCTTTGACATTGGGGACACGGTATTGCTGTTTACCACAACGAAGGGCATAGGCTGAAGTGAAGCGATACCCGTCGTAACTGACGCTAAGTACCAAAGGATCACGACCGTAATGCTTGCGTTGTTTGACATTGTCGAATGCCGTTGCCATTTGGTTGCCAACAAGAATCACGCGTCCATCGGATAAACTTACCGCGGTGGTCATGGATGGAGAATCGGGAATATTGGTTGGCAGTGCATCACACCATCGCATGGTCGATTCATCAAGCACGCTGACATAAAGACGATGCGAATACTTGTCATCACGCAACAAGGTAATCGTTTTGCCATCGGGCGCGGTATAGATCGTCGGCTCACAAAGACGACTGGGGTCTACACCTGGTGGTGGGAAATTCGAATACTTGTTGGTGAGTTCTTTGCGTGATGCTTTGAGTGCTTCTAAAGCTTGTGCATGCTCAGCGGTCACAGTCGAGATATCCACGAGGGGCAAACTGATTTTCCCCGGTTCGGGCAAAGTCTCAGGATGTAATGCCACCATCGGCCCAAGTGTTCCATCTTCGTAAACCGGACGTATCATCCGTGTGACAAAACGAAATCGTCTAAACTTATGCTGACGATCACGAATGGGCTGCAACTCGGTTTTGTCCACATTTTCCCACCCCATGGTTTCAAAAAGCTGTCCCGTGGCATACACCTTATCGTTATGGACAAACCAGGGACTGGCAACGCAGTAGTAGCCACTTTCCTCAAACTCACCCACTGGTCGAGGTCGCGGATAACTTTCAGCAAACGGGGACCAATTTTCGCCATCCTCGGAAATACTAAAAAGCACGCGTTGACCAGGTGAATCTTCGCCTTTGGGATGATTGCTCCATGTGGCGTAGAATTTGCCCTGGTGCATCATGAAGTTGGTGTGATGGTTGTAGCCACCGGTTTCGACGCTTGCCTTAAATATGAACACATGCTTGGCAGATGGCATCGCTGGATACCCCGCATCAGGAGCATCGGTGGGCATCGGGTTTTGCCACATTTTCACAACCGGCACACCATTGTGGTTGACCGTCTGATCCACCAAAGGTTTGAGAACCTGAGGAATATCAATCGTCTTGGGCATGACCCAATCGCTTGAAGCAGTCACACTGATGACTGCTGCGGTGTCCTGTTTTTTTTGAGCCCAACCGACACTGGCCAGCCCCCCAACAAGGAGAAGCATACTGCTGATATAACGCATATGTATCATTTCAAATCTTTCTGTAAAACTCAGGGGAGCAGTGTCCCAACGAATGGCTTAATGCAGGTACACGGTTCATGACCGTACGGATTTAATTCAAAATAAACTCATTTAATTGCTGACAAAGGCACGATGGTGACTGCAATATCTTCCTTGCCGATAGAGTACATGACATAGAGTTTGTCGCCGTAAACGGAAAGGTTCGGATATTGTGGGCCGCCCCCTCGCCCTTTGACATTGGGGACACGGTATTGCTGTTTACCACATCGAAGAGCATAGGCTGAGGTGAAACGATACCCGTCGTTACTAACGCTAAGCACCAAAGGGTCGCGCCCGTAATGCCGACGCTTGTCTGCATTGTCGAATGCCGTTGCCATTTGATTGCCGATTAGAACTACGCGACCGTCAGGCAACGTCACCGCATTACTCATCGACGGTGAATCGGGAATATTAGTAGGTAGTGCCTTACTCCAGCGTTTTGTTGATTCGTCTAAAACACTGACATACATACGATGTGAATACATATCATCGCGTAACAACGAGATGAATGTACCATCGGTTGCGGTGTACGTCGTCGGCTCACAAAGACGACTTGGATCCACACCATGTGGTGGGAAGTCCACGTATTTGCGAGCACGTTTACTGTAGTATCGACGAATCGCACGGGCCGCTTCGGCTTGTTCGTCTGAGACCGTTGCGACATCAACAACCGCAAGATCCAATTCGCCAGGTGCAGGCATTTCATCTGGATGCAATGAAATGATCGGGCCTAATGTGCCATCTTTTTCCAACGGTCTGATCAAGCGAGCCACAAAGCGGTAACTCTTAAAATTATGTTTTGCATCCCGTTTGACCTGCAATTCGGTGCCATCGGCATTTTCCCAGCCCATGGTTTCAAAAAGCTGAGCACAGGCATAAACCTTGTCTTTATGAACAAACCATGGGCTGGCCACGCAGTAATAACCGCTTTCTTCAAACTCACCCACCGGACGTGGTGGCGGATAGCTTTCAGAAAAGGGCGCCCAATGTAGACCATCATCGGAAACACTAAAAAGGACACGCTGGCCGGGGGAATCTTCACCTTTGGGATGGTTGCTCCACGTGGCATAAAATTTCCCGCCATGCATCATGAAACTCGGATGATGGTTGTAACCACCGGTTTGGATGCTGGCTTGAAAAATCGTTGCGTGCTCAGCAGCAACCAAAGTCGGATACCCCGCATCGGATGTGGCTGTTGGCATCGGGTTGTGCCACATATTTACAACGGGAATTCCACGATGATTCACCAACTGCCCCACCAAAGGCTTAAGCATATCGGGAATAGATATATGCTTAGGCATCACCCAGTTTTCCAATCCGGTGACGCTGATGGCAACATTTGATTCCTGCGTCTGAGCCCATAGCGCACTGTTCAAGCACACCAACAGCAAAACTACGCTGCTCATAAAACGAAAAACGAGCATTTAAAATCCCTTTCTTTGTCAATTCATGTGCGTTATATCAATGCATCACGCATTTTGATCGGAGCACTGTGCTTTTCACAATCAGGACAACTGTGGCACATCGGTTAGTTGCATAAGCTTCTGTTTTAGTTGTGTGTATCTTTGCATCAACGCGTCAAGATCCGATTCCTCAGGCGGTGACAGATGTTTATCCCAATCTCGACAATACAGCTTGATATCCATACCTGTAAGCTTAAGAAATAGTTTGGCACTCATCGGATAAGCCTTCCGCAGAACCGCCAGAAATTCAGGCAGGAACGATTCAACTTGCTTACGTTTGACAAGATCGTGTCGAGAATCCGAACACATCCATATAAAAGGTTCGAAAAAGAAATTCGTTGCCGTACCACAGAAACCGTGATAACCGGCATCCAATGAATCACAAAGTGTCATGACATCAGCATTATAAATTCGCAATCGCGTCCCCTTTGTCGCCTTGGCTCTGGCTTGTAACAAAGGCAAGTCACAACAGGTATCCTTGAAAAAGACGAACTGTCCGGTCTTGGCAATCTCCCCGAGCATCGGCGCAGTTAGCAAGCGTTTGTGCGGTTTTGGATATTCATAAACTCCCAGCGGTGTGCTGGACATGACATTGGCAAAACGCATCAACGCGTCCATCAAGTTTTGGTCTGATGCCTCACGATCCACAAACTGATTACTGGAAACAACAACCGAATCCACACCAGTGTCCGCCAAACGTTTAGCCAATCGAATCTGCTTATCCATGGTGTCAAAGCAAATTGCACTGGCTACCACAGGTATCCGCCCGGCAGCACGCTTGATTGCAAGCGAGGCAAGTTTGACGATCTCATCCTCGGTTAAGGCACAAATTTCACTTGAACCACAAGTCGCAAAAAGCCCTGCTGGATTATGCTCCATGTAATAGTCCAGCAAAGCTTGGTAAGCCTGCCAATCAATACTCAAATCTTCATTAAAAGGCGTGAGCATCACAGGCCATATACCTGTGGGTAAATCTTGAAATACCATTGTGTATTCTCCAATACCTCAGCCGAATTAAGAAGCTGCGGTATCACACCAGACTCATGGCCAGGTTCATCCAAGTCATCTGTCTGGATTAATTTTCCTAAAGTCAATCGTCGATGCGATACAGCATCACAGTGTGAATAATCTTTCGCCCTACAATTCGTCATCGACTTGTAATAAGCATTTGTTACTGACATCCATCGATCATGGTTGGTCTGGCAGAACCCCATTCTTCCAATTTTCATAGAGCTGACCACCGAGCAGATCACCTTTGGTATCAATGCGGGCTGTCATGGCTTTGCTGTAGATCAACAAGTCGTCTAAAGCACCATTAAATGGGCAGCGTAAACCGTCGCGTGTGGCGAAGTACAACTTAGCTGAAGGATCAGCGGTAACGATATCCCCCATATCCCGCTGGCCTTGTTTATTGCCATCAAGCCAAAGCGAAAGCATTCGGTTTTGAACACGGATGGCAAACCAGTGCCACTGATTATCATCAATACGCGTTCGGGAATTCAGATAGACAGCCTCCTTACCATCTGGTCCCTTTAATGCCACATTCAAATGACCGTGTGATCGATGGCCCTGACGCAGAACGATGACAGAGAATCCATTCCCCTTGGTCTTGGCATTGGTGGTGATGAACATGTGATTGGTTTGATCGGCAGTGAATCCGGCACATTTAATCCAACCAGTCATGGTCCAATCATTCTGCCCGAGCTTGAGTTGGTCAGCATTACCAACTGACATGTAGTCAGCTTTGGTGTCACCTTGTTCCGAAGAATTGAACATCATTGCCAGACTGTCTGATTTATAACCAATAACGGTTTGGGGGCCGTTATTATCCTGTCCGATGACATATGGCAATGGGCCGTTGAACAAAAGGCCATTGAATTGCCCCTTTTTTTCAGTCACCACGCGGCCTTCGACCTGCTGGAAATCCCAATACGCCAAGACCGCGTCATCGGCATGTAATGTTGCAGTAGCCAACAGGCATGCAAAAACGATTAACATGGATCGCTTCATCAAACTCAATTCATCTCTCCGTATATCAAATTATGTTCTCGTACTTTCAATCACATCAAGACAGACGACAGGCGCACCACGGGCAGTCAACCTGCCAGCTAAAAATCTGTCTTCAATCAATAGTCTTCGTCAGAAAATCCCCATACGATCACCAGTAGTAATAGCGGATCAGCGAACTGGTCTTCCGCATTGCCTGTGGTCCCAACCCATTGTTTCCGCGCCATACGGAATGCCCGTCAGCGTAACCGGAGTTACCTCCGACGGATTGTCCTGCGTCGGTATGATTGGTGCCGTCAGGCCATGGATCCAACACGGTCCCCTGTCCCAGACTAGGTGCTGAGGGTTGGACATCGGCTACCAGTACATCATCACTGCTACTTTCGCCTGCATCTCTGGGCACGTCATAAACGCCCTTATCCAAGCCAGCCATATCGGTATGTCGAAAATTGTTTCCTATATCCAAACCACCGATCAGGTAGTAGCCCAAAACGGTATAACTGGTCGAATTAACCCTGGTGTAAAACTCTCGCGGTGTCGCTGAGACGTTGGGTTTGTTGGGACAGTAAAACATCAACGCACTAGCTGTGTAATTAAGCAATGTGCTGCGATTATCCGAATAAATCACATTCGCCGTGTCGTATATTCGTTCAGGTACTGCCTGCCGGTTATAGAAGTACTTGCCTTTGTTGTCGGTGGCATACATTTGATAGACAGCGAGTATCTGACGGGTTTGTACCATGCATTTGGTCTGGATGGCTGCTTTTTTGGCTTTGGCCAAAGCTGGCAGGAGAATCGCGATAAGCAGTGCGATGATGCTGATCACCACCAACAGTTCAATCAAAGTAAATGCCTTAATTTGATACTGTTTTATGAAGTTGTCGCGCATTATCTTTCTCCTGGGTCTGATGTGAATCTGCATCGCCTGCAACCTGCTTCCCTGAACACCCAAACGTTAACAAGCACCACTCTGTCAACCTATATCAATTCTTTCTGCTTCAATCAGTTTGGGTTCGACGACCATGTGACGTATCCGCCCATCGGCAGGATTAGCAATTTGCTGAAGTAACATTTCCACAGCACTCTGGCCCATGATCAACGGTGCAATATCCACAATCGCCGGACGAGGGTAGATTTCCATGATCTCATCGACACTACCGCATGTGATCACCTGAATATCCACGCCCGGGCGCACCCCCATACGCTGCATCACACGGTAGGCCAGAGCCACCAAGGCCGTCATTGGGATAAAAACACTGGTGATTCGATCAGGAGCATCAAGCAATCGTTGAAATTGCTTGGTCATGGCTTGCTCAAGTTTCTCCCAGACTTCCATGGACTGCACATCTGCATCCTGTTGCACAGGAACATCCGTTTCAAAAAGATGTGTCCCTAATCCCTGTCGGCGAGCGGAAAACTCAAAGAATTCCGCGCGTGCCGACAAAACCGGATGCGATTTGAAAATATTGACAAATCCCACATGTTGATGGTGTTGAGCCAACATGTACTCGACAACCATGCTGCAGATTCGCTCATTGCCCGGAAGCACCTGGCAGCCGTTCTCCGACCAGTGCGAACTAATCCACACGCGTGGCAAATGCTCGATGCGGGACATAACCTTCGGATCAATCCGTGTGCCCGAAAGAAGCAATCCGTCGACCTGACCTGAGGTAATAAATGAAGAAAGCTTGTCCACGGACGTCGCGCGATTCATGATGAAATTCAAACCATGATCAGCCACGGCTTTTTCGACCCCCCGAAACACATAGCTGCCGGTGGACTTGAAAAACGCGAACATGTCCTGCTCCAAAGAAAGCATGGCAATCGTCTGCGTCTTGCGCGGCATCTTTTTACGTCGCACAGGCATCTGATAATTCAACTGATCCACAGCCTCTTGCACCGCTTTGATTTTATCGGGCAACACACCAGGATTGCCGTTAAGCACCCGTGAAACAGTCGCTTTGGAAACACCAGAAAGATTGGAAATCGCTTCAACAGTCATGCTTGAATCCTATTTTAATTTGTAACTAAGTCAATGTTTCTTGAAAAAGAATTTATATTTCAACCAAGCCAATTCCAGCCCATTTTATCATAATTTACTTTATATATTTGTTTTACAATCTATTTTAACAAATTTACAAAATTCGTCTAATTGATTTTGTTTTAACAAAACAGCTTGACTTTTGAAACTATGCGATATTATTTCATTCTAGTTTCTTTATTTTTCAAATGTTTCACGGAGTTTCCGCATGCTGGCAATGACTTGGGGATGGACATTGAACCTTAGCGCTGTAATTGTCTATCTGCTGGGCACCATTGCCATCGGCATATACTTTTCACGCAAGAATACCAACACCGAAGAATACTTCGTCGGCGGCCGATCCTTACCCGGCTGGGTTGTTGGACTGTCCATGGTCGGCACTTCGCTGAGTTCCATCACCTTTCTGGCGTTTCCTGCTGCGGCCTACAGCCTCGACTGGCGACAGTTCATCATCAATCTGATGCTCCCCATTGGCGTTGTCTCGGCTTATTTTATTTTCATCCCCTTTTTCAGGCGATCCAAAATTACCTCCACCTTCGAATACCTGGAGATGCGGTTTCATCCCTTTGCACGATTTTATGCATCAATCACATTTTTATTCGGCCAATTCCTCAGGCTGGGCGTTGTGCTGTATCTGGCATCACTGGCCATCAGCGCCCTGCTGGATGTCAACGTCATCACCGTCATGATTATCACCGGTTTGTTCATCACCTTTTACACCGTCCTGGGCGGTATCGACGCGGTGATCTGGACCGATGTCATGCAAACCATCATCCTGCTTTTTGGCGGCTTGTTCTGCCTGCTGTTCCTGGTGTTTCAATTACCAGAAGGCGTCGGCCAACTCATGGAAATCGCCAATGCCCATGACAAATTCAGCTTTGGCCCGATGACATGGGACCTCAATGATCGCACCGCTTACACGCTGATGATTCTGGGCGTGATCGGCTGGACCAAAGCCCAATGCTGTGATCAAAACGTCGTCCAACGTTACCTCGCAGCAGCATCTCTTAAAGAAGCACGCAAGGCGACGTTGATCTCCATGTGCCTGTGCCTGCCAACATGGGCGATGTTTTTTCTCATCGGCACCATCCTCTTTGTGTACTTTAAAGTGGTGCCCGATCCAGCCATCACCGACATGCCAACGGATCAGATTTTTCCTTACTTTATCATGCACAAATTGCCTGTGGGAGTCGCGGGTATCATCATTGCAGCAGCGCTGGCAGCAGCGATGAGTTCACTGGATTCCAACATCAACACGGTGACACTGCTGGTGGTCCACGACCTGTTTCGCAGACACCTCACCCCCGGTCGTAACGATCGCTTTTACCTCAAACTCGCATGGCTCATTGCCACTCTCACCGGCTTTGCCATGATTGCCATCGCCATTATTTTTTACTATACCCCCAAAGAAAGTGTCGTCGACACGCTCATCCTCGTGGGATCACTGGTTGGCGGGCCGGTTTTGGCGATGTACCTGCTGGGCTTTTTCACCACACGCATGGATGGTCGAAGCCTGCTGATCACCATGGCACTCGTCGGCATCCTCCATGTCTTTTTACTGCTCAATGCTTTTAATCTCGTCCCTGATTCAATGCATCTGGAACTGCATAATTATTGGGTCGGCATTGTCCTTGATGCCAGCTTCATCACCTTTGGCTATCTCCTCAGTTGGATCATCCCCACAAACCCCAAAAACCTCGAAGGACTCACCGTCTGGTCCACAAATTCAGCCCCCAACCCCATCCCCGGGAAACACCCATAACATCCGATATTGATATAAACGACTGCGGAAAGCCTTCGGTATAGTCCGTAACATCTCACCGATGCTACCCCAAGGCCATCTTGTTACTGTTTTTGATCTGAATGAGTAGTTCAAATAATCCGCAATAGAAACATCATGCAACACATAGCGCGGATATCATCCTGAACCAGTGATATAAAAATCCGCCCCTGCATTCTAGCGATTGACCGAGCAGACCGACTTTCAACATGCAAAGATCAGCAGGATGCATCGTCCAGGACCACCGTCTGAAGATCGGCAGATGACGGCAATTTTCTACAGAGCTGGACATTCTACATAATTGCATTAACTCAGAATTCCCCGTTTTCTTTTAGTTGGACTGTGACCGTTGCGTCACCTTCGGTGCGAATCTGTCCGGCGCCCTTGTTATAGGGATGGTTGTTGATGGGCTCGTATTGGTTGAACTCGTTGGAAACGTAGGATGTATCGCGGAGATTTGTGCCGAAGGTGTCGCCACCGGTGACGGATTTGAGGCGGCAAGCGGATTGAAATTTGAGATAAAAAATAAGCCCAGCTTCGTCATAGACGACCTGGGCTATAAAATGGCGACGACTGGACTCGAACCAGTGACCGAGGGCTTATGAATCCCTAGCTCTACCAACTGAGCTACGTCGCCTTTGGATGTCGTTGCCAAAGCAACTGAGCCCAGAAGTATAGCAAAGTCAGCGATCTTGGCAACCCCTGCCTCAGAGCAAATATGGAATTTGATTTTCGCATTTAGCTGCAAAGTCCCAGAACTCTTTTTTTAAAACTTTCCAAGTCCAAAATGCAGGTAATAACCCCCAACTGGACGCTCCAAGGTCCGATATTCAGTGACTTATGAAAGATCATCCGTGGGTTTATCAATAGGTCGATACTTTCATTGGCCTGCAGGATCGTGGGGGTCACGTGAGGCTGGGCAATTTGCCTGAACACAAAAAGGGTAGTGGGTCGCCATCATGAATTTACAAGCAAAAATAAGACAGAATCCTGAATCCGACTTGCCACCAATGGCACATGCGATTCGTGAATTTATCAGTTATTGTCGTATCGAGTGCGGTTTTGCCGAGGCCACGTTGCGCGCCTATGCAGCGGATCTGCGTGATCTGTGGCAGTGGCTTGAAGCACGTGGTATCAGTGACTGGGATCAGTTGGATTACAAAATGCTCACCGAGCATCTCAAGGATCTCTCTGGCAAAGGTCTGGCTACGACAAGCATCGCCAGACATGTCGCAACGGTGCGTGTGTACACGCGCTTTCTTTGTTCACGTGAGATGGTTCGCGTGGATGCAGGTGAGTTGTTGACGCAACCCAGTCAGTGGCGAACCCTGCCGGACTATCTGAATCGTGACCAAATGAGCAAGCTCCTTGAAGCTCCTCAACCGGGTGATGCCTTGTATCAGCGAGACATTGCGATTCTTGAATTGCTTTATGCCGGTGGTCTGCGTGCTACGGAGTTGGCGGACTTGCAGATTGGCCAGATCAATTTTGACCTGCAAATTGCACGGGTGATCGGCAAAGGCAACAAGGAACGAATCGTCCCATTGGGCAAGCCAGCCATTGAAGCAGCGTTGCTGTATATGGATCAATTGCGTCCGCAACTTGAACGTCCTGACAAAGCTACAGACCGATTACTGCTGTCACGTACAGGTGGCCCGGTGACGCGGATTGTCATTTGGCAGATCGTCACCAAGTATGCTCGTCGGGTGGGTATGACGCATGTGCACCCACATACGCTTCGCCATACGTTTGCGACGCATTTACTTTCAGGCGGCGCGGACTTGCGCGTGGTTCAGGAGTTGCTTGGCCATTCGAACATTCGCACGACCCAGGTCTACACACATGTGGATTCCACGCGCTTAAAGAACGTGATAGACCGCTTCCATCCCAGGCCCTAGCAAAGGAATGAAGCACCATGCCAATGAAATGCAACATTGATCGTCGCGGACAGCAACTGCGGGCGTTATTGGGTGTTGCCAATCTTCTTGGCTCGATAGTCTGCTTATGTATGTATTTTTTTAGCCCATGGCAGACTAAAGGCTGGATCTTCGCGGGCATTCTGCTGTTTATCTGCGGCGCCATTGGCCTCTTTGAAGCTTGTTTTAGCTGGTGCGCCCTTCGTGCGATGAAGATTAAAACACCTTGGTAGAGACAGGCATCCCACACTTGGTGTTGCTCAGTATTGGGCTTGCGTGATAACTTGGAGAATCTTATCTGCCGGGTCTAAAGTGCAGATTGTCGAGCATGCGACTGACGACGCCGGCGACGAGTACGCTTAGCAATGTCAGCACAGGTATCTGCACGAACCATTGAATCAACACCATAAGCATGCCAATGATGATGCAGTAAACCAGTCGGCCAAGACTCGTCAGCGGACAGGTTGCTGGCGCGAGAATGAATGCGACGAGCAGCATCGGTGAAGTGAGAAAAAAGTATCCAAGATACGTGATACTAAACGCAGGGTGCGTATCGACAAGGACCCAGAACACGGTCGTCTTACCATGTGGCAACATCACCGGCATGGCCATAAGCGTCAACAATGATGTGAGCAAAATAATCACCGGGATCGACCACCAACTCAAACGCTTGTACATCAGGTACAACCCCAGCAGGATGATCAATCCTTGACTGGTGGCACCAACCATTCCCGGTACACAGCCAAGTAACAATTCCTCAACGCGTGGCAGTTCTCCACTGGCCATCATGTTCGCCAAAATACGTGGGAATCGCAGCAGGCGCTTTTGATCGCGAATGAAGGTGTTATGTGGGAATGGGCGGGCAATGGCATCACTGGCGGTACCTTGGGGTTCGGTATCCATGTACGGATTCTCGCCGGTGAGCCACCAGGGTTGATAACTGCGCTGCTCTTTGGCGTGACGAACATTACCAAAAACCACACGGTCAGGACGAAGCACAGCAACGTTGCTGTCATTGGTTAATTCATGTGTCAATCCCTGTTCATTGACATTGGAAATCATCAACGGCAAGGCCCACGTCGCTATCAATGCCAACACCGCAGGATGCATGCGAATCCGATGGGCACGTCCGACAAACGGCATGAATATCCCAAGCAATGTCCCTGCAAAAACATGCTCCCAACCATAACTGTTAATCGGAATCAGAAGCCCCAACATCATCGCCATGGTGATCGCGTGCATCACACTGTCTGTATGCGGTCGCTTGTGAAACATCCACATCAACAACATCACCGGCAAATACGCACTGATGGCAGCAACCACACACAAAAGCACCTGCGTCAAAGCCACGTGACCGAAAAAAATCACACTGCTGGCGAGCATCGCAACCGCCACAATCAGCCCTGCGACATCAATCTGTCGACGCGTATGCAACAAACCCAACCAAGGCGGCGCGTAAGACACCGTCGCCATCACCGTCCGATCAATACTCGGATGATTCTGTGGCTGAGGCGGCGTTGAAGTTGTCGCGGACGCGTCGTTCACGAAGTGAGTACCTTTAAATGTTCATGAATATGTTTTCGAAAAGTCTGGGCCAACGGGATCGCAGACGGACAGACATGAGAACACAAACCACAATCAATACACCATAGTAACTCGTCTTTGGTAATTTGATTGTCCGGCTCTTCAGCGATGCGCTCAAAGAGGCCAGCAGGTTGCAAAGCAGTCGGGCAGACCTCCGTACACCAGCCACATGCGATACAGGCTTGTGGTGTTGCAGGTACTGGATTCTCCACCAGACTCATCAACAGATGATCATGTCGCAACACCGGCAAAAGCAATCGCCCCTGACTGTCCGTACTCTGATCCAACTGACCACTTAGTGGATCACCATAAACCAATTTCGAGCGCGTCGAGCGCATCTCGGCATCAAGTCGTTTATGCAACGGGACCACCTGCTGACCGGGCATGACCCAACAGGCATGCATCCGCGCATTGGCTTGAGGCCAGGCAATAAATAGTGGCTGAATCAAATCCAATTCACCGGTCTGTAACCACCTTGCCAATCGAATTGCGGTCCAGGCACTGATGAGAATCGTGTCGTGTTCCAAAGGATGCCCATCAATGGTGAGCATCTTGCGTGCATGACCGTATTGACGCATGACCACTGACGGGTGAGCCACGGGATACTTGGGTTCAACGCGATGAAGCTTGATCGCTGGATTGATCTTGGGGCGGACCGTATTGAAAATCGAACGTGTGGGGCCAACCAGTAAATCAGCACGTTTAAGCCCAAGCACCAATCTCAACGCGTTGAGTCCCAGGATCAAATCGCCAGGATGACTTCTCACCAGCGAACTTTGCCAGGGATATGGTGCAAAGGAATCACATGCCACACAGATGATCTGCCGTGGTTTGCGAAGCATGGCAGCTTCGAGTTGCACCAGCAGTCCGACCTGCCCGTCACATACGCCCCATGATCCTAGTCTGCGCAGACAATCAATCCAGTCGTTGAGCTTCTCACTACCGGGAGGCGAAGCTTTGAGCTGTGTCGACGTGGTTGGCGAAAGTGGTTCGAGCGTCAGGTCATAACCTTGATCAGGAACATGCAACAGTCCCATCACGCGACTACGCATCGGGCTGATGATACAAGCCTGACGACGGTCCGGCGGATCAATGAGGGTTTGCCCCTGCTCTAGTTGCTGACCGACATGAACGCCCGGATCACATGGCAATCGCAGGCGCAAAGTCTGGCTGTCCATCACCCGTGGAGGTGGTGGGACGCGCACCATCGATCCGGTGCCATATTGCAATCCGCCGGGCATATGACGCATACCATGATCTTACCCGATTCAAGTGCGTTTATCTTGTTGGTGGCAAAGACCATCTGACAATCACGACACAACCACACTTGATCCACACAGACAAACCAGGTGTAACGATTCCGTGACCGCTGATCACAAGCAATATTTAAAATGAAATATTTCATTTTACGTGAAAACATTTTGACTTGGGCATTTTCGAGGCCTACTATCCAACATGACTACGACGCGAACACGCCAACCCAACCTGCCACGCAAGCGAGCGGACATTTCCGTAACTGACATTGCCAACAAGGCTAACGTGTCGCTCGGAACCGTTTCGCGTGTTATGAATCAGGTCCCCGGCGTTACCGAAGCGATGCAGCGTAAAGTGCTTCATGCATCAAGACAGTTGGGCTTTATCCCGCGTTTGGAGAGACCGAGCATTGCGATTCTCACCGGCCGACACTCCCCTGCCATGCCTGTGGGTTATGTCTCCTGTCTCACGACACTGCTTTGGCGTCAACTGGCGGATCTTGGCTACGGCGTGGAGATCATTGATGACAACCATACCCAGGCTGTCCTTCAGTCCCATGCACGCGGTGTGATTGGCATTGTCTTTGATGACCGGATGAACAGTCTCCAGGACATCCCCAAACTGCCTTTGCTGACGATCAACAACCCCATGACGGACAAAGGCATTCACAGCATCGTAACCGACCACCGGGCACAAGCCCAGATGGCCACCGAACATTTACTGCAACATGGGCACCAACGCATTGGCTTACTGGTGATTCAAACAGACGAATGGGGTGCCAGCCAACGCATCGAAGGTTTCAAGCAGACCATGGCAAAGGCAGGTCACACGGTGGACCCAACCTGTATCGCTCCGACATCTGAACAGCCGATTTATGACATTCTCAATCGCTGGCAACGCAACGGCATCACCGCCCTGCTGAACTTCAGCGAAGACTGCTCGCTGGAAGTCCTTCACATCCTAAGCAATGTATTGAACCTCACCATTGGCAAGGATATCTCGACGGTCAGTCTTGAAGACCTGCCGATCTATCAATATCTCACCCCGCCACAAACCACCATCCGCCAACCCCTCGAAGCGTTGGCCAAGCTGGCGGTCGAACACATTATCAAACAATGCGAGCAACCCGCAGAGACTGTTACAGACATCACATTGCCTTCGCAACTGATTCAACGTGACTCGGTCATGCGATTAGATTAAGGAGTATTTCAAATGCAAATGCTGACAGCTGCTCATCAACACAAGACTGCTTTTACCCTCATCGAATTACTCGTGGTGATTTCAATTATCTCGTTGCTCATCGGCATTCTCTTACCCGCTTTAGCCAGTGCTAGAGAAACAAGCCGAAGCATTAAATGCAGTACAAACCTCAGACAAATTGGTTACGGTGAATTTTCATACAGTAATGATTTCACTTGGTTCACAACAGCAGCCTTTGACAATGGCGTTGGTGATTACAAATACCATTCAGGCAGATGGTACATGACACTCAGACCGTACATCGGCCTCAAAAATGACGTGCCGACCAACTGGAACACTTTCATCAACACCGGAGACACCGGCGTCCTTGCCTGCCCATCATGGCAGAAACTGGGCAATGATCACAAATCCTACGCACAAAACTCCTTTAGACTGTTAGCTGATCCTGGCAACGTTTTCAAAATGGAACCTCACAAAGAATGGGGATCACCAGAAATTTATACCGTCAGACCGGATAGCCAAACCACAGCCCGTAAAGTGCACAGTTCAAAAATTATGCTCATCAGTGAATTGGGTTATTACATTGGCTCCCCCACTTTCAACACCGACTTTGCCATCCGTAGCGCAAATGAATGGAACGGCCTGGGCGTCACCGCGGACTTTCGCCACAACGATGCAAAGAACACCGTCTTCATGGACGGACACGTCGGATCAAACCGACTGGGGACCATGGACTACAACCTGTACATCTATTAAGTCCGTTTGATATTCTTCCTGACAATCGCCTTGTTTTAAGGATCAAAACCATGTCCTTCAAATGTGTACGATACACAGCTATCCTTCTGTTGAGTCTGACCACACTCGCATCAGCTCAACTTGGCAACCGAGTCTTGGAACAGACTCCTGACCAGGTCGCCTGGCAGACATCCGACCAAGTTACCTGTAAAGTCGACGGGCAAACCGTCATCGCAACCCTTGGCGATGTCGATAACAGTTGGTTTGCAACACAAAACCAATACCCGCTCAACGACCAGACGAGCTTTGAAATCCAATGTTCAGGTGGTGCAGTCGGTATGCAGTTTGAATGGTTCACCTCACGTGGCAGATTCCTTTCAGCAACCGATGTCCTCAAAGCAAGCGACTTTGCACAAGGCAAACAATCACTGATCGTCAACAACTTCATCCCCGATGATATCCGCGAAAAAGTACGGATTTTCAGGCCTAAATTTTGGCTCTATGGCAAGAACCATTCGATCACCATCACCCACTTTGCCATCCATGCCCCGCGTCAATTTCGAACCGATGGTTTGCAACTGAGTCATAAATGGGAAGCACCCACCAAACTCACACCCGATCCTGTTTTGAAAATCATGCAGGACAAACAATGCATCTCACTGGAACTTGACCCATCAGCCAAACATGCAGGGTTGGTCTTTGAAGACCGTGTGCCGTATGACGACAAGGGTGTGATGATGATCGACATCAACAGTATCACCCGTGACGAAGCAGACACGAGCCTTGCCATCCAAACCATCTGCTGGGATAAGCAAGGGAACTATCTAACGTCTGTGGATTTGATCAAAAACATGAATAAAGCAGGCACCTACGAAATCGCGCCGTCTGCATATGGATCAGCGATCCCCAAAGAAACGGTGAAGATCAATTTCAAAGTCTGGATATGGGGCAATACCGCCAAGTGCAAAATCAACGGTGTTTACTGGGGTATTCCCAAGTCCTGACCACAGCATTGCGTCTGACCATTGAACCAAATGATTTATGTATCGGAGTTTTATTGTGATCAAGTTTCTGACTTTACTATCCTGCATTCTGCTCACAGCAGGCTGTCAGAATACCGAGCCACAAAGCAAGACGGAGTCTGTTACTGCCATGTCAGAAACCGCACCGGACACCAGTCACTACGGTCCCAATGACGACACGCCATGGAACTTACCTGGCAAGGCGCCGCATTTGGTTGCCCATTACCTGCCATGGTTTGAGACGGATTTAAATGACCCCAAAGATCCGTGGAAGCACTGGATTTGGAAGCATCCCAAAGCCGACCACGATCCAACACGCATTTTGGATAACGGCTTGCATGACATCGCTTCGGTGAACTATCCCTTGATCGGCCCCTACTCATCGGACGCGCCCAACGTGATCCGTTATCACCTTAAAACCATGCAGGCAGCAGGCGTCGATGCAGCAGCATTTCTCTGGTACGGTCCAGACAATGCCATCGACAAGCGCGTGAAACTTGTCCTTGATGAAGCAATGAAGTTGGGGATGCGCGTTGCCATCTGCTACGAAGAAAAACTCAATTGGCCCCCCTACCGCTTCCCACAACAACGCAGTCAAATCGTCACGCAGACCATTGATGATTTGAATTACATCATCGAACACTACACCGACCATCCCGCTTATCTGCGACGCAACAATGTGCCTTACGTCTTCCAGTTCAACTACTCCGGTGCCGACGAACTTGGTCCCCGCAATATTCTGCCTGGCGAGTTTGAAACCATTCTCTCATCACTGAATCAAAAACTGATCTACGGTCGGCAGAATCTTCACGAAGCATATCACCCCTTGGTGGACAGTGCGTTTGTCTGGTTCGACATGGGCAACTGGCCGGTGACGTTTGGCAAGCGAGCCGAACAACTGCGTCAGGAAGGTAAACTTTCGTTTTACATGACCATGGTCTGCCCCGGCTTTAATGACTCAGGCGTATGGGGTTGGAGTTCAACACCACGCATCTCCGCGGACTATGGCAATATCGCCACGCTCAAAAATACCTTCGCGACTGCAACCGAACACCACCCTGAGCTGGTACAGTTAGTGACGTGGAATGATTTCAACGAAGGCACTGTTTTTGAGCCGACAATCGACAAAGGATTTACGTATCTGGACGAACTCGAAATATGGTGGAATAAAATCACCAACCGACCAGTTAACCTACTGGACAACCGAGAAGCTTTCGAAGAGTATGTAGAACATTGCTCTGTGAAGCAACGAAAACGACTGCCACAGATTGATTCAAACATCATCAAGCCACACTAAGGGCTTGTGACATAAACCCCCGGAACGCTCACCGGTTTGCTTCGGCAGCCGGTGGGCTATTTTTTTATAGAGATGGGTAAATGAATTGAAAATGAGATTTAAGATTTAATCAATTTTAAAACCGCTTGCGGTTTAACGCTCCAAGAATTTATTGAATACCTAATGGCATTCGAGTCTCGCCAGCACCGCAAAACCGCAAACGGTGAGAATTCCCAAATCACGCATCACCAAGCAAAATCACCTTGGCTTTGACTGCGGAATCTACCCCAACTGCAACCTCAGACCACGTTTGCGTGTAGGATAGATAGACACTAATTCGGCCGCAGGCATAGATCCAAGCCTGCCCCACGGCCTTCGCGTGTTTGGCACGACCCTATTCACACACGCATTTGATGCCCAAGATGGCTGCCCATCACCGTCAGGCGATCATTTGTACGCTAGAGAGGTTCACATGAAGACAGTCACGACACTCAACGATGCCAACGGCAAATCACTTAAACGCGGCGACATGGTCACCACCCTCACCGACCAGGTAACCTCCAAAATCGTCGAACTGGCCAGCGACATGGACACCGGTTTTGTCAGACTCAAACCTGTAAGCTACTCGGTGGGCAAAGGCGTCTGGCACGCCTCGGAACACGTGCTATTTCTGCGAAGTGGCAGTTGAATCGACCCCAATTTTTCTTTCAGCTAAAAACATCGACACACATCCTATTTGCATTACAATCCGATGAGGTATCCAATTCCAATGATGCCCATTCCGGAGATGTGACATGTATCCAAGAGCTTACTGTGTATTGGTTCTGCTATCCGTTTTCCTTTCGCCTTGTTTAGCTGATACCCCAGACATTGCTCAACCGGGTTGGAAAGGTCACCCCCCTTCGCCTGAACAACTCCTGGCAAGCACCCTTTCCTTTCACCTTCGCGGTAGCTGGGGAGGCAACACCTGTATCGCACTTGCCACACCACAAAACGATGGCAGCTACAAAGTCCGCATCGAAACCAAAGGGCCAATGGATGGTATCCAAGGACCAGCCGATTTTTCTGAAAATCAGACGTGGCACAGCATCATCACTTACAGGCTGGCAGCAGCATCCATCCAAAAACTTCAACGACAGTTGGCAACTCTCGATCTACACAACATGCCTGAATGTGAAATGCTCAACGTCACCGATGTGGGCATGCGCATGGTTTGTTTTGATCTTCCAGATGGTCGTCGTTGGGTCGTTGGTGGAACTGATGACATGGAGCACGCCCATCCCAACCGCGCAGCATTATTCAAATCCTTGGATACATGCTTTGTCATCCGCATGAATGTAGCCAAACCGCCCCCCGCGCACCTGCTGGATTTTAAACATCAACTTTCAATCGACAATCAGCCTGATGCGATCTCGCTTACGTTGCTTCATCCACCAGCCTTAACGCTTAAAACACTACCTCACACACCGGGCATGCTTGTGCTGCAATCCATGTACGCCAACCGCACCTCAATGACAGCGGAGATGGTTGAAGCATTATGTCACGGGTCATCACGCCTCATTGCGGTCGAAGCAGTCTCCCAACGTCTTGGGAACCCACAAAAACTCACACCATCTGAGGCGATCCGACTACTGGCGCGTGTCCATCGCTGGCTGGATGCAGACGTGGCGTTTCACCACCGATACATGGGGGAACCTGCAAACAATGCCTTGGAATGGTTGGCTCAACAGCGAAATCCACAGGGGTTGGAGCTTTGCCTTGATGCACTGCATAGCCAAGCTCAGATCAACAAGCGGAATCTGCATCGCCAGGCTGCTGTGGGTTTACTGCGAAATTATTACCCAACGCATCGCAAGCTCATTGAGCAGGAGTGGATCAAAGCATTGAACCATGAGGATGTGTACGTCAAAAAACTTGCAGCTCAATGTCTCGTGCAGATGCAACATCGCCCAGCCGGACCGTTGATTGCAAAACAGGCTCATAGTTCGACACTGGATCGATGGACCCAACTTGAATTACACGCATGTGCGTTGGCAATGGGTGTCCGTTCGTCTGCTAAGCCATTGGTGCGATTGTTGGAGACCGCTCCGGACCCGGATTGTAAACAGTACTACGTCGGACAAGCATCACGTGTGCTGGGCATCGGTCTGACCGAAGCTGACCTTGCCAGTCACATGGTTAATTTACCCGTGGAAGATGACACAGCCATGTTCAACCTGGCGATGCAACGACTAAAACAACTGAAGCTGAAACCCTTTCCAAAGTCCATTGTGGGTGACTCACTCGATGGTATCGCCTTCCGCTGGTATGCCAAGCCCGAAGCGCGACAAGCCTTAAGCGACATCAAGGAAAAGCTACAAAAACCGATGCTAAGGTCTGCTTACAATGCATCAGAGATGAGCCTCAATATGAATTTGAGAACCATCGACGAATATGTTCAAGGCAAGTTT
Source organism: Phycisphaerales bacterium UBA7800 (assembly GCA_002480565.1). Classification (GTDB taxonomy): domain Bacteria; phylum Planctomycetota; class Phycisphaerae; order Phycisphaerales; family Phycisphaeraceae; genus UBA7800. The sequence goes on along the minus strand of DLCK01000052.1, from coordinate 69,065 downwards.
GGCAGTTGGTAAAACCATCGCCGGACACTTTATCCATCCGATACTTCAAGCAACTTGAGCACGGCTTGGGTCATCGCATCCGCTGATGCAAAGGCTTCGCTGATACAGGTTGCACTGAGATAGGCAGGTGACGTGACAATGCGATTGGCATCATCGACACATGCCTTGTCTACATCACAGGCTTCGTGGATACCGCCCATCAGTGGAATAGCAGCTTCCAGATCAGAGTCCTTGCCAGCGGTGACTTTGGGTTTGATGTCTGTGTCTTTGAACGCTCGGACAATCAGTGCAGGTGAGATGCACAAGGCGCCGAGCACTTTGCCTGCTGCGTGGGTGTCGAGAATGGCTTTTTGAACCAACGGATCGATATCACAATCCGCGCCATCGACTGCATAGCTGCACAGATTTTTGGCAACACCAAATCCGCCGGGGAAGACCAGTGCATCAAAGTCCGCCGGATCGTAGTCGGTGAGGTTGGATATTTTGCCACGTGCTAAACGGGCGGACTCGATGAGGACGTTGCGCGTTTGGTGTTGTGCAGGTTGGCCGACTGCATGATCGACCACATGCATCATCGGCTTGTCGATTGAGAAGCAGACATACTCATGCTTACGTGAGTCGATAGCCAACATGGTTGCGGTCGCTTCGTAAATTTCACTGCCATCATAGACACCGCATCCAGCTAGAACGATTGCAAAACGTGCCATGGTTTTGTCCTCCGGTTTGAATTGGACCTTGTTAATGAACAGTTTATTTTACCGGCAATTGCTCCGAGCATGATATGGGTTATGAGATTGATTTAAATACACATAATTTAAGCTGCATTCAATTCGGATCGACACGATCCGGCTCGCAAAGACCAAGAAGCAAACGTAGCTCTTATGCGACATGTGTACAAAAAACACACGTCCCGAATTTGGAACGTGTGTTTATATTTGTTTTGATTTGGGACTTGTTTACTCTTCGTCGAATTTACGGTTGACCAGTTCAACGAGTTCGCTGGTGGCTTGCTCGGCATCGTTACCTTGGGCGTGGATTTCGAGCTTGGTGCCTTTGGTTGCAGCAAGCATCATCATCTGCATGATGCTTTTACCATCGACTGTTTGTGAGCCTTTGGAGACTGAAATATCGGATGCAAAGCGGTTTGCCAAATCGACAAATGCCATCGCGGGCCTCGCGTGGAGTCCCAATTGATTCTGGATGGTGACAAGCGTCTTCACAGTTGCCGATCCTTGCATGGCGAAAACGATCCGCCTAAAACATCACCGTCGTCTGTACATGACGAGGTGTTAACCAATGAAGTGCGACCTGATGGAGTCGATCAGGCGCCTAACTGTTGAGAGTCTGCTTCTTCGAGCAGGCCCAACACGTCATCGACTGTGGTGGCCTGGCGGAGGAAGCGACGGAACATGTCTTTTTGCAGATTGGAAAACACGGTTTCCATTGCTTGAAGATGTTCGTCGGGCTTTCCTTTAGGGGAAAGCAGTAACACGATACTGTACACGGGGTTTTTATCCAGTGCATTAAAGTCCACCCCGGCCTGACTCACGCCGATGGCTGCGGTGATCTTCTTGATCTTGTCGTGCTTGACGTGGGGGACAGCCACGCCTTTTCCAAAACCAGTTGACCCCTTCTTTTCACGCGCAATGATCTCGGTGATCAGTCCGTCACGAAGACTCTTGGGTGCGGCGTCAGCAGCAATCAGAGCGTCTACGAGTTCGGTGATAACTTCATCGCGTTCTGATGAAGCAAGTTCGGGGACAACAGCTTTGGGCTCGACAAAATCTTGTAATTTCATTCTTGATTTCTCACGATCTTATAGCGACGGGAACAACCTTCCGTGCGGCATCAAAACATTGTACAGCAGGTTGGCTCGCTGTGAAATGCGGGATACACAAATGTTATCCCAAGGACTGACGGGCGGCGACCTCAAATGCGTAAAAAAACACCTTCGCGCCAACGGCTGTCGGTTGTCTTTTACTGGATGACAAGTCGCCGACCCTGCCCCTTAATTGTTATTAACCTACTTGGTGTTTACGGTTACGTAATTTTTCCTTGTGATCGCGAAGCTGGCGTTCAACCTTACCAAACACTTCGTCAATCAGGATGTATAGATCCGGCCCGGACTTTTTGGTGATAAACGCATCAGATTTTTCTACGTCAACAATCACTTCGACTTCCTCGTGCTGATGGTTGTCGGCTTTGTCGATGATGATATTGATTTCCTGAATCCGGTCGTAGAATCGAGATAAGCGACCGGCACGCTCCAAGGCGTGTTCACGAATGGGTTCGGTGACTTCAAGATGCTTGCCGCTAACTTTAATCTGCATAAATGATCCTCCTCATGACTGGCTCTGGGCCAAGGTTGATGAATCGGTGTCCGGCGATGCGTCTGACGAAATTGACGCACCTTCCTGTTTTGCTTGATCGGCAGTTACGTTCTGCTCTGTGAGTTGTTTGGTCTGAGATGGGGGCAAAACCACACCACCGGAGACTGTAAACCGCAAAGCTTCCTCTACCGAAATGGGTAACTCGATCATTTCACTGCGTGGGACCGAGATGGTATAGCCTGTAAAGGGGGTTGGGCTGCTGGGGATAAAGACGGTGGCACAAGGCACGCCGGCCTCATCCTGTATCTTGATCATGGTGTCGCCAGTGATGAATCCGACGGACCAGATGCCACGACGCGGATACTGCACGGCCACAACGCGACTGAATTTTTTGAGCCGCTCATTGCCATCGGAGACCAAGAAATCGGTAATCTGTTTGACGGATGGATAAACCTGTTTAAACAACGGCAATCGCTGTAACAGGATTTCACCACGCCGGTAAAGACTGTGACCAATGTAGCTTCCTAGCAGTAATCCGACGATGTAAATCAGAAAGAAAGCGACAATCAAACCCAACAGGTCAAATGGGAAACGATACTCATCCCAAAGGTTCTGAATCTTGATGGCCTTGGCTTGACCACGGAGCCATTTTTTAGGATCGGTTGCTCGTCGCATCTGCTCACGTTGAACCTGGGTTAATTCCTTTTCCACACCCACGAGGTCTTCCTCAAGCACGACCGGCAAAGGAGACCAACGGGTGATCCCTGCCCGGATACCCATATTGATCGGTTCAGCGATGCGCTGCTGAACGAACTGGTAACCCATAATCAGGATCCAGACCGTCAGAATACTGGGAAGTAGAATCGTCAAACCGCGCCAGAAGAACTTTCTGGAGTGGCTACGGCGAGGTTTTGAATCTGTCTGATCAGACATATAAGAAGCGTCACTTGCAACTGCGGGTAGTCGAGGCTCTCGTGCGTCTAGAAGACTGTATCGGCGTGATCGACCCGGTATGTTTACATTAGGTTCACAATCGTTTTACGTCAATGAAATTCACATGCATTCACGCATGACTTTAGTTCAACGCCTACATTGAACCACTTATTCCAACACTGTTCTTTCTACGCTGCAAATTGCGGCTGGGATCACTTAAACTCCCCAAAAGCAACTTTTTTTTGATCTCCACCGAATATCAATCCAGATTTCAATACCAGAAATTGATCCACATCATGATACCAATCTTGGCCAATACCTTGAATACCAGTGAACTTGTCATCACGTTGCAGATGCTGCGAAAACGGTTCCATGAGTTAATCAAAATATCGCATTACTGTTTACGTTCCAAGGCTTGTATCAATTGATCGATCCGTGCGATTGATGCGGGATCACTCATTTGCATCGCCAACTTTCTGGCAAGTTCCAAATGCTCAATCGCTTGAGCCGGATACCCGAGCTTGGCAAAGTGCATGGCATAACCGACACGCATCCTGACAAGGTTCTGCTGATAAGCATCCGTTGTGTGAATCGCCAACGCTTTTTCCTGCCAGTTGATGGCGGATGCAAAGTCGCCTGTCTTGGCGAACAAGGTCGCCAGATTACTCATCGCATCATCGCGTTTGGGATCGTTATTCAGACATGCCAGGTAACTGTTCATTGCCGGCTCGTATTGCTCGGTCTGCTGATATGCCAAGGCAAGGTTGTACCAAGTACTGCTTGCGATATTGACCTCACGCGTCCGACGCAGCGATTCGACATACATCGTTTTCGCACGCTGATAGTCCTCAAGTTTCATCAAGGCGTCGGCAAGCAACGCGTAGCCTACTGGACTTTGCGGGGCGCAGCGGATGAACTGTTCAAACTCCCCTGCTGCCTGTTGCCAATCGCCCTCTCGCAACGCCTGCTGTCCCAACTCACGATGAGGCATGGCACGTTCAATCTCATAGCCCTTAAAACAGGAGATCGCTTTACGCAGGTCCGCCAACTGGCGATCGCGCATGTCCAATGCCGAATATGCTGCTGCCCGATTGATGTAAGACAGGGGTTGATCCGGGAACGCGATGACCGCCATGTTGAGAATCGCAAGTCCGTCAGCTGGGCGGTTGTCCGTCATCGCCAACGAGCCGAGGTTATAGATGGCGATGGTGGCCTTGGGGTTTTGATCAAGCGTATCGAGCCAGAGAATGCGATGGTTTTGATACACCGCAGTGCGTTGGTAAGTCTGATAGCCCATCGCAACCAAGCCCAATACACACAACGGCAGGACGATCCGTTTAACAGTTGATGTTCGGAGTAATCCTGCCAACCCGCAGACAATCAACACGATCATTGCAATTGATGCGTGATATTGAAAGTGATCCGCCACGTAACTGTATCGCATGGGATAGACATTGAAGAAGCCAAGGGCGGGGAATAACGTGCCCACAAACAGGAGCATGCCAGCCAAGGGTCCGCGGCCGATCTTCTTGACGCAAATCAGTAAACCCATCAACAGCACAACCAGTAACACCACAGGCAACCAGTGCATCGGATCATGCACATCCACCTGCCAACGCTCATAAATAAAAATCAACGGATGCGCGTAAACCAACTTGAGGATGTAGAACCAGACGATCTGCCCCGCCAATAGAGTCCGATGTAACAGAGATGTATCCCAGTCCTGCCCGACTGCGCCGACGGTGACTTTTTCAAGATGCGCGGTGTGCAGTCCCAAAGCCAAACCAATAGCCAGCAGTGGCAGCATCAAACCAATCGCGCGTTTACTGATACTGCCATGTCGCCACCATACCATCACCAATAACGCAGCAGGCAGCGACACCGTGACTGTTTTACTCAGCAGTGCCAGGACATAACACAGCAGCAGCACGCACCACCAGAGTGTCGTTTGGGACTTGTTTTTAAGGGGTTTTGAGACATCCGCCAAATTCAGCAGCCGGATACCTGCCAAAATCCCGCAGAGATAGAACGCCAGTGACAGGACGTTTTTGCGTTCGGTGATCCAGGCTACGGATTCGACCATGACCGGATGTAATGCAAAGACCATCGCAGCCAACCAACCGCAGCGCAGTCCAAGACGAGTCAGTATCCGCCAAAGCAACAGGCAACTGATGCCATGCAAGAGGATATTGACAAAGTGATAGCCTCCAAGGTTCAAGCCCCAGAGTTGGTATTCCAAAAAGTAACTGGTAAACACCAACGGGTAATACTGCGGGTGCGCCCCCGGAACCGTCCAAAGTGTCCATAGGCCTGTGAGGGATTGGATGAGGGTGTTGCCAGTGAGGTAGGAGTGATCGTCCCAGATAATTCCCGCATGTCGCATTTGAACGTAAACGACAAACAGACTCACGACGAGCGTCAGCGATCCAATAATCGTTTGTCGTGTTGTCTTTTGCATATGATGCCCCATGATCGCCACGTGGCATCATATGCAAGTTGTCTGGTTTTGTGAATCATGCAGCAGCTTGAACCCGATGCCAATTAGTGAATCTGATCAAAGGTATAAATCACGATACTGCCTGCAGGAATCGGGGCAATCTGCATCACACCTTGTTTGAGTTTGTCATTGCTTACCGGCAGGGATTGGATATCAACCTTCTTCTCCAAAATATTGGTCGAACGTGGATCGCCAGCGAGCATGTAGCAATTGATTTTTCCTGCTTGCTCAATAGGCAGGTTCAATGCCACAGGTATCTCGCCTTGAAGTTGTCGTGACAGCAATGCGACACTCAGTTGATCACCCGCACGCATGGCATAGACTCCCATAGCCGGAACCTGCGTCTGGGTGAGTTTGGCTTGCTTGCCACGCCCTGTCAGAACGGACGTAGTGACTTGCGGCACGTTGCTAAGCTTCACTTCGACCATATCACCGGTCATGTATCGGTTCCGCATTTGCTGCGCAAGAAATCCCGGGGATGGGCGGAAATCCTGAGCGAAACTGGTGTGACTTGACCATTTGAGACCTTGCGAAAAGGCCAAATAACATTGATGCGTCCAGCCCATGCGGTAAGCATCCATCCAACCGTCAAAAGCTGCAACTCCAGCAGACAAAGATTTGCCATACACTTCGCTGGGCGCCTTGATTCCAAGCTTCTTAATTTGTGGCATGTCAAAACCACTGGGTCCACCTTCGTAGGCAACCATCGTCACGTCATAGCCTTGTTTCTTGAGCAGTTGCCATGATGTGTTTTGCTTTTGCCATTCAGACTGTTTTTCGGCAATGTAGCTGGTGAGCATGCGTTGAAAACCTGCATCGTCAATTTCCGTCATGGCTGCTTCATTCATTTCCCAACGCGGGCCGATGTAAGTTGCGTGACCTTCATAGACGGGTAGATTGAATGCTTGTGAAGCTTCCTGGCCATAACCAATCACCTTATTATTTTGAATACGCGTCGAGTAGTTGCCACCCAGCGAGAAGCGAATTTTCTGTTCTGCCTGGTCTGACCAATAAGGGCTTTGTTTAATTTGATCGACAAAGTATCGGCAGAACAAGCCATATTCGCGGCCAAAGCGATGCACGTGTTTGAACTTGCCAAAACCAACCCATCCGCTGTGTGCGCGGTTGTGCCAGTTTTCGTTGCCAAATTCAATTATCAATTCACGAAAATCATCAATCCATGGTCGACCATGCCCGCGTTGGGTGTATCGCTTGTAAGCCCAGGGTTTGTTCTTGGCGGTGTCTTTCTTCGGATCAAAGGGTGCTGCCAGATATTCAATCAGACCGCGGTATTCATCTTCATCAAACAGGACTTGGATAATCAGCCAAGGGACGACGCGCGTTTGTGGTGAATCGCCAGTCGCCTCCATGAACATCAGGCTTCGTGGGATCGTCATGTCTTTGGATTTAAGTGAATTGTAAGCCCCGGCTTTGAGTTCCGAATCGTTGTGCCAACTTAAAAGCGATTGCATGCGACAGGACGTTAAGCCTTCCCATACTCGCAATGCGCCTTTGATACCTGTTGCAGGTTGACCGTCGAGTATCGCATTAAGCTGTGTTCGGTTGACGGTGAAAGGTTTGTCTGCATCACCCACTTCGTAAACAGGCATCAATTTGATGTTGTCGATATAGACGGGGGATTGGTTAGTAAAGGTGATGGCAGGACCACCGAGTCCACCTTGAGTTGGGCGTGGTGGTGCGGTGAATTCGAAACCGACCTTTTGCCATTGGTTGTTGATGGTAAAAGTTTGTTCCAATTTGTGGCCGAAGTATCCGCGGGCGAATTTCCCGGAGGTTGCAAAACCAAGTGTGACTTGATTGGTGCTGTCACAGCGAAGCCATACTTCATAACGATACGTTAATCCCGGTTCGAGTTGGCCGTACCAGAAAACGTCTTTGCGATCAGGCGAACCAAAGGCGTTTTGGGTGACCATCACATTGGAGGCCTTGGGGGTGACTTTCATGCACTGATCCCCGCCGTCCATTTCGGTAGGCTGCGAGATTGGGTGTGGGACAAATTGATAAGTACCACCGTTGACGGACCAGCTGGTTTGAAAATCTTTTTTCCAATTAAACGTTCGTGGGTGAAAGATGCTTTTGTCGGGCCATCCGTAATTCTTAGTGAAAATCACCACATCACCAGCTTGTAACGCAGTATCCGATTCGTAGTAGACGCGCCAGTTTTTTGCTTTGTAGTCCTGTTGTTCTTGCTTCGAGAGTTTACTCATCGAGCCGTATTCACCGGGTAAATCAGCCAACCAGCCGCCATCGGGGAAGTTTGGTGTGTTCTTGGGCAAGACTTTGGTTTCGGTGATTTTGTTGACGGTTTGTTTGTCACCAGCTTGGGTGATGCGATACGCCCGCATTGAACCACCGCTGTAGGTTCCAGTGTTGTACAGGGCATACCAACTGGTTCCCGGACCATCAAGGGTGATCCAGCGTTTGCCTTTGTCTTTACCGCTGGTGGTGACCAGATACAGATCGCGCATCATCGCAGGTTCAAAACCTGCTTGTTTAATGAGATTCGCAGAGCTGTATTGCACCGCTCCAATATCCCCAAAGCCGTTATGCCCCAAAGGAGGGATTTCTGATGCAGGTCGCAAAACCTTGTTGGTGACTTGGATTTGTACCGGTTCTTGTGCGTACGTGTTGGTCGAGATGATCAAGGCAATCAGTAATGTCAATGGGAGTGCAATGTGCTTGTACATGGATGGTCCTGAAAAAATATGAATCAAAGGCAAAATTGCGATAGGTTTCTGTCGTATCTTTTTAATCCAGATCGCGTTCAAAGCGTGTTTTGAGAGTTGTTTCGTCCCATGAGTCAACAGGGATTGCTTCGACGTGTCCATCGGGGCCGGTCAAGTTCGCTGCGCCCATGTGCAGGCGACTTGCGCCAATGAGTTCGTTGTCAACAATGACCCATGGCCGGCTTCCACCACTATGGGTAAAGGCTTCGACAAAATAATTTTTATCGCCTCCAGAATAGTAGGAGATCTTCCCATCACCTAAAACGATTTTATCTGGTGTGAGATCAAAGAGTCTTGCTGATTGACGATAACCGGTGTTCGCAGTGGGCCAAGAGCCATCGTTTTCACGTCGTCCCCATACAAATTCATTCATGCTGTAGTGGGCTGAAAAACGATCATCAAAATACCATGGTTTGCTGATATCGGTTGAGGCCAACGGGCAATGCCAGACGGTTCCAGAATAGGCTTTGGGGTCATATGGGATATAGCCTTGGGTTTCTGCTGTGGTTGTTTTGTTTTTGGATTGTCCGAGTCTGGACCACCATTTGATATAGCTTCTCTCTTCGCCGTAGTTGGCCCCGGTGTTCAGGTTGTTGTATGGCAACCAGCCTTTATAATCGAGGCTATAGCTGGTCAGAGCGGTCATCAATTGCCGAAGATTGGTCTTGCATTTCACTGCATTTGAAGTCCGCCGAGCGTTTCGCAAGGCTGGCATCAAAATGGAAATCAGCAATACAACAATGCTGATAACCACCAGCAATTCGATCAAAGTAAACGCCATGCGATGAGAGTGCAGTCTTGTCATGGGAATCTCCTGAGGTGATGCATTAACTGTAATGCTGATAAATTGAAAAATCAAGATTTAGGGTTAAAAAATTATCCCAATCAATATTCCTGCTATCTATAAAATATCTTTAAAGTCTTTAATTTAAATATTTATGTTTAAATAATCATATTGTATTGATGATTTTGAAAAATGAAATGTCAAAGAAATATTGGACTTTCCAATGCATGACCGTTATACTTTAGCGATGATTAAGGCGCCACTAAAACGGGTCAGTCTTGCCGATGTAGCCAAGCAGGCGGGTGTGAGTAAGCAAACTGCGTCAGTGGTACTCAACCGTGGCAAGCAATTCGACCGCATCTCCGAAGCTTGCCAAAAACGTGTCAATGAAGCTGCTCAAAAGCTCGGATACGTCAGCAACCATCACATGCGATCGATTCGGCGTGGACGAGCCGATGTCCTGGGATTGGTCCTCGAAACGGATGGACCACCGGGTCAAGGCGGTCGAAGCACGGACTATATTGATTGCATTACCCATGGTGTGCTCCAGGAAGCATGTCAGGCTGAGCAAGCGGTGCAGGTCATCATGCCCACGTCGAAATTATCTGCCGCAGAACAGGGACTTAAAGCTTTGCGAAGTGGCGCGATTGACGGACTGGTGGTCCCGGGGATTTTTGCTCGGATCCAACACGCCTCTTTGCTGCGTGATTTTGCATCCTTACCTTTGGTGGTCATTCAACCAACCGAACCGACACCCTATGCAGCCATTGACTTTAATCAGGCAGCCGGTGCACAATTAAGCGCACAGCATCTACTTGAACTGGGACATCGCGAGCTGTTATGGGTTGGATCAGCCGGACTTCCTGGCTCAGCAGATCAGATTCGCGAACACACGTTTTTATCTGAAATTCTCAAAGCAAGGGGTTTTGGTTCAGTCTGTCATATCGAACTTCTAAACAAATCTGCTTCCACTGAACAGTGGATCGAATTAAGCGATCAACAGATTTCAACCTATTTCCAGCAATGCCCAACCGAGCGTTTTCCGACAGGCATTGCATGCTTTAACGATTTGATTGCCATGGGTGTGATTCGTGCGCTACGTCGGATGAACCTGCATGTGCCCCACGATGTCTCGGTAGTAGGATTTGATAATGTGTATTCTGTTTTACAGGATCCACCTTTGACCACAGTGGATCATCGCTTTTCGCAAATGGGACAACTGGCTGTCCAAAGGCTGCTTGAATTGATCGATGGCGGGGAAAAGAAATACGAACAATACAACGGCCATGTCGAACGAATTGAACCGGAACTGATTATTCGCACCAGTACCGGCCAAGCCAAAACGCAATAAACTGCCAACTCACTCTATCGTGCGTTGGCAGTTCAATATTCTATAAATTTATAGCGTTTATCACTCAAACGTAGCGTAAATTAAGGACGCGCAAGCTGTCAGCTTGCGGCTGTTGATTGAGTTATTCAATAGCCGCTGCCAGACTTGGGTGCGCGACAACGCGACACTTGAAAGTTAAGTGTTCTAACGTCCGCAAATTCACTTACTTCATCACACGGAAGCCAATATCCTTGCGGTATTGGGCGCCGCTGAATTGGATGACTTTGCAGGCTGCGTTGGCTTTGGCCTGTGCTTCCTTGAGGTCTTTGCCCATGGCACAAACGTTAAGCACGCGACCACCATTGGTGAGGATTTCGCCATCAGAGAGCTTGGTGCCTGCGTGGAAGATTTCGACACCTTCCATGGCAGCAGCTTCTTTGAGTCCCTTGATGACTTTGCCTTTTTGGTATTCGCCGGGATAGCCGCCCGATGCCATGACCACACAGCAGCAACAGCGTTTGTCCCAACTGATATCGACGGTATCAAGCTTGCCTTCGGCGGTGGCTTTGATGATTTGCACTAAGTCGCCCTTAAGTCGCATCATCATCGCCTGTACTTCCGGATCACCAAAGCGGACATTGAATTCCAGAACCTTGGGGCCAGCGGGGGTGAGCATCAGGCCTGCATAGAGGACGCCCTTGAATTCGATGCCGTCACGTTTGAGGACATCGACGGTGGGGACGAGGATGTGACGCTCGACCATTCGCAGAAGTTCGTCGGTCGCCAATGGGGTTGGGGTGTAAGCTCCCATGCCACCGGTGTTGGGACCTTTGTCACCTTCGTAGGCTTGTTTGTGATCCTGAGCAGGTTCGAGGACATAGATGTTTTTGCCATCGACCAATGCGAGGACTGAAAGTTCCTGTCCCTGGAGTTTTTCTTCAATGATGACCTGATCGCCTGCTTCACCGAAGATCTTTTTGACCATGATGTCTTCGACAGCAGCGAGAGCTTCCTGAGCGTTGTCACAGACGTAGACGCCTTTGCCTTTGGCAAGACCTGCTGCCTTGACGACCATGCCTCCTTCACGGGATTCGATATAGGTGACGGCTGCTTCATAGTTATCCACGACCTTGGCTTCGGCGGTGGGGATGGACGCTGCGCGCATCATCTGCTTGGCCCATGCCTTGTCGCCTTCAAGTCTTGCTGCCGCTGCCACGGGACCGAAGATGGTTCGCCCCTCTCGCGCCAAGCGGTCTGCCATGCCCTGAGCCAATGGGTCTTCGGGGCCGATGATGATCATGGAGACATCATTATGACGGCAGAAGTAGTCGATTTCGTCGACGACTTTGGTGGTGACTTTATCCGGGTCGATTTTGAGATTCTCACCCAGTTGAGCCGTACCGCCGTTACCGGGAGCAAAGTAGAGCTTGCCACAGGAAGGTGATTGTTTGAGTTTCCAGCCCAGGACATGTTCACGCCCACCGCTGCCGAGAATCATAATGTTGGTCTTTTTGCTTGCCATAGTCGAGGCATGATAAGGGAGATTGGGGCGTTTGTGAAACGCGTGGCGTGTTGTATTCAATACCTGTGTATGTCTGAAAAAGCGTGAGATGGCAATAATAAGCAGGTTTCTGCTTCCTGACACAAGGGACCACTTCACTGACTAAGATGGCAAATCCTTTCCAAAACAAACAAGTTCCAAGCCATATCACACATCTGATCAAACTTTTGCTCAATTGCTCGTTGACTTGCTTAAAGCCATAGCTAAGATTGATTAAACTAAAGGTTTAATTAAGAAAACCAAAGCTTTAATTAACACCCACCATCACCTAGCCCACCTACCCACTGATTTCTGTCTTTCAATAAGGTTCATGAACATGCATGGTTTTGTCACACGAGCGTGCGGGATGCTTGCCATCCTGCTTTGTACAAGTTGGATTCAAGCCCAGGACACCATGGCGGTCATTGATCTGACAAATGCTGCCGCCATTGATACCGCAGTGACCGTTTCCAATCAGGTTTCACTGGCTCATAGCAATGAACCAGCCAAGCCAGGTCTGATCATGAGTATCGAAAAGGGAAATGCGGGTTATCCCGGTTTCAAGTACAAGTATGATCCGACATTAGATCTCTCGGCCTACGGACATATCAAAGTCGTCCTAACCAACCTGGGGACCAAGCGTGCGATGGTTGCCATGCGGGTGGATAATGGCGGTGACTGGAAGAAAAGTCCCTGGAACACCGAGAACTTTTACATCGCACCGGGACAAACCATAACCGGCATCCTTCGCTTTGGCTTTTCCTATGGAGGCAAACCTTCCTACAAACTCGATGCTTCAAAGATCACCCAGATCATGCTCTTTACCGGCAAGGTCAAAAACGAAGAAGGTGTCAAAATCCGTGTCGACTCCATCGTCGCAGGTGGCAAGCCCGGTGAAAAGCCCCCCGTAAAACCTGAAAACGTCCGCATCATTCCCAAGGATGGCATCATTCTGGGCAAAGGCATCAAGATCGACCCTGCCAAGCAATTTTATCTGCGTGAAGCCACGGTCACCATGCAAGGTGAGCAAGTGGAGGTCCGCATTACCAAAGATAAAAACGATGCGTTGGCCAGCTACAAACCGCTGATGGGACTGTGGAATCTCAACCGCTATCTGCAACTGAGCATAGCAGTCAAGAACACGGGCAAGATGCCGGTGACCCCTAAATTTCTTATCAAAACCAGAGGCGGCAATACCAATTGGGCGCAAGCCGACAAAGCGGTATCACCCGGTCAAACGACGACAGTCATCGTGCCGTTTATCAAGAAGCAAACATGGAACGGCGATGATGCCAAGAAGTCCGGCACACGCATGACCAGTCATCAGGTCCGTGCCATCGACATCACCACCACCGATCCCAAAGCCGGCCAGCAATTCACCGTCCAATCCATGACCGCAGAGTTGGTCACTGCCGACATCCCCGCATGGTTGGGTAAGCGGCCCCCCGTCGATGGCAACTGGACACAGACACTTGATGAAAACTTCGACGGCTCAGTTCTCAACGAAAAACTCTGGCGAATCTATGCTCCAAATTACTGGGACAAACGAAGCCACTTCTCCAAAGACGGCATTGTCCTGGGTGACGGCATGGTACGTTTGCGCATGAGCAAAAAACGCGGACACCACAATGACGATCCCAACCACAAACGGGTCACCGACTACCAAGTCGGCTTCATGGACTCCTATGGTAAATGGGTACAAAAGTACGGCTACTTCGAAGCCCGCATGAAACTCCCAACCGCCCCCGGACTCTGGCCTGCCTTTTGGATGATGCCCGACCGTGGCGTCGAAACCGGCCCGCAATGGGTCCGTCAAGATACCGCCAAAGGTGGCATGGAATTCGACATCATGGAACACCTCACCCGTTGGGGGCCCCATCGCTACAACGTGGCCATGCACTGGGACGGTTACAAAAAAGGACACAAAGCCATCGGCTCAACCTGCATCTATGCCAAGCCCGACAAAGACGGATTCATCACCGCCGGCGTCCTCTGGCTACCGGGTAAACTCGTCTACTACGCACAAGGCCAAGAAGTCGGGCGCTGGGAAAACGAACGTGTCTGCAATCAGCCCATGGACCTGATGTTCGATCTGGTCACCGGCGGTTGGGATAACGACCCATTGGATGATTCAAAGCTTCCAGCCGATTTCACCATCGACTACGTCCGCGCCTGGCAACTCAAAGAGTTAGCCTCGGATGTCGATGGATATAAGCAGCCATAAAAATCAAGCCTCAGCGACACGTAGTGTCGCAGCGAATTCAAATCTCAATTCAAACCCAAGGCATGGCAACGTGATGTTGTCATGCCTTGTAATTTCCACTTTGCTTTGACGCAAGACATCCACAAAATACTTGATGCCGGTCAGTACCTGACATAAAAAAACCGCAGATGTCTCACAAAGGTGACACCTGCGATTTTCACTGATGCATCGGGGGAATCAGGCAGCGACGGCGTGGGTCGCAGAGTCCTGAGCGATTTCTGTTTCCAAGGGATGTTCGAGGTTATAGGCGTTGTCCAGGGAGACGACCAAACCCAAGGCGAAGGCGGTGAGAATCCAACCTGTGCCACCGGAACTCACCAGTGGCAGTGCGATACCTTTGGTGGGAACCATGACGGTGACGACTGCCAGATTCATGGCAGCCTGCATGCCCACGGTCAGTAAGACACCCATGCCAAGAATGCGGCCAAATGGGTCGCGGCATTGGGATGCAATCGTCCATGCCGTCCAGATCAGACAGAGGAACAAGCCGACAACGACAAACGCGCCGGTGAGTCCGAGTTCTTCGCAGATGGTGGCAAAGATAAAGTCGGTGGTGTCTTCAGGCAGGTAGCCGAATTTCTGAATCCCGCCCCCCAGTCCGCGACCGGTCGTTCCCCCCATTGCAATGGCGAGCATGGATTGGATCGGGTGATAGCCGGTGCCTTGCGGGTCTGCCCAGGGGTCCATAAAAGCAAGCAATCGAGCGACGCGATACGGGCTATGCATGATCGCAGCGATGAGTCCGCCGATGACGATGGGGCTCAGTGCAACCAGATGCCAGATGCGAGCCCCGCTACTGATGAGCAAGACCACACAGACCGCGCCGATGAGAACACCTGTGCCAAGGTCTTCGAGAATAATCACCGCACAGGTCAAACCCACGAGCATGAGAATGGGGAGTAAGCCCCAGATGAATCGGTGCATGACACCGGCCTTGCGGGTCGCCCACCACGCGATGGCGAGTACCATCAGCAGCTTGGCCATTTCACTGGGTTGGATGCTGATGCCCACTTTGCCAACGCCCAGGAACAGCCAGCGGGATGAGCCGTTGACGGTGCGAGCGATGCCAGGGATAAAGGTCGCTGCCATACATCCGAACATTAACAGCAATGCCCATAGCAATGGGTGCCAAAGGCCTCGTCGCGTCATGCAGATGGATCGAATATCCAATCGTGATGCGACAAACATTGCAAGCAGCGCCATGCCAGCGTAGAGCCACTGACGCCACTGAATGTATTGCAGGACATCGTCTCCCATGCCGATGCGACTGCCTGCGGAGTGGACCATAATCAGCCCAAGCCCCAACAGAGCCATGACAAGTAATTGCAGAATGTGTCCAAAGCGCAGCATGCATCAGTTATCGGCATAAAGGCCAGTTGAGGTCCAAAGTTCGCCCTCTGACCCATGTTCACTATTCAAACATCAGGCAAATGATGGATACCCAAACGCCCATCCATCGCTGGCAAAGCCGCTGGTATCCGTTGTGGCTGTTGAGATTCACAAAGACATGGCTCTAACGGGGGTGTATCATGAACAACAAACCCAATTGGACACACCTATGCCCCAAAGCCTAAACACCGTCAACAGTGAACCTGGTCTTGGTTATCTGCTTGAACATGCACCGGACGCGATTTTCATTGAGTCACTCGATGGGTACGTACTGGATGTCAATAAGCAGGCATGTCGCCTTCACGGGATGACGCGCGAGGAGTTGGTGGGCATTCATGTCCTGGAACTTGTGCCAGAGGATCAAAGAGATCTGGTCCAGCGGGAATACTCCAAATTCGTTGAAGGTCGCATGCAGATGTACGAGGGGTTTAGCCTGCATAAGTCCGGCCGTCGCATTCCTGTGGAATTAATCACCACACAGATTCTGTACAACAGTCAGCCTGCGTTATTAATCCATGCCCGTGACTTGAGCACGCGTAAAGCACTACATCAAAGTGACGCACTAAACGAAGCGATCATGCAGGTCTTACCCGGCGGGGTGATTCGACATGATGCTCAAAAGCGGATTGTGTTTGCCAATGAGCAGGCGATCAAGTTTTTCTGTCTCCAATTTGATGAGCAGGAGCGATGCTATCAATGGAGTGAACACTGCAAATTACTCCTTGAGGACAACACCAAAGGGAACTTGAAATCACACTGGCCGGGCTACCGTTGCATGGACCTGTTGCAACGCGAAGAAGAAACCACGTTGGGAATCCAATGCCAATGTGGCACGGAGAGTTGGGGTGTCTTCTCAGCCATGCCTGTGGTTGATCAACAGACGCGGTTATGCTTAGGCGCGGTCGTGAGCTTCATCGACACCACTCAGCAGCGAAAAACCATGACCGCATTACGCGAAAGCGAATACCGATTCCATCTGGCATTTGACCACGCACCGATGGGGATGGTTTTGGCAACGCCTGATGGCAAGTTTCTGCAGATCAATAATCGCTTTTGCAGAATGCTCGGCTATCGCTGGTCAGAACTCATCGACAAGACCTTCTTTGACATCGCCCCGGACATGGACACTGACACCTGTAAAAAGTTCGCGGAAATGTTGACCAACTCAGCAGCCACACGCCACAGCACCAAAAAACGATACCTTCACAAAGACGGCCACGAAGTCTGGTGTCAGATCACCGTCACCGTTGTCCGCGATGCGCAAGGCAAACCCCAATACTGCATCAACCAAATCGAAGACCTTTCCCCACAACTCAAAGCCCAGCAGCAACACGAACAACTTGAAGACCGTCTGCGTCAAGCACAGAAACTCCAAGCCATCGGCACCTTGGCCAGTGGTGTTGCCCATGACTTTAACAACCTGCTCTTAGCCATTGAAAGTTATCTGGACATGGCTCAGACGCAATATGACAAGGGGCAGGATCCGACCAAGGCATTAAAGAACATTCATCAGGCCATCCGCCAATCCACTGGGATGACACGAAGTCTGCTGACCTTTGCACGACAAACCAATGGCCACCGACAACATGTGGATCTGATGCAGATCATCGAACAAAGTCTCCAAACCCTCAAGCCTCTGATACCTGCGACAATCAAAGTTCAAGTTATGGACAAAACTCAATGTCCATTACAAATCAATGCCGACCCTTCGGAGATACAGCAATTGCTGATGAATCTGGTCGTCAACGCGCGCGATGCAATGCCTGATGGCGGGACGCTGTCACTGATTTTGGAAACTGAAAGCTGTGAAGGCCGCCGACCACTTTTGAATTTATGGGTCTGCGACACCGGCGTGGGCATGGATGAACAAACCCGTCAACGTCTCTTCGATCCGTTCTACACCACCAAATCACGCAGCCAGGGAACCGGCCTGGGCCTGGCGGTCGCTCATGGGATTATCACCGATCATCAGGCAAGAATCAGAGTTCAATCTGAACCGGGTAATGGGACACGGTTTAAGATCACCTTCCCAGGAATCAATTGCCTTTCAACAACAGCCCCTTCGGACACCACAATCGCTGCGGGGCATCGCCACATGGTTCTCGTACAGACTGATGACATGCTCAAGCAGGTTCTGCAAACCATGCTCAGTGATCAACAGGTGACAGTCCATGGTGTCGCGGACATGCAGCATCTTGAAACATTACTCATCGAAGAACCGGATCTTGTCATCGACTTATTGGTCTGTGACGACGTGCCGGGGAACCTGCCCACCGAATCGATCTGCAAAGTTCTCCAAGAACGTCAGCCGGATTACAAATGGGTTTTGATGACGGATCGCAATACCCCCCCAACACCGATGGCATACGCCAGTCATGCGTTACTGCTCAGACAACCCATGCCGATGCGCGAATTAGCCGGACACCTTCTGGAGATTCTTAACGGCATTTCACGCTGATTCCGTTAATGTCTCAGTCGATGAGACGGATCGGACTTATGGACATAGGCGTTGAATTTGCCAATTGCCATCGGCTTGCAGGCTGTATTCAAACCGGTCATGCAGACGACTTGGCCGCCCAACCCAGAACTCGGCTCGATCGGGTATCAGGCGATAACCACCCCAGAAGTCGGGCAGTTGCAAGGCGGCCTTTTCCGCTTGTCGGGCAATCTCCTCTGCGCGTTGTTCCAAAAGTTCTCGACTGCCTACGGGCTGACTTTGATCCGATGCTGTAGCACTGATTTGTGATCCAAGCGGACGGCTTTGAAAGTAGGCCTGCGACTGCTGCCGACTGACCTTTTGGATCGCACCCTCAAAGCGAATCTGCCGATCCATCGCTGGCCAAAAGAAGACCAAAGCGCCCTGGGGGTTGGCAGCAATCTGCCTGGCTTTGTTGCTGTGGTAATGGGTGTAAAAACACAGTCCCTGTTCATCCAGCCCCTTGAGAAGCACGATCCGTGCAGTCGGTCTGCCGTTTTGATCGGCAGTCGCCAAAGTCATCGCAGTCGGGTCTGTGATGTCAGCCTTGATCGCTTCATCCAGCCAAGACTCAAACTGCTTAAGGGGGTTGGATAGCAACTGGCTGCGTCGCAAGCCCTGCTGGTCAAAATCACGCCGTATGTCACCGAGATTACTCATGGGCAGATTGTAATGCAGGTTGGTGAATCGGCATAAATCAGACGATGCTCATCAAGATGGATCAGGTGATTGCAACCATGTACCGGCTGACTGCAAACACTTGGCGACAGCAAATCATTGGTCTTGCAGGAATGCAACCAACGACATTAATTCGAGCAAAATGCCTTTCGGCCAATCCTTATTTTGAAGCATTCCGAGCAGGTGTGAGGCGCTTTTTTTAACTTTTTTCACAAAACATACGTGCTACCTATGGAAAATTCCGATTACAAAACTAACTTAGAAAGTAGGAAAAGGAATTGTTGCTCGGAGCAGGCATTTGCAAAGCACCGGCTGGTACAGGGACGTCAAGCCGGCAATAAACGCTGAGCAAAAAGCTTCGTCAGGTGAGTTAAATATGTAGTCAAGCACACCAAAATGTTGGAAGTCCCCTGAGGATTAATGACAATTCACGGATTGCCGCATCGTCCAGTCTGAGCCCTGGAAAGGATCGACACCAATCGATCTGAGACGGGTTCATCATCGTTACACAAGCCAATGGAGTTTTGCAGACCGCAAATGGCCACGCCATGAGCTCTGTCCATTTTCTAGTTCAGTCAATCATCAAATACCGCGCCAGGGCAATCCTGGCAGTGGTGATGGTTCTTGGTGTCACCCTGCTGACCCTGCTGCCCCCGCTGATCCTTGCGGCGGTCGTGGATCAAGTCATCGGCAAAGGACGCTATGCGCTGCTTGGCCCCTTGATGATCCTGTCACTGGCGCTACCCTGGGTCAGCGGACTGATGCAGTCCATCGGCAACTACAGCGTCATCATGACCAGTCAACGCATCGTCTTTGACATGCGACTCACACTCTACCGCGCGGTCCAAAACCTCTCGGTCCGCTACCTGCAAAACACCCCCACCGGCAAGCTCATGGAACGCCTGCGCGGTGATATCGAACAAGTCCAAACCATCTTCAGCGGGCAGATGATCGGCCTGGCATCCCAACTGGTCACCGCACTGATCGCCGTGATCGTCATGTTCTGGCTAAGCTGGCAACTGACACTGATCGTCATCTTCGGTGTGAGTATGTATGTCGTGAACTACAAGTGGTTCGTCAGACGGATACGCACAGTCCAGAAACGTGTGCGATCCAAAATGGACCGACTCTCAGGCCGCGCACAAGAGCGATTGGCAGGCAGCATCGTCGTTCAGGCGTACAACTCACAACGTGCCGAACGTCGCATGTTCACCCGGGCCAACTTCCTCACCGAACGGGTTCATCACCGGTTCCGTCAACTCAACAATGCCTACGGTATGTCCTCCTCGGCATTGACATGGGCGACCTTTGCCACCGTCCAACTCTTTGGCACCTACCTTGTGATCCGTGGCAATTTCCAATACGGGACCGTCATTGCTGTCTCTTCCTATACATGGAGACTCCTGCAACCTGCTGTCCAGCTTGCTGAACTGTCCAACCAACTTGAGCAGACCAAAATTTCGCTGGATCGTATTGTCGAACTCATCCAAGCCGAGCGTGACTTCACCGAAAAGGCTGGCAAGAAACTCCCTGAACTTCGCGGGCAAGTCACGTTTGACGATCTGAGCTTCCAATATGAACCTGACACCCCGGTTCTTAAAAACATCAACCTTGATGTTCAGCCGGGGCAGATTGTCGCCTTTGTCGGCGAGACCGGCTGTGGTAAATCCACGAGCATCAGCCTGATCTATCACTATTACAAACCCGTTGGCGGACGCCTGCTCATTGATGGTCATGACATCAACGACCTGGACACACGTTGGTATCGCAATCATCTGGCGATGGTGCCTCAGGATCCCATCGTGCTCGATGACACGCTTGCCAATAACATTGCCTACGGCGATCCAAACGCCAGTATTGAGCGCATCGAAAAAGCAGCCAAGATGGCCGAACTCTCAAGCATTATCGAACGCCTGCCCAATGGTGTTCACACGCTCCTGGGCGAAGAAGGTTCCAAGCTTTCAGTCGGTGAACGTCAACGCCTGTGTATCGCTCGAGCCATCCTCAAGGACCCGACCATTCTGATTCTCGATGAAGCGACCAGCAGCCTGGACCCGCAGTCCGAGGCCTTGATCCAAAAGGCGCTCAACCGTGTCATGGAAAACCGCACCACGTTCATCATCGCACATCGTCTTTCGACCATCGTGCATGCTGACATCATCGTGGTACTCGACAAGGGACGTATCCTCGAGCAAGGAACGCATGCCCAATTGATGAGTAACTCCAAGAGTCGCTACCGACACCTGTTTACCACGCAGATGGCCTCCACCACCGCCAAAGTCAAGGAGAGTGCATAATGCGACAGCCTCCACTGACTCATGTGCGTCAAATTCTTGAAGCTTCCGCCAAGGTCAGCAATCGATTGATGAAGGATGGCAAGTATTCGAGCAATGGTGCGTCGAAACGGATATTCAAACGTTACATCTGGGGACGCCATCCCTGGATCGTCCTCTCGGTCGCTTTGTTCGCATCGATCCTGGGGATGCATGTCTATGTTTATCCTGCGATCGGCCGATACATCGCGGACGACATCGTGGAAATCGGCATGACCAACAAGGTCAATATCGATCCTGCCCGATCCGTGCATACGTCTGAAAAAACCATGCCGATGATGCATCAGGGCAATCGGAATCGTGATTCGTGGACCTCACGTTTAGATGCCAAACCCGGCTTAACGGTTGAGGAAAAAATGCATCGCCTGGCGCTTTTGGTCTTGGCGGTGATCATCTGGGAAATTGCGCGACACATCATGGCCACGCACCTGTTCTTTGCCACTGCAAGACTCACGCAGGAAGCCACGTTTCACATGCGCAATCACATCCATGAGAAACTCCACCAACTCAGCCAGCCGTATCACGATGCCAACTCACCGGGCCGACTGCTCACGCACTTGTTCTCAGATATGCAGGCCATGACGCACTGCTTTACCATGCTCATGCGTCACATCCCCAACGGTATCGCCGGCATCATTGCAGGGACGATCATCACCTTTGTTATTGACTGGAAGCTGGCGTTGATGGTCATGTGTGCCTTACCTGCCTATGGCATCACCTACCGATATTTCAAAACACAGATGCGCAACGTCAACCGCGATATCCGCGAACGACAAGGCCGACTCGCCGGACACATCGCCAACCGTATCTCACTGTTTCATGTCACCAAAGCCTTCTCGCGTGAAATCCGTGAGACACTGACGTTGGCACGAAGCACCAAGCCCCTGCTCCAAAGACAGGTCCTTGGGGGCATGCTCAATACCTGTCTGGCTGTGGTCTGTGGGATTATTTCAGGCACCGCCACCACCATGGTCTTGTGGATCAGTGCACAGGAATGTCTCGCTGGCAGAATGACGGCCGGTGAACTGCTCATGTTCTACGGCACGGCAGCGAACATGTTCCAGCCCATCACCATGATTATCAACGAAGTTGCTGTCATCCAACGCCTTGAATCCGTCTGCGCCAAAATCGTCCGCGTGATGGATGAACCGATCGCCATTGACGATCCCAATGATCCGCTGAATGTACCCACCCAGGCTTGCGAAATTCGTTTGGATCACTTGACGTTTCAATATCCCAACACGCCTTCGCCTGCCATTGTCGATTTGAATCTCACGATCCCAGCCGGAGCCAAGGTCTGCATCATGGGACCCTCCGGTTCAGGTAAAAGTACGCTCGCTAAACTCCTCGCCCGTTTTTATGATCCGACCGAAGGTTCCATCCTCATTGACGGCCAGAATCTCAAGCGGTTTAAACTCACTGACCTGCGAAACCTTATCCGCTATGTCAATCAGGAACCCATCGTCTTCTCCGGCACCATTGGTGATAATATCCGCTATGGTTCGGAAGACGCTGACCAGCAAACCGTGGTGCGATCCGCTCAGAACGTGTTGATCCACGACTTTATCTCGCAGCTGCCAGCCAAGTATCGAAGCCTGACCCATGAACGTGGCTTGACGCTTTCGGGTGGTCAGAAACAGCGTGTCAACCTTGCCCGCGCTTTGGTCAGTGACCCGCATGTGCTCGTGCTTGATGACTGCACCAGTGCGCTTGATGCGGACACCGAGGCCAAGCTCATCGACAATCTGGGTAATGTCCTTGCTGACCGCACGGCCCTACTGGTGTCGCATCGCGTGTCCGTTGCACTGTCCTGCGATTATGTGCTGATGCTCGACAGCGGGAAGATGGTCCAGATGGGTAACCCCGATCAACTCATCAAACAGCCTGGCCCCTTTAGAGAGCTTTACGAACAACAACTCGCCCGAGCCCAGCACGCCCAAACAGGCACGGGGGCCGCATGAGCAATCCGACATGATTATTGAATCACAAAAGCATTGCAGGATTTAAAAGAATGAATGAACCACAAAGACACAGAGCAAAAAACAAACACAGCTCAATAAATCTGCAGTTTTCAGACTCTGCAACTCTGTGACTCTGTGGTAAAAAAAAATCAATCTCTCCCACCTTGGCATTCTTGGCGCCTTGGCGGTAAAAATGAATCGAAAATTCAGGAATCAAAACAGGTAATCAAAATGTCCAACACACCCAATCAAAACCAAGGCGTCAGTCGCCCGCCCCGTACGGTTAAGCCGCGAATGAAATGGAAACTGATTCTGTTCGTGTTGTTTCTGCTCACCGCAGGTGCGGTCACAGCGAGCCTCACCATCAAAATCAATCTCCAAATCCAAGGCGTTGGCTACATCACCACCGATGATGAAGTTGAACTTCGCCCCTCCGTCGAAGGCACCATCGGCGAAGTCTTCTTCCATGACGGCCAAAGTGTCAAGGCTGGTGACCTACTCATCCAGCTTCGATCCGACGTGCAGAAGGCTGCCTTTGAAGAAGCACGAAGTGACCTCAAAGCCAAGTCCGCCCAACTCGAAGAAACACGCATGAGTCTGGCCATGCGGCAGAAACGACGCGATGCCCAACTCTATCAAGCCAATCAGGAATTGGAACTGGCTCAACGCAAACTCAAACGCATGGAAGATGCTGGCGGCGGGTTCTCACGATCGGAACTTGAAGACACGCAACTTAAAGTCTCCGTGATGACCAGCCGGGTCTCGGAATTGAGCTTGCCATACGACGAACTGGACCGCCAGCAATTGCTGGTCATGCAGGAGCAAGCCTCCGCAGCCCAAAAACGTGTCCTGTTACACAAAGCAGAAGTCGAAGCGCGAGAGATCCGCTCAACCATGGCAGGCCAAGTCTACTTCAATCGCTTTGAAGAAGGTGAAGTCGTCAAGCCCGAGCATGTCCTGGGGCAAATCTTTGACACCCAGGCATGGGTCGTCAAAGTCCGTGTGCCCGAACGCTATCTTGGACGTGTTAAAATCGGCCAGGAACTGCGAGTCGAAACCGCTGCTTACTGGTCATGGCAACACGGCTATCTCACCGGCAAGATCACACGCATGATCCCAGTCGTCGATACTCAGGCAACCGGTGATGGCGTCTTCTATGTTGAAGCAGAAATCCCCAACCCCGGCTATGACCTGCAACCTGGCATGACTGCCACCGCATGGATCAAAACCGACAAGGCGCCGCTGTTAATGACGTTGATTTATTGATCAGCAATCATTCAAAACGCGACAAGCAAAAATACAAACCTCTCAAAAGCCATTGATTAATCATCAGTGGCTTTTTTCATTCAATCCACAAACCACTGCCGTAAGGTGTCGAAAGTGACACCTGCCAGATTAGGCACCACGCGCGTTGCTTCGTGTAGAAGCTCAGCCGGGCCGGTGGTCGTCAATCCCAAGACCTGTAAGCCTGCGGCACGCGCGGAGGCGATCCCGGTTGCGGTGTCCTCGATGGCCAATGCGGTGCCTGGCGAAATCCCGTGGTCAGGATATTTCTCTGCCAGTAACTGGACGGCCTTGGCATAACTTTCAGGGTCCGGCTTGGAATGCTGTACATCATCAGCCGTCACCGTTGCATCAAAGACATTCTCAAGGCCAAGCTTGGCAAGGATGATCCGAATGTCCAACTGCGTCGCACCACTGGAAATGGCAATGGGAATCTGACCGGCTAGCTGCTCAATGAGTTGGAGCGAACCGGGAATGGCATCGACGCCTTCGTTGACTTCCAGTTCAAACGCCTGGGCCTTTTCCTGTACCAACTGCGGCAGGCGTGCTTCAATCTCCGGCGGCGAAGTCGTCCCCGCCTCATGCCCAAGCATCACGCGAAACGCATCGCGATCGTCATAGCCGACGAATTCATCAAGGTACCGTTCCCATGAAAGCTCAAATCCCAACGGCTTACCCACGCGAACAAACGCACGGAAATGCAGCGGCTCGGAATCGACAATCACACCATCAAAATCAAAGACAATACAGTTTGGCATGATGGGAGTTTAGAGGACGTCAAGGTGATAATCAACCAGCCATATCATCACGTCAAAAGGATTGACCAAGCTTAAACAAAAGGTCCTTTTGGTAGTCGCGACACTTGCCGGTTTGGA
This sequence comes from Phycisphaerales bacterium UBA7800, assembly GCA_002480565.1. Classification (GTDB taxonomy): domain Bacteria; phylum Planctomycetota; class Phycisphaerae; order Phycisphaerales; family Phycisphaeraceae; genus UBA7800. Next base: position 43,645 of record DLCK01000052.1, on the reverse strand, counting down.
TGTCCCACAAACGTGCCTGCCCATCCTCGCAGCCGGTGAGAACCCACTTGCCATCAGGACTCATCGCGATGCATGTCACGTCATCGGGATGATTCAACTCCGGGCAGAGAGGAGTATCCGATGCGATATCCCAGACACGAGCCTTTTGACGAAACGCAACTGCAAGGAAGCGGCTGTCGGGACTGAAGGCGAATTGTCTGCATAATTGCTTAAGCGATTGAGATGTGACTTTCTCACCCTTACTGATATTGCGTAGTTGGTAACGATCCTGAGAAATGCGTTGCATTCGCCATTTGCCATCCTGTGAAACCGAGTCGTTACTGACAAATTTCTGTTTGTCATAGGCTTGTAACGGGGCATCCCAAACCTGCCCAGTGTTCGTATCCCATATTCGCGCGGTATTTAATTGCTCAAAGGCAATGATTTGTTTTGAATCATTGGTAAAAAGCAATTCCCAATCGTACTTTGGCTTGTTGAGTTGAGGTGATATTGCCTTGCCTGTATTGGCATCAAAAAGACGTGCAAATTTCTGGCCGTACATCACGAGTATTTTGCTGCCATCGGGACTGTAGACTGCCTTGGTCACCACACTGGGGAGCTTTAATTCGGGCATCGCAAGTTGCCCTGTCTTTAGTTCCCACACCCGTGCCGACGTTCCCCCTGCAGTTAAGACATGCTGCCCATCGGGGTTAAATGTGGCGTGCAAGATGGGGTATATGCCAATTTCCCGGGTGAGTGTTGGATCGCTTGCTGCCATGAATCCCTTGTGTCTCATTGGGGAGATACCGGTCTTCAAATCCCATATCAGCAGACTGAATTTGGCTTTAAACATGTCATAATCAATATTGAGCAGGTAGCGTCCATCGCGACTGATCTTTCGCCGACCTGATTCAATGAGAAACGTTGGCCCGACCAGCTTTGCTTGATCCACATCCCATATCACGACCCGATCAAAGGGTTGGACGATGAGTAATTTCCGGGTGTTGGGGATGAACATCACATCACGAACATGGTCGAATATTTTGGACACAGGCTTACCAGTCTTCGCATCCCAGAGACGTGCGTTTTGATCATAATCAACGGTGAGAAAAAGACTATCATCAGAACTGAAAGCCATCTTCCTGATGGCCGTCTGGTGTTCGAACTTCGGTGAGATAGGTTTGGCTAATTGCAGGTCCCATATCCGTGCGTAGTTCAAATGCCAACCGAAGGCGATGCGAGTGCCGTCATGGCTCATTGCCGGGTCACAACTGGCCCCTTGGTCTTTGACTGCAATTAATGGCGTCACTGGTTTGGCGGTGGCCAAGTCAAAGACCTGCGCGTTGTAGCCACCTGATACCAGGACTTTTGTTTCATCGTCGAGAAATTTGATTGTCTTGGAGAAACCGATGTACTTAATCGTTGGCTCAAGACATTGGCCGGTATGAATGTCCCATTGCCTGATCAAAGCATCATCATCACAAGTCAGAATCCGTTGGCCGTCAGTAAAAAACAAAACATTGGTAACCGATTTATTATGTCGGAGAATCGGTGAAACGGGTTGGCCTGTTTGGATGTCCCAAACACGTGCGGTTTCGTCGACACTTGCTGTGGCAAAGAATCGACCATCGGGACTAAATTGGATTTGCGAAAGGAATTTCTGATGCCCTTGGGATAACGCCGTAAACTCGCCTGTGTCCAAATCCCAGATGCGGAGCTTGCCTTGGTTGTCCGCAGTGACCATTTTGCGCAGATCAGGACTGACCACTTGCGAATTTGAGTGGTAGTATTTCGGCCGAGGTTGAGCAGATTGCTGCGTCAGCTTGGCTTTTGCCCTAACAGGAAAAGGGATGGGAACGTGGGAAGTCGAATAATCAGTACTTGCCTTTGGCGCTGATTGGCGAGTTTGTGTTTGAGGTTGACGTTCAGTCTGGTTTTGGTCTACCCACAGCCATATCCCGATTAAGATAAAAACCAAGACGATGATCAGCCATGCCGCAAACCATTTGTTGACCGTAAATCGACTTTTTTTTCGTCGACGTAAATCGCTACGAGCCATCTCAATCCCCCATTCAATCAGATTGGAACATACAAATCATGTCGTTGTTGTTCCAGCATGATACCCCCCCCAAGTCCCCCTGCCCAAGTCTCCAGCGCTGCCAAAGTGATGATTCAACCAGTCAGATTGGAGTCAGTCAACACGGCATCAAAGCCCTCTATGCAATTGAGTCTCAATATCCTGTTGGCAATATAGCTTGTTTTCTGTTAATGACTTATCAAAATTAAAAATATTGTTTTATAGACCAAATTTCCATTTGCCCCAAGCCGATGACTCTCTATACTGTGTATTCAAGAACAGACAAACTTTCTTTATATCTCTGATACAAAGGTTATCAAATATGCCTCACATTATTGCTGAACCCTGTGTGAACACCAAAGACACTGCCTGCGTTGAAGTCTGCCCTGTGGACTGCATTCATCCCACCAAGGACGACGACGACTTTGAAACGGCGGAAATGCTTTACATCGATCCCAACACCTGCATTGACTGCGGTCTGTGCGTCGATGAGTGTCCGGTCAAGGCCATCTTCCCTGAAGAAGATCTGCCCGAAGAATGGACCGACTACATCGCCAAGAACGCTGATTACTTTGAGTAATTGATCAGTCGCAAGACTGTAACGATATTCCATAAGCCGGATATCACATTGGACAAGCTCTCTGCATTTTGCACAGCAGCTTACCAATGCGGTATCCGGTTTTTTTTGATCCACACTCAGCCATAACTTGATGCAGCCCCAGGTGCGTCAAATCTCAAACCGGTTTCCTGCAACGTTACCCGATACTCGCTAAAATCCATACCAGTTATTTTGTACACGATTGATGCAAGGAGCGCCCCATGGTGGCAGCCTACCCCGGACTCGACGCCCGCCTGATGGTGGGGATGGAAATTCACGTTGAATTGGCGACGAAGACCAAGATGTTCACATCCGTCCCCAACGTCGCACACCCCGACTATCACGATGCTGCCCCCAACAGCATCATTGACCCGGTGGTGATTGGGATGCCTGGTGTCCTGCCGGTGATTAACAAAGCTGCGGTGGACATGGCGATCAAGGTCGGTCTGGCGTTGGGTTGTGAGATTGCCAGCTTCACCAAGTGGGACCGCAAAAGCTATTACTATCCGGACTTGCCCAAGAACTATCAGATCAGTCAATACGATCTGCCGATCTGTGGCGAAGGTGAAATTGAAATTCCTGTTAGTCATGAGCCGGATGCGCCGACGAAAAAAATCCGTATCCTCCGCGCGCATCTCGAAGAAGATGCAGGCAAGTTGGCACACGAAGCGCCCGGCGGGATTGCTATCGATCACTCCATTGTGGACCTCAATCGCGCGGGAACCCCCCTGCTGGAGATCGTGACGTATCCTGATTTTGAAACCCCCGACCAAGTGGTCATGTTCGGCCAGATGCTCCGCGATATCGTCCGGCACATCGGTGTGTCCGAAGGCGTCATGCAGATGGGTCACATCCGCTTTGAACCCAACATCAACGTCATCATCACCAAGGATGGCAAGACCTACAAAACACCCATCGCTGAAATCAAAAACCTCAACAGCTTCAAAGCGGTCTACGGCTCAATCTCTTACGAGTACGAACGCCAGATCGACGAATGGATGCAAAGCGGCGTGGTGATGGGGGCTCGCAGTAAATCCACACGCGGTTGGGATGATGTCAAAATGCAGACCACGTTACAGCGGGTCAAGGAAGATGAGGACGAGTACCGTTACTTCCCGGACCCCGACCTTGTGCCGGTGACGATCAGTGAAGCACACATTGACCGACTCAAGGCCGAGTTGCCTGAATTGCCAATGGTCAAGCGTAAGCGATACGCAACCGAACTTGGACTTAATGAAAAACAGGTTGATGCGATTCTTGCCGAGCCTGCAACGACTCAGTTGTTTGATGCGGTTTTAGCCACGGGTACATCCGCCAAACGTGCGACGGCAATTTTGCTCAACTATGCCGCCAAGCGCGCCAATGAGTTGGGTCTTGCGATGGATAAGCTAGGCATCACCGCCCAGCAGATTCACGACATTGCCAAGCTTGCTGACGATGACAAGATTGGTTCGACTGCTGCTGCGGACCTGTTTAATCTCTGCTGTGACAATCCCGGCGATTCAGCTGAGGAGTTGGCCAACGACCACAAGCTCATTCAAGTCTCCGACACCGGTGCGTTGGATGCAATGATTGACGAAGTCTTAGCCAACCCCAAAAGCGCCAAAGCCGTCGAAGACATCAAGTCCGGCAAAGACAAAGCCATCGGCATGCTCATGGGCCAGATCATGAAACTCTCCAAAGGTTCAGCCAATCCCAAGGTGGTCACGGAGATGATCAAGAAAAAACTACAGGGTTGATTTATGTCCGAAATTGAGTGTAAAAATTGGAACGAGTTTAAATCCCATTTGACTCGTTATGCCGCCCAATCACCAGAAAGACGAAACGAGTTATGGTTTCGAGGACTTGGCAATTTCCATTGGCAGCTAAATTCCACACTCGACAGATGGTATGGTCATTTATTTGTAGATGATAGATATAGGAACAACAAAGCAAGTGAACTTGTTGACGCATTTATCAATGAATGCCAAGTGATTGGTGGTGTTGATCTAGTGACAGATGAGAAGGAAGTTGAAGCTGAATTAATTGCTCGACACCATGGCTTGCCATCTCCACTGATAGATTGGACACGCTCTCCATATGTAGCAGCATATTTTGCGTATTCTCAATGGGATGAAAAATCCGATAAAATCTGCATATGGGTATTGGATCGTGCAAAACTTGAACCAATTCCAACAGAAGATTACGAGTTGATTGAACAACCTGATTTGATCATAAAAAATAAGAGAGCAATTCAGCAAAGGGGAGTTTTTTTACGCATCAATACAATGCGTTCTTTACTTGAGGTTCTCGGGAACAAAGTTTTCACTAAATTTGTTCTTCCTATTGATGGACATGAATTACAATCGGCAATGTCTGATTTGGACGAAATGTTGATCAATTCTACTAATATGTTGTATGATTTATCTGGTGTTGCAAAGACAGCTGCACTTAGAGTTTTGAGGTAAACGATGGCTACTACTGATAATATTTGGGAAGATTCTCTGACGGAAGATGATGTGAATTTGATCAAAGCATATGTAGAAATTGGAAAGCCAGTTGATGCCTTGGTATATACCGAAGACTTCGAACGGCTACTGGATATCGTGCATGAAGATCATCAGTTAGCGACGAAACATAAAATCTTTCTAAGATTGCTTAACCTTCGAAAACGTGGACGTTTACCACGGATCACAAGTGCAATGATGAAAAGCGCATCTTAACCCCATCACATCCCAAAGAGCATCTTCTTGAAGAAGACGCAGAAGAGGATCACGCCCAGGAAAAGTTGGACCAGGCCGATGTATCCGACGAGATTTCGGGTCGGGGAGGCAAACCGCAATAATGGGCTATTGATCATCGCACACCCCTTGTTGATCACCGGTCCCATGTGCTTGGCTTGCTTAGCGAGTTTGCCAACCAGTGAGCCGGCTGCACGGCCCATGGGTTTAACTTTACTTATCAACCGCGACAGGAGTCCGGGGCCTTTCACGACCGGCGGAGTTTCATCGCCCTGTTCTTCTTGAGCATCGGTTACCGCTGTAGCCAGGGATTCTGATTTGGCTGAGGCGTGTTGAACTTGCTGTTGCTCAATGTCTTCGACCGACTCAAATGCGTCATCGCCTATTTCTTCGGCCTGGGACACATCTTCATCAAACGTCTCGTCAGGCGATACAAAATCGCCCATTATTTCTTCGTCAGCGTCAGCGGCGACTTCTACAGCTTCGTATACTTCCTCGGCTTCTGATGCTTGTGGCGGCGGTGCTTGAGCAGCTTGGGCAGGGACTTGATCCAACTCGTTAGGTGATTCGAAATATCCTTCAAGATCCTCTGGATCCAAAGCTTCCTGCACGTTAGCGTCAGCCTCTGCGGGCACTTCTGAGATGGGGGCTGTCTGCTCAACAACCTCTGGCTGCTGGGGAGTCGGGGCAGGCTCAGGCTGTTGTGGGGCAGCTTGCTGCTCAGTGACTGCCTTGCTGGCTTCCTGGAGATTCTCAAGGACCTGTTCAGGTGATTGGAAGGCAGCTTCAAGGTCCTCTTCATTCATGCCGTTTTCGGCAATGGCTTCAGGGGTTTCAAACATATCCGACACTGCGTCGCTGGCATGTTCAGCCAGCAGCGAATCGATATGTGTGATCATTGCTGCGGGGTCCTGCGGTTCATCTGCTGCTGGATCATGGGCCTTGGCAGATTGATCGTCTGATGAGGCAGCGTCTACCGTGTCAGCAACTTCAGCAGCAGGTTGTTGTGCTTCTTGAGCATCAAGTAAATCCTGAATGTCAGACTCTGAAACAATCGAAGTGTCCAAAGCGGATTCATCAACTGGTGCGGGTGCAGCTGTTTCATTTTCCACCGCAGAACCCAAGAGGCTTTCCAATTCTGCAGCAAGATCGTCGTTGGACAATGTCTGATGTGCATCATCTGCTGGTGGTGTTTGTGCTGTTGCTTGAGATTTATCCGGCGCGTCGGTTGCAGATGCAAACAAGTCGTCAAGTTCCGAAGCCAGATCAATAGACGAACCCATGTCCTGATTATGAGAAGGCGTGGTGACAGGCTTGGCTGAAGGTTCAGATTCTGTCTTGGGCTGAGCTTCAATCTGCTGCTGGAGTTTTTCTTTACGCTTTTTCTTTTCCTCAGCAAGTCGTTGAAGTTCGGTCTTTGCATCATCGAGCACATTGGCCCAATCCGCAGCAAAGGCGTCGGCATCCAATACTTCAGCAGCTTGATCCGCTTTGGCTTGTTCGACTTCGTGAGCATCAAGTGCTTTGCCGATGAGCGCATCGAGTTCATCAGCCAACTCATCATTGCTCAGACTTTCACGGATGGTCTGGATTTTTTCCTGCTGCTGCTCGGCTTTGCGTTTGATTTTTTCACTGGTCAGTATTGCCAATTGCTGCATGGCCTGACCTAACACATCGTCGAGGGCGCCAGTGAGTTGCTCTTGATCAAGCGATTCAAACTTACTTTCAGATTCGGACTCAGACTGAACCTCTGCAAGCAAGTCATCGAGTTGATTGGTCAGGTCATCATTGCTGAGTTTGCCACCTGAACCAGAGTCAACCGACGCTGCGGGTTTTTTCTTACCCACCACTTCGTTGAGTTGTTCACGTGCCTGATTCAGAACCATGTCCCACTCTTGGGTAAAGGCCTGATCATCAAAGACACTGGAATTATTTTCTTCCAGCAGTTGATCAATCTCAGGATTGTCGGCAGCCTTCTCTTTGAGTTGGGCGAGTCTCTGTGCTTGACGCTTGGCTTGTTTGGCTTGCTTTTCAACTGCAATTTCAGCCAATTTATCCTGAGCCTGATTGAGCACATTATCCCACTGAGACATGAAATCGTCTTCACCAAATGCCGATTGCGCCTCAGCAGGTTCAGTGGATTGGGGTTGGGACTGCTCATGCTCTGCGAGCATCGCTGCGGGATCTTCGAATAGAGCATCAAGATCGTCATTGCTCATGCGTTCGAAATCATCCACATCAGCAAGTGATTTGGCAGCTGGTTTTTCAGTAGACTGAGCCGTTATATCCTGAGACTTGGGCGGCGCAGCCACATCAGCCTTGGTATTGGCGACTTCACCCATCGCATCAAACAACGCATCCAAATCGTCATTATTGAGCTTCGCATCATCAGGCATGTCCGCAACGGACGCAGCGGCGGGAGCATCAGCCGCAGGCGGTGTAGTTGCAGCAGCTTGGGGAGGCGCAGCCACATCAGCCTTGGTATTGGCAACTTCACCCATCGCATCAAACAACGCATCCAAATCGTCATTGTTGAGCTTCGCGTCGTCAGGCATGTCCGCAACAGACGCAGCAGCGGGTGTCGCAGCAGCAGGTGGTGGCGTGGGCGTTGCTTTGGGAGGCGCAGCGACATCGGACTTGGTATTGGCGACTTCACCCATTGCATCAAACAACGCATCCAGATCATCATTGTTGAGCTTTGCGTCGTCAGGCATGTCCGCAACAGACGCAGCAGCGGGAGCCGCAGCCGCAGGCGGTGCAGTTGCAGCGGCTTTGGGCGGCGCAGCGACATCGGCCTTGGTATTGGCAACATCACCCATCGCATCAAACAATGCATCCAAATCATCATTGTTGAGCTTCGCATCGTCAGGCATGTCCGCAACGGCATTGGCCGGAGACTCGGCAGCAGCGGGAGCTTCAACACTAACTACAGGTTCCGGCGGAGCAATAGTCGGTTGATCCTCGACGGTATCGTTAACCGGTGGTGGGTTGTTAAACGCTTCTTCAATCGCATCCCCCAACTCCTCAGGTTCAATCGGGACGAAATTACTCGCAGGATCAAACGTGGCAGGTTTAGGAACTGAAACAGTTGCTGCGACAGGTGGCGTTGCCGTGGTCGGTTCTTCAGGTGCAGACACCACCGAGTCGTTAACGGGCGGCGGATTGTTAAATGCATCTTCAATCGCCTGGCCCAACTCCTCAGGTTCAATGGGGACGAAATTACTTGCAGGGTCAAACTTGGCAAGCTTGGGAACTTTGACAGATTGGACGGGTTTTGCAGGCTTGGCTGGCTTGACAGCTGAAGCTTGCTTGACGGCTTGATCAATATCACGATCCACAGCACGACTGAGTTCCGCATCACTTGCTACAGGTGCAGCAGTTGGTTTAGATGCTGGAGCCTTTGAGTCATCACCAGCCTGGGACGCCTGATCGATGGCTTGATTGATCAAAGCTGCCAAATCATCTTCTTCGATCGGATCACTGGTTTTTGCAGCAGGTTCAGGAGCCGCAGCAACCGCAGGCTGAGGCTTGGGTTCAGGCTTGGGCTTGGGTTTTGGTTTGGGGACAAAGCGGGGCTTGCCATCGTCACCGATAAGCTGCTCAGCTTCAAGGAGTCCAGGCTCGGCATCCTCAATCTGATCCAAAATCCCTTGGAGATGATCCTCAAGCGACAGTTCCTCTTGGGGCTGCTGCTCGAGTGACTCACCATTAGGGTCATCGGATGCGGTGTTGTCTGGCTTGTGATCCGTCACGTCGATCAATTCCGGGACAATTTTCCAATTAAACAGGCACGTCTGCCATCCATAACAAACGATATCCTGTTACGCTCAACAACTACCCGAGCACAACGAAGTGACCGCGGTTGAGTTGAACACCAGTTATATGTTATCGACCATTGACGCAGCAGACTCTAAGATTCGTGAATCATACCGCCAAAGAGTCGAATGGAAGGATAAGAATGAGACGCTTTTTTGTTGGACAACATCATACAAAACAAGCACTTGTATGCCTTGAAGTCGGCCTGACCGTTGAGCTTGATCCCCAGCAAAGCAAACATGCCTGGAAGGTTCTGCGGCTGACCAAAGGTCAACAGGTCGAACTTGTCGACGGCAGTGGAAAAATGGCGATTGGCAGCATCGAGCAACTCAAGCCGATCATGCGGGTCCAAATCGATGAGGTGACCGTCATCCCGCCGTTGACCCCACGTCTGACGCTGGCATGTGCGATGCCCAAAGGTGGACGAGCCGACGACATGGTCAATCAACTCTGCCAATTGGGATTGGATGAACTGATCCCGATTAACACAGCTCGGAGCGTCGTCGAACCTGGCCAGAACAAGCTCGATCGCTTTGAACGCATCATGGTTGAAGCCAGCAAGCAATGTGGTCGATCGCACAGCATGGTGATCCATCCCGTGATGCAATTAGAGGACTTGGCAAGCCTAGCATTTGATGAAAAGCGCATCGGCGTTCCGGACGGGGACACGATGGGCACCGCAGATGCGAAATTTAAAACAATATTAGTGCTCATCGGCCCCGAAGGCGGATTCACCGACGAAGAAGAGCAATGGGCGTCCCAACAAGGATTTAAAGCATGGCAGTTTGCGCCGAATGTACTGCGTATCGAAACTGCAGCGATTGGATGTGTAGCAATTTTGCGGTCAAACGTAAAAAGACATTGAAATATTTTTTACTGTTTATAGAATCTTTTCTCAATGAATTACCGATGACTCTTTTTAGTGATATCTATTGGGAGTCAGAGTGACATATTTTTGTCCCATGTCACTCACACGAGAAAGGATTCGTGAATCATGATTTTACGTATTCCCGTCACCAAGGTGTACGAAGTCCACATGTCTGACGATGGTCAGATCGCAACCCCCAACACCGTTCGCGAAGTCAAAGGCCAAGCGAGCAGTTGGAGCGTTGAGCAAGTCGAAGCACGCGGCACATTGGTTCAGACCGCAACTGGCAACGCCAGCATCGTCTGCGCCAACTACCCCGGCGACATGCCCTGCACCGACTGATCTTCTCTAAGTGATTTAGAAGTTCAGCATCCTGCATCCTGTCACAACAGGTCATCGACGCTGTCACTCCCCAATCACCACGCAGATCACCCTTGCAATCAATTCAAAAAACATCGACTCAGCCATGTCCTCAACATGGACAACTGTTTTACTGTGAGCCTTTGAGTCTGCCGTTTGAAGACGATGACGCTCATTTGACCAGCTGTTTGCGTTGTCTGAATGCTCATTGATTATCAAATACGCGCATCACCTGTTTCGTGTTTGATGGCATTGCTCTACAATGGACACCATGAGTTCACTACAGGGCCAACTTCTCATTGCCACGCCCAGCATGGATGATCCGAATTTTCGCCAGACGGTGATGCTGATGGTTCAGCATGATGCCGACGGGGCCTTGGCGTTGGTTCTGAATCGTCAAAGCAACATCACGATCAAACAAGCCTGGGAACAGGTCGGCACTTCAACCTGCCAATGCGAAGGCATGCTGGGGATCGGCGGGCCTTGCCAGGGGCCGATCATGGCATTGCACAGCCGCGAAGACGTAGGCGAGAAACAAGTCCTCCCCGGGGTATTCCTCAGTGTCGAAGAAGAGAACATCAGCTGGCTGATGCGTCGCGGTGCCGATCAGATACGCTGTTTCATCGGTTACGCCGGATGGTCACCTGGTCAACTCGAAGAAGAGATCGCCATCGGATCATGGAAGACAATCCCAGGCTCGGCGACCGAAGTCTACGGCCAACAGGACGTGTCCCTATGGCAAGCCGTCAGCCGAACCGCCGACCGTGCGATCCAATACCCCAACCTTCTGCCTCATATGATCCCCCACGATCCATCAATGAATTAAAAAAAACTGCCCAGAGCAAGTTTACCAAAGCTGGAATTCAAATCTTCAATCAGCCAAAGTGAAAACCGTAAAGTCACAGACTCCCTCAGAAAGAGTACACACAACGTTTTACGTTATCCTGATAAAACTGCGACAAATCATCTCCTGCTGGCTTCATGTCTGGAACTTCAATTTTCGTGTTTTAAAAATGCCTTACTCGTTTTCAAGCCATCACCGCATATGTTCCGATAACAACAGACAGAATGATGGCACAATCTTCAGACATCCTGCGCGCCAATTTGGCTCAACTGGGCAAGACCGAACCGGAAATGGCTGCGCGGATCGAAGCTGCGACATCCGCCCCGCTTATCTGGTCGGACTCCAAAGCCGGACCGCTTACAGCGACCCTTGAACACGATGGCCGCAAGCTCTCACTGGCCAGTCGATTCGACCCCATGGCAGAGGCCGAAAAATTCAACGCATCGCTGGACCCAACCAAGCATGCAGCAGCAGTCTTCCTGGGGATGGGCCTGGGATACCACGTCACCCAGGCAGTCGAGCAACTCAACGTCGGGCAATCCAGCAAGTCTCTGGTCATCGTCTTTGAACCCAACCTTTCAATACTCAAAGCAGTCCTGGAAAAAATCGATCACACCGCATGGCTCGGACAACACAATGTTCTGCTGGCGGATACCACCATGGATCGCTCGGGCTTGCTGGGTCGCATCGAAGGCTTTGGCAGCATCATGACTCAGGGCACCCAACTGATTACCCATCCCACCAGTCGACAAATCGACGGCCAGGCGCTCACTGCCTTTGGCACCCTCATCACCGAAGTGCTTGCCTTCTTCCGAACCAATGTCGCAACCGCCTTGGTCAACTCCTCGCGCACGGTGCGTAACAACACCATGAACATCGCCTATTACGGCGCAGGCTACAACACCAATGATCTGCATCAGGCAGCGCTTGGCTATCCTGCAGTTTGCGTTGGTGCCGGCCCATCACTTGCCAAAAACGTCGACTTGTTAAGCAATCCTGAGATTCGCAAAAACGTCATCGTCATCTCCGCCCAGACCACACTCAAACCGCTGCTTGCTCGCGGTATCCGGCCAGACTTTGTGACCGCGTTGGATTACCATGCAATATCAAGTCGATTTTATGAAGGTCTCACCGGACTGGATGACATCACCCTCGTCGCTGAATCCAAAGCCAACGCGACGATTCTTGATAGCTTCCCCGGCCCGGTTCGCGTGACCCAAAGCAACTTCATGGATCGCATGCTCTCTGAACATGTCCGTCCCATCACGCCGATCCAGGCAGGTGCGACGGTCGCCCATCTGTCTTTCTACCTGGCTCAACATCTTGGCTGTGATCCGATCATGCTCATCGGCCAGGACCTTGGCTTCTCCGACGGACTCTACTACTGCCCCGGCACAGCGATCCACGAAGTCTGGGCCACCGAGCTTAACAGCTTTAACACCGTAGAGATGATGGAATGGCAACGTATCGTCCGACACCGTGGACTGCTCTCGCGCGAAGATGACATGTATGGCAGGCCCATCTTCACCGATGAACAGATGGTCACTTACCTCAAACAATTCGAGCGTGATTTCGCCAAAGCAACCCAACGTGTCATTGACTGTACGCAAGGCGGACTGCCCATCGCCAACACCTCCGCGATGGACTTTGCTGATGCGCTTGACGCCTATGCCACACGTCCTGTCCCGGAACATAAAATCCCGCCGGTGGGCTTTGACGCTCAACGCCTCTCCCAGATGGTCAAACTGTTAGAATCACGATTAGCCGAAGTCGAAGAGCTTCGCCGGTTAAGTCAAAAAACCATCCCGCTGCTAGAGTCGATGAAGAAGCATCAGCGAGACTACAAGAGAGCCAGCGAGATTCACGACAAGATTGAGAAGCACAAAAAGAAGGTCGACGCACTCAACGAAACGTTTGGCCTGATCAACGATCTGAACACCATTGGTGCCTTTAAGCGTGCCCGTGCGGATCGCGCGATTCATCATCAGAACATGAATGAATTGGAAGTACAACGTCGCCAACTGGATCGTGATATTGAAAACCTCCAGTGGCTCATTCAAGCTTGCGATGAAGGCCAACAGATTTTCAAAGACGCTCTCAAACGCACACGAGACTTAAACAAACAACAGAAGAAACAAACAGTCAATGTTTGACAGAACCAAAACCAATAGCTGCGACACTGCGTGTTGCTGATGCCTTGAATTGATTGACGAATATGCCCAACACCCTTGCCATTGTGATTGCCGACAGACAGACCAGCCGCCTGGGACTGGCTTCACATTTGGCGGACTCGTTGGGGGGCGTGAGTGTGTTACAGCGAACCGTCCGCCGCGTTGAACGGATCAAGTCCGTACGCAAAATCGTGATCATTCACCCTGAGGATCAAGAGCTTGGCGACTTGGTAAAGCAAAACAAAAAGCAACTCGTCTTTCATCCTGCTGCGGTCACCGACAAATTCACGCCGATGCGTCAGAGCGCTCGCAAATGGGCGATGATTAATTGGCGTGGCGGACTTGGGGGCGCAACGTGTTATGACGAATTGCTCCCTCCCCTGCCAATCTATGAAGCTGCCAAAGCCCACGGCGGCGATGCGGTGATCCTCGTCGGCGGGGACTGGCCATTAGTCGATCCGGACTACTGTGAAAAAACATTAGCGATTCATCTGGAGCATCCCAAAGACTTGCAGATGACTTTCAACCAGGCGCCTCCGGGACTCTCGGGCGTGGTCATTTGCACTGACCTTCTAAAACAGATGTCCGAAAGTGATGGCGCCAGTTTCGGCAACATGCTTGCCTACGTCCCGTCTCATCCGCAGGCTGACCCCATCGGCCGTGACATCTGTTATGCCATCCCCCCTGCCGTGCGAAGTGTCGCTCAACGGTTCATCTATGACAACACCCGCAGCATTGCAATGATGGATCAACTTGATATTGATTGGGACAATGCAACGGCAACAGAGATTGTTTCGGCAATGCAACCGCCCCAGAGCATGCCCCAGCAAGTGAGTATCGAACTCACACCCAAGCGCATCTGCAACGGCCCATTGATACCTCAACATCATGTTGAATTCAATCGACAACCCATGTCGATGCACACGCTTGAAAGGATGCTCAAATCACTTCCCCCAGAGTCGCTTGTCACCTTCGGCGGACTGGGCGATGCGATGCTTCATGACCAATGGATCGACGCAATCAACCTTGCAAAAGACGCTGGTGTATTTGGCATTCATATCCAAACTGACCTGCAAGGCACACCCCAGCAAGTCGAAAAACTGCTGCGTTTACCAATTGATATTGTCAGTATCCGGATCAATGCTGACACCTCTGCGACCTATGAGAAGCTATGCAGCCCCGGTGATCCGCAGCATAACTTCAAACATTTAACTGACAATCTGCAATGGTTACTCAACGAACGAAACCGCCGTTGGCAGTCACCGGAGTTTGATAACAAGCCCGGCATCCCCTGGTTGTTGCCTACTCTCATTAAAGTGTCGGACAACCTCAAGGATATGGAAACCTTCTTTGATCGTTGGACGCATTACACGCAGCAGGCAGTGATCCTCCCTGCTCAAAGTGGATGCGGCCTGATGCCTGAAATGTCACCGGTGAAGATGGCTCCGCCAACACGCATGGCATGCCGACAAGTCTCCCGACGCGTGACGATTCTCAGTGATGGCACGGTCGCTCAATGCGATCAGGATTGGTTAGGCAAAGCACCCTTAGGCAAGCTCGACGATAACACAATGAGCCTGCCTCAACTATGGGAAGACAAAGGCAAGTCACTGTGTGCATCACATGCTGCATTGGATATCGACACACTGGAACTTTGTAAAAACTGTCACGAATGGCATCGACCGTAATCAAAGGGAGTAGAGAGTAGGGAGTAGAGTGTAGGGAAAGACAATGGAGAACCGGCAATTGCACATGCCTTTTCCTACTCCCTAATCACTAATCCCTACTCCTGAAAAATGACCACCATCGCCATCATCATCGGTCGGGCCGGGAGCAAGGGGCTTAAGCATAAAAACATGCGCCCACTTGGCGGCAAACCTCTCACCGCATGGACCGTTGAACATGCTCTGCAAAGTAAACTCCCCCAAGCGGTCATCCTCTCATCAGACGGCGAAGCGATTCTGGACGTTGGTCGGTCTTATGGTGTTCATTGCTACAATCGTCCCGACGAACTTTCAGGTGATACCGTCACTGTCGATGCAGCAGTCCGTCATGGCGTGAGTCAATGGGAAAATGAAAGTGGCAAAACAGCATCGGCCATTGCAATCCTCTATGCCAATGTCGCATTAAGGCCCGATGATCTGACGGATCGCGCGTTGCAGAAACTCATCGACACCGGCTGCGATAGTGTCCAAACGGTTTACCATGTAGGCAAAACCCATCCGCTTTGGATGCGTAAACTCACCGGCAAAGATGAGGATATCGTCGAACCCTACATCCCCAACGAAATTTACCGACGCCAGGATTTACCACCTGTTTACATGCTTAATTCCGGCGTACTGGCAGTCAAACGCGACTGTCTGTTTGACGTGGACCCGGCGCACCCGCACAATTTCCTGGGACAAGACCGCCGAGCCATTGTCACGCAGGAGACCGATGTCGTGGACATTGATAATGAAATCGATCTGCTATTGGCTCAAGCTGTCCTCACGCATCGCACAAATCAAGGTCTTTGAATATGGCATCCAAGAAACCAGTCAAAAAAACAAGCAAGACAAATACCAAAACCATCGCGGTCTTCACCGGCACACGTGCTGAGTTTGGACTGCTCAAGCCGGTGATGCAAGCCATCGATGCACACCCCAAACTCAAACTTAAAGTCCTCGTCGGCGGACTGCATCTGGTCCAAAACACCGAGTGTGATATCACCGATGCAGGCTTTAACATTGACGGTCAAATCCCCATGCAACGACCGGGCGAAAGTGGTCGCATTTCCGACAGCATTGCTTTGGGCATGGGCATGATCGGATTCGGCGCGGTGATCAGTCGCATCCGACCGGACGTGGTATTGGTCTTAGGTGATCGTATCGAAGCCATGGCAGGCGCGACCGCAGCAAGTGTCGGCGGACTGCACGTGGCGCACATTCATGGCGGGGATCGCGCAGAAGGTGTCGCAGACGAAGCAATGCGTCATGCCATTACCAAGCTCTCACACATCCACTTTCCAGCCAGCAGTCAAAGTGCCAAACGCATCATCCGAATGGGTGAACCACAGGAGTTGGTTTTCAATGTCGGCTCCCCGGCACTTGATGCACTGGCCGACATTGACGCTGCGGATGACACGGTGATGCGTAACTGTGGATTCGAACCTGACGAACCCTTTGCGATGGTACTTCAACATCCGGTGGGTTTGACTGATGCTGCCGAAGCACGACACATGCGAGCTACGATCAAGGCATTAGGCAAGATGTCCAATCTGGTGGTCATGCCCAATCAGGACACCGGCTGCGTCGGTATCCGTGATGCCATTGGACGCAGCAAGGTAAAAGTCGTTGAACACCTCAAACGTGAACAATTCATCGCCCTGCTCAAACGTGCAGCAGTCCTGGTGGGTAACTCCTCAGCTGGACTCATCGAAGCAGCTGCGGTGGTCAAGGGTGGCATCCCGGTGGTGAACATCGGCCCGCGTCAAAACGGACGTGAAAAGCCCGCGAATGTGATCGACTGTGATTATGGTGTCGAGTCGGTTTCTGCTGCCATCAAGCAGGCCCTGACCCAACCACCCAAGTGTCGCAAGCATCCTTACGGCGATGGCCATGCAGGCAAGCAGATCGCGGACATTCTGGCAAAACTGAACCTCAGTAAGTTGCCAACGGGCAAGCAGAATCGGTATTGAATGACTACAGGCAGTCTGCTTAGCGATACAGACAAAAGATGGTTCATGCGACCCTTATTTAAGTGAACGTGTCGAACCGCGGACCACCAGTTCTGGGGCAACTCGGATGCAGGCTCCGCGTTTACGGGCGACATCCGTGCCATAGAGATCGTTAATCAAGAACTGTCTTGCGGCCTGGCGTCCCATCTGGTGTAACGGGATGGCAAGGGTGGTCAAGGCAGGTGTCACCATGGAAGCTGCATCCACATCATCAAATCCAACCACGCTTAGCTGGTCCGGGACGCGCATCGCGCAGGACTCTGCCGCTCGTAAGACACCCATTGCTGCCCAGTCATTGGCGCAGACCAGTGCAGTGGGACGTGTTGTTTTTTTGAGGATTGATGCTACACCTTTTGCAGTGGGTTCGATCTGTTCATCCCCGTGATAGACCCAATCCTCGTTAATTTTCAAATTGTTCTCGGTCATCTGAAAACGGAAGCTGTTCCATCGTTCAGCAAAACTGGCATTGTAGGGCGCACCGACATAGCCAATATCCCGGTGGCCCAGTTCAATAAGGTGGTCGACAGATTGCGAGATACCGGCATGATTGTCGATTGTGACCACATCATGCGGGCAGGGATGGATGATATCCACAAGTACCAACGGCACCTTGCAACGACTTAGAAATGTCTCGATATCAGGGCTGTATTCCCCGAGTAGAATTACGCCGGTGTTGGATTTACGATTAATCTCACCAAGCAGATTCGGTGCTGTCAGATCGGTGGTGGTCTGGAGCATTGTCCGCCGCCCGGCATCAGCTAACTGACTCATAATGCCACTGATGATGTTCAGGTAAAAGTCGGTACCACTACTGCGAAAATTTTCAGATACCAGCTTGGCCCCTTCGACCATTGCCGGTGGATCGACATGCAAACCATCAGCTTGGGAAGTGACACGTTCCATCGGTGAATAACGATGAAGCAGGACTTCAACCACTCCTGTAGATGGCACAATTGATGCAGACGCCTGCTTTGAAGATTGCTTTAAGGGTTGTTTACGCTTGGAGGGCTTATGGATATAACCGGTCTTGCGAACCGCTTCAAGAACTGTACGCCGGACATCCTCACGAACAGGGCCAGAGCTGTTAAGTACGCGACTGACAGTGGCTGGTGAACAACCTGCAACAGAACTGACTTGAGCAAGCGTAGCTGATCCGCGTGAGGCCATGGGTGTAATATCCTATGAAAAGGAATGAAAACCTTTATCCATTGAGTATATCAACTAACCTTGGCAAATCCTCTACAACCGATCCATATTGCCTGAAAAAGCTTGCAATAATAAACTTAAACCACATTGGCATTGACCGATAACAATGTTTGCGACTAAACTGTGACGCTCGATTGAACTGACCGCCAAGGATGGCATGCGACTGTTTCCGTACAGGGAGATAGCCTGACCATGCAGATGCCTGGCCGTCCACAATGTTACAAGTCTTCTCGCCGATCCCTGCGTGGCATGCTCACGATGGGGCTTTGCTATTGCCTGATTCTTGGTGCGATTGGATTGGTCATCGTCTGGTCTCCGCTTAGTCGACCGGATGCGGCTAATTCCCAGGCGCCTTTGCTTATGCAGCTAGAACAGGTCAAGCCCCAAGTCCATTTGGATATGGCAAAGCATGTCACACCGAACCCACTTGTGCATGTACATGTTGCCACCGATCACAATGAACTGATCCCAACGCAACAACAAACCAGCGTCTCACAGTCCAACACGTCAACCGTTCCCATGACCTACAACGGTCGCCCGCTTCGAGCGCTAAAGACGATCAAAATGAAAGTCACTGCCTACAGTCCCGACGAACGCTCATGCGGTAAATGGGCTGACGGCATCACCGCATCGGGCTACAGTGTCTGGACCAACGCAGGCAAACTTGTTGCAGCCGACACCCATCTGCTGCCCTATGGCACGCTTTTGACAGTCCCCGGATACAACGGCAGCAAGCCCGTCCCCGTGTTGGATATCGGTGGCAAAATCAAAGGCAACCGTCTGGATGTCCTCTACCCGACGCACGCCATTGCAAGGCGTTGGGGCGTACAGGAGTTGGCAGTTACGGTCTGGGAATATGCCGATTGACAGCTCTGGAAGAATTGATCATCATCACGACTTGCCAGAATCTCGCCACCAAGCTTATAATGTGCGGCTCGATGCCAGCTTAGCTCAGTGGTAGAGCAATGCTTTCGTAAAGCATAGGTCTGGGGTTCAAATCCCCAAGCTGGCTTTGAAAATGGTCACCTGAAACGTCATACTTTCAGTTGGCCCATATTGCCACTATAGCTCAGTTGGTAGAGCAGCGGTTTTGTAAACCGCAGGTCGCCGGTTCGAGTCCGGCTGGTGGCTTTGGTAACCCCGAAAAGTCGATGACTTGGCGGGGTTTTTTCTTGGGTATGTCATATCCATATCCTTATCCGCATCGCCTTTGAGCGGTACAATAAATCCACCTCATCATTCAATATATTTCACTTTCACCCGCATAGCGCAAAGATCATCACATGTCATACTTCCGGATGTATTTCACGATTGGCTGCCTGTCCTTGTTAGCCACCACCCTCTTGCCAAATCAACAACTGAACGCATGTGCATGGGATTACGACACCATTGCCATGGAACGCCAACGCTTTCCCGAAGCACATGAGCTGATCGTCGGCTATTTCGTGCGACACTCCGATGCGTACTACCAATGGCGGATTGAAGACCGTCTCAAAACACCATTCGGAAACCGGACACCTGCCCAGTATGACGACATCGCGGTTGCCTATGACAAGCTCGGCGATTCGCCCAAGGCCATCGCAACCATGCTCGAAAAAATGCAGCGTTGGCCCGACCAATTGAAGTACGAATCCCAAGCCAACCTCGGCACGTTTTACATCCACAACAACGAGTTGGAAAAGGGACTGATCCACATCAAGAAAGCCATCGAGATCAACCCTGACGCTCATTTTGGCCGAGAGATTTATCAACAGTTGTTGGTGGAGTATGTGATTGAGCAACGTGAGACAAATGGTAATAACAATCTCCCATTGAATCGATCTACAGATACCGTCTTTCCAGGCTTTTCTGAATATGTATTCAATAAATTCCAAGACGAAAACGGTTCCTTTGAGGGAAAGGAATTTAAAAAAGCGGCCAAAGGCATTCTGGGCATGATGCGGTTTGGACATTACGACTCACCAATCCTGCTCGAAGCTTTGGGCGATGTCCTTCTTTTTCGTGTTGGTTCTGGCCAATCCAACATGATTGCAGCTCGCGCTTATCTCAAAGCTGCAATGGAAACGGACTCTCAAACCGCTAAAGCGATCTACCGTAAAAAAGCAGATCGAGCTTTGTTCATGCAGGAAGTGATCGGCACAAGCCGTGTGCAAAAAGACCTTGAGGATGAGATCAAACAAGGCAAAGCACTATTTGCTCAGATACAGGCGGATGAGCAGGCTTGGGTTAAAGCTGGCAAGAATCTGGATAAAGCATTCCAAGACAAGTACTACAACAGTTCGCTACCGGTGATGAAAGTGAATTGGCACTTTTACGACACAATACCTCTAAACGTACGAATGGCCTTTACTGTGATCATTGTTTGTTTAGCGGTACTCATCAGCATGTACCGGTATCGCCGGAAACACAAAGCCCAAGCCAAGCTACAAGTCAGTTAAGTGTCTGGACTCATCCGCAGGGCAAACGCAAGCACGTTTTTTTGTGCCTTAGCGAGCCGGCTCGTGTCGAGCCGGGATTGAGCGAAGCTCAAA
>DLCK01000052.1:0-22437 GCA_002480565.1 Phycisphaerales bacterium UBA7800 | reverse complement strand
GACACAAACAACATGTTTGATACCCAAACTTTCTCCAGATGCGGATTTCGTCGCGACACGTGACGGCTCGCTAAGGCACAAAGGTCTACATGCGTTTGCCCTGGACGCATCGCCCCAAACTTGACATAACCACTCAATAGATTAAGATTTTGGGTTCAAAACTTGCTTCTGCGAGCTGTATAAACTTGTCAATGCACAAGCTGTGGCTCAGGTGGCGGTTTGACTGGTAGAATTTACGACCTAAGTGAACTGAAAAAGCGCAGTACACTTGGGCTTATTGCATAGCACTTGGGAGCAGCAATGGACACATACGCAAACCTCGATATCCGCGATACCGTCTCGGCTCAGCGTTACATCAACGCAGCCATCGAAGCTCAAAACAATGGCGATCGCATCGGCGCGATTGAAGCCTACGAAGCGGCCTACGCAGCGGACCCGGATAACCCCGAAACCTGCTTCCGTCTGGCATACAACCTGGATATGGTTGGTGAAGAAGACGAAGCCCTGCACCTCTATGAGCAGGCTTGTCAGTGCGAACGCCCTGCACTGAATGCTCTGATCAACCTGGCTGTCCTCTATGAAGACCGTGGCCAGTATGCTCAGGCAGAACGCTGCATCCTTCAGGTATTGGCTACCAATCCCAATCACCCCCGTGCCCTGCTGTATCTCAAGGATATCCAGGCATCCAACCACATGAAGATCGACGAAGACGAAGATCGCAACCTTGAAAAACAGCGTGCTCTGTTCGACACGCCGGTGACCGACTTTGATCTGTCTGTCCGTGCTCGCAATGCCCTGCGTAAAATGAATATTCGCACACTCGGCGATCTGCTGCGTGTGACCGAAGCAGAACTTCGCAGCTACAAGAACTTCGGCGAAGCGTCTCTGGAAGAAATCAAGACCATGCTCGCTCAGCGTGGCCTGCGTCTGGGTGAAAGCCGTGAACAGGCTCAAAACCAGATGAAGCAACAGATGTACAATGATGTCGCTGGCGCCTCAGAAGGTGCTGAAGAAGGCGACGAAACCATGCAACAGTCTGTTGCAGAACTGAACCTCTCAGTCCGTGCCCGCAAGGCATTGGCCCTGCTGAACATCAACTTCATCGGTGACCTGATCACCAAAACCGAAGCGGAACTCATGGGCGTCAAGAACTTCGGCATGACCAGCTTGCTTGAGATCAACGAAAAGCTTGCCGAACGTGGCATGAGTCTCCGTCAACTCGACGCCTGACCCCCGGCCCCCGGAAGTTCATCTTCTGCATAACTCAAAATTGCAACGGGAACCTGTCACATGATGGGTTCCCGTTTTTTTATTGTTCGTTTGAACTGTAAGACAGTTGTTTTTTGTCAAGGCAAAAAAGCCCAATGCAAGGATTGGATATCCCTGACAATCAGGATTGGTGACAGTGCGTATTCCCAGTCTTCGCTTCGCTCAGACTTGGGCTGGGCTGATATCAACTTCAACAAATTTTAAACAGCATCGCCTCGCTTTGCGGTAAAAATGCCTTTTCAATCCGAATCCTCAAGCACAATTTGCAGATTTTTTGATCGTTTTCTCATATTGACGTGCAATTATTCCAAACGTTTGTAAAATTGATCGCCAATCACTGGCCACGCGCATGTGTGTGACCGTTTTTACTTATTGGAATCCATAGCCACTACGGAGCCTTATCAATGTCAGCTAAGAAGAACACGAAAAAACTGCGTTACGCCATCGTCGGTTGCGGTATGATCTCCAACGCTCATCTCAATGCGCTGAAGCACATCGAAGAAGCCGAAGTCGTCGGCCTCTGCGACCTGATCCTTTCCAAAGCCCATGACCGTGCTGAAGAATTCGGTGTGGCCAAGGAAGCCTGCTTCAAAGACTGCAAGAAGATGTTCAAGGAACTCAAGCCTGACGTCGTCTGCGTCTGTACCCCCAACGGTCAGCACATGCCCGTGGCGGTTGCTGCCTCCAAGGCCGGCTGTCATGTCCTGGTTGAAAAGCCCATGGCCATGAGTCCCCTTGAATGCAAGAAGATGATCGCTGCGGCCAAAGCTGCCAAGAAGAAACTGGCCATCGGTTTCCAGCACCGCTTCACCGGCAAGAGCCAATACATGCGTCGGATGTACGACGAAGGTGTCTTTGGTGACATCAAGTTCGCACGCGTCCAGGCCCTGCGTCGCCGTGGTATTCCCAACTGGGGCGTCTTCGGCCAGAAGCACCTCCAAGGTGGCGGCCCGATGATCGACATCGGTGTGCACGCTTTGGAAATGTGTCACTATGCCATGGGTGCCCCCAAGCCCGTCGCAGCTGTCGGCATGACCAGCACCTACATCGGTGACAAGAAGGACAAGGTCGACATCGTCAGCAGTTGGCCCAACTGGGACTACAAAACCTACACCGTTGAAGACCTTGCCATCGGTCACGTCCGCATGGAAACCGGTGCAGTGCTTCACATCGAAGCATCCTTCGCGGCTCACATCCAGCCCAAGAACGAAATGGACTACCAACTCATGGGAACCAAGGGCGGTTGCCGCTACGGTGAAGGCGAAGTCTACACCGACCAGAACGGCCACATGGTCACCATCAAGCCCGACTTCTTTAATCCCGTGGGCAGCGGTGGCTTCGAAGGTCCCAACAGCTTCTTCACCTCCAAGCTCCGTGACTTCACCAACCACCTTCTCGAAGGTACCCCCACCATCATCGCTGCTGAAAACGGCCTGATGGTCCAGCAAATGCTCAGCGCCATTTACCAATCCGCTGAAAAGGGTGGCAAAGAAGTCCTCATCAAGTAACCCCCCCCCGGAACACCCGGAACACCCGGAAGTTTTCCCCCGTGCATCAGTTCGCGTGGGGATCACCGAAACAAACGAAAAACCGCAGGTCGTCATCTCGACAGCCTGCGGTTTTTTTATTGATTGATCGTGTTTCAATCCATAGCTGCACTGCAACGCAATGCTCAAATCGCAAAGCTTTTTATCCCGTCTCACGGTTTAATCGTCACATGCCCCGCCACGTACACTGGCGAAGGTGTCAGCTTTAAATTCCCATCACTGACATTCAAACGCATCCCCATCATGTCCATCAGGATGTATGTCTTATCCGTCAGCAGTTTGACTTGACGTTGCTCGACAGTCGTCCATGCCAACGTCATAGGCTCATTGCGTGATGTGTATTGAATCACATGCACATCACCGAATTGTTGATGGGTCGCATTGTGCATATCACCTGCCATGCGTTCGAAGACTGCCAACGCGACGTAGGCGGGCTTGGGTTGATGGCCGACTGCCTGGTTACCGAGAATTCCCATGTTCGCACCATAGGTGTCAAACAGACGCCACCAGTAATAGCGACTCACACCCCCGACATTGGCTAACGCCATCGTGCGCACGAGCAGTTGGGCCTGCGTCTTGATCGGCACGGCCTGATGCAACTTCGGCGGGAAGCCGGGTAACGTGTTGTATCCACCTTCGGTGACCCAAATCGGCCGGATGGCCTTACCTGACACTGTGTCCGGCATTCTACTCATCACCTGCTTTAAGTCTGCAAAATCCTTGAGTAAATTCTGACGCCCATAACCGACGCCGATCTTGGGAAAATCAGATTCTGGAATCGCATCGGGATACCGATAGGGATGCACGCAAACCACTTCAATGGAAGATGACGCATCAAGCCGGGTTAACTGCGAAAGGTAATCCGGCTTGACGCCCGAGAGTCCGGCCATGGCGAGGGTCGCATTGGGATCAGCTTGTTTGATCGCGGCATAGGCTGTCCGGACAATCATCGCATAATCTTTAACACTGCGTTGATTGAGTGAACTCAGTGCATTGGGTTCATTCCAGATACTCCATTCATCGATGCGGTCCTTGTAACGGTTGACCAGAAGTTTGAGAAAGGCTGCAAACTTTTGGGAGTCCGGTCGCATGGTGTGCAGCGGTGCCAACCCACCACGTTTACCCTGCCCACGGTCTGCCATGGCAGTTGGGTCCACCGCCCAATCCGGTGTGCCGACCACTGCAGGCAGGACATTGATATTTGATTGTTGTGCGACATTGACAATACGATCCATCAATCGCCAATCCGGTGGTTGGTCTTCGTGAGGTTGAATCTTGTACCATCGCAGGAAAACGCGAATCTGCCCAACACCAAGGCGCTTAAGTGCCAGCACGTTGGCAGCCGACAGATACGAGCCGGCCCCACCGCCATTGGGCATACTCACACCGACATAAGGATTTTCAACCCGTGCTTGCAAAGGCGGGAGAATCGCAGCGGTGACGTTGCCTTGTCCTAACCAATGTCGGTCGGAGTTCGTTTTGCCGATGACATAGAGTTTGATGTCAAACCAGCCTCGCGAGGCATCGGGGATTTTAGGATCAAAGCGGACCCATCGCAGCCCGTTACCCGCATTGACACTGGCCGCGGTCCCTTGGCTGACAATGTTCTCATGCAAATCGCGTACGACATAGGCCACCTCAACCGATTGATAATCCTTCCAATTCATCTGGTTCACAGGGATCAGTCTGAAAATCACATCCATCAATTCGCCGGGGAAACAGATCGTCTCCAGATTGTCGCATTGACTGACAACCTTGATTTTTTTCTGATTGTCCAAACCCTCAACCGGCAACTGTGCTGCCAGCGGCAAAGTCAAAATCAAACCCAACACCATGGCAGAATAACAGGTACATTTCTCAATCAAAACAAACACTCCTGCGGCGAAACAACCGCATTGAATCCATAACCAACGATCTATATGGGATGATCACACAAGCCAATCATTCACCACGCCAGAACTGATCTTTACCCGTAGCCGTCGTCGGAAGCGATGCAAATTCAATCGTCTTGACGTGATTGTCCAGATAAGCCACGTTAATCAATTTCTGTTTATGGACAGGCTCAGGCGCATTGGTCCCCCTGGGGAAAAGCTGAGCATTGAAATACGATCCGCCATCGCGATAGGATCCGTCCATCACCAACATGCTCTTGCTGGGCTTGAGGCATTCCTGAACTTTGTTGATCCCACCAGAGGAGCCCAGCGCAGAACTGGAAGTGCCGATGTATCCGCTCATACCGTAGGTCCATTTGGCGTAACTGTCCGAATGCTGTCGCAGATGCACACTGCAGGTCATGATTGAGCCACCATCCTGGCTATTGTCGATATTCAGGTAATGCGACTTGGTGATCGAGACACGCCAATCCGTATCGCCTGGGAGATAGCCATGCGAATCATTGGCATAAAGATGCAGTGTCAAACCAACTTGCCTCAGATTATTGGCACAGCGCGTCAGATAGGCCGACTCCCTTGCCGCTGCCAGGGACGGTAACAAAATCGCAATCAGCAACGCGATAATCGAAATGACCACCAGTAACTCGATGAGCGTAAAACCATGATGTCGGCCAACGGGTTGATCAACCATGTTCAGGTTCCTTGTGACTCAGCTTTGATTGACGACTGCAGTGGACTGGCGCACGACCAATTCGGGCTTGAGCAATTGCTGGCCGGGATTGGATTTTGAAAAGTCCCCATCCTGTTGATCCACCACATCCAAAATGCGTCTGGTCATCTGCACTGCCACCTTTTCGAAAGGTTGCTTGACGGTGGTTAATGGTGGGTCCATGTGATCGGAAAAATCGAGATTGGAAAAACCGACCACCGACAAATCCTCAGGGACACGCAGGTTCAATCGTCGGGCTGCCCCGATGACAGACAATGCCGTCGTGTCATTGGTGCAAAAGATGGCGGTGGGGCGCTGGGTCGGATTCGAGAGCATCACGCGCGCCTGGTTGGTGACCTGCTGTGGATCGTAATGCCCCAGGGCCGCATGCTGATCATGCATCGGCAGCTCATTGCTTGCCATGTATTGGCGGTAACACTCCAGCCGGTTCATGCACGCAGGTGAATTGGCAGCACCCGCAATGCAACCGATACGTCGATGCCCCAGGTAAACCAGGTGATCCATAATCTGCTTGACGCCATCGGCATCGTCTGATCCGATCGCCAGCACCCGGGGATCGAAAAACAGCCGACTGACCACCGCCAGCGGGATGCCGTAAGCTCCCAACTTCTCAGCCAGTGCAGCCAGATGCGATTCATTGACATGCAGTCCGATCACTGCGCAGAGTTTCTGCCGAGCGCAACGATTGGCCACGGTATCCACATCCAGATCCCAGGCACATGAAAGATACTTGACGAAATAATCAGCAGCTTCAAACTGCTCAGCCGCCTGGGTGAAAAAGCGTTGATTGGTCTGAACCCCAAGACTATTGCAAAGCACGCCCACCACCCGTGTCCGCCCTTCGGTCATCGCTCGGGCAATGTCATTGGGGACATAATTCAGTCGCTGAGCAGCTTCGTGAACACGCTGCTTGGTAGCAGCCTTGATGGCTGGATGATCACGCAACGCCATCGATACCGTCGAGCGGGAGAGTCCGAGTTCCTGGGCAATGGTAATAGTGGTTGGCTTCATAAATTCATACGTGTCAAAAATGGATAGTCAAGACTTTATTCACAAATATAACAATAAACTCTAGGAATATAACACAAGCAAGTCAATAGCTTTTTTACAAAATTTGATCCGTGTCAAATCCAATACTCCTTCTGACGCAACCTCAAACAACATCAACGGATATGTGATTTTGAACCCCTGTTTTACCAATATTGCAGACGTGAATGTATTATGATCAAACACAGCCAATACAACTCAACCCAAGGGGGATATCTATGCGCCGCGAAGAAGAAAAAATCAATCCCGGACACACACAGGCCCGTAACGCACTGCGCGTCATTGGCCCAATTTTCCTGCTGACAGGCGGAATTTTCATGGCCATCGGCATGATCAGCTTTTTCTCATCCATGGGCAGCTTCGGACCGCCACGTTATTTCTGGTGCTGCTTTGTGGCAGGCCCCTTGCTCTTCATCGGACTGGTCACCACCAGTTATGGTTTTATGGGAGCCGTTGCACGCTATACCGCTGGTGAAGCTGCACCGGTCGGAAAAGACACTTTCAACTATATAGCCAAAGGCACCCAGTCCGGTATCCGTGACGTCACTTCGGCTATCCGCGAAGGACTCACCGGCGAAGAAGACCAAAGCAGGCAGATTCGCTGCAGCAGTTGTCAGCATCCTAATGACGCGGATGCGCAATTCTGTGATCAATGCGGCTACCGTCTGATCACCACACAAGTCTGCGTGCACTGCGAAAATGAAAATGATCCAGATGCCAAGTTCTGTGACAACTGTGGCAGGACACTTGGCTGAATTTGTGCTTCAAAACATGACATTAAAAAAACCGCAGGTATCACACCATGTGACAACTGCGGTTTTTGTTTTAATCGTGATGGGTTTACTTGACCAAACCGCGTCCCACCGACCAGTAGACAAAGCCTTCCTCAGCCATGGTCTGCAAGCGATAGAGGTTTCGACCATCAAAAATGATGGGCAGCTTCATTCGCTTTTTCATCGCTTCAAATTCTGGATGCCGAAATTCCGTCCAGTCGGTGCAGATCACCAAAGCGTCCGCATCGTCCAACGCATCCAACGCCTGATCGACATAGCTGATTTGATCGCCGAGAACTTCCTGACAGGTCTCGTGTGCAACCGGATCATGGGCGACAACTGACGCGCCGCGTTTGAGCAAGTTCTGCATCAAGGTAATGGATGGCGCTTCACGGACGTCATCCGTACCGGGCTTAAAGGCAATACCCCAGACCGCAATTTTCTTGCCCTTAAGGTCCGCCGGATTGCTGCCATCACCAAACTGCTGGTCGATCTTGGTCATGAATGCATCGCGTTGGGCCTGGTTGACCTTATGAACCGCCTTGAGCAATTCCGTGGTGCGTCCCGACTCATCGCCCATACTGATGCAGGCAAGCACGTCCTTGGGGAAACATGATCCGCCGTAACCGAGTCCCGGATAGAGGAACTGATTGCCAATACGTTTGTCAGAACACATCCCGCGACGCACTTCGTCGACATCCGCGCCGTATGCTTCACACAAATTGGCGATTTCATTGATGAAGCTGATCTTGGTCGCCAACATGGCATTGGCAGCATACTTGACCATTTCCGCTGACGGAATATCCATCACGAAAATAGGATTGCCCTGGCGGACGAACGGTTCATAGATTTCCCGCATGCGATCACCGGTGCCCTTGATCTCACAGCCGATGACAACGCGGTCAGGTTTCTGAAAGTCATTGATGGCTGCCCCTTCCTTGAGAAACTCAGGATTGGAGGCCATGTGAAACGGCTTGCTGGTCTTGGATGCGATGGCAGCTTTGACCTTGGCGTTGGTGCCTACCGGGACGGTGGACTTGACGACCACGATCTTGGCACGACGTTCTTCGGTGGCTTCTGGACTGTTTTCAATCGCATCACCAATATCCTCAGCGGCAGCCAACACATACTTGAGATTGGCGCGGCCTTGCTCATCACTGGGTGTCCCCACACAAATGAACACAATCTGTGCATCGGCATAGGCAGCGGTCTTATCCGTGGTGAACTTCAAACGTCCGGCTTTGGCGTTACGCTGAATCAGTTCGTCGAGTCCAGGCTCATAAATCGGGCTGATCCCATTGTTGAGCTTTTCAATTTTACGAGTATCCACGTCAAGACAAGTCACCTGATTACCGGAGTTGGCAAAGCAGGTACCTGTAACCAATCCGACATAACCGGTGCCGACCATTGTGATGCGCATGAGATGAAATTCCTGAATCTGGGCTGATACGTCGTGTTATTTTGCCTCCGACGTTATCAGCAGGTAAACATTGCCCTGAATTGTTCAAAACGTATTGTACGCATCCAACAGACCACGTGCATGGCTAATGGCAACGTCCAATAAGTCAGACGTATCAATATAGATGCGAAATCTTCTGTTCTAACGTATTATTCGGACATATCCACCGTCGGATTAAGCGATCACACCTTTTGAATCACAGGAAAAACCATGGCTAAACGTCCCGCCAAACCCAAACCCGTCATTGGTTGGCGTGAATGGGTTCACTTACCTGAATTGGGTGATCTTGTTGTCAAAGCCAAAGTCGACACTGGCGCGCGATCCAGTGCGCTGCACGCACACAAGCTCAAGCACTTCACCGATGAGCAAGGTGTCGAAAAAGTATCCTTTGAAATTTGGCCGTTTCAAGACTCACATGCAAAGGCCAGCACCTTCACCTTACCAGTGCATGAAAGTCGTTGGATCAAATCTTCCAACGGACATCAGGCATACCGCCCCGTGGTGATTGTGAATATTACGTTAATGGATCAGACCTGGCCTATTGAACTGACACTCACCAACCGCGATGAGATGGGATTTCGTATGCTCCTGGGGCGTCAAGCTATCCGGCGTAAGATGTTGGTGGATGCTGGAAAATCATTTCTTGCTGGCATTCCAGATGACTTACCGGGATAATACGTAAACCGCCATGGCGCCAAGAACGCCAAGGATACGCAAAGAAAAACTCTATTTCTCTTTCTGAACTTGGCGTTCTTGGCGTCTTGGCGGTTCATATACAAATTAGAAAATAAACCATGAAAATAGCAATCCTTACCCGAAACCCCCGTGGCTACAGCGTTAAACGTTTTAAGGAAGCTGCAAAACTACGTGGGCATACACCTGTTGCTTTGGACCCGCTGAAATTCGCTTTGCATGTCGAAAGCGATGATCCGGCAATGAGCTACCGAGGTAAATCCCTAAGCAGATACAATGCAGTGATCCCACGCGTGGGCGCCTCCATCGGACTCTATGGCACGGCGGTGGTCCGACAGTTTGAACAAATGGGCGTCTTTACACTTAACACCTCCACAGCCATCAGCATCGCGCGTGACAAGCTCCGATCCATGCAGATTTTTTCCCGTCACACCATCGGCATGCCGCCCTCGGCATTCGTTCACGATAAATCCGATGTACTGCCTGCCATCAAAAAAGTCGGTGGTGCTCCCGTCATCATCAAACTCCTCGAAGGCTCCCAAGGCATCGGCGTGATCCTCGCTGATCAGGAACGGACCGCTGCTGCGATCATCGAAACGCTGCAGAGCACCAAACAACATGTGCTGATCCAAAAATTCGTCGCCGAAAGCAAGGGGCGAGACATCCGCGCATTGGTCATTGGCGGACGCGTGGTCGCAGCAATGCGCAGACGTGCCGAAGGTCAGGAATTTCGCAGTAATGTCCATCGTGGTGGATCAACTGAAGTTGTCGAGTTGGATGACACCTATGCAGCCACAGCCGTCCGCGCCGCCCATATCCTTGGACTGAGCGTCGCAGGCGTGGACATGCTCGAAGGTGAAGACGGCCCGCAAGTCATGGAAGTCAACGCGTCCCCCGGACTCGAAGGCATTGAGAAAGTCACCGGTATTGATATCGCTGGCCAGATCATCGAACACATCGAAGAACGTGTCCAGTATCCTGAAGTCGATCTTCGCCAACGCATGACCGTCAAGTCCGGCTACGGTGTTGCTGAATTACAAATCTCCCGCAAAAGCCAACTCATCAACAAAACCATCCAGGACTCGGGACTTCGTGATGGTGGCGTATTGGTGTTAGACGTTGAACGTGGGAACAACTTGCATCCAGCACCGGAACATGATTTTAAACTTCTACTCGGTGATAAACTTCTTTGCTTTGGCAAGCTGTTGACGCTCAAACAACTGCTGCCATCGCATAAGGTAACCACCCGTCGTAAAACCAAGACCAAACGTAAAACCACCAAGGCTCCTAAAACCGATGCGTAAAAAATCCAAGACGTTAACCATTGCCGGCCACACCATTGCCCGTGGCCAGACTCAGGACCTGATGCTTGATGTCTCCCAGCAATACACCGGCTCACCGATCCAACTACCTATTCGTGTCATCCGCTCGACCAAAGCAGGACCGACTGTACTGATCACCGCAGCGGTTCATGGTGACGAATTTTCAGGTGTCGGGATCATTCACGAGTTGATGCATGCCGATGATTTGAATCCACTGATCGGGACGATCATCGTCGTGCCGGTGGTCAATGTCTTTGGGTTTGAAACGCAGGAACGCTACATGCCTGATCGGCGGGATTTGAATCGCTGCTTTCCCGGATCGGAAAGTGGTTCACTTAGCGCCCGCTTTGCTCACATCTTTTTCTCAGAGTTGGTCATGCACGCTGACTTCTGTATTGACCTGCATTCTGCAGCCGTACCTCGCACCAACTATCCCAACGTCCGCGGTGATTTTCGGGATGCAGATGTCCGCAGACTCTGCCGTGCGTTTGGCTGCGAATTGATGCTCGACAGTAAAGGGCCTGATGGTTCATTGCGACGTGAAGCGACCAAAGCAGGTTGCCCGACAATGATTCTCGAAGCCGGCGAACCCTGCAAGCTTGAGCCCTCCATTCACGAAGTCGGATTGCGGGGCGTGAAAAATGTGTTGCGTATTTTGGACATGCTGCCCGGTGAAGTCGTCAAACCGCCCTACCAATCCCTGATCAAACAAGGCATTTGGGTCCGCGCGAGTATCGGCGGTATCCTGCGGTTTCATGTTTCACCCGGCCAAATTGTCGAAGAAGGTCAACCCATCGCCACCAACGCCGACGTGTTCGGTCAGGAGCAATCCGTCCTCGTCTCACCGGTGGAAGGCATCATCCTGGGTATGACCACACTCCCCGCCATCAAGCCTGGCGAACCAGTCTGTCACGTAGCCATCCCCACCAAGTCCATGAAGCAAATCCGAAAAATTCTCAAAGACTCCAACCGCTCAGGACTTTATCATCAAGTCCGCAAAGACATGGCCAGCAGCATCTCCAAACGCGACATCACCCAAAGCGACAACGACGCAAGCTGGGCCCCAAGCGTGAATGTGCCAGAGGATTAAACCTTGCATTGATACAATTCAACTCCATAACGAAACGGGGCAACATCGTTTCGTTATGGAATTAGCAGCTTTACAGTGTATCCTTGTATGATTCTTCGATGATTTTCATCACATATGGTAAATCATCTAGCGAATTCACGTAGATTCTTCGGTCCAGAGTCCATCTGTACGAGTCTGGCATCTTATCTACTTTTCCATCCGGATCATTATATTTGACAGGTCTTAAATATATTTTCAGACTGTTTTTTTCCACATGGATTTCTGCAAAGTGCTTAGTTACACGATAGGCAAAATAAGCTGTTGTTTCTCTTTCGATAATATTTTCATCTAGTTCGAAAATTTTGGCTTTAAGTTCCTCAAACAGCTCCATTGTTTCAATAGATGCTTTTACAAAGCCTCCATTTGTCAAATCTGTAGTTGGCTTTACCAAAGTTACATCTGAAACCACCTTGGCTTTCTGCTCGCTTACCCCAAGTGGCTCAAGGCTAAAAATACCACCATCATAGTTCCTATACTTTAAGAGCTCTATTCTCATTGGAATGACTTCAACTGTGTCGATATCAAATTTACTATATGCTTCGGCAATACAAACAACTCGTGGATTTTTCCAATCAATCTGAATTTTTTTTGCTATTTCAGGCCCTAATTTTTTTATAATTAGCATTTCGAAAAATTCTTCCTTTTGGACTTGCAACCACTTCAGATACGACAATCCTTGATTTATCACATTATCATTTTTATTGCGCTTGTATTCGATTATCACAGGTGCCCCAGTATAGTCTACGGCAAGAGTGTCAATACGACCTCCAAAAGTCGTCGTGTACTCCGTAGCAAGAAAGTGCATACCAAAAAGTTCGTCAAGATTCTGTTCAACTAAAGATTGCAAATCTTTCTCTTTAGCAAAAGCTTGAGAGGATATTTTCTTGAGCTTCCCATTTTTTGTAACGAATACTGGCATAATTTCTCCAATACAGCCCGTGAATAATCAAAGTGTGCAACACTACGAATCACGCCGCAGTTTGCATCCGAATATGAGTCAGAACCGCATCATATCAATATAGAACAATTATTACACAGCAAAGATGGGCTCGGCGAGTCTTCGAGTGAAACCCATCACGAATCACCAAGAACGTCATATCACAAACCATGGTGGGTTTCGCTTCGCTCTACACCACCCTACATTTCCCTGTCTTAAACTCTGTGTCTCTGAGCCTCTGTGGTTAATGCCATCAAGCAACATCGCCCAACCAATAAAAAAGACTGCGAATAGCGTGGCGAAAACACACGCAGTTCACAGTCTGTAGTGGATGATGTTGGATCGACTTTTAAATCAATCAGTCGATGGTCTTGAAGCTGCTCACATTGAAGTCAAACTTCACTTCGCTGGCGACTTCGGAGAGTTCTTTCATTTCAGCTTCGGTGAAGATCAGGCCATCAGCTTTTTCGGATTGCACGGCAGCTTGATGTTCGATCTGACCGGGGAGGATGCAGTTTTCGTTGCCATGTCCAAGGACGTCTTCGATGACGGCTTTGACGTTGGCCTTTT
This sequence comes from Phycisphaerales bacterium UBA7800, assembly GCA_002480565.1. Lineage (GTDB taxonomy): Bacteria > Planctomycetota > Phycisphaerae > Phycisphaerales > Phycisphaeraceae > UBA7800. The sequence goes on along the minus strand of DLCK01000052.1, from coordinate 9,069 downwards.
GATCACGACCGCAAGCAAAGGCGCCGCAGTCCATGGCATCGGGATGGATGACCTGGAAGAAGAAGTTGGGCGTGGTCTTTTCGCCAACACCTGCGTTTTCGGGACGCGAACGGAGCGTGGGCAGTGAGCCACCGATAAAGCCGCCGACGAGTTCGTTGATCAGTGACAGGCCGTAGCCCTTGTGAGCGCCGAAGGGCAGCAGTGCGGAGACGGCGTTGGGATCTTGGGTTGGATTGCCGTCTTTGTCGACCGCGGCGTTGGGCGGAAGCTGTTTGCCTTCACGTTTGAATTGTTGAACGCGACCCATGGCGACGGTGGACGTTGCCCAGTCGATCACGACGGGGAAGCCGATGGCATCGGTGGTGGGAAAGCCCCATGAGTGCGGGTTGGTGCCGAGCGTGGCGCCTTTGCCCATGAAGGGGACGACTTCGGCAAGTGCTGCGGTGCAGTTGGTGTAAGCGATGTAACCGCGCTTGGCGGATTCCATGACGTAGCCACCACCCCAAAGGTAATGGAAGGCATGATCGACGGAGACGATACCCACGCCGTACTTGTCCGCCATTTTTTCGCAGGCTTCGATGGCTTCGAAGGCGACGGCCTGGCCGAGTTTCTTTTGAGCATTCCACTTTTGGGCGGCCTCAAATTTTGAGGTTCGCTTGATGATGGTCGCGTTGGGCACGCAGCCGGGATTGGTGGTATTGCCTGAACCAAAAAGGTGATCCAGGTGCAAGGCTTTGATGAGGTTATGGGTTTTGATCCCATGCCAGGCAGCCATATTACAGAACTTGGCAGCTTGCTCACATTCCTGAGGATTGAATTTTCGGGCGGCAAAAGCGGCCTGAGCCAGTTGATCGTGCGTTTGAACCGGGACAACGTAATTCATGGTTTTCTTCCTATTCTTAACGGTACGAATGAATAGGATACCAAGAAATCCGGACATGTAAACAGGCAATTTATTGACAGGTGGTTGTCATTGAGATCAAGGGTTGGATTGAATCGATCGTGCGTAGTGTTCCCATCGCTGATTTTGGGCGTAACGATCCAATCGCTCCTGGAGTCCGGCAAGCAGTTGGGTTTCATCATTGGCTTTGGCGAGAGACATCGCTTGTTGCGTCCAATGAAGAGCCTGCTTGAAATCGCCGGTCGTTGCAAAACTGGCTGCCAAGGTATCCAAGACCACGGCGACTTGTTGGTGGGTGATTTTGGCAACTTGCTGAGCCAACGGCAAGCATCGCTCGTCCCCCCGAATCGCATACAGCCAAGCCAACTCATTTAAAATTTGTGGCGAGCTGGGCGACTGTTCATGAAGACGTTCAAACTCCGCCAACGCTTCATCGAGCTTGCCAAGCTGCGCAAGACTGTCCGCAGCACGACGATGAGCCAGTCTCCGCGAGGGTTCAAGTGCATAGGCTTTGGAACAATGGATCAATGCATTGGCCCAATCCCCCTGCTCCCAAAAGAGCAAGCCCAACTTTTCGTTGGCGGCTACGGAGTCGGGGTCGATCGCCAAGACACGTTGATAATACATCCGGGCAGCACCAAGATGTCCTTGTTGATGATTGATCACAGCCAATGTCAAGAGACCGTCGACAAAATCGGGGTTGGCCATCACCGCAGTAAGAAGATTGGTTTTGGCTTGATCAAACTGTCCGCGTCTTGCTTGAACCATGCCAAGGATACCATGAGTCTGTTTATCATCAGGGTCGATTTTGACTGCACGCTGGGCAAGTACTGCAGCTTCATTCACTCGATTTTCAATGAGGTAGGTATGGGCAAGCAAGACAACAGATTCAAATTGATCCGGGAATCGTTTGAGCGTTTTTTCGAGAATGGCCTGCCCGTCTTTAACCTGCCCAAGGGTGATTTTTGCGCGGGCGTTCTGATACCTGAAGAACGGATTCTGCGGGTAATAAATCAATGCCTGCGTGGTATAGAAACGACAAAGCATTGCATCATCATGTTGAAGGTAAAGCGTCCCTAGACTAAAGCGTGTATTGAAGCTATGCGGGTTATAGACCAAAGCCGTCTGGTAATGCCGAAAACTCCCATCGTCGTCATCACCCCGAATGGAATTCGCCAGATTCAGATGAGCGATAGCTAGAGTCGGGCAGGCCTGGAGTACATGTCGCCAGACAATCGTTTGGTTTTTATAAATACTCGCATGAAACCAACTACGAGCGCCAAAAACCAACACAATTATGAGCATAACCGCCAGCTGCAGTTTCCGGCTGGTGAACATTTGATATACAGCGGTCGCCATCAACGTCAGGAAACTCAAACTCGCCCAATACACCCAGTGATTTGCCACGTAGGAAAACCGCATATATGCCACACTGACAAATGCCAATGGGCCAATTGCAAGGAAAAAATAGAGCAATCCGACGAGTGGCCCGACGTTCCATTTTTTACGCAGTTTGACAAATAACATGACGACCAGCACCAACCCGATATTGGGCAACCACTGCATGATTTGCGTACCATCCACGGTCCATTTGGGGTATATGAATTGGATATCAATTGGAAGAACAAGTTGCGTTGCATAGAACCAAAGCGTCTGTCCAAACAGCGCGAAACGATCCATGGCATGAAGTCCAAGCTCGACACCTTCACCGCTAAAATTCTCTTCAAGATGCTTGACGTATCCAGCGAAAAAAGTGCCCATCACTATAAAAGGAATCAGCAGTAACAAGTCTCGCCAAATGTGTTCACGCCGTTTCCATATCAAGATCAACAGCAGCCCAAGTGGTAACGAACTGGTGGCAGCTTTACTCAATAGCGCACAAGCAAACAGCAGGATAGACAGAACGTACCACCCCCAATTCACCTTGCCCCGATGGAGTATAAAGTGCACAAACGTCACTGCCGAGAGCAGGTAGAAAAAGCACGACTGCACATTTTTAAGTTCAATGATCCATGCAACTGACTGCACGTTGACCGGATGTACTGCAAAGATCATCGCTGCCCAATAACTGCCGGGCACGTTGAGTTGTTTAAGCAGTCGCCAAAGCAGCAGTGCATTGCATGCATGGAAACAAACATTGACCAGGTGAAAGCCAAGGGTGTGAAACCCCCAGAGTCGATGCATCAGCCAGAACGTCGTACTCGTCAGTGGATACCATTGATGCTGATAATCCTGTTGGGGGTACAACCAAATTTTGATCAATCCAGCAAAGGTTCGAATTCGCCGATCGTCTCGCAGGTGGCCAATATCATCAAAGACGAATCCGCCCTGTAATGCTGGACTGTAAATCAGCACGGTAAGTCCTAAAAGACACATTGCCTGCAGGAGCAATTTGCGATTTTCAACATGCTTTAGCAATGCGCATTCCTTGGTGTTGCTGGTAGCAAACAATATAGCACAGCCATCTCAATAACGCGCTTGGTCGATTACCAATTCGTTGTCACCGTACTGCCCGCCTTGCCGTTGGAAGGTAATTGGATGCGACGGGTTTGATCGTTGACTGTCACGTTCACTGGCGAGTCAGATTGCTGAGGCGAAGCGACTGACATATTGAGCTTCCCATCTGGCATTGTGCGGACGATGACTGCGATCGGTTGATCGACTGCAAGGCGAATCATATCCGTTAACTGAACCTGACCTTTTTCAAAGAAGATCGCCATGCCCAGTTGTTCTTGTGTGTGATACACGGCAATTGCTTGACTGGTGTGCGAAACGATTTTCACATCCGTGGCAGCAATTTTGCCTTTCACATTCTCGACTGGCATATTGGGATAGACCGCATAGGCAAATGTACCATCCGTGTGTTTGAGCCAAGCGCGAAATACATCTGCATTCACGTCCGGCGTGCCGCGACAGGAAATGTTGATATCGCCCCAATTGCCTGTTTGCTGTTTAGGCCCCAAGCATGTCTGGCTGGTTCCAAGATTGTGATACAGCACATCGTCATGCCAAAGCCACAATGCATCATTCAGCTGCCCTGACACCTGATCATCAAGCTCGCGTGGTGTACCTTTACGATCCCCGACCCATACAGGCGTTTTGCGATAACACTGGTCATAAGTAGTCACGGTGGGGAGATTGTTGTCATCGTGAATATCAGTTCCCAAAGCAAAATAGCGATCATCAAAACAGAACCATGCCAATCGCGCATGAAGACCGTTGCTGTCAAGTTCGAATCCTGCTGCACCAACCTTGCCATCACTCACACCACCCGCAAAAGCGGAGCCGTTGTGTTGTTTGAGTTTGCCTTGATAGGTTGGAGATATCGCCACCGTGGTACCAGGCAAGTACTGCCAATCCCATGCTCCTGGCAAGTCAATATACTCATCATAGCCGCGCATGAGAAAGACACTGCCATGACTCATGTACGCATTTTTCAGTCCCTCTGTGTTCACCGGCCCATCGGTACTCAGCGTACGATCGGAAAACATCTTGATGGACAGATGCCAGTCTGGACGTTGATGAATCATCAAGTTCGATGACCAGAACATGCTGTTGCGTGCTGGATAAGGCTTCTTGCCTTGCGACACCGCCAAGGCTTCTTTGACTGCATCGCCCCCAGGTGGGTCACAGGCAAGGAGTCGTTGGTAATAGCCTGAAAGGTTGCGTCGCAATCCGCGTTTACGTGAGGATGACCGGCCCATGGATTGGGGGATGGATTGGCCTTTGTATGTCATCAACCCCGTGCCATCCATAAGCATGTCTGTAAGAATCGCCTTACTTTGTGGGCTAAACGCGGCATCGGTTCCTTGTACAACAAACATGAATTTCAGATTGGTGATCAGAAATGCCAACCCGTAACTATTGGACATCAGGATCGGCCCGTGTTGATGAAAGCTCATGTCCGGCTGAATGCCTTCTTTGGTAGAGATGAAAATTTCCTCTTCAATACTTTGGATTCCTGCCAATACATCCTGCGTATTGCCAGAGAGCAAACCCCGTAGAAACACATTCTCCGACAGCCAGACTTTGTTAGCACCGGTCATTCGGATTTTGACATGTTTGTTTGATAACGCGACCAGACCATCACGTGTTTTTTGAGGCAGCGAATCTCCCATGCTCAACGCAGCAATCGCCAGAAGTTTAGGAACACCAATTTGGTTATGCCACCAGTTGGGACTTTCAAGTTTCATTTCCAGCCAACGGTCCAAACCTCGGATCACAGCCTGGCCAAGTGTGTCACGCTGTGCATCATCAGGGTTAAGGTCATGCCACATTAACGCCATATGAGCCAATCGCGAAGCATGATTCATCGGATCCCATTGAGCACGTTGATTATGTTTGTAATCAATATCCGCCCATCGCCCCTGCTCATCAAGCGACTCAAACCATTGGATTACTTCTCGGGTATTCTTCTTTCTGGATTCCAGTGTCAGGACTCGGTCGACGGTTTGCTGCATCTGCTGTGGAGTCATTTGTATCTGTCCTTGATCTGCCGACACGCCGGTCATCATGCACATCATCAAAACGAATATTGCCAGAAAATACACAAGCCCATTTGATTGAATCCAGAGTGTATTTGACATGGCCGATCTCACTAAAATTAGAACTTGGCGACAGGTAACTGCATGATACGTTCACCACGCAATGGTAGACAAACCAAGTCAAAGACGTCAAACATTGGTAATGGTTGCAATAACGATTGTGATCAATCGTTGAACTCAAATAGAAGCTGGTGTGAAGAAGAGAAATATAACTGGAGTCGACTATGCAATTAGCTGGTTATCAATTGGGGATGTTGGTCATCGTCTGTGTTTCAAGCTTGAATCTACAGGCACAAAGCACAACACCATGGCCTTACACCATCGTGGACACCGGACAATTGCATATCTTTAACAATCGCAGCCAACTCAAAAGCATCCCAACACAAAACCAATCCTTTTACGGTCAAGATGCTCAGTACACCTCCAACCCGCCCCGCTATCAAAACAACAACGATGGCACCATCACCGATTTAAATACCGGCCTGATGTGGGAAAAAGGTATTCACGAAAACATGACATTAAATCAGGCAGAAAGTCGAGCGTCATCCATTCGCACAGCCGGACACTCGGACTGGCGACTGCCTACCATCAAAGAGCTTTATTCGCTGATGGACTTCAATGGTTCAGTTGCACGCAAAACACCAGTCCCCTACATCGACACGCAATATTTCGACTTTAAATGGGGCAATAAAAACAGCAGCAACCGTATCATCGATGCACAATTCCTCTCAGCGACAAAATATGTCGGCACCACTATGGGCAATAACCCCACCGTCTTCGGCGTGAACTTCGCAGACGGGCGAATCAAAGGCTATCCCATCAGTCGATTCAAACGATTCGTCCGCTATGTGCGCAGCAATCCAGACTATGGGAAAAACCAATTCGTCGACAACAACGACAACACCATCTCCGACCAAGCAACCGGCTTGATGTGGGCGAAAGTCGATTCCAATCGAACAATGAACTGGCAAAGTGCATTGAGTTACGCAGAAAACCAACGACTGGCTGGATACAGTGATTGGCGTCTGCCCAATGCCAAGGAATTGCAAAGCATCGTGGACTACTCCCGTGCTCCTGACGCAACGGATCGCACAAAGCGCGGTGCTGCGATTGATCCGATTTTTGAGATCACTAAAACCGAATCCTACTTCTGGACCAGCACCACGCATTATGACGGGCCTTCATATGACCAGGCAGTCTATGTCGCATTCGGGCAAGCCATGGGCAACTTTGCTCCACCACGCAGCAGTCAGGCCAAGCAGTGGATGAACGTCCATGGTGCCGGCGCTCAGCGTAGCGATCCAAAGTCCGGCAGTGCAAGTCGATTCAGCGAAGGACGTGGGCCACAAGGTGACGACATCCGAATCTACAACTATGTCCGCGTCGTTAGGAACATCAATCCCGACGAGGTGTCCACAGCCACGCCCAGCACTGACGCCCTGCCCAAGCCATCACTAAGTGCAATGGGTGGTCCCGGTGGCAGTCATGATTCACAACGTCGCCGTCCACCTGAGGGGCGCATGCCACCGCCTCGCCGATGAGTTCATCAGTGTGATGCGTCCCCAATTAAAAAAGGTGCCACATGTCGGGCACCTTTTTCTTTATGTTGTTTATCCGTCGAATCAACCTGTGGTTCAATCGCGTCTCATGAACAGTTGCAACAGATACCAGAACAACAACGCCACGGCAGCAAACAAGGCCAAAGATGCTGCGACATGTTGTTTGGTGTTGTAGACGTGCAGCACGTTGGATGTTTCATACAAAATGTATCCACAAGCCAACACGATCATCAAGCAGGTAAAGAGCATCGGCAGATTAAAGCCAAAGATAATCGACATCACGATAAAGCCCACCGCAGCGATCATGCCGATTCCAAGAATACCGCCGAGGAATGAGAAGTCCTTACCTGTGAGAAAGACCACTGCCGTGAGTCCGGCAAAGAGGATCATGGTGAAAATCGCAGCATCCTGAATGACACCTTCATAATAGACGTTGGCAATAAACAGCAACGGGGCAAAGACCACCACCTCAGCCAACACATACAGGCTAAGCCCCATGTACTGACGGCTCAACGAAACAGCAGATCGTGCCCAACTATTAGCCACCCAACTCACGCCAACAAACATCAAGATGAAAATCAGATATCCAAATCGACCTGCTCCCAAAATGGTTTGGGTCATCATCTGAGCTGCAGGTGTCATCTGTACCAATGTTTCCAACCCGACAAATGCCAGCACTGCAAAGAGTAGATGGACATAGGTCTTGCGGATAAATATGGCACGGGCTTGGGCAGGGGCTTGAGCAGCAGGTACAAGTGCTTCTTCAGCGAGATTTAAATTCCAGTCATTCATGATCGGGACTCCCGGGGTTAAGGGTTGAGGTTGGCAACATCATACCCAATGACACATCAAATTGCTGCATCGCCCCGAGCGTGATTCCCCGAAGCCTGGCATTACACGCAGGTTTGCGCCAGGTAAGCATCAAGTCGCTTTAATTGCTTAAGACTCGGTTGAGATAACTGCCCGTCTTCGTAGATGCCAATATTCAGTGTCACTGCGCTACCGACACGCCGGTGCTGTTCGACGTAGGTGAAGAGCTGTTGGTCGGTAAAACGTGGAGGGGGTATTGGCCCAGGACTTTCGGTGTGCAACCAGCGACAATCCAACCATGTGAGTACCTGGTTCTGCATGCCAAAGCTTGTTGGCCCGTCAGGCACGAAACTTAAATCATTAAACTCACCACTGATAAAATCCTGATTGGGCAATACCGAATGCAGATATCCCACGCCAGCATTCATGGTGAAGACTGCATCGGGATTCCCTGCACGCAAAGCCTCCGCCCATAGCTGAGGATCAAAGCGCGCATTGTCCCAATCGTGAGTTCGCATGAAGCCTTTGTCCTTCGCATCATAACAGCCGTCAAAAAACCAACCGTCAATACGATTGCCAAGTCGCAATGACCAATCGGCAATCACGCGCATGTAACGCTTTTGGAATTCCTGCTTGCCCGGGCCACTGCTATCCCATGCCAAGGCGCTGCGGAAGGCATCGGTTTGCAAATCAATCTCGGCTGGCAGATAGGCGATGAGCTTCAGCCCATGGGCATGTGCGGCGTCGGCAACCTCCCCCATCAAGTCCCGCCTGGAACAGCAACCAGGAATCAGTGATTCAAGATAGGCATTGGGACTGCAATAAAAACCAGTGTTCTGCCCAAAGGTAAAGAACAACCACTTGGCCCCGGTCTGGGCAACCTGCTGAATCAACCGTGACACATCAAACTGCTCAACCATCGCATTAAAATCTGGATTGAGTTTACCACTTCGCGGCTGGACGCCTTTGATGTAATGCACCATCACGCCGAAGGGCCCATCCTGCATCCATTTGATTTCTGACATATAAAATTCCAACTTCAAAAAATGATTCTGTTTGATTTCAAGGCACAATACTTCTGGCCACTTGCAACATGTATCCCAAGTTGATTCATCGCTACCTTGCGTATCACAAGTGTTGCGGCTAAATACCAAACCGCTGCATCCAATTGCTATCGTTGTTCGAGGATCGCCTTCCCGAAGGCGGTCGGATTCTTGCCGTTGACAATACCACCAACTGAACCACTACCGGCTGA
>DLCK01000055.1 GCA_002480565.1 Phycisphaerales bacterium UBA7800 | reverse complement strand
CCTAATCCCTAATCCCTAATCCCATTACCCTTCGGGGAAATCGACGATGGGGAGGATCACCGGCTGACCCACGGTGTGGGGCAATGCTGCGATTTCATCAAGAGCGGTTTGGATATCACCTTGACGCGCTTCGTGGGTGAGGATCACCACCGGGGCAGTTTCGGTGTCTTCGGTTTCGTGTTGCATGACCGCGTTGATACTGATGTTGGCATTGCCCAAAGCGCTGGTGAGTTTAGCCATCACGCCTGGGATATCCTTGACATCTGTACGCAGGTAATAGCGACCGACCAATTCATCCGGATCAGCCAACTGCACATCAGGATGATTCACCGGCCAGATGTTCATCTGCTCAAATGCCTTGGGATACCAGCCGCTGACGATGTTCAGTAAATCGCTGACCACTGCCGAAGCCGTGGGGAATTCGCCTGCACCACGTCCGTAGTAAAACGTGTGTCCGGTGGCTGAACCATAGACGGACAGCGCGTTAAACGAACTGTCGACCTGGGCAAGTTGCGTGTCCTTGTGGATAAAGCAAGGCATGGTGCGAAGACTCAGACCTTTGTCGGTCTGCTGAGCCATCGCAAGGAGTTTGATTTCGTAACCCATCTCACTGCCAAAGTTCACATCCGAGAGGTCCAGCGTGTCGATGCCTTTGCAGGTGATCTGGTCTTCGGTGACCTTTACATCAAAGGCTAAGCTTGAAAGGACAACGAGTTTCTGAGCTGCATCGGCGCCGGAGACATCGAGTGTTTCATCGGCTTCGGCATAGCCCAACTCCTTGGCTTCGACCAGTGCGTCGGTGTAGGTTTTACCCTTTTGGGTCATCTCCGTGAGGATGTAGTTACACGTGCCGTTGAGGATGCCGTACAGTGAATCAATGCGGTTGGACATCAGGCCAAACGACAATGCGGTGACCAGTGGGATACCACCGCCGCAGGAGGCTTCAAACGCGATACTCACGTTGTGTTGTTTCGCCAGGCTGTAGAGGTCAGGGCCTTGGGCTGCGAGGAGTGCTTTGTTGGCAGTGACGACATGACAGTTATTTTCAATCGCGCGACGGACAAAATCGCCCGCCACTTCCACGCCGCCTGCGACTTCCAGAACGACATCCATGTCCTGTGCAAAGAAGGTGTCCGCGTCGTTGGTCAGAATGGCCTCGTCGACCAAGCCGGTTGCTTTGGCTTTATCGAGATTGCGCACCAGGACGCTGACGATCTGGATCGTTTGTCCGGTACGTGAGGAATATTGCTGGGCGTTGGCTTTGAGGAGTTTGGCGACACCTGAGCCGACGGTTCCAAGACCGATCATGCCGATACGGATTGGGGCGTTGGACACGTTGTTTTCCTTGCGTTTAAAGTCTGTTACAGCCCCACAAGATAGCAGTTGGCGGGAGGGTGTGCCAGCAGTGGTTGGCTTTTGCCACAGAGTCACAGAGACACAGAGCAAAGACAATAAAAAAAATTTATGTAAATTCTCTGTGTCACTTTGCCTCTGTGGTTCATCCATAAGGTTTATAATGTATTTGGTTACTTCAATACACGTCACAGCCAAAAAAGCGTAAAATATCTGTATGACTCCAATCCAACCCATATCACAAGTCGGTTCCGAGGAGGCGATGTATGTTCCCGCCTGCTCGATTTTCAGGCGTTTCCTCAAGAAGCAGGGACTCAAGTTCACGCCCGAGCGTGCCAAGATTCTCGATGCCGTCTTAGCCAAGGAAGAAGTCTTCGAAGCTGAGCAGTTGCTTTATGAAATGCGTGATGGCAACGTTCGCGTGAGCAAGGCAACCATCTATCGCACCCTCAAACACCTGCTCGAAGCCAAGATCATCCGCGAAGTCCTCATCGACTCGAAGCAGGCACACTACCAACTCACCTATGGCAAAGACCCGCAAGCCTATCTGGTCTGCATGGAAACCAACACGATCATCCCCTTCGATGCTCCGGAACTCAAAGCGCTGCGCGAACGCATTTGCAAGGAAAACAACTTCGAACCGGTCAGTCACCAGTTTGTGATTTATGGTTTGTGCGGTGACGTGAAGGACGAGCCTGAAGAGTCAGAAGGTTAATCATCAAAGAATTAATTCCAGGGGAAGCCAAATGAAACGACGAGATGTAGCTGAACTGTCCTGCAAAGTTCTGTCGTTGTACCTATGGGTCAATATAGCTCTACACTTGTTTGATGGTTCAGGCATCATTGTACGTATGGTTATCGGGATGGGAATGTCTCCGACATCGCCACGCCTACATACATCAGATGTTATTGCTTTACTGATTAATTTTATGCCGCAATTGATCTGCATTGCGGTGGCCTGTTTTCTGTGGTTTAAATCCGGCTTGATTGCCAAGTGGATGGATGGGAAACAGGATAAAACACTTGAGCTTTCGGAAGCCGGTATTGGTTTATTCGAGTTGATGACCATCGGGTGTATGCTATTGGGAATATACTTGTTGATCGATGATATTTCCAAAGTTGTGACAATCGTGTCACGCATGTGGACGGGGCACTCAAATTCAAGTGTCCGTACGCATCAGTGGATAAGCTTACCAATCATACAACTGATCATCAGCGGGATTCGGATCGTTTTCGCGTTGTATCTTCTCAAGGGAGCAAAAGGGCTTTGTCGCTTCTTGTTGCGACGCATCAAGTCTGGCAATCATGTGCAGACCGATTCATCTACACCTCATCAAGATCCGCCTGCTCGATTGGGCGACTGATTTTGTAATCACCGCCGAACCATTTATTCAAATCCACCATCTGACACTGCTTGGAACAGAAGGGGAAGGTGGCATTGTCCTGCTCGACTGCAGTTTCACAGGTGGGGCATTTGATGGTCGATTTTTTCTTTTTGGTTTCACTCACGATTGTCTGATCCCATAGCTGCGACACTGCGTGTCGCTGATTGAATGTCTGCGATACGTTGGTTGATGTTGCCGTATCCGGTGAAGGTGATCTGCCGGGTGGTGTCGGTTTCATGTTGCAGATCAATTTGCAGTCGATTTTCGGGCAGGACCTTGGCGACTTTGGAAGCCCATTCGATGAGGATCACCGACTCGTCAGCCACATCTTCAAACCCCAGATTAAGCAAATCACGCGGATTCTCAAGCCGGTAGGCATCAATGTGGATCAGCAGCGGTTTGTCCAAGTCCTCCGGCTCATACTCGTGCATGAGGACAAAGGTCGGACTTGCCACCGCGTGGCCGTCTGCGCCCATACCTTGCGCGATACCACGGATCAGGTGGGTTTTGCCAGCCCCGAGTTCACCGTCGAGTGTCACCCAGTCGCCTTCGCACAGACAGGTTGCTAACGCCTCGCCTAATGCGATGGTCTGTTCGACAGATGTGCTTATGATTTGGAATGTATCGGTCACGGTCGATTCCGGTTGTTTGAAGTTTTAGGGTCAAATTTTGTTTATTGTCTTTACCACAGAGTCACAGAGACACAGAGTATCAAGGCAGAGAATTTTTTGTATTGCTCTGTGCCTCTGTGACTCTGTGGTTCAGCCATGAAGGTTTGTTCATAAAACACGTCTGTACTCACTGATGTTCCCAGCCTCGGTTACTTAGATCAAGTTGTTGTCCGTTTTCGAGCTTGATCGTTACGCTTGGCTTGTCTTCACTTGCGATCATTCGGCCGATGACGGTGATGGGGACGCCCAGGACGTCCCATGTGCCGGGGCTTCCGATGGCTGCATGATCGGTGGCAAAGAGTAACTCGTAATCCTCGCCATCGCCAACGGCTTGCTGCCAGGTTGCTCCATTTCGGCAGGGGAGTTTGCTTTGTTCAATCACCGCACTGGTGTTGCTCATCTCGCAGAGGTGTCCAAGATCACGTGCCAGTCCGTCGGAGATGTCGATCATGCAATGCGGTCGAGTGGCTGGATACTCGGCTATCGCGCGGGCGATTTCCAAGCGTGGTTCAAAGTTCAAATGATGATCTGTCGGATAGCTTTTACCTAACTGCCCGGTGACGCAGATGACATCGCCGACCTTGCCGCCACTGCGTTTGACTGGCTCGATCCCTGCGGGGGTTGCCAGCACGGTGACAGTTAAATGTAATGGCCCATCCCAGATGGAGACATCACCGCCGATAAGCGGGCATTGGTATTGGGCTGCGGTATCGCGCATGGCTGCAAAGAGTTCGTCACTGCGTGCTTTGCCAAAGTCGCGTGGCAGGGCAGCGGTCGCCAGGGCGCATAACGGTTTGGCAGCCATCGCCGCGATATCCGAGAGATTGCGCGTGACTGCTTTGCGGCCGACTTGTTGGAGCGAATGGGACTTGAGGTCCACATGCACTTGGTCAATGAGTTGGTCGACTGCTGCCAGGACGGTGTCATCGTCAATCCGAATCGCACCCATGTCATCGCCGGGCGCAATGGTCACCGCGTCAGGCAGCTTGCCATTGGACTGGTAAATGTGATTAAGCAGGTCAAATTCGCGCATGTCAATATAGAGAGACTTTGTCCGGGATAACAGTTGTGCAGGTTAACAATAGTGTCAAGTGATTGTACCAAAGATAATTTAGCCACGATCAGTGGCATTAAGACTCTTTATTACCGATAGTTGAGACATCTTGTCTGTGTCGTCAATTCTGACGGGGAGGTATTATGCCAGTTCAACGGGTTATGGCAGAGAAGTTGGGGCTACCCGAAAACTCTACGGATATTCGCGATCAGCGACGCACGCATCGTCGTTTTGATTGGCGGGTGAATTTACTCCTGCGTGTGCAACTCACCGAACAAGTCAATGACCCATACAAAGAATATGATGTGATCACACATGATCTGGGCGTGGGGGGATTCAGCTATCTGAGTAAGTCTCCAATGAACCGCAATACTGCAGTCCTCGCGTGCATGCCCCATTTGGAAAAAGACCGCTGCGTCATCGGTAAAGTCCGATACTGCCATCAGGAAGTCGGTTTGCAATACCGCATCGGCGTCAAGTTTATCCAGCGTGTCGATGTCGTATGGTAATGTGGCATCCGATAATATTTTGTAATAACACCTATTTTGATTTTTGATCGCACGACTGGATCAATTCCCATAAGTAACAATCCGATACTGATCTAAACACTCTGTCTACATAGTGGAAATATCAGTATGCCCTTGGTCTTAAGAACGGATGAATTGCAGGAAGGAATGCGCCTTGGCGATGCATTGATTTTCAATGGCATGGTCATGCTCCCGGCTGGCAAAGTCCTCAGTCCTGCTGATATTCGAGCTGTCCGTCGGCGATTCCCCAATGTCGGACTGACTGTTGGCGATCCGGTCCTTGATGAAGTTGTCGACTTTGAAGATGACAAACACGAACGCACGGTGGCCAAGGAAGCTCAGAAAAAAATCGTCAAATCCATGGAGCATGTCCAAGGTCGTTTCAACAAACGCACCGATGCATCCAAGATCAACTTCAAAGCCATGGCAGACTCGGTCAATGAAGTGATGGGATACATCCGTGACAACCCGGTCTCCTCGGCGTTGATTAGTCGCAGTCTGGATTCGGATGGCTATCTTTCTGAACACACCGGCAATGTGTTTTACCTGAGTCTCGTGCTGGGCAATGCGGTGCGCGATTATGTGGTCAAAGAACGCATGCGTCAGACCGCTGCCAAGACCTTGTCGCCGGATAAAGCGATGGACCTTAAATCCCTTGGGCTGGGCGCGATGTTCATGGATCTTGGGATGTACCCCATTCGCAGCATCTTCCAAAAAGAAGGCGAACTGACCAGAGACGAAAAAGAAATGCTCTATGAGCATCCGAATGTCGGCGCGGATATGTTGCCTGACAGTATCTCAGCGACGGCGCGGATGATCGTGCGAACGCATCATGAAAATTATGATGGCAACGGCTACCCACGTGGTATCCCTGCAGCAAAGCTTCATGTGTTTACCCGTATCGTCCGTATTTGCGACTCATTTGATGCCGCCACTGCCGATCATATTTTTAAGAAAGCCAAGACGCCTGCGAAGGTGCTTTGGGAAATGTCACTTGGCCCATGTCGACGATTTTATGATCCGTCGTTGATGCGAGTCTTCCGCGGGTTGATCCAGCCATTCCCCATCGGCTCGAAGATCATGCTCAATGACAATACCTTTGCGGTCGTCGTCAAGTACAACCACAAAGATGCGTTTGATCCCTATATCATGGTTGCATTTGATGAAAAAAATCAACGCATCCCCGTTGAACGACTTGGCAAACCCTTCCCCATAAGCAGTAAACCTGGCCTGCGATTCACCCGCTTTGGTGATGAACCGTTGGGTTACCTTTACAGTGTCAAAGAAGAAGTGTCCGGCTCCCTGGATCGACATAATCCAGAGAGTGCCTTTGAAGCTTCATTCCCCTGATCCAATCTGACAGCCCATTGATTCAGGCAATCCAAACGGTCTGGCAGATCTTGCCAATGAATCGTATTCGCAAGAGCCTACCCGTTACCGGATCCCAAACTCCGTGATATTTCCATTTGCATTGTCCAATACCCCTACTCATTTTCGCCGGTCTTGGTAAAGTGTTGTCATGGATAAAAACTGGCATACACATACCGTCAGCCTCGCAGGGGATGAACTTGAACATCTGCACCGCGAATGGCTGTTAACCAACGGCACGGGCGCCTACAGCATGGGGACGCTGCCGGGCATCAACGGACGCCGATACCACGGACTTTTTGTACCCACGACCCATCCGCCCGTCGGACGCATCGTGGCTGTGAACCAGATGTTCGAAAACCTGATGCTCACCAGTCCCATCGGCACGCGATCGGTCGTCTTCTCAAGCTGTAACTTCCAACAGGAAGATGGTTCCTACGCGCCCAATCCTGAAGGTCATGCCATGCTCCGGCGATTTGATCGGGGGGTGACCATCAGCTGGGTCTACATGTTCAATCACATCCAATTCATCCGTGAAGTGGAACTGCATCAAAACGTTCAGGCAGCCACCATTCGCTACACCGTAGCAGGTCTTGCTGACGATGAGTCGGCCAAATTGAATCTGCATCCGATGATGACCATGCGCGACTTTCATGCACTTTGTGACAAGGTTGATGCGTTTGAAGTCCAAGGCCATGCTGGCACTGCCGTTGTCTCCCGTGACGGTAACGACATCCACTTTGCATGTGAAGGAAGTACCTTCAACACCAAGTGTGAATGGTGGTACGGTATCGGGTATCCGATGGATGCCGAACGTGGCCAGGGTTGCAAGGAAGACTACTTCCTGCCCGGACACTTCACCGTGGATGTGCTGCCAGGCAAGGTTAACACCTATGAACTGACCGTCAGTCTCGGTGCGATGCCTGAAGTTAAAACCACGCGTGCCAAGCATCTCAAGCCCATGCGTAAAGCACTCAAGGACAAGGTTGGTAAGGATGCCGCGATGCTCGCCATGGCAGCGGACGACTTTGTCGTGGATCGCACCGTGGGTAAGCGGTCGCTTAAAACCATTCTCGCAGGTTATCCGTGGTTTGCGGATTGGGGACGTGATACGTTCATCGCGCTGCCGGGTCTGATGCTTTGCACCGGACGCTATGATGCGGCTCGGGATACGCTTGCCGCCTTTGCTTCGGTGATCAAGGATGGGCTTGTCCCCAATCGCTTTGATGATTACTCCAGCGATGAATCGTCAGCTCATTACAACAGTGTCGATGCGGCGCTTTGGTTTATCCAGGCTGCGCATGCGTATATGGATGCCACCGAAGATACCAAGAGTTGGGACGAATGGCTTTGTGCTGCGGTCAAGAGCATCATCGAAGGTTACATCAAAGGTGCCGGCTCAGATGTCCGCATGGCAGGCGATGGCATGATTTATGCAGGCAACGAACGCACGCAGTTGACGTGGATGGATGCCAAGTGCAACGACGTGATCTTCACCCCCCGACAAGGCAAGGCCGTGGAGATCAACGCGCTTTGGTACTGTGGTCTGGCGCAGACCGCTGAACGTTTAAAGACGACCGACAAACAGGCCTCAGCTCATTACACTAAACTCACTCAACGCATCAAGCGTGCGTATGTCAAAACATTCTGGGATGAAGACCGTGACGCATTGCGCGATCATGTCTGGCTCACCGATGCAGGTAACGAAGAACATGCGGATCGTGCGGTCAGACCCAACCAGATTTTCGCAGCTTCCTTGCCTTACTCCCCGTTGCCACAGGTCCGTCAGAAGAAGGTACTCAGTTGCGTGCGCGATCACTTGCTGACGCGTTATGGTCTTCGCACGCTCCCCGAAACCGACCCGCATTATCATGCCCAATACACCGGCGAGCAGTTTCATCGTGATAAAGCCTATCACCAGGGGACGATCTGGCCGTGGCTGATGGGACCTTACGCCGAAGCCGTGTTGCGTGTGGGTAAATTCAGTGATGAGTCCAAGACCGAAGCGTTGGCTGCGGTGTCACCCTTACTGAACTTCATGAAGGACAAGGGCATCGGCCAGTTGTACGAAATCCACGAAGCCCAGTCGCCGCATCGCCCCGTGGGATGCATGGCTCAGGCCTGGAGTGTCGCGGAGTTGATTCGCGTGTTGAGTTTGATTCATAAAGGTTAGTGATTAGGGAGTAGTGATTAGGGATTAGGCAAGACAAGTAATTGGAGCACCGCATGTCAATGCGGTGCAGGTATTGCTTACTTGATCCGGTCGCAACACTTGATTGTCATTCGCTATACCTTCCATAGACGGAGTTTTCATGCAGACCTTGTTACTCATCCCCACACGGATGGACATGAAACAGATTTTTGGCAACGAGTATCCGGACACGTTCCCGTGGGAAAATGTCGTCGTGGCCAACTGCGGTCTTGGGCAATTACTTGCTGGGATTCAGACAACTCGCATGTTGATGCTCGATCAATTTGACCGTTGTATCGTTGCTGGATTAGCAGGCACCTATGATCCAGAGCAGGTGAAAGTCGGGCAGGCTGTGATCTGTCGCGGTTTTCACCAATATGGATTTGGTTTTACCGAAGATGGGCAGATTCGCAGCTATTCACAGACGGTTATCAAACAGCTTGTGGATGCTGAGGATTACATTCCTGCAACTTGGGTTCCCGATGTGCCGGGTATCAAGTTGGTGGACTCGCTGAGCGTGATGTCTGCCTCTGGTGATCTGGAAGAAGCATCCTCGCGGCATGACTGGTTTAACGACATGCTCATCGAGGAGATGGAAGGTTACTCCGCTGCTCTGGCCTGTTCGATGCTTAACATTCCTTTTGCGTCAGTGCGTGGTGTGTGCAATATCGCAGGTGATCGCAATCACGCGCATTGGGAGTTTGAAAAAATGGGATACGCAGTCCGTACGATTCTCAACAAGGTGTTGGGATGACTGAGCAAGTTTTGAAAATCGGTATCTCCACCTGCCCCAACGACACGTACACATTCAGCGGTCTGCTTGAGCAGTGCATTGGTGATGTGCCTGCGATGTCGTTTGTGCTTGAGGATATTCAGGCGTTAAACGATCACGCTTTGGCAGGTGAATATGACTTGGCGAAAGTGAGTTTTCATGCTGCCTTGAAGTTGGCAGATGCGTACCGCGTTTTGCCGGTGGGGGCGGCATTGGGTTACGGTGTTGGGCCGCTGATGTTGGCAGCCAATGAGCAGCTTGCCACACGTTCACCCCAAGCTGGTGACCGTGTGTTGTGTCCCGGTCAATGGACGACGGCAACGCTGCTCTACAAGCTACTTGTCCCCAAGGGGCCCGAACCTCAGCAGGTGGTCTTCAGCGACATCATGCCTGCATTGATAAACGGGGAAGCCGACTACGGCGTGGTGATACACGAAGGACGATTCACCTACCAGCAGCAAGGTTTAGCCATGGCGATGGACCTGGGCAATCTCTGGGAAACGCAGATGGCTCAACCGCTGCCTCTTGGCGGCCTGATTATCCGTCGGTCTCTTGGTGATGCGATGGCAAAGCGGATCGTTGATGCGGTGCGACGGTCAATGGATCATGCCAAGACCCACCCGCAGTTGGCGACAAAGGTCATGAAGCAATACGCCCAGGAATTCACCGACGAGGTGTTGTGGGAACATGTGAAGCTGTACGTCAATCAGACAACGTATGACCTTGGCCAAGTGGGTCAACAGGCGTTGGAAAAACTATCTTCCGAAGCGCGCAAGGTTGGCTTGATCGATGAAGACGTGTCGTTGTTTTAATCAGGATTCCAAACCGCTTGCGGTTTAGCACTCCCGGAAGATGGATGACGCTTTCACGTGATCTAGGGATACAAGTATTCAACGTGTTTGTATTTCGCGGAGACGTTGTGGTTTTTAAACGAGCGTTGCAGCGCTAAACCGCAAGCGGTTTTATAAAATGATTCTGATCCCTAATCCCTAATCCCTAATCCCTAATCCCTAATCCCTAATCCCTAA
>DLCK01000085.1 GCA_002480565.1 Phycisphaerales bacterium UBA7800 | reverse complement strand
CAAAATTACCGTGCACCGTCTTGCTGCGTAAGAACCCGATCAGAACCCGCACACCTACTGAACAAAGCGAGCAATTGCTTATGTAGTCGTATGCGCCTTAAGTGCTTTCTGAACAGAATTAAGGATAATCAGGCAACTGCAAGATGGAGATATCAGGTTGGACCAGCGCAACAGTCCGTTGCGCCGCTACATGAACTATGATCATGAATCAAAGGGTTTGAATCGCATCACAAACCCAACAATTATCAAGTGACAATCTTCTTCGCCGCTACGGCCAGAGAACACTATCAAAATCCACATATCTACGAACCACACATGGAGATGTGAATGATGTTACGTAAGCGTTACGTGTTTTTTAACTGGATTAAGCTGAATTGGGTGTGTTTGAAACTTGTAAAACTCGCCGAACCAGCGCAACAATCCGCTGCGCCGCTACAACATCATCTATTGTGTGCATAGCTTCAAGACATCAGCAAATCTCATAAGGTAAATCGCTCGATAGCCTTCGTGAATCGAATCGATAGTAATTAGTTTGCCATCCGATGACCATTTGGGGTGCAGATCACATCGTACATCGACTATAGTGCCCACAGCCTGAACATGTTTGAATTTCCCGATCACTGTGCATTGGCCCGTCGCGACTTGAACAATTGCAAGTGTTTGTATGCCATCGACAGGATACGTGTCGGCCAGCAACCATTGGCCGTCCGGGGAAAACACCAGATGTCCCATATTGCCAAGACCAGCAGAAAGACGAGTTGCCTGTAAAGGCCTGATACGGTTGTCATAGACAACATACTCGGCACCTTGACGACGCCAATTCGCATCAACCAGAATCTCATTGGGTGTCCGCCCCCAAATCTGATGGGTGATCATTTGATGCCAGTAAAAATCCGGCAGAGAACACACTAAATCGGTACCATCCAGATTGACCGTGTACATGTGAGTCTTCCACGTGTCACATATTTTCGGGTCAGTACAAGTTCTAAATAGAAACAGTAATTTGCTCGAATCACAATTGAATATGGCATGATTTAGCCACCAATACAGCTCATCCAATTCATAGGGCATTGGATGCTTGGCTATGATCTGGCGATAACTGAGAAGCAGATGCGACTTGCCGGTTTTCATATTGATTAGATGAAAGCCATCATTATCTAAATCTGGATGCATTTGCATGCTGAGTGTTGCATCGGCATAGGAGTATCCACGACGGGGTATTCTCGAAAAATTCAGTGTTACACCCCACTGCCCATCAGGTGAAATCGTATAGATAGGGTGATCATAGCTACCAATCAAACCACGTTCGACATGATGAATACGTGACACCAGTCGATTCGTATTCAAATCAAAGTCGTTATAAACAAAGGCATCCTCAAGGTGTTTAAGCCACAATGTCATTGCGCCCTGCTGGTGACACCACGCACGTGTCTTAGCAACAGGTATAAACGACATATCCGCATTGCGGTCAACATATCCAATGGTGGCGGTTTCACCGGCCATTGGTAATCTCTCACATTGCTCAACTGATAAGCACAAATGCTTACTGTTATCGTGATTCCAGGCACATCGATCGTAATAGCCGAAAAAGTGATGTCCAGTATCCGGTGTCAGACGTTGCCAGTTTAATTGATCGTGAATATGCATTGCTATTAACTAATTCTTGTACAAATAGATTGATACTTTATACGCAGGATTCGCCTGTAATTGCTTGTTTTTGCATCACAAGCTCGTCGTTCTGTTCGCGGACTTCAAAGAAGTGCGGCCGTTCATCAGGCGCTTTGTTTGGAACATGGATTGCCAATTGCAGCTTATCTTCAAATGTTCGGAACAACATGCCATGGCCGCCGTCTTCTAGCCAGACTGGTTTTTCAATATGTTCCCATGGCCCGGCAATGTCACCACTCATACTTCTAGCCAGGCCCATGGCATAGCCTTTTTGGCCACAGCTGGACCATAGCATCAGCAGTGTGCCTGACTGGGTTCGATGAATAAACGGCCCATCGGTCACGTAGACAGGAAATCGATCCGGCTCAGGACCATTTGCCGAATGAATCGTCCATGGCGCTTCTGACGCACTGAACAAATAGACGGGACGTCCGATGGGCTGATCCAATTCATCCGACAAACGTTGAGCATACATCCCACCGTCAAAGCACTGCTTCCACTCGTGACAGTAGATCACCCATGGCTGGTTCTGCGGATCAATAAACAACGTGGCATCAAGACACGCCCAATGCGAAGGTGTCAAGGTTTGGCCGTGGAGATGATAAGGGCCTGTGGGTGAAGTTGCCTTAAAACAGCGGCTATGTCGAAAACCTTCAAGCGTCTTGAGCGTGGCAAACATATAAAAACTGCCATCCACTTCATAGACTTCCGGCGCCCAGAAATCGACGTACTCCATATCAGGTTCAGGACGCCAAGCCGGGAATGGTCCATCCCAACTTTCAAGATCTGAGCTTGTGTAGCAATCAAATCCCTGCGGGCCGAATTGACGATTGATATGCGTTGTCCCGAAAAGGTAGTATTTATTCTCACTACCCATCGGCAAAACAAACGGGTCACGTATACGAATTTCGCTGAGTGTTTTAGACATCAACCTATCTCCATCTCTTACCAATTGGCCAGACGTTGTGGAAGAGGATCGACGGTCCATGCCATACGATCACATAAGCGTTCGAGCATTTGCATCTTTACAACCTGTGCTTCCGAATCAAGCCAAAGATTAACCTGCTCCTTTGGATCGTTAGTTAGATCATAAAGTTCACCCGTATTCTGACCATGCGCAACCACAAGCTTATGCGTGGTGTTACGTAACATGGTGACATGTGCAGTTGGATTACGATGCGATACGAGCGTGTTGTGATACTCACAGTACACGTCATCACGATGGGCCTGGTTGGCATCAGTCAACACCGGCATAAGCGACTTGCCATGCATCCCTGGATGTGGCTGCATACCAGCGATGTCCAAAAGTGTCGGGGCTAGATCGGTGAGTTCCACCAACTGATCCCGCCGCCCTGCTTTAATCTGCCCTGGCATGTGCATCAATAACGGCACACGTACTGCTTCTTCGTAACAATATGGCCCCTTGAGATAAATGCCATGATCACCAAGCATTTCACCATGGTCGGACATGAAAATGATTAACGTATTCTCCCATTGCCCTGTATCGCGAAGCGTCTGGAACAATCGGCCAAGTTGAACGTCAATCAAATCAATCATGGCCCAATAGGCCGCACGCACCAAACGATGATCAGTATCAGTCATTTGCGGGTACGGGAAACTACCTTTGGCATTGTAGGCATTCTGATGGTCGAGTTGCTGCCAAAGCGGACGGTCCTGCAACTGTTCTTTTTCAAAATTCGGCAAGGGTATTTCATCAAGCCGATCCAAATAACGCTTCAGATATTCTGCTGGTGGATCGAACGGATGATGTGGGTCAAACAGATTGAGACTGAAGAACCACGGCTGCGTTCTGCAGGAACGACGCCAAATAAACTCTGATGCTTTTTCGACACACCACGTCGTCTGATGATCTTCTTCGGGCATTCCGGCTTGTACATAACGTGATTGTGAAATAGCGGGTGTTTGATAGGTTTTCCCACGTTGTTTAAGCCAATTGCCATACGCGTTGGCAGGCCATATCGGCCGGTGATCATGTGACCAGTTAAACTCGGCATAACCATCATCAATACGTGGCTCACCTTCCATGGGACAAATGGGTGGTTCACATGCAGAGATATGTAACTTGCCAGCCAACCCGCCATGATAGCCCGAATCGGCAAGCATTTTTGTCACAAGGATTTCATCTGCCGGGATGGATTGTCCATTTTGCCTGCAGCGCGTGGTACGCGGATATCGCCCTGACAAAAAGCTGCTACGGCTAGGTGTACAGATCGGGCTTTGGCAAAATGCAAAATCAAACTGGGCGCTATTAGCGGCCAACGCATCGAGATTGGGCGTGTGCACCCATGAATTGCCATAACATCCCAACGTATCCCATCGTTGTTGATCGGTACAAATCCAAAGAATATTGGGGCGTTTATTTCCCTGGTTTAACTGCATGCTTATTCAATCGCTTTGAGCGATATGACTCCATTGTGCCAATGACATATCCCGCCAATGACAACATTGCCATTGCTTGTCATGTTTTGCTTACTTATGATAGCCATCAGTGTTTGAAGGGAAATGACTAAAACCCGCAAGATGATGTCTGAAACTCTCATGCCTCAATCCCCCCCTCAATCCTGGCAACGTCTATTACCCCTGGATCATCCAGCGACAAAGCAGCTTCGAGATCGCCACGTCGAGCTAGCGGGTCTTGCCCACTGGTGCGGGCCAATGCAACATAGCGAGCTCTCTCCCAGCTATCACCAAATGATTTATGCCGTCCGCGGCAAAGCCAAGCTGCAGCTAGCTGATCAACCAACCACACAAATCAAAAAAGGAGAGTTGTGGATATTCCCTGCAAGGCAAAGCTGTCGTTACTGGATTGATAACAAGGGCGTTTTTGAATTTTACTGGTTTAATGTCGCAGACTCATCACTTTGGCAACACCTGCATCTGGAAACGGCACACAAACGATACGCAGGTCAATCCTTTCGTGTTCCAATGCTCATGCAGGGGCTGATTGACGAAACCAATTCCACACAGCCCGATGCGACGGATGCCGCGAGTTTATTTGCTGGATTACTGGCTACGATTCTTGAGCGCAGACTTGGATCACGCTATGACGCCCATACGACCAAGCAGCAATCCGAACTGGTTGATCTCTGGGCAAAGGTGGATGCGAATCTCTCCCACCCATGGACCATACCCGAGTTGGCCAGCTTGATGCATTTGTCTGAAGCCCAGTTTAATCGGGTTGTCTACCGACAACATCAATGCACACCCGGTCAGGTTCTTACACGCATGCGCATTGACCGAGCCAAATTACTATTACGAAATCAGCAAGTCACATTACAAGCCATCGCCCAGGAAGTCGGGTATGCAAACGCATACGCATTCGCCAAAGCATTCAAAAGAACTGTAGGTAACGCCCCAGGCCAATTCAGACAGCAAACCTACCGACTGATCTAGCGCAACGCTTCAAAACATGATCGGCGTCAGTCTTGTAAATCAAATCCAAAATTGGCTTCAGCCCCAAATGATGACTCATAGCAAATTAATTAGAAACTGCTTTTCAAAACAAGTCATAACACTATAGACACCAAGCTCATGTTTTACTGCTTGTCCATATTCAAATACGCATTGACATAGGCCACATAGCCTCCGCCCCAGATCGTCGATGTGATGGGCAGGTCACCGCGTCTGTCGCGATAGGTCGCGCCACTACCATCGCCACGCAGGAAGTTAAGTTCAATTGTCGAATCACCGCGACTATGATTGCGTGTACTACGTTGGAAGTAGTCAGCAAAGATCGCTTTGGCGCTGTACTTTTCAAGCTTGAGAAAAGGTTTAGCCGGCTCGCGATACTGAATATCATCCGTCCAGCGCCCACCGTAGGAGACGCGCTTAAAGGCGTTTTGATTCATGTTGAACCGCCGGT
Organism: Phycisphaerales bacterium UBA7800; assembly: GCA_002480565.1. GTDB lineage: Bacteria > Planctomycetota > Phycisphaerae > Phycisphaerales > Phycisphaeraceae > UBA7800. The sequence goes on along the minus strand of DLCK01000085.1, from coordinate 5,763 downwards.
ATTTATCATCACCGGGGCACATGAGTAAATCTTCGAGTTGCCCCTTGTTGATGTACGTCGGGTAGAACATTTTGACTAGGGAACTGATGGCTGAACTCTCATCCGGCGCACCATTGTCAACGGTGGTTTTAAACCAACTGTTATTGTCGTTGGCATAAATGTGAACGAAGGTTCCGATCTGACGCACCTGTGAAAGACAACTAACCTTCTTGGCCGCTTCACGGGCTTTGCTTAATGCTGGTAGCAAAATTGAGATCAGCAGGGCGATGATCGAAATCACCACCAATAGTTCGATGAGTGTAAAGGCTTTGGTGCGTGTGTTCATGGTTGACTCCATGTGAAAAAAATGCAATTTGAAAAGAGAATGAGCAACGTCTTTATAAATTATTGACTTGGCGGAAGCATTAAACCGTACGTGTCAGGCAAAGCACGCAGGGCAAAACCGGCCATCAAACCTTGATACGGCTTGCTCATGTTGCTGCCTTCGACAATCAGTCCGCCGATCAATCCCAGTGAATTAAACCCGCGGCTTTGGTGAGGATAACTGACAGTTGCAGCTTCGATGAAGTTGATTTTCAAACGAATGGACTGCCCATCATAACTACCCGAGACATGGGTCCAATCAGTTGTCGAGACCGTTTGGGTTGCGGTTGCGATTTGTCCGAAGGCTTTGACAAAAAGTCTGCCCTGGTCATCGATGCCAAGATTCATATTGCCGTTCTGATCTGAGAACAGGTACATGGCATTGTTTGCATGATCCGGCTTGATCCACATCTCCACGGTGACCATATCGTGGGGCATGCTTCTTGACTTAAGGGCAATGCGGTCATTGCCCCCGTCAAAATGCAGTGCTTTACGCTGATTGGAATCGGTGTCGATGACATCGACCCATTGCGGGATCGCGGTTTGATCCACTTTCCCGTAACGGTGACTGGCACCCATCAGACATGGCCAATGCCAGCCGCCGATCTCTGCAATTGCGTCAACACCGTTGCGTTGATCCATCGGCAGATGCAGGGTAAAGACCTCGGCCAAGGGCAGCGCATGTTGGGTGATGGTATAGGGATCACCATTGAGATTGTAGCCGGTAACCTGTCCCAACCAGGCGTTGTCGAAAGTGGTGTGACGTTGAAGAACCGGGTAATTGACCGTGGTGGTCATATCCACATTGGGATTGTTGACCAGGATGGGATTGGACCACAGCAACATGCCATCGTCACGTGAGAAGCGGACGGTGTACATGTCCTGGGGATACTGTGGGACCACCTCATCGAGGTCGAACGTGACGTTGGTGTCATTGCCACCGAATTTAGCGATATCCTTTGTCGCGATGAATTGCGTGTTCTGATAGAGATCCGCTTTGCCGGTCCATGTCCATGATTTGAGAGTTGCGGTGATTTTGTTGTCGTTGAGTTTGGTTGTCGCTGCAGCTTCATACATCCGATTGAGATTAAATCGAATGGTTCGCATGGACTGCATGCTCCCAGGGCGAACGGTCAGCGGGTAAAGACGTACCCATCCGTCGCTATCGTCGCCGGGATTGATATTGTCGCGAACTTTCACCATGATTTTCAGGCGTCGGGGCGTGGTTAATCCCAGGCTGGTGTATTTGATGCGATGGATGGTTTCTTCGTTTTTCGACAGTGGGTACGGGTCTGATTCTTCGATCAGATTGTTGTCCATATCCAGCATTTTGACCAGGAACGACGATTGATTGGTATTGTAAGGCAGGCTTGCAAATTCCAGTTCCCAGTGGTCCCCCAATCGCAATTCCTGTTGGTAGCTGACAAACACTTGAGGCGTGCGTGAGATGAAGGGCTGGTCTTTCCAGGTGCGCATTTTTTCCTTGTTCAGACTCAGCAGCACATCGTTGCCCCAGACCGAAGGCTCAAAGTGTGTGGTTTCCCAGTAGTCATTCCAGGTGGTCAGGCAGACCCATTGGGCATTGGCGTTCAGCGCGGCATTCCAGTTAATCTGAAAGCTGCCACTGCCGAAGAACGGGCGGTAAAAAGCGTTATTGGGGCCGATGTAGCCCTGGGTGATCCCTGCACAAAGTAAACCGTTTGGCCGTCCGACATCGGTTAACGCGGCCCGTCCATTTTGCAGACGAAGATTGTTGTCCGCCTGTGAATAGCCGTTGATGCCAAAGTCATATAAACCGTCAAACACCTGCAGGTAATCGCAGATCAATTCGCGGTTGGTCCAGAGCGTCGTCTCACGCTGCGGTTGGAGAAGCCAATATGCTTGCAGACCTTTTGCAGCCAGGGCATCGAGAATCTGTCTGCACTCGGCAGGTGTCTTTTGGAGCTTGTACATGAAGATGACCGGCTTGCCGTCGATGAAGGCATTGTTGGGATGATTGCCCCAGCGTTCCAGAAAACGGGTCATGTCCGTGACGATTTTATCGATGGACTCATGCCAACCATCAACGCATAAGGCAATGTGAAAATCCAATCCTTCCGCGGACTTGTAATATTTCACCATCGATCCGGAATAGGAGCCCGTTGACAGGAAGTCCACGCAGAAACCGTTTAGTCCGTATTGCATCGCAGAGAGTATTTGGTTGCGAACATTTGAAACGGTTCCCGTGTCCGTTCCCACCCATTGGCCCAATGTGTTGCGGTCATAGGTGGCTGAAAAGCGATTGGGTTGATCGTAGGTTTTCTCGACATTAAACCCCCAGCCGCACAGGTGCGCCCATGCCTTTTTGGGGATGTTGTCTGATGTGAATTGATTGGTCACAGGCTGTGTCTGAGCCTTTAATGAAACGGTCAGGCACAGGACCAGCAGGCAACATGACAGAAGTTTTAATCGCATCGGTTTATCTTTCATGCTATGGACTAATCGTAAAAATGATTGGGTATCAATCTGTTTGGGGTTCACTCAATCGCGCTGTTGATTGACGGACATGCAGTGTGGGTAACATTTGGTAATGTTGCTCCCTGGGCATCTGGTTTTTGAGCATCGACAGCAACAGTTGACAATACCTTTCCCCCAGATCGTCCATGTCCGATTCCACCGTCGTCATCGGGGGAATGCAGTATCGACCGTACTTGTTGGCACCGGTGTAGCTGATTACGCTCAGGTCATCCGGGATCTTGATTCCCAATTCGTAACACGCACGACTGATCCCCTGGGCGCCGGTATCTGATGTGCAGAAAACAGCAGTGAAGTTGGGCTTGTCGGGATCAGTGAGAATATGCTTCATCGCTTCGTAGGATTTTTCTCGCGCATCATCAAAGGGTTTGATCTGTGCATCAAGCACCAACGATTCAACTTCGTCTGTTGATAATTGCGTTAACATCTGCTTACGCCAACCATCAAGACGTCCCTGGATCGTCGTGTCCACCGTTTGGTCAAGCAGAATCAAACAATGCGTATGGCCAAGTGAATGCAGATGTGAAACCGCCGTCTCACCCACTTGTTCATCAGCAACCGTGACGCTGCAGATACTCGGCAGGTCAACATGATGCGTCATGAGCACGGTCGGCTTATGGGGTTTGACCAAAGCCTTTTGGATGTGCGGCGGGATCGGTTCAGTCGTGGGCATGAGAATGATCGCATCCTCATCTTCCGAGAGACGATTCAGATCAAGCACTTGCATGTTCTCATAATGCTTAAAGTCGAATGACAATTGCATGCGGTGACCTGCTTCGACAATCTTACGGATGTTGCCATCCAAGCCGGCAGATGGGTACTGTGGGCGGACAATGGCAATGCGCGCCAGGGGCTTGGCCGTAAACTCGGCAACCTGGTACCGCTTCTGGCCAGCTGGTCGGTAAATCACGCCATCCCGCCTGAGACTGGACATCGCCCGGATCACCGTGGCATGGGATGTGTCGTATCGTGAAACCAAGTCCGCTGCGGTAGGCACCAAATCGTGAGCGCTCAATCGCCTGATATCCTGACGTAATTGCCGAGTAACCTGAAAATGCTTGGTCTGCTGCAATACTTTGGGCATATTCAAACTCTCAAACCGTTAACCGGTACATGTTGCCAACCAAACCAATACCAAAGCCGTGTCATCAAGTAAGGCCATTGACAATAAAACGTTACTGACGTTTCATGACTCCCCCACCCAACACCGCCTGAGATAATTGCCAGGTTTACGCCATTACTGTTTAAAGTCATCTGACGATGTATACCAACAACGATCAAGCAGATTTTTAGTCCGACTAAAATTAGTCCGACTAATCGTAGGCCATAAAATTGAAATGTCAATGCCAGCAACAATTAAATTTGGCTTTTGAACAGCTTCGCCAAGTCAGTGCGGCATCACTGCTAAAAACCAGGATCAAGATTCAGTGATGTGGACAGTTTGCACCCGGACTTACAGCTCGACACATACCGGCTGTTAATTGCATGCGAATCATGACAGCGCATTGACCGCCCCATTGACGTTCAGCAAAGCGGGATCGGTGTAGAAGTTGGTGGTGAGTTCGATCCGGCTGTGCCGCATGGCAGCATGGGCCACTCGGGAATGGAAACCGGCCACGGCCAAGTGGGTGCCGAAGGTGGTACGGCAACTTCCCGAATTGATCATAATGGTATTTCCGGACTTTGAATTGCCCCAACTCACCTTAGGCTACAATCCCCTCCTCAAATTGTGGAGGATGCCCATGCCTTGGTTCAACAATACCGCTTATCTGAAGATGATCGATTCCATGGCGATCATCATTGCCCAGGCTTACCAGTTGGCACGCAGTCGACTGGCATCTGCCAGTTCACACGTCATGCGCGCGATGATGCAGCGCGACCAACTGTTCTCCCAAATCCAATGGCTCAAACGTGAACTCGAAATTCTGCGTCAACAACGTGAGGATTGTCCGGTAAACAAACGCCCTGAGTTTTCACCCGAACAACGGCTGGCCATTTTGCAGTTGATGAGCCAGAGGAATTAGAGTGCTGCTGTGGCTGCCAGGCTTTTCGTGGTTCATCCCTACACGATTCGTAAATGGATCAGGGCCATCGACGGACGAGAAGGCTCCAAGTCACTCTTGCCAAAGATTTCCTGGAATCGCATGGATGATGCAGTCCGTTGGGCAGTTCATGAATTGCGACAGTTGTGTCCTGAGCCTGAAATGGGTACGAGAACCATCGCCATGCAAATGGTTCGTTCTGGCATTCAAATCAGTCGAAGATCTGTCCAACGCATCCTGCGAGAGACCAAGCCGAAAAAGTCCAGAAAAACCAAAAAGCGTTGGCCAAAATTGAACCAAGCAAAAGGCGTTGAACCTGATCATCTGCTGACACCTTCAACACCGAACCACACTTGGCACATGGACATCATGACTTTCCGCGTACTCTGGACCACTTACTCGGCAGTCGCCATTCTTGATGGAGCAACCAGAAAGCTGCTATGTCTTCGCGCATACCGCAACAAGGCACTCGACTCACAACAGATGGTTCAATTGGTAATGACCACAACCAAGAAGCATGGAGTACCTGCCAATCTGATTACGGATCATGGCGTCCAGTTCCACAATTAGTTCAAGTTGGGCTTGAAGACGTTAGGCATAAAGCATGTGCGAGGCCAAGTCCGCACGCCCTCCTTCAATGGCAAAGTCGAACGCTTCTTCAAAACACTGCGGCTGTGGCAACGACCTGCATTGTGGCCAACGACACCGCGTGGACTCCAACAACGTCTTGATCAGTACCAAGCCTGGTACAACACCGAGCGTCCTCACCAAGCGCTCAATGGCCTGACACCCGAAGAAGCATGGCATGCAGTGTTACCTACTGAACCGATCCCAATCAGGACTG
>DLCK01000016.1 GCA_002480565.1 Phycisphaerales bacterium UBA7800 | reverse complement strand
TTCAGCCGGTAGTGGTTCAGTGATGCGATATGACGAGATCAAAAAAGCGCCGATAATCAAGGTGAAACGTTGGAGTGAAGTTGTGGTTTGCTTCACGGCCATATTATTATTATTCATAAAATGTGCGATTTTGGTGAGACACCACGCCGCCGGCCATGATGCCAGATACATGCTACAGATCCATAACAGGAATTTGTAATACATGTGGTGACTGATCCACCATCGCGTTGCAAGGATTTTATGTTTCATACATTGACCTCAAAATAGCGGTCAATATTCTGACGGCCCTGAGGATTAATCAGTTGTTCCAGTGCCATGCTTAATGTGTCGGTTTGTGTTTGGATCTTAAGGTTGGTTGCACTGTCACATGCAAGGATGCGTCCATCCTGAATGATGGCGATGCGGTCTGCAAAGTCTTCCACCAGTTCGGGCACTGGCACTGCAACGAGAATAGTGGTGTCTTCGCGTTGAGCAAAGTGCTTGAGGATTTGCTGTAATGCGAGTAATGCTGAGGAGTCCAATCCACCTGAGAAAGGTTCATCGAGAATCATGATTGGTGCATCGGTGATGAGTGCTGAGCAGATACCAATTTTCTTTTTCTGACCAGTTGAATAGCTGCTGATTGGTGAGTCTGCTTTGTGTGCTAGGTCAAAGACATCCAAAAGCCGATCAGCATGATCGAAGAGTCGTTCTTCATCGACTTCATACAGGCGGCCGATTGCAAAGAGAAATTCACGTCCGGTATGCGAGTGAGGTACCCAAGGCATATCAGGCAAGTACACAACTTTTTGGCGGATGGCTTTTTCAGTATCGATACTCGATCGCCTAATCATACCATCAATTTTGACCTGTCCTTTGATCGGTGCAAGAAGTCCGGCAGCGACTGAGAGCAGTGTGCTTTTCCCCATGCCATTAGGCCCCATGACGCAAAGCAGTTCACCGGTTGGGATGGTGAGATTGATATCGCGGAGTGTTGGTCTGACACTGTAATGATGGTGGATGTCGATAAGCTGAATCATGAAATATCCCCGTGTGAAAAAGTGTTGGGTGTATTCTAACTGTCAGACGTTGTCATGCGCAGGAAATTTCACACAGCAAATGCCGGATGTGGGAATGGGTTGGTTTTCGTATGCCGTTGGAGTACTACGCCGTAAGCGGTTGGTCTTCGGCGGTGGGTAATGGCCTGATCTGGATCGCGGCAGGTGTGGTTGGGCAGACCCATTCGCAGACGCCGCAGCCGGTGCAGCCTTGTTCGTGAACGGTGATCGCGCCAGCTTCGTTGATGGACAGGGCTTTGTCACCTACGGGACATTGACTCACACAAGCCTGGCAGTCGCGTTGGCAATCGCTGAGTTGCTGCTCATCATTTTCATCAATCTCGACAGTGCGAAAGCAGACCGCATGGTCGACTACGGCAAGTCCCATGCGGATGTCGCCAGGTGTCGCAACCAACTCCAACGCGCCGGTGGGGCAGGACTGCATGCAGGCCATGTCTTCGCACATCACGCAGGGCAGGCGTCTGGTTTCGATGTAGGGTTTACCGTTGGCGATTGGGTTATCGGAACTCGAATCGATCAAAATGCAGTTTGCAGGACAAACTTTGGCACATTCGCCGCATGTTTCGCAGGTTTGTAAAAATTTTTTTTCGGGTAGGGCTCCCGGGGGTCGAAGCCAGTTATCCGGACGTGAAAGTGTCGGTTTTTGCCGGGTTTCGGCAACAATTGCGCGGTTTTGGGGTGTTGATTCATCCGGTTTGAGGAATTGGGTAGTACGAAAGGCCATTGCTTTGCCTGCCGTCTCTGCCTGATCGAGACTTTTTAGCAAAACTTTTCGAAAAAAATCGCGCCTGTTGGCCGATAACAATTCTTGTTCGGACTTTTTCTTTTTCATACCGGACGTTCCGCATGTGTGCCGATGTACTACGTGTGGGTACAGGACAATATGCTAAGCCTTAGGGAAAGGATTCACAACGATGGCCAGGTTGAATTTAATCGTAGCGATGTTGGGCGTGATGTTCATGACGGGGTGTTGGGAGGACGTGAGTATTGATCGTCACACTTTCCGCAGTACGCCTCACCTGCCTGCAACGGTGGTTCTCATGGATACGACCAATCACGAGGAGTTCTGGAAGATGGACGTGCCGGTGTGCATGCGTCTTCGTTTGGACTTCTCACGTGAGCCGGAAGTGGAAGGTGCCGTGTACAACCGCAATCCTGCTTCTGAATTGACTTGGACCTTGATGTCTGACGATACAGAAAAGGTCATTGATCGAGGTCAATGCTTCTTTGATGGTTGTCGTCCATTTTTGATGAAGGTGCGTTACCGCGATTCACCGGAAACGCGTGATGATGGTGCGTCGATTGTCCGCAGTGCCCCGGGTGCCAAGCCTGCTGGGATGACACAATCGATGAGCGCTGCTCCTGCTGCACAGTCAACTCAGGTTGCCGCAGCTCCCGCTCAAGCTCCCGCCGCCACGCAGCAGGTCTATCAGGCCTATAGCAGCAGTGGTCAAACGTATTCGCAACCTGCTGCCCAACAACCGCAGCAGTATCAGGAAATCATCGTGCGTCCCGAGCCTCAAGCTTACGCCAACTGATTTTCTGTTTGCAACAAGTATAGTAAAACGTAGGAAAACCGCAGGCAGCCATCAACCTGCGGTTTTCTTATGCGCGGACTCAACTGGACGGGGTGATCAAATGATTATTCAATCACCTTTGAGTTTACAACTTATATGGCAATTGCTTGATCGCTTTATGCGAGACCTTGTTAAGATACGCACATGCAGGTTGCACTGATTACCGATGACATTTGGCTTGACGAAGAACTTGGGCAGTTCAAACACTTGATTGTCGGACTGCTCGATGAGAGTGTCCACGTGGTGCAAGTAGTGCCTGATGGGACGGACGAGGACTATCTGACCGCATTTGGGCAGAAACTGCAATTCGGCAAAATCGGCAGGCTCCGATTACACCGTTGGTTTCTAAGACGACTGGCAAGCAAACTCGACGAGATGAAAGTAACGGTCCTTCATGCGCTGGAAAGTCGCTGTTGGCGCGGGACGTTGGATCTTGCTGCCAAGTTGGACTTGCCGGTGGTGTTGAGTCTTTCGAGTGGTCGTGACTTGAATCGCGCTGCGAAGTTGCACAAGGCCAATGCCAACCTGCGCATTGGATGGCTACCTGCCACCGAACCACTGGCTCGTGGACTGCGTGATCGCATCGGCACCGAAGCCTTTGTCCAAACCGTGCGCATCGGTGTTCACCTGCCTGAGGTACCTAACTTTCAATCACCCCCCAAACCATCATCCCCTCAACCAGATCAGACGCCTGATGAACATATCCCCTGTGTGATCGTCACCGGTAACGGCACGTTTGATTCGGCCTATGAGCAGCTTTTCCTCGGACTCACGCACGTCATTGCCAAGCATCATTACCTGCAGGTCTTCCTGGATATTCAGGGCCATGATCAACATCGCTTTTGGCATGCGGCAAGAAAACGCGGCCTATTGGCCAACCTCAGCTTTGTGCCCCATCGCAAAGGGCATCGGGACTTGATGCTCCACGCGGACATGCTCATCGCGCCCCAGGCATTGGGTGACGCGCGAAGCCTCACACTCCAAGCCATGGCGCAGGGCATCCCCATCATCGCCCAGATCGACCCTTGGCTGGATTACCTGGTCGACGGGCAAACCGCAAGACTGCTCGATAAACCTGATGCAACACAGTGGTGTAAAATTCTCTGCGAACTCTTGGCTGACAGGCAGCAACTTGAACACCTTAGCCAACGTGGTCGCGAATGGATTGATGAACACCATGTCCCCGCCCAGCAGGTTCAGGAAGTCATATCGGTGTACCGAACTCTCAGCGGCGAAGCGATCCCGTTTACCATGGATGCTGATGGGTAAAGCAACTCTCAACCGACTTATCACTTGAAAGCAACGACCCCATGTGGATAGCCAATGATATTTCAACTCTCCGAGATCACCGTGCCAAGGCACATGGGCGTGTGGCATTGGTCCCGACGATGGGCGCGTTGCATGACGGGCATCTGTCACTGATCAAACGTGCTCATGAAATCGGCCACACAGTCATCGTGAGTCTGTTTGTGAACCCGACACAATTTGCCCCGCATGAGGACTTGGAAAAGTATCCCAGGCCGTTTAAGGAAGATGTGAAAAAATGTTTGGCAGCACAAGTCGATGGACTCTTTGCCCCCACGGTGGATGCGATGTACCCGCCGGAGGTTTTAAGCAGTGAAGTGAACATCCCGGAGTTAGCTAAAGAGTTGGAAGGGGCATCAAGGCCAACTCATTTTGCCGGCGTCTGTCGCGTGGTTGCCAAGCTATTTAACATGGTCAAACCCCATGCTGCATGCTTTGGCAGTAAAGACTATCAGCAGCTTGCAGTGATCCGTGCGATGGTCGAGGACCTGGCTTTTGACATTCAAATCGAAGCCTGCCCGACGATCCGCGAAGCAGACGGGTTGGCCATGTCCTCACGCAATGTGTATCTCCAAGAGGATGAACGTCATCATGCTTTGGGCTTAAGTAAAGCACTCTCCGAAGCACAACAGATGATCCAAGCAGGGGAGTCCGACCCGTTGATCGTCGAACGTGCGATGCAGCAGGTGATGACCGCTCATCATGTAGCAGTGGACTATGCAGTGATTCGACATGCTCAGACGCTTCGTCAACTCGATAGTCTGAATCTACAAGTCACCGGTAGTGCCGTCGCTTTAGTCGCAGGCAAAGTCGGCAACGTGCGCTTGATTGATAATCGTGTGATTGATGCCGATGGATAAGGAGAAGATGTTGAAGTCGTAGGGTGGGTAGAGCGAGTCTGCGAGTGAAACCCACCGCGAAGATGCAATCGCTTTGTTTTAGCAGGACGCCTGTGACCATAATGGTGGGTTTCGGCTTTGCCTCTACCCACCCTACAAATCTGTGATGTAATCATCGCCACGCAGTGTCACAGCAAGGACAAGACATAAACGACACGTTAGATTTATGCTGCTTTATCTGCAATGCGATGCTTTGCTGAAACTGCCACGCAGTTTATCCCGCGACATCACATGACGACGGATCCTTGTCATCAAGGATGTAGATCATCGCGGTCTTCTTTTCGCCTCGTGCAAAGCCCATGCGTTGGTAGAGTTTTCGGGCCGGTTCATTTTCCTGATCCACAGCCATGAGAATCTGACAGGTGTTGTAGTCGGCAGTGATGTTCATGGCATGTTGGACGAGTTTGCGGCCCAATCCCTTGCCACGGGCATGTGGCGAAAGTCCCAGGTAAACCAACTCCAACGCGCTGCGATGGGTGATGCGATTAAGCAGCATCACGCCCAACGGCTTGTCGTCTTCGTACAACGCAATCCATCGCTTGGGATCAAACTCGCCTGCTGCCATGTGGCCGGCAATGACATCGTTGATATGACGGACACCCAGTAACGCGGGGCAGTCCTTGGTGTCTTCATAGCTTGCAAGGATCGCATCGGCAAAACGCTGGCGATTGTCTTCAGACCATTGATAGACTTGCACGTTGGGGCCGAGGTTCAAGCTATTGCCTGTGCGGTTGGCTGCGGTGATGTATCGCTGCATGTAGATCAGATGAGCAAGGTGTTTGAAACCCGCCTGTTCCAATGCCAGTAACTCATAGCGTTGGTTGGACTCCATGAGTGCCTGGATGATCCTGATTTGCGATCCGTCCTGGACTGTGCAGGCCGCTGCGATGAGTCGGGCCATGGTGTCAACCTGTTTACGCATAGGGACGGCACTGAGGAAGGCCATGCCGGTTTTACCTGCCGAGGGGACCAGCAGCATCGACGCTTGAATCAGATCCAGGTGACAGGCCGCCCAGCACTCGTCGATATTCATGTTCTGCTGTTTGGCAAAGTTGACGAACTGTGTGACCGCCGCGTCGGTGCCGTTGGGTTTACCGGTTAAGAGCATCCCCAAAGCCGCTCGATGCATCGGCCCATGGACACGGATATACCGCATCGGGTCAGGCTTTTCATATTCAAGTGTCGTGGCATCAAGTGTGGCCATGCTGTTCTCGAAGGTTCAAATATTTAATGATGACATCCGGATTTAGCCTGGGCAAACGCATCTAAGCAGGGATTGGTGATTAGTGATTTGGGATTAGGGCCAGACAGTTGATACTGAGTAGTTTTGCGGCCTTTTTGACTTTCCTAATCACTAATCCCTAATCACAAATCCCTTTTCACATATTTTGTCCACATGCGTTTACCTCGGATTGAGCTTTACCGGTTGTTGCAATCTCAAGTCGCCTTTACAATATCATATCCCCACGCAACCACTGTCAGTATAGGAACCTTAAAATGAAAATCACGCGACTTTGCGTTGCGATGCTGACTTTGTTCACCATCACGACCAATACATGGGCAGCACCCGAGCCGGAAATCGTCCCTTCTGCTTACCAGTTGGATTTTGATTATCAGGCGCCGCAACCCATCGCTATCCGCAGTCCCGAAGGTAATATCCAGTGGTATTGGTATCTGACCTACACCATCACCAACAACACCGGAGACGATCACCTGTACATTCCTGATGTCACCGTCTCCTATGATGATGGTGTGATCCTTCAGGCAGGTAAGGATATTCCAGCTTCGGTGTTCAAGGCGATCCAGAAAAAGCAACGTAACCCGCTACTGCTAAGTCCCATGCAAGTCGTCGGCGAACTGCTTCAAGGCAAGGACTTTGCCAAGACCACCGTTGCCATCTGGCCTCACTTTGGTCCCAACGTCAAACAAATGCGCGTCTTCGTTGCAGGACTCAGCGGCGAAACCGCCAAGCTCAAGGTCAAGGATAAAAAAGAGCCCGTCCTGCTCCGCAAAACACGGATGCTCATCTACGAAGTCCCCGGCACAAGCGTCCACCCGCAGGAACAAATCCTCAAACGCAAAAGCGATAAATGGATCATGCGCTAAACATTGTGACATCATTTTGAATATTCAATCCCACGGATACTGCTGGTGTCCGTGGGATTTTTTTTAAGACATTTTTACCGCAAAGGCGCAGAGGGCTCAGAGGTAAGAGAGTGTGATTTTTCGTTGGGATTTAAGCCCAATGATGAGTCACACCCGATGTGAAGCATGGGATACCCACGTCAACCGGTCATCGTACGTATCCCAGTCTTGATTTCACTCAAAGTTGGCTTGAAAACAATTTGTTTATCTCTCTTATCTCTGAGTCCTCTGCGCCTTTGCGGTAAAAAATGCCTTAACCGACTTAACTTATTCGCTCGGTCGACTGCCACCAGCTACCAACTTCATCGCCAGACTTGGACTCAACGCTTTAACGAAATCCAACATGCGGTAATGCCCCGGCACGCATAACTCCAGCTTGGGTTTATCCAACAGCTTCACCATTTTTTTCACAGCCTTGTCCACGGGTATGCCATGCTTGGCAACCTGTTTTTGCATGTGTGGTGTGTCGTAGCCATGAGTGTCGAAAAATTCCGTCTTGATAATGCCAGGGCAGACATACGAAAAATGGACATTGATCCCCTGATGCTCAATGGCCAGACTCTGCGTCAGTGCAACGAGTCCGGCTTTGGCGGCGGCATACGGCCCATGTCCCCAAGGCCCGAACTTGGCTGCAATCGACGCGATGTTGATCACATGACCGTGATTGGCTTTGAGCATCCCCGGCAGGACATGATGGATCAGCGATGCCGGCGCGTGATAGTTCACCTGCATGATCTGCTGATGCTCTGCTTCGGTGATCTGTGCTACCGGGCGATACTCGCCGAACCCCGCATTGTTAAACAGCACGTCCGGCTGACCGTGTTCGTCGATCACTTGTGGGATGATTTCCGCGATCGCTTTGGGATTATTTAAGTCCAATGAAACTGCTATCGCATTGGGGAGTAAATCCGTAAGTGCGGTAAGTCGATCCATCCGACGGGCAAAAAGCACCACACGATTGGCACGAGCAGATAACTGCCGGGCAAGTTCTGCACCGATACCACTGCTGGCACCCGTAATCCAAATGATGGGTTGTTTGGGGGACATGTTTTCACACCGCTTGCGGTTTAGCGCTCCAAAGGTTCATCGACAATTCGCAGCACCTGATATGTGCAACATTCTCCAATCATGTTACTGTAATTACCCAAATGACGACGACACCCAAACGAATTTTGATAACCGCTTTTGAACCCAGCGGCGACGCTCTTGCAGCAGGCGTGGCTCGCCAACTCCTTGAGCGTGAACCGACACTGCAAATTTATGCATTGGGGGGCAACAAGCTTGCCGATGCCGGAGCGATTTTGCTTGAGCATACCACCGACCATGCAGCGATGGGACTTAGCGCGCTTAAGCAGTTCAAAACGCATAAACAGCGACTCAAAACACTCAAAGCATGGCTGGCTGACAACGCCATCGACATGCTTATCCCGGTTGACTCACCTGCTGCCAACTGGTCAATCTGCAAACTCGTTAAAACCAATGTGCCGGGGGCCAAGGTCATTCACCTTGTCGCGCCACAGGTATGGGCCTGGGCTTCATGGCGAATCAAACGTCTGCAAAAATGGTCCGATGGCATCTTGTGTTTACTGCCATTTGAACCCGACTGGTTTGCAAAATACAACGTTCCCGCCCAATTCATCGGCCACCCGGTTTTCGATCCCAACTGTCACGCGCCCGGCAGTGATGCTGAAGCAGGCGATCTGCCACAAGGCGAATTGCGTCTGGTTGTGTTACCCGGCTCGCGTCATGGTGAGATCAAAAGCAATTGGCCGACGATGGTGCATGCCTGTCGGGAACTGCTTAAGCGACATCCCGGAGAAGATAAGCTGCAAATCATCGTCGCTGCCTTGGATCAACGTTTGGCTGAGATGATCAAGACCATCGCCATCGAACAGGAATGCGAAGACCTTTGGAAAGACCGCCTGACACTCACCATCGGCCAAACCGAGTCCGTCCTCCGCTGGTCCAACGTTGCCCTAGCCACCTCCGGCACGGTGACCCTGCAAATCGCAGCCAACGGCAAACCCATGGTCGCCATGTACAACGTCAGCCGACTCCTCTACCACGTCCTGGGCAAATGGCTCGTCACCCAACATACTTACACACTCCCCAACCTCATCAGCCAATGGCAAAGCGGTAAGCGTGTCATCACCGAATTGATCCCCAATTTTGGTAAGGTGAAACCGGTGGTGGATGCGGTCGACAAACTCTTAAGCGACGAACCCTCTCGCCAAAAGCAACAAGCGGAGCTAGCCAAGGTCATTGGTGCGTTTGATGGGAAAGTATTTTCGATTGAAGCAGCAGGTCAACTTTTGCAGCGGCTTTGATATAAGAATTTTCTACGGGGGAATAATGAATCCAGAGAAAGCTCCAAAAAAGCATAGCTTACCAATACTGCTATCTATTTTATCAGTGTTTGTCAGCTTAAATGTATTAATCAAAGTTCTTGTTGAACAGGCAATAATTGATAGATACTTCATGCTCAATGAGCTTGTTTTTTCTGTACTTGGCCCATTCTCCACTGCTTCATTTTACTATGAAATGTGGATCACCATGTTGATGCTTAACACCCCGATCTATTCATCACTTATTTACTGTGCTTGCATCTCAAAAGACAAGAGCAAGTATGTAACGCTTTGTATCATGCTATGGATCGCGGAAGGGATGTGGAATTACATGGCTACAGTAGGCAATGCTATTACTTGATCTTTTTGCAAAGCACACAAAATTGCCCTCTCCAAAGCATCTGCGCGGTGACATTCGAGCATAATTGCTAAATGATTGTTGGACATGATTCACATTCATTGTATCTGAAATATATGAATAGGCGCTAACAAACTAACGCGATCTTGCATCTGCGATGTAACAGCATCACGTGGTGATGCAGCTTTTGTCGATGAGTAAATACTAGACAATTGCTATTGTTTGATAATCGCTGCGACACCACGTGTCGCTGAAACCTCATCGCGGTTTACATGACCCGCAAATCCCCTTCACCCACTTCTCCGACTTTTCTTCGAATACTTGTCGGAACTTTTTCATGGCGTGGGTGAGTAAATCCGTTTGCTCTTGGCGCATGAGTTTGGTGACGCGTTTGACGGCTTTGTCGTCCAGCTCATTGGTGCGTTCGTGGATTTGGTCTGCCAGTTGGGATAGATCGTGATGATCACCCAGGGCATCGGTGATGGTTTTGAGTTTGCTTTGGAGTTTGTTGAGCTTATTGATGTGGGGATTGAAGGTACTGAGTAATTCCAATTGGTAGAGCAGGTGCTTGAGCCATTTGCGGAAACGGTGGCAGAGCAGGGGGTCGGTATTGGGGGCGTCGTTATGGACTTGTCTACCCAATCGCCGCGCTTTGGTGTAGGTGTTTTGGAGTCGGGCTGACAGGTGTCGTTGCTGCTGTTTGGGGCAGAGGTCTTGGCAGGGGTGGTTGTGCCAGTGTTCGTAGATGAGGCTCAGTTGTTTGGTGACCTGCGGCCAATCGACGGGCTGGTTTTGCGGCGGAGTGTTTGATTGCAGGCTTGTCCAATGTTGCTGGAGCCTGCCGAGGCTGCTTAGCGTTTTGGTTTTGGATCGGGCCTGGCTGATTTCTGTCAGTTGGTTTAGCGTCTGCTGGCAGACAAGTTGATCTCTTGCTCCTGCCAGCAGGTGACACATCTGGCGAATCCAGCCATCGACGCTGCGCCAGGTGGCATCACCCCATGTTTGCCGCATGAGTCGGCCCCAGGCGCGCAGCCGCTTGCCGGTGATCCGCAGGTCGTGAATGATTTGCGGGTCATCGCGACTGTCGGTGTCTGTCACCATGTCCTGACAATCAGCAATCGCATCGATCGCGCGCTGGCGGACCTGTTCAAATGTCAGTGGAATTCGTGGCATCAGTTCGATCAATCGACAGTTTGGTTATGGCATGCAAATACTTGTAACATTTTATCAAACAAACAACAATAAACACACGCTCATCAAGATTGATCGGGTAATTAACAATTTCAGGAGTCGTGATTCGGGGGTAGTAAAAGGCAGCCTTCGTTCTGTCATTCCGTGCAGGCGAAATCCAACTATGTCACTTATG
>DLCK01000009.1 GCA_002480565.1 Phycisphaerales bacterium UBA7800 | reverse complement strand
TCAGCCGGTAGTGGTTCAGTTGGTTTGCAATGACGGTTTGATCAGCCGACCGTGGAACCGGCGTTAGCAGGCTTTGAGGGGCTTAGGAGGATCACATCGGTGACTTCTTCGCCTTCCATGTTGCTCGCCGCCAGAAGCATGCCGTTGGACTCTTCACCGCGGATTTTGCGCGGAGCAAGGTTTGCCACGACAATAATCTGCATGCCGATGAGGTCTTGGGGTTGATAGTGTGCCTTGATACCTGCACAAATCTGACGTTTTTCTTCACCCAAGTCGATTTGCAGCTTCAAAAGGCGGTCTGCATTGGGATGTTCCATGGCTTCGACGATGGTTGCGACGCGTAAGTCGATCTTTGCAAAGTCGTCATACGTAATTTCCGGTTTGGTTTGCATCTTCTGCTCCATACATTGTGTAATAAACTCTGAGTGTACACCTTCGACATGTCGGTACAATGTGTACAGACTACCGTTGGGGACGCCAATGGTAACAAGGATTGATCCGGGGGTGTAACTTCCCCCTTGAGGAAAGGCCGTTTTGCGTAGACATCGGGCACATCGTTCATTGATCGGGGGCATGCCACATCGACGCGGTGTCCGACGCGCGGGATTGTTCTTATTGATCCTTGGCCTGTTTGTTGCAGGGACTGTGGTCTACCTGACACGTCCCGGGCGTCTTGCCGATATGGTTGGTAAATTCCTTTCTGATTTAACCGGTGCTCAGACTCACATTAAAGCCGCCTGGATTCGATTGGATGGGACCATTGAATTGCAGGATGTCATGCTCACGGTCCCGGGGATGAGTGAACATGCAGGCAAGCTCTTTGAAGCACGAAACGTGGTGATCCGCCATGATGTACTGAGTTTGATTCAGGGGCGGTTTGAAGCTCGAAATCTGACTTTCATAGACCCGGTATTGTATCTGGCACGTGATCTTGGTACTGACAAGTTTAATTTTGAATCACTGCGCGCGGTGCGTAATGCGGACTACCGTGTCAGTGGTGTCGATGGTTTGACACGGGTGCCCCAAAACCTGCCCAACATTTTTATCCGTAACGGGCAGATCGTGATGGGCGAGTTGGCTCAGGGGCAATTCAACATCATTGGCAATTCCACGTTCAATGGTTCATTGTCAGCTGATACCGCTTCACGCAATCTCTACTATTTTTCCCTGCGTCAGATTCAGCAGAATCAGGGCATGCATCCATTCCTCGCTGGATACCTTAACGTCAACACCCTGGAAGTCGAAGCAAGTCTCAAGGGATTGGACTTTGATGAGCCGGCAATGCGCAATCTCCTGCCAACGCCCATCCGCGAATGGTGGGACCAACTCGCACCCACCGGCAAGGTTCCCAATGTCAACGTCGGATACGATCCTGACATCGGACTCTTTGGCGTGCTGGATGTCAGCGATGTGGCATTGACCTTGCCATACACCGAAAACAAGAGTCGCATGACTGTTCAATCAGGACGCTTCAAAGTCTCAGGTCAGCAAATTCTCATTGAAAATCTCATCGGCAAGATCGAAGACTTTACCTACAAAATCAATGGCAAGGTTCACGGTCTAAGTCCCGATGCACCTTTTACACTCAATAGCATCATCACCGGCAAAATTTCACCTCAGCCACGCTACGCGCCCTGGTTTGGACATCAAGTACGCAAAGCCTTCGATGACCTCTCGCCCACCGGTGATCTGGAAGTTGCTGTCAGTGTCGAACGTAAGACCCCAGGCGGCGCCTTCTCCTACAAGGGTAATATCGACATCCGCGATGCCAGTATCTGCTACACCACCTTCCCTTACCCTTTGACCAATGTGCGGGGCTTAATTCGCTTTGATGATCAAAAAGTCGAACTCATCAATTTCCGGGGACATGGCCCATCAGGTTCGAGTCTGAATATCAAATGTAAAATCATCTATGATCCGGTCGAAGATGCAGGTATCACCGCGCAAGTCGCAGGCTTTAACATGCCTATTGATGACTCACTGTACAACGCACTGGCTCCCAAACATCGTGGGTTGATTGACAACCTGTTTTCACGTGAACGCTATGCTCAAATGACCGATGAGACCGACGGACTCATCGCCAGTTCAACCCAACAGCACAAGTGGTTAAGCGAACGTGAAGCGATCAATTTTCAACTCGCAGCGGCCAAGATCGAACCTGATCAACGTGAGGTTCTGGAACTCAAAAAACAGATCGTGGAGCTTAAACTCAAACGCCCGGTCTTTGATCTGGGTGGTAAGACCAACATGTACCTGACGCTCCAACGCTCGCTAGGTGAGGATGTGCGTAACATCATCGACGCGCGTTATGAGCTTCAAGGGGTCAACGTGCTGTTAAAAAAATGGCCATACCCCATGCAGCTCTCCGGCGGAGTCTTCACGCTCGGGCCAGATGGGGGCACACTACAAGACGCGACAATGCATGGTTTACGCGGTGGTGAAGCTGCGATTCATGGCAAGATGCATTGGAAGTATTTTGGTGACAAGAAAAAACTCCTGCCAGAAATCAAGTTCACCGGATCTTCGTTTCCCGTTGACGAGATTGTCATCAATTCACTGGGGGATCGAGGCAAAGGAATCCTTGATTCCTTAGGCGTTAATGCGACCATTGATGCTGCAGGTATGGTTCTGGCAAATGATCTTGGTAAACCCTATCCCGCGATGCAGATTCGTGTCCGTGATGGTAAAGCCCAACCCTTCGGCGGTAACTTTGTAATTAATGATCTGACTGGCTATATCGCTGTCCAGGACAAGGATGTGCAGATTACGCAGATCACCGGTAAGCATGAGAAGGCAATCTTTCATCTTTCAGGAAAGGTTCCCAAAGACAAGCCGGTTGACCTGACTTTTTCCGGGGAAAATGTACAACTCACACCCACTGTGCTGGACTTGATCCCACCTTCAGCTAACAAGCGTGATGATGCTCATCGGATTATCGATCCGCTTAAACTGACCGGTCATTTCGACATGGCATTGCGATTGTTCAGCGATGGTAACGGTACGCCTTGGAAGTCACAATTGCGATTGTCGCCACGTGATCTACATGCTGTGGTTCGCGACCAAACCATCAAGCTTTCACAAATGAAAGGCTATATTGATGTAGTAGGTGATCAGATCAAACTCCATGAACTGATCTGTCAATACGGCAATGGGCAAGCTACCGTAAGTGGTCTCGCTGAACTGTCAAAAATCGGATCGCCGAAGCTGGCTTTGAGTATCGATGCACGCAATGATGAACTTTGTGAAACCACGCGAGCGCTATTGCCGTCCGCAGTCGTCAAGTCTCTTGATGCATTGAAGATTAACGGCAAGTATCATCTGCAAAAAGCCAAGCTCATCTATCACCCCAAGTCCGCAAAAGAAGCCTCGTCATTTGAATTTGACGGGCAGGTTTACCTGACCGATACCACCGCAATGCTAGGTGTTCCAATCAAACAGATGACCGGCACGATGAATGTCTCAGTCATCCAGCAAGGTACTGAAGATCGATTACCCAAGGTCAAATTAGACTTGAATCTTGATCGGCTTCTTGCTGCTGACAGATTGATCAGCCCACTGAAAGTCCAAATGGACAATCATTCAGCCAATGGGCAGGTTCTGTTTATCCAACAATTTTCCGGACACTGTTACAACGGACTGCTTCATGGGCAAGGGCAAATTGCCTTGGATGATTCGACTGCCTTTATGTTGCGTTTGACGTTGCAGAATGCTGACTATCAACCGATGATCTATCCGGACAAACCCCGTGAAAACAAATCTGTTGAGGATGCACTCGTGAGGCCTACGCTCTCTGCGGACTTGACGATTTCAGGCTTGGAGAAGCAAAGCAAGTCCTACCGTTCAGGCCGCGGGTCGATTGCCATAGCCAATGCAAATATATATCAGTTCCCGTTGACCATGTCGATCGTGCAGCTGTTGAACTTGACGACACCGACGGCCAGACAGTTCAATGCTGCAGACATACGGTTTTTGATCGATGGAAATTTGATCAACATCGAACATGTCGAACTCATGTCACCAACGATCAGTATCGCAGGCAACGGTAGACTCAAATATGACACTCAGGCACTGGACCTGAACATGTATACACGCAATCCCGGTGCTCCCAACTTCGGACCTGTGAGTGAATTGATGAAGATGTTCAAGAACGAGTTGGTCGGTATTCACGTTGGTGGGACCT
This sequence comes from Phycisphaerales bacterium UBA7800, assembly GCA_002480565.1. GTDB lineage: Bacteria > Planctomycetota > Phycisphaerae > Phycisphaerales > Phycisphaeraceae > UBA7800. The sequence continues at coordinate 27,621 of DLCK01000009.1, read as the reverse complement.
TGGAAAAACCGGTCGCCACCGTGAAATCACTGGGTGGGATCAAACAAACCATGTCTGAAATTCTTGGCAAACGTTCGGAAAAAAAAGGTCCGTCTCAGACGACTGATTTGCCAAGCACGTCCGGCCAGTAATGTAACCCAATCGCATCGATCACCGACTGATCAAGAATCCCCTTGTCCACTTGTACACCTGTTGGATCACAGCGGGGGACAACCGCAATTACATCCTTGCCTGTCATTCGTTTGATCCATCGCGCGTTGGAGAGCATGGATGGATCTTCAAGCTTGCCACGCGATGAGGCGTCAGGTTCATGACGGTTGAGCACCACACCTGCGACTTTACAGCCTGCCTGTTTGAGACACTTGATGGTCATCACCGTGTGATTGATCGTCCCCAATCCTGCATCGGCAACAATCAGCACTGGATACCCGATGGCTGCCATCAAATCCAACATGGAAGTCTTGGGATGTTTGGCATCAATGGGGACATACAAGCCACCTGCACCTTCGACGAGTAGACAGTCACTGACCTGTTGAATGTGATGCAATGATTTAACAATGACATCCGGATCAAAGTCCACATCTTCGGTCTCCGCAGCAACGCCTGGTGCCAGTGGTTGTCGGTATCGGATGGGCGTGATTGTTTCCAAGGGCACGCGACAGTCGGCAAAGTGTGCCAGCGCTTCAGTGTCCGGGCAGACCAATCCTTCGCGGTCTTTGCGACAGCCTGATGCCATGGGCTTGCTGACGCCTACGTTCATGCCTTGCTCTCGCAAGACGGATGCCAGGCCGCAGCTGATGACGGTTTTGCCTACATCGGTTCCTGTGCCTGTAATGAATAATCCGGGGATGTTAAGTTTGAGTCCGTCGAGTTTCATGCGAGTATTTTACTTGACCTTGCCGGGCAATGTTCACAGTCAGAACGGATTTGTCCATATTGGCAAAATTTTGTAGACGCATCAATGTTGGACTTCTACAATCCCCAACACCTCCGGTGTAAGTGGGGTGTATGCATTGATTTTTTATATGACAGGTTGGCCATGAAGCTCATTGATGTTTTACTCGATCCAAAAGATAAGCTGTATTTTTCGCAACTCACCGAAGCAACCTGTCTGGCATGTCACCAGTCGCAAGCCACACCGCAGGTCCGTGATGCGCATCCAAATTTGTTGGACTTTGATCCAGTCAAACCTGGCGGATTAAAATCCTATCCAGCGATCTGGACTCAGGATTTTACAATGATTTTTGCTTCGGGATTTATCTCGGATGCCGTTGCATTGGAGCATTTACGCATCATCCTCAAGACACAAAACGGTTCACAATCACGATCCATGAAGACCGGCGCTTTGGTCCCGCCATGGGCCATTGCGGACCATGTGAACTTCGACGGTTCGCCGGTCTTTTTTCCTGGCACGTATTCCTCGGGGGATGATCAAGGAGGCTCCTATGGCTATCGCCCACCCTACAATAACTATTTTGATGTGATCTGGCTGGCATGGATGCTGGTGAGTCAGTCAGAGAGCCCGTTGGCTCTATTGCATGAAGAGATTGAGGGGATGACAGTCTATGAGAGACTCCTGAAAGCTTTTTCAGTCCCGCCAGTGGATGCACAAGGAATTGTCTTTACTACAGCAGCTGAGCGTGCGGTTGGATTTATATTCTGCGACACCGTTCACATGACAGGACAATTGTTGATGCCCACGTTATTACGGATGCGTGCAGCAAGTCACATGCGTGATCTTGCGATGCATTTTGGAGACGATGCGATGGCTCAGTATTTTGCATCTGAAGCGCAGCGCGCCTTACCGCACATCGGCCAGACTTTTGCCCATGACAGTGGTTGGTTGCGAGCATCTACGGATATGTCTTCAGAGCCTGACGTGTTTGGCACACTGTATGCCATGTACAGCCACGCAATCAGTGGCACCTGTATCAACGATGCGCGGAAGGCGCTGGTTAACGCATTGGATAGGGGATACATCGAGCAGGATGGCGCGATTCGACATGTGCCGCTGAACCACCAGTTCGCTTCGGATGCCACGTGGGAAAAATCCACAACCTCCAACAATTATTATCAAAACGGGGGGTATTGGTTTATGCCCGCAGGTTGGTTAACGGCAGTGCTCTATGAGTTCCGACCTCACCAGGCAAGAGCCTATTTACAGCGATATTTGACTGCTCTTAAGCAGGAAGACTTCCGCGATGGGAATTCCTTTGCGCCTTGGGAATGGATCTTTGAGGATGTCCGATCCGAGAATTGTCCGGTTTTTGGCCCATCGGTAACATTGCCTTATGCAATTCTCACAGGCAAAGCTTAAGTGATCTCAGACGATTTTTACCATTAACCGGGCGAACGTGTCCGGATCAAGGAGTTGGCGGGCCAGTCGGTTGGTTGCGGTTGACCGTAAAACCTGCGAGCGTCCAAAGGCATGATCCACGGCACCAATGGCGATGTCCATCGGGTTGTCCGTATGTGTGAAGAGTCTGGCGGTTGCAATGACCAGCGGATATAGCAGACACAAACTACGCAGGCCATCAAGCAGATCAAGGTCATGATTGGCTTCACCCATGAATCCAAATGTCTGGATACGAGTCTTGATAAATTGGTCCAAAGCGAAAAAGTCCAATTTGTCATTATGGGTCGTATCGAACATCTTTCCGCTCTTGCCACTGTTGGCTGGATACATCGTTCCCAGTGTGTTGACGGAAGCTATACCGCTGCCGAAGAATAGGATGCATGTTGCACGTTTAAGGCGACCGACACGTTTATCCAATACATCTTCATCACGCCGAAGGTATTGTGAGAGCAGGTTGGCTAATCCAAAACGATCAACCTTCCGCAGCTTGCTGGCATCGGTGTCTGTAATCCATTGCTCAACGTGTTTGACGAGTGGCTGATACAAATTGCCAAGTGCTTCTCGGTTAAGTTCGCTGACTTCTTGATGGCTGAGCCAATCGCAGAATCCGTAGAGGAACATTGCCTTATGAGTCGGGGTGGGCAGGCTTGGCAATAGGGTGGTCAGAAAATCGACTAATGCCTGGATTTGATCTTCGCTTAATTCACATCGCTGTTGATCCGAAAATGGCTGAGCATCATCAAGTACGATGTCTGCAAGTTGTCCGAGTTGGTTGGCTTTGTAGCGATCACCTTTATTCTGTCGAACCGATGGGCAATCATGTCTGGGGAGGATGCTGACCTTATTGCCAAACGTGCGATGCATTGAAAACGGGAAGAGTTGGCAGCCCACTGGTTTGGCCGACTCGCCGAACTGTTCATGGATACGACAGTAGCCGTTGTCCGGATTCAGGAAAACGCAGTCGCCGTTGTCTTGATGTTTAAGAAAGATCTGGCCGCTGTGTACGATATTGATGATTTGCCCGCCAAGTGGATCACCTGCTGGCCATCGCAGTTGACTGATGCGGTCGATCTCATCGGGTAATAGCTGCACATGCCAATGCCGACAACAGTTCCCGCAACTGTGACAGGTGAAACGTTTGTCGTCGAGGATTTGGAGTTGTAGTGGCATTGCTGTCTTGACCACAGAGCCACAGAGTCACAGAGTAAGACTAGAGAAATACATTGCTATGAGTCTCTGTGCCTCAGTGGTTCAGCCATGTATTTACCAATCCAATGTACCCAACCATGATGCTTTCAAATCTGCCAAGGGCTGATCGAGCAGTTGGCCGGCATCGCTGCTACGGACTGTGAGTTTATCACTGTCATTAAAACGTCCGACTTCGCCAAATGGAATCTGTTTATCACGCAGCAAGCGGATCACTTCGTCAAGATTCTCAGGCGTGATTTCCAAAAGGTATCGGCTGGGGGTTTCGGCAAAGGCAGCTGCAAGGTCATCAAGCTTCTCGTTGGTGGCGATGGCTGATAAATCCACATCCAAACCAATGCTGCCAGCAAATGCCATTTCAGCAGCAGCAACAAGTAAGCCGCCGTCTGAACAGTCATGGGCGGAGACAACCTTGCTGTGATGAATCAGGCCGGCAACGATGGCTGCCTGAGAAGGGCCATCATGCAAATCAGTCTTGGGCACATCCGTGCTGCGACTGCTATCACTGTACGACATCGTGTAATGCGATCCGCACATGGCTGATGTTGTGTTCCCAATCACCAAAAGAATATTTCCAGCGGCTTTGGCATCCATGGTGCAGGTCTTGGTTGCGTCCTGGACGATCCCCATCGCGGAGATGAGCATGGTGGGAGGAATGGAGATCACTTCGCCGCTGTCGGTGGTGAACTGGTTGTTCAGTGAGTCCTTGCCGGAGACGAAGGGGGTTTTGTAGGCCATTGCCCCGTCGTAGCAGGCTTCGGCAGAACGTACGAGTGAACCGAGGTTTTCAGGCTTGTCACAACTTGGCCAGCAGAAGTTATCCAAAATGCAGATACGTGATGGATCGGCACCGGTGCAGACCACATTGCGGACCGCTTCGTCGATGGCAGCAAGGGTCATCCAATAGCTGTCGCCCTTGGACTTTTCTCCCATGCCCGTTTGCAGTCCGCCGCCTAAGGCGATGGCTTTGTTGGAACCAAGTTTCGGACGAAGGACTGATGCGTCAGACGGACCGTCTTGATTGACGCCGGTGAGTGGTTTGACGACGGCACCGCCTTGGACTTCATGATCGTACTGACGAATGATCCAATGCTTCGATGCAATGTTCGGATGGGCCAGTAAGGTCTTAAGTGCATCACCCATGTCCGATGGTTTATCAGCCACTGGATGCGACTGGGCGGTTTGATACTTGCCGGGTGTCCATTGTGCTTCACGGGTTGGCGTGGGGATGCCGTCATGTAGCAGTGGCATGGACAAGCGTCCGACTTCCTGCTCACGGTACGTGAGGATCAATTCCGGTTCACCTGCTTCATTGTTGTATCCAAAGGTGCCCAGATCACAGACCTCAACGTCTTCCGAGGCGCAGATGGCCATGATCTTTTCGACGTTTTCCTTGGGCACGGAAAGCACCATGCGTTCCTGTGCTTCACTGATCCAGATTTCGGTGTAGCTCAGACCGCGATATTTCAGCGGGGCGTTGTCGAGGATCACCCGAGCGCCGACCTTTTCCCCCATCTCACCGACGGCTGAGGAAAAGCCACCTGCACCGCAGTCAGTGATCGCACTAAACAACGGGCCGCCTTCATAGTCACGGGCTTGAAGAATCACATCAAGCGTCTGCTTTTCAGTGATGGCGTTACCAATTTGAACGGCATGTGAGAATTCATCAGCATGTGAGTCGGTTAATTCAGCACTGGAGAAGGTTGCGCCGTGGATACCATCACGACCGGTGCGTCCGCCGATAGCAATGATGTGGTCGCCGGGTTGCGGATCGCCAAAGCATTTGTCCAGAGGGATCATGCCGACGCAGCCTGCGAAGACCAGGGGGTTACCAAGGTAATCATCATGGAACCAGACACTGCCGTTGACGGTGGGGATACCCATGCGGTTGCCATAGTCACGGACACCGCCGACGACTTGTTGGAGGACACGTTTGGGATGGATGACGCCGGTTGGAATTTTTTTGGTTTGATCCGGATGTGCGACGCAGAACACGTCGGTATTGGCAATGGGCTTGCCTGCCAGTCCGGTACCCATGATGTCGCGGATACAACCGCCGATGCCTGTTGCCGCACCGCCGTAGGGTTCAATGGCAGAGGGATGGTTGTGCGTTTCAACTTTGATACAGACCGCGTCTTCATCGTCGAGCTTGACGATACCTGCATTGTCAACGAAGACACTGACGCACCATTGATCCAGACCATGCTCGGTCATGAGCTTATTGGTCGCAGCAGCGATGGTGCTTTTGAGCAGGTTGTTGATGGTGACGCTACCGTCTTCGTGAACCTCATGACCGGGGCGTGAAGCCCAGTCGATAGCGGTGTCACCTTCAGGTTGTGTGTAATGGACAGTGCTTTTGAGGGTCTTGTGAACGCAGTGTTCAGACCACGTTTGAGCGAAGGTTTCAAGTTCAATGTCGGTCGGTTCACGCTCGGCCTTGTGGTAGTAATCCTGGATGGCCTTCATTTCTTCAAGTGACAGAAACAGGTGGCCTTCGCGGGAGAGTTTTTTGAGTTCATCTTCATTGAGGTCACGCATCGGCACATGGGTCAGATGCATCTCGTACGGCGTGCCGGTCATGAAGGATTCAGGATGATAAGGCTTGACGTAGATGTCTTGAATGACCGGGTTGGCCAGGGACGCCTGGGCGAATTCGGTGAGTGCCGTTTCATCCGCTGTGGTGTTGGTAATGTCGTATCGGGCGCCGGTGGTGACTTCCAATTGTTCAGCCGTCAAGCCGGTGCTGCTGAGCATTTCGAGGATGGCAGACTTGGTCGACTGGGCGACGGGATCCATCACGCCGGGCTTGTAGTGGACTTCCACACTCGCCGAGTTTTCGGACTGCTCGCTGACCCCAAGAGCAAATTCCTGACAGACCGGATCGCATAAAAGCTCGATGGCGACTTGGTTTGCCTGCTCGGTGGTGATTGGTGACTGGATCAAATAAACCCTTGCAGCTTTGAGGCTTGCGTCAGCACCAAAGCGTTGGTGTACGGTCTCTTCATGGGGATGAGCCAAGGCGTCGGCTTCACCGGTTTTAGGCCAGATTTCAATGCGGTAGACCGTCTGGGTGATCTGCTGGGTATCAGTTTGTGTCATCGTCGCTTACTTCCTGCGAAGGTGTTTTTGAAGTCAAAATCAATGTCAGAATAAGGATGATAAGGTCTATAAGGTCTGGCGCAAAATCGGCAGGGTTGTTGACAAGGGTTTGGCCGACTGCTTCTACAGTGACCAGACCAATCACCCGATGCACAACCTTACACGGTATCGCAAGACACAACACCCCATCATGAGGAATTTTCCATCATGCGACTTATGCACCTCATCACGTTACTTGCCTGTCTCTGCACCATGCTTCATGGCTGTGGTGGAGATGATGCGTCAGCTCAGCCCTCGCAAACCGTCTCAGGCACTGCGATTCTCACATTCTATCTGCCCAATGAAGCCGGCCAGATGAAATGCTCAGCATCCATATCGAGTATGGGGAAGATTCAGATTAACCAAATGCAGAAAGCCGGTGCCGATCAATACCGACTCAACGGCACGATGAGTGTCCGCGAACGCACCAGTTCCAGTGCCCGCATCTTTGTCCGAGCGATGCTCTACAAAAATGGTCGCCCCGACGGCTCATTCGACTTCACCGTCGAAGTCACTCCCAACAACACCAAAATCGTGAACCTCGGCATGGGCATGATGCTCCACGCGAGTTTGTGATCCATCACGGCCTTTGTGGGCTGGATCGTGTCGACATTGCCTGATACACATAGACAACTCAATATCTTTTGCTCAAATCGGTAAATGTTGTTTAACACCAAGGCACGAAGGACACAAAGATCACGAAGGAAGGCACTCAAATCATTGAATTGGATATTAAATTTTTGCCTTGACTTCGTGTCCTTTGTGACCTTCGTGCCTTCGTGTTAAATCAAAACAAATCTTCACTGCAACGTGGAGTACATGCCCTTAAAGCTAACGTCAATACATATCAGATCTGCTATACTCAGATTCATCAGTGATTGTCTGCGTGTGTCAATGGATACGGGGGATGATATGCCTATCTTGATGCTTGCTGCTGGACTTTCTTTCAAGGTATTAGCGTGGATTCCATTATTACTCTTGTTGGCGACTTTTCCTTACGGGCTATACCTTCTGATCACCGGTTTGCGTGGGAAGAAGATTGATCAACATCCGCTATGCCGTAAGTGTGGGTTTGATCTGACGGGGCGAAATGAGGAGCACACAACCTGCTCGGAGTGTGGTGTGACTCTCGATCATGCCAAGGCCATTGTCCATGGCAATCGCACGTGCAGGCCACGTCGCATTGTGGTTGGCAGTCTGCTGCTTGCTCTGTGCCTGTTGATATTTGTACCCATTGCAACACATATGAATTGGACGAGTCACTTGCCGGTATGGGCTTTGCGAATGCAGGCGAATCGTGATATGCCGTTAGCTGATGAAGCATGGCGTTTGCTTGGGGATCGATTGAATCCCAATACTAAATTATCGACATCATTATCGACATCGCAGATTCAAAGTCTTATTACTGATGTCCTGGCATTGCAGGCCGACACAAAACATCCTTGGCGATATGAAGCAGGTGTTTTTTTGGAGGGTGCCAGAATGTGGGACATGGTGAATGATCAGGATTGGAATGCCTACGTCAAGACCGCATACCAGCAGGCCATTTCATTTCATATTCGTCCGAATGTGAATCATGGTGAAGATATTCCCATTGCGTTGCGTAGTGACAATTTCAGGTTGGGAACATTTGGCATTAGGTATCATTATGGCCAGGGGACTTTCAGCATAGATGGGCAAGTGATACGCAGCGAGCCTATCGGTTTTGGTGCCTGCGTGAATGCCCATCATTATTCTGATAAAGGTTGGAGTGATCTTGTTCGCCTGACTGATAAACAGTGGCAAGACATCAAGCCCGGTGAACACCAATTCAAAGTCCAGATGCGCGTCTTTCTGTTGGACACCCGGCATTCCAGTGGCCTTGTCAGTGATTACAATTTACTGTCTCAAGAGCAAATCGATGCCTTGCCTGATGTGGCATACTGTGACCAATCCTTTGAGAAAACATTCAACATCCTGCCTACCGATGCCGTCGACGCGGTGAGTATCACGCCTGAGGACCACAGGAAGGCTGTGGAGTCCGCGTTCACAGTCAATTATCTTGAATATCAACCCAACCGTGGCCGTTGGGTTTTGCGAGGTTGGATTTCCAATCTCCCGGTTAACTTGGCTTGTGACATATTGATCTGCTTTGGTGACAAGACCTATCCCCTGTCATCGATCAAAATCAAGGGACCCATCCCCTCAGGCAGCCGAGTATCTTATTTGGCAAACGGCTGGGAACCCAAACTCAATGACCTGACTCTTGAGAAAGTTGATCTGCGTCTCGTCCCCAGCCGAAAGGTGGCACAGAGAACCATCGACATGAAGGAATATTGGGGTGACGAAATCCTGATCAAAGACGTGCCGGTGGTGATAGAGAATGATGCCCAATGAATTGGATTAAGAACATGCTGATTCGTAAGACGCACGATCATGATGTGTCTTGTCAAAGTGCCATGCATGATTGACAATACCATGCAACGGATTTGATTGGATATTCTCAGTATGCATGATCTTGAAAAACGTATCGAGCATCATTCGCCGCAATATGCTCGGCTGTTTTATCTCAAATTGATCCTGATGGTCGGACTCCTTGGGCTGGCTTACGTTCCAGTTCTTGAGTGTGGATTTATTTGGGATGATGATGCGTATGTGATCCATAACAGCACGTTGCGGGATGTGGATGGGTTGGTGAGGATATGGACGCAGCCACGGAATTTACCACAGTATTATCCGTTGGTGCATACGACATTCTGGCTTGAGTATCAGACGTGGGGACTTGAGCCGGTGGGCTATCATGTGGTGAATGTGCTGTTGCATTTAGCGGTGGCATTGCTCTGGTGGGTGTTGCTCCGACGGATGGGGTTACCTTGTGCATGGCTAGCAGCGATGCTCTTTGCACTGCATCCTGTGCATGTCGAATCGGTGGCCTGGATCACTGAACGCAAGAACGTGCTGTCGGGCGTGTTCTATCTGCTGGCAGCGATTAGCTATTGGCAATTTTATCTTTCCGAATCCAAGCCAACTTCCAAACGGTGGGGCTGGTATGCGTTGGCAATCCTCTGCTTTATCGCTGCATTGCTGAGTAAGACGATCACTGCAACAATGCCTGCTGCATTGATCCTGATGCTCTGGTATCACAGACGTCGTTTCCCGGTCAGAGACTTTTTGCTACTGCTGCCGATGTTCGTGTTGGGCATGGTCATGGGGCTGTATACCGCACACATGGAAGCGACGCATGTCGGCGCGTTCGGCAACGAATTTTCACTGAGTTTCCTTGAGCGATTTTTGCTTGCAGGGCGCGTCATCTGGACATATTGCTTCAAACTGCTTTGGCCTGGCGAGTTGGTGTTTTTCTACCCTCGATGGTTGATCCTGCCACAAACCTTGATGGCATGGCTGTACCCGGTGGGTGTGATTTTAGTCGCGGTCATGCTGCTGAAAAATCGCAAAGTATGGGGCGGGTATTGGTTAGTCTGTTGGTTGTTTTTTATTGGGACATTGTTCCCGGCACTTGGGTTTCTCAATGTGTTCCCGATGAAGTATTCGTGGGTCGCAGACCATTTCCAATACCTTGCGAGCATGGGTGTGCTGGTGACTGTGGCAATGGTGTTACATGCGATGTATCAACGTCAGTTGCGACTGGGTGGATTGTTGATCGCGTTGGTCTTACTGAGCTTGACCGCGCGGACTTACTTGCAGGTGCCGGTCTATGGTAATTTGCAAACGCTTTGGGAACATGTCGTCGAACACAATCCCAATAGCTGGGCTGCAAAAAACAATCTCGGTGCGATCTATGCTCAGAACGGGCGTCTTGCCCAATCCCGAACTCTGTTTCGCCAGAGCCTTGTCCTCAACCCGCAGCAGACCAAGGGCTATGAAAATCTTGGCAGTTATCACTTCAAGCAACGTGACTGGGCCAAGGCTGAATTTTACTTTCGAATCTGTCTGGACAAAGAGCCGGGCAATATCCAGATTCGACTTAAATGCGCAACGGCATGTCGAAAGCAGGACAAGCTTGATGAGGCTTTAAAACATGCTGCCGAATGTGTCCGGCGGAAGGTAGATGATCTGGATAGTTGGACCGTGCTGGCTTCGCTGTATGCTCAACGCAGTGAACACGACAACGCGATCAAGGCTTGGCAACGCGCGATTGTGTTGTCGCCGACTCAAGGTTATCTGCACTATTCATTGGGACTTTCAGCAGCTGCAAAGCGTGATTACGCATTAGCAACACAAGCACAACAGCAGGCTGCAAAATACGAGTCGACACTTGCTGCGCCGTACAGCCAACTGGCTTTGTTGGCGGTGCGTCAACAGCAATGGGACCAGGCGTTGGAGATGATCGGTAAAGCCCATGGGCTTGAACCGGATAACGCGGTGGTGACGCAGCGAATGATTTGGTTTTTCGTGACGCTTCCCAATACCACAAAGCAACATTATCAGCAGGCGATGGCTTTGGTGCGTCAACATATTCCCAAGTTAGCCGTTGAATGTCAGGACACCCGTTGGGCCGCAACTCATGCAGCCGTATTGGCACGTCATGGTAAATATGAGTCGGCGATCGCTTGGCAAAAACGTGCGTTGGAATTAGCCGAAGTACAACGTGATCCCATGCAAGTGCAAAGACTCAAACAGAACCTGCAACGCTACGCCAATAAACAATCTGCCATGATCCCCTGATGTTTTGATTTCGTATTACCTGTCACACTTCATCATTCTGATTCAAGTCCCGATACTTCTTTGGCGTGTGATTCATGGCCTTGGCAAATGTCGCATGAAACCGCGCCCGACCACTGAAACCTGAGGCTTCACCCACTTCAGCAATCGGCAGGTTGGTGTCGATCAATAGCCGACAAGCACGTTCGATATGCACACGCTGAATCTCTTCATACACCGAGCGTTGAAGGTACTGTTGGAATCGTCGTTCTAAGACTCGTCTGGAAATTGGCACATGCAAGAGCACATCACTGACACTCAGTGGGTCGGCTGCATGTTGGCGAATAAATGCCAACGCTGCGGTGATGTTGTCATCAGCAATTGCGGTGATGTCCGTGGACTTTCGCGTGACCGGGCCAAGGGGTGGGAACTTGATCATGGTCTGATCCGGGTTATCTCCCTTGAGAATTTGATCAAGAAGTCGAGCAGCCTCAAAGCCAATCTTAAACGTTGGCACATCAATACTCGACAGTGACACATGACTTGCTTCCACCAGCAGGTCGTCGTTATCCACACCAAGTACTGCGATCTGTTCAGGGACTTTGAGACCCATGTTTTCGGCAATGGCAATGGTCTTGATCGCGTACTCATCGTTTGCTGCAAATAACGCAGCAGGCAGTCGCAGACTTTTAAGCAGCTTTGGGATGTCGTCCAAATCACTGATGGATTGAACATGATAGTCCGCAGCTTTGACACCTTCGGCAAATCCTCTGCCACGTTCAGAGACAAAGTGTGACAGGACGGGTAAATCAGAATGCCCCACAAATGCGAAGTGTCGAAAACCACGGTCCAGGAAATGTTGCGCTGCCATCCGCCCAATGGCATAGTCGTCAGCCAATACCGAAGTATGAAACAGGTCTGGCAAAATGGATGAGACACAGACGACTGGCTTGCCGAGTTGATTGATGATTTGCTCGGTTGGCTCATCTGGGATCATGACGATCAAGCCGTCACCGTCCCATTGCTCAATAAATGAGGCCGGCTGGAAAATCCATGTTCGAAGCATGGACAGTTGCCACTGCTGATATCGCTGGTACGCAAGGACACCACGTGTGACTCCTCGGCCGAATGTACCGATGGGATCGATCATGATGCCTACATTCGTGGGACTGTTTGCTGGCATATCAGGACTTTACAGCTGTTGGACACTTGTGCGACAAAGTTAAGTGTAAAATATGACGGAAAACAGGTCAAAGAGAAAATGGGATGTTGGTTAATGATGGCACTGAAATGTTGAGATATCGACGTTTTGAGTCATAAGTTACTGATAATATTCGTGTATGAATGCCCAAAACGACCTTTTGCAGATCATGGAGTGAATGCATTAAAGGGTGACGCAAAGTGATACATTAAAGTCGCATAAAGGCGTTGAAGCGGTATTGGGGGCCATCTAGACTTACTACAAATCAACCTGGCTTGGGTCAGGTGATGCGTACACGGTTGAATCTTGTTTGGATTTGATTCGTGTTAAGTTAAATGGTTCACTTAACGCCAGACATTGAGGTGAAAGTATGTCCACGAACTCCCGATTATCTCGCCGCCCATCCACGTTGGCTTTTACACTTATCGAACTACTTGTTGTGATTTCGATTATCTCATTACTTATTTCCATCCTTCTGCCTGCATTGGGTGCTGCTCGTAAACAGGCACAGGCCATGGCATGTATGTCGAACATGCGACAGATCGGCTTGGCACACACCATGTATCAGAGCGACTTCAAAGGCTGGAACCTGTCTCTGATGACAGCCAGAGGCGATTGGTACAACTGCGTCTATGTCCTGCGATACCTGCCCAGCGAACAGGTCTTTCTCTGTCCGTCGGATGTGATGGGTAAATTTACGCGTGACTCAATTTGCTATGGCATCAATTCAACCTTGGTTGGCAACAGCTACAGTACAGGTGAATCCCAATCAAAATGCACCAAGCTTCAAGATGTCTTACGCAAGCCCGGTGCCAATGATGCGATTGTCTTTTCAGAGTCTGTCCCTGATGGGCATGATGTTTTACTCAGTGGACGTGGACAGTCGGCACGTGTGAATCCGACGAACTTGAACATCTGGCCCAAGAATGAAATTCGACCTGGCGGATCTCCGTGGATTTGGCCCATCGGTGCACGTCACAATGATTCAGCTGTCAGTGCGTTTCTCGATGGACATGTCGAACAACTCGGTTACGAACAGCTTCGCGATATGGACAAGTATTGGTCTCCCGTAAACTACTGGGGATGGCGCGTATTCAAAGCCAATGCCAACCCGGACCAATTCAACTGGTCCACCATGCAAAGTATCAATTAATCCACACGGTCAGTACTTGTCATTTGTTTGCCTCGAAAATCAATCTGTCTTCTATAATATGTTTGGATCAACCACTGATGAATTGCAATGGTAATAAATATCGCACCACACTGATAACGACCTTTTTGATGGTCATCTGTATGCTAAGCCCTGCACATGCCGGGAAGCTCATCGCGGATCGCGCGGATGCGACCCTTCGCACCGATGGCAGAATTCTACTCGTCGATAATTGGACAATACGCGTAGGTGAGAACAACGCGCCTTCTGCTGGTTGTATCGTGATACCGTTCCAACTACCCGATGCAGGACTCAGCGGCGAGCTATTCGAAACCGCAAGTCTCCGAGTACAACTGGCATCAATCACGGGTAATGTTTCAAGCTTTAATCTTGACCTTTATGCCTTGGATCGCATCTCTGATAAACCAGATGTGCTCAGTGAGGACTACTATGCTGGGAAGTTGGATCGAAATGCCAAACTCATTGCAGATGACTTTGTCACAGAAAAATCACCTGTCCGGTCAAAAGAAAATCCGTACCTGGGCACCGCATCCAAAGCCGACGAGGAGTTGGCTAACTTTTTGCGTGATCAATGGGATGATGGGAAAAATGCGGGTAAATTCGTATTCCTGCGTTTGAGTCCTGATCGGTATCCAATGCCCAAAGGCAATAACGCGTACAACATCGTCGCTGCCAATGCCAGCTTGGATCGTGAACAACCGACCATTACTTTTACAGGTGACATTGGATCAGCCGATGGTAATGTTTTGCTGATCCCCAAAGACTCCGATGGCAAGTTGATTGTTCAATCGTCACAGATCCGTGCCAAGGGATACGCAAAAGTCACCCAATCCACCACCGGCACATTCCAATTGCAATTTGATAATCCCAAGCAGGGCTCAGGCGTACAAATCACACCAGCCAATCATGCGAGCTATTGGGATTTGTCCACTTGGCAAACGCTCTGTGTTGATATCGAAAATCTTTCGGACACAGTACAGACGCGACTGTTGTTACAAGTGGTCGCTACGGGTGATAAAAAGCACGTTTATGCCAACAATGGTATCGCACTAAATCCGCTCGAAAAAAAGACGCTGCGAATGATCATCCCGCATCAATGGAAGTACAGCATCCCCGATGGACCACGGGCGCCTCGCAAGATTGATTCGACCCAGGTCTCAATGATTGAGTTGTTCATGCAGTGGCCGTTTGAATCAGAGAAAAAGGACATCGTCAACTGCGAGATTTCCAATCTGCGTGTTGAAAATTTCATGACACCCACCACGTCAATGTCCAAGGAAAATTTCTTCCCGTTCATTGATGAGTTTGGTCAATATGTTCACGAAGACTGGCCGGCTAAGATTCACTCGGCTGCGGACCTCAAAGCCAACTTGATCAAGGAACAAAAGCAACTTAACCAAACCAAACGTCCCCAACAATGGAACCGATACGGCGGCTGGGCCAATGGTCCAAAGCTCAAAGCGACCGGCAACTTCCGTACGGAAAAAGTCGATGGCAAGTGGTACTTCGTCGATCCCGATGGCCGCCTGTTCTGGTCTCATGGTGTTGATGTACTCTCTAAATTCAACGATGGCATGCGCGTCACCGACCGCGAAGATTGGTATGTCTCAGTCCCCGATAAAACCAAGACGTTTCAGCCCACCGACTATTGCTTGAAACTCAAGTATGGCAGCGATGATTACGGACAGGCCTATTATCCCAACCTCAATCGTCGATTGATGAATTGGGGCATGAACTCCATTGGCAACTGGGCTCGCTATGAACTGATGGATTTAGGCAAGACGCCGTACACGCTACAACTCACCGACTACAATTGGGGGTGGCCCAAAATTCAGGGGGCCAAGCGTAAGTTTTACGATGTCTGGGATGAGCGATATGTCAATGGTATGCAGTCGTTGGTGGCTAAACGTGCCAAGGAAAATCCGATTTTTACCAAGTCGCTGACTGACCCGATGTGCATTGGTTACTTCATTGATAACGAGTTGGACTTTGGTAATCGCGGGCGACAGGTTCTGGTGGACAGCATGCTTAAAAGCCCTGCGACGCAAGCTGCGAAGGTGACTTTTATTGATTCGTTGAAGGTCAAGTATCAAGCCATCGAACAGCTTAACGACAAATGGGAAACGCGTTATACAAGCTGGGATCAGATGCTTGAAAGTACGACCGTGCCGACTTCTGATGGGTATCGGGAAGACTCGGATGTGTTCTTTGTCAAGACAGTGGAAAGGTACTTTGAAATCTGTCGTGACGTGATTAAATCCATCGCACCGCATCGACTTTATCTGGGCTGTCGCTTTATCAGCACGGATGCGGTTCGACCTGTTTTGTATGAAGCGAGTAAGAAATACTGTGACGTATTGACCGTCAATGTCTATGCTCACAGTATCGCCAACTTCCCGCTTGAGAGCTTCCCGGATATGCCTGTGCTCATTGGTGAGTTTCACTTTGGGGCCAACTCCGTCAATGGGCGGGGCATGTTCCATGTCGGTTTATGCAGCACGGGGATCACCCAGGCAGATCGCGCCTTGGCCTACACGCGGTTTGTTCAAGGAGCTTTGGTGCATCCGAATATTGTCGGGACACATTGGTTCCAATACCGTGACCAACCCCTCACCGGCCGAGGTGACGGCGAAGCGTATCAGATTGGTTTTGTGGATGTGGCTGACACGCCCTATGAGGAAATCTGTAAAGCTGCACGTGAGATTGGTGAGTCGATGTACCGCTATCGCGTTAAAGGAAAGTTGACGAATCAGATGACTGAATAGTGAGTCGTCCCAACAAGATTGCCCTAAAAGAGAGACACCACCCTGACGCGAGTTAGGGTGGTGTCTTTTGTTTGGCTGGTTGTGTTGTCGGGTTTATTTTTTGCCGTAGACTTTTGCAGGGTCGAACACCTTTTGGGTTTCGGTGGTGGTCAGTGCGACTTTACCATCGGTGGTGCCGTCAACTTTGCGATAGAAGCAGCTGTTGTATCCGACATGACAGGCTGCGTTGCCGACCTGCTCGACTTCAATGACCAAAGCGTCCTGATCGCAGTCGGTGTAGATGGCTTTGATCTTCTGGACGTTGCCGGACTCTTCACCCTTATGCCAGAGCTTTTGGCGACTACGGGAGAAGTAGACGGCTTCGCCACATGCGATGGACTTTTTGAGGGAGACATCGTTCATGTAGGCGACCATGAGCACTTTGCCTGTCGCATGATCCTGAGCGATCGCGGTGATCAGGCCGTCCTTGTCAAACTTGGGGGCAAAGAGGGGGCCTTCTTCGAGTTGGGCTTTATCGCCACGTTCACCGAATTGGATGTCACACGATTCGCACATAGTCAATATCCTTCTATTAAGGCGGGCTGTTGCAGATTATCAGAAAGACCATTATATCAATGCTGCACAATCCTTTCACGTGGCGTAAATTTCATTATTTTTCTGAAATCATTGGCAACATATTGATGATAAAGCGAGTAGAATCACTTGTTTTGGGCAATAGTTTATCGAGGATCGCTTGATCATCGAATTTTGACGGTAGTATCCGAAAGGCAGTGCATGTCCGCGACTTTGAATTTGTTTGGTGATTGGCAACTCACCTGTCAGGAATCCGGCATGACCTGGCAGACCCAACTGCCCGGTGATGTACAGAGTACGTTGCTTAAAGCAGGTGATCTTGATGACCCTTATTACGGGACTCAGGAAGACTCCGCTCAATGGGTTCATCAAAAGCATTGGACCTATTCACGCAGCTTTGAAGTCGATGCAGCGATGCTCGAACATGATCACATCTATCTCAATGCCGAGATGGTCGATCTGCTTGCCACGTTCAAAATCAATGGCAAGAAAATTATCAACACCGACAACCAATTCCGTCGTTATCGCGTGGATGTGGTCAAGCATTTAGTCGCAGGCAAGAACACCATTGAGATCGCTTTCCTGCCACCCATTACCGAAGCCCAAAAACGTGCTGCCAGCTATCCGTTGGACATGCCGTATACCACCAACAATCGTGTTCAACACATGAACCACCTGCGCAAGACCGCCTGTCACGGCGGCTGGGATTGGGGCGTGTGCCTGGTTCTTACCGGTGTCTATGGTGATTTGTCTCTGCATGCAGTGAACACTGCGCGTATTGAACATGTCTACACCACACAGCATCACCGCAAGAATGTCTGCGATGTCGATGTGACTGTTGAAATTCATGTCGCTAAATCCGGTAAAGTTGAATTGGAAATCGAACTGGCTGGACAGCAGATCACCAAGACCATGACTGTCGAGCCTGGCGAACAAACCGTCACCCATCGTATCACCATCAATAAACCGCGACTGTGGTGGCCAGCGGGGCATGGCGATCAACCGCTTTACGACTTATCCGTCCGCGTAGGTGAGCAAAGCCTTTCCAAACGCATTGGTCTTCGACATATCCATTGGGATAATTCACGCGACGACATCGGCACGCAGATGACTCTCTACGTCAATTCCAAACCGATCTTCTGCAAAGGATCAAACTGGATTCCTGCTGATGGTCTGTCTACCTTGCAAACTGATGAGGTCTTTGAGCGACTCATTGATGATGCCATTGCTGCGAACATGAACATGCTCCGCATCTGGGGCGGTGGTCAGTATGAACGAGATCGCTTTTATGAACTCTGTGATGAAAAGGGCATGATGCTTTGGCATGACCTGATGTTCGCTTGCCAACTTTATCCCTTTGATGATGCGTTTATCGACAACGTGTCCCACGAAATCGACTATCAGGTCAAACGCCTGCGCGATCATGCTTCGATGGTGCTTTGGTGCGGCGATAATGAAGTCGAAGGTGCGATGGATTGGTTTGAACAGACGCGCAAAGATCATGATACCTATGTCGTGGCTTACGATCGGCTGAATCATGCCAACGGGAAAGCCGTTGCTAAAGCCGACCCCAACGTCACCTATTGGCCCTCCTCCCCAAGCAACGGTCCGGGGCATCATGGTAATGTTTGGGAAGACGATGCGTCAGGCGATTTACACTACTGGGCGGTTTGGCATCAAGGTAAAAGTTTTGATTCCTACTACGATGTCATCCCACGATTCTGCTCGGAGTTTGGCTACCAGAGCTTTTCCTCCATTGACCTGGTTCGCAAATACATCGAGCCATCGCACTTTAATCCGACCTCGCCACAGATGGAGCATCACCAGCGTAATCCGCGTGGCAACTCGCTGATCATGGAGATGTTCACGCGATACTTCCGTATGCCAACAAGCTTTGAAAGTACGCTGTATCTCTCACAGGTTCAGCAAGCTGTTGCGATCAAAACCGCAGTGGAATATTGGCGATCCCTGCGCCCGGTCTGCATGGGCACACTCATTTGGCAACTCAACGACAACTGGCCTGTCGCATCCTGGTCGAGCATTGAGTATGACGGTTCATGGAAGCAATTGCACTATCACACCAAGCGCGCTTACGAGCCAGTGATGGTCACGCTGTTTCACAAGTCCGACGATGTCGTGCAGGTTGTGGGTATCAACGATCACTTCAAGTCCGCCAAGCTGGAGCTCAAACTTCAACTCGTTGATTTTACTGGCAAGGTTTGTGAAAAATGGACTCGCCAATGCAGCGTCCCGGCCAGCAGTTCCAAAGTGCTTATGAAGTTGCCCATTGACAAGTTGCCCATCGCTCGCAACGAAGGCGTCCTCATCGCAGATGTCACCGTCATTCATCCTGATGGCAGCAAAAAGACACTTCGCAACACGCATTTCATGGACGTCTACAAACGCTGTGAACTTGCTGATGCAAACGTGTCTGCCGAGATCAAACAGCAGGGCAAGAAATTTGTCGTCCAACTTAAAACCGACAAGCCCGCGTTCTTCGTCACCTGTGCTTACGCGGATGTGGCAGGCGTGTTTGATGACAACAGCATTGACCTGTTACCCGGCAAAGCCACCAAACTCACCTTCACCCCACGCCAGAAAGTCACTCTCACCCAACTTAAAAAGGCCTTACATGTCACTCATCTGCGGATGACGTATTGAGAATACCCAAAGTGGTTGGCTCAACCACAGAGTCACAGAGGCACAGAGAAAAGACATGATGTTTCTCGTCTCATTTTCAGGCTCTGAGTGTGTGTGCCTCTGTGGTTAAAAAACTTTTGCGTGTTGCACATCTGTCTCACTCCGCTACAATCCTTCGCTTTGCCCCAGTGCACGCATCTGCGCCTGATAACGTGGTTCCCGCCGCTTTCCAGGCCTTAGCCGTGAGTTTGCCGGCACGTTTATCAGGAGTATCAAGTGACTGAACTTCCCAGTTGGCGGAAGAGTTTTTCGCCGAACATTAAAATCGACATCCTATCTGGCTTGACCGTTGCGCTGGCTTTGGTGCCTGAAGCGGTTGCCTTTGCATTTGTCGCAGGTGTCGAACCACTGGTCGGACTTTACGCTGCGTTTATGGTGGGTTTGATCACTTCACTACTTGGTGGTCGGCCAGGGATGATCTCCGGTGCGACGGGTGCGGTGGCTGTGGTGTTGGTCGCATTGGTTGCTCAGCATGGCATCGAATACATGTTTGTCGCAGTGTTATTGGCAGGGGTATTCCAGATATCCGCCGGACTGTTGCGCTTGGGTAAACTCGTACGCCTTGTGCCCGAGTCGGTGATGTTTGGCTTTGTCAATGGACTTGCCATCGTCATTTTCCTTGCACAAATGCAGAGCTTCCAGAATGCCACAATGGTCGATGGCGTGAAAGTCATGCAATGGATGACTGGCAATGAACTGTATCTGATGCTCGGTTTGGTACTGGGTACCATGGCGATCATCTTGGGGATGTCCAGTATCACCAAAGCGATTCCGGCACCACTGGTCGGGATTCTAGCCATCACCTTGCTGGTGCATTTTCTCAAAATCGACACCCACACCGTCGGTGATCTGGCAGGCTCGATCAAAGGTGGACTCCCGCAGTTTCACCTTCCGGGTGTGCCTTGGAATATGGAGACATTGAAAATTGTCTTCCCCTATGCCGCTATCGTGGCCAGTGTCGGTTTGATCGAATCACTGATGACGCTGAGCCTGCTTGATGAAATGACCCAATCCCGTGGTCGTGGTAATCGTGAATGTATGGCATTGGGTTTGGCCAACATGGTCAATGGTGTCTTCGGCGGCATGGGCGGTTGTGCAATGATCGGCCAAAGTGTCATCAACATCGAGTCCGGCGGGCGTGGTCGATTGTCAGGTTTTAGTGCATCCATCTTCCTGCTGCTGTTTGTCCTCTTTGGCTCTGGACTCATCGAACAGATTCCCATCGCAGCTCTGACTGGCGTGATGTTCATGGTGGTCATTGGCACATTTGAATGGTCCAGTTTCCGCGTCATGGGCAAGATTCCCCGTGCCGACGCCATTGTCATTGTGCTGGTTTCCGGTATTACCGTGATGCATGACCTTGCCATCGCCGTGTTCGTCGGTGTGATCGTTTCAGCTTTGGTCTTCGCCTGGGAGAAGTCCAAGCACATCTACTGCAAGACACGAAACAACCCACAAGGCTGGAAAATTTACGAACTCGATGGCCCGTTGTTCTTTGCTTCTATTGGTGACTTTAAACAACTTTTCACGCCTGATACCGATCCGGATGATGTGATCATCGACTTCGCTCATTCACGTGTGTATGGTCACAGCGGGCTGGAGGCCATCGACGCATTGGCAGTCCGTTATCGAAGTTTGGGCAAGACGCTGCACATCGTCCATCTGAGTCCTGAATGTAAAACGCTATTGGAAAAAGCAGGGGACATGGTCGAGGTCAACCACCTGGAAGACCCGCACTATCACTTGGCGGTCGACGAGTTGGCGTAAATTTTAGTGATGGCATACACCACAGAGTCACAGAGGCACAGAGTTCAAGACAGAGAATTTTTATTGCTTTTCTCTGTGTCTCTGTGACTCTGTGGTAAAAGCCATGTGCTTTGAATTGCCACAAGTTCCATCAGTCATCAATTGCGATATCTTTTTGTTTGGCGCAACCAAACCACTTGCCACATCGATCACCGCACCAGAGACAGAAAATTGTCATCAGGATTTTGTAGCCTGCTTTGATCGAGCCTTTGATTGAACCGGAGATTTTGCTCACGCCTGCATTGCGACGGCGGTAGGGGACGTCGATGTCGAAGCAGGCGAGTTTGCGGGCTGCTGCCTTGTATTGCATTTCAACAGTCCAGCCCCAGGTGGTATCACGCATGTCGAGTTTGAGCAGGGTTGGCCAGTCGATAACGCGCATGGGCCCCAGGTCAGTGAACTTTTTGCAGGTGGTCAGCCAGATTAAAAAGCATGCCAGGCGATTGCCAAAGCGTTGAGTGAAGGTGAGGCTTCCAGGCTCTGCGAGTTTGCGACGAGAACCGATGACCATCATTGCTTCACCGCGTGCGATGGGTTTGCCCAGTTTGGGTAACAGCGATGGATCGTCCGACAGGTCAGCATCCAGAAACGCCACCATCTCCGGCGGGGGGCATTGGAGCTTTAACCAGCAGATGCCCTTGAGACACGCTGCCCCATACCCACGAGTCGGTTGATGCAGTACGACAAAACCTTGTTGACGGGCTAGATCTGCCGTATTGTCCGTAGAATTATTGTCCACAAGAATAATGTGTCGAAAGTAATCACGGGGGATCGCGCAACCCAACGCGACAATGTTCTGCTGTTCGTTGTATGCAGGAATAATCAGGTCAACGATGGGTTTGGGGTCAGCACGCATGGGAGTCATCATTTAAGATCAGGATCAAGGACATTTACTACACATCGGGTCTTGGAAGATATTGCCTTGACCTAATCCAAATCCTTGAGTTCAAATCGCTTAACAGGAACCTTTCGTTATCAATGCCAACCCGTAAACTCTCGGTAATATTCCGATTGACACCAATTACCCAGCTTGATAGTATTTGTTAATCCGGATTAAAGGATGAAAAGAAATGCACATTAACGACATATTCGATGAACAGCCTACGACGCTTTCCTTTGAGTTCTTCCCGCCCAAGAACGAGAAGTCCGCAGAGTCGTTGTATCAGGCGATTGAACAACTCACCGAGCTTAAGCCGTCCTTTGTCTCCGTGACATATGGTGCAGGAGGCTCGACACGCGAGTTGACCCATGACCTGGTGGTCCGCATTCAGCAGCAAAGCCAGCTTAATCCCATCCCGCATCTGACTTGCGTCTGTCATCAGGAGCCGGAAATCGCCAGCATCCTTGAGCGTTACGCTGCGGCAGGGGTTGGCAACATCCTTGCACTAGGTGGTGACCTGCCTGCTGACAAGCCCGGCTATGACCGCAAGCAAGATGCCTTTGAGCACGCTACGGACTTGGTGTCCTACATCAAACAATTCGGCGAAAAGGGCAATCATCCTGACAAACGCGGCTTTGGGATTGGTGTTGCAGGCTTCCCTGAAGGACATCCAGCAACCCCTAATCGCCTGTTGGAGATGGACTATCTCAAAGCCAAGGTCGATGCTGGCGCCGACTACATCTGCACGCAGTTGTTTTTCGACAACCGAGACTTTTTCGATTTCTGTGAACGCTGTGAATTGGCAGGGATCAACATCCCCATCATCGCTGGCATTATGCCTGTCTCCACGGTCACCGGTATGAAACGCATGGCAGAGCTCTCCGCCGGATCACGTTTCCCCGCACCATTGATCCGTGCAATCCAACGGGTGCAGGATGACCCCGATGCCGTCAAACAGGTCGGCATTCACTGGGCCACCAAGCAATGCATGGATCTGCTGGATAACGACGTCCGTGGCATCCACTTCTACACCCTCAACAAGTCCGACACCACCCAGCAGATTTACCTTCGCATGGGGTTGAACGATTCGACGCCTGTGACAGGAAAGTGAATCATCGGTCAATCATCATTGGAATCTGTTTTGGATGTTGATGATGTGCTTGGTTCAGAAGCGGTATGGTTCTGTGAAAACATCTGCCCGGAACCTTCTGGCATTTTGATCGGCATGTCACCAATGAGCAGGTTAGGTGTGATGCCTTGTTGTGTGATGATGAACTTGGTGTTGTTTTTCAGTGACTCTTCGGTCATTTCCAGTCGCTTGAGTTCTTTGGCGCTACCTTTGAAATATTTTTCAGCCGCTTCATTAACCAACTCAATGCCTTTTGCCTTACCTTCTGCAACCTTGATTTCGGCTTCTTTCTTGCCGTCTGCAATTTGGATTGATGCCAGTTTATCTTGTTCGGCTGCCTCATAGCGACCCGTTGCCAAGAGTTTCATGGCTCGGCGTTCCTGTTCTGCCGTTTTTTGCTTGTGCATCGCAGTTTTGATGTCGTGGGGCGGATCAATGAGCTTGATCTCGACTTTGCTGACCTTCAATCCCCAGTCCTTGGTCAAAGTGTCAAGCGTATCACGCAGATTTTCGGAGATTCGTTCACGCGCAATCAAACTTTCATCCAAAGTCAGATGTCCAAATTCCTGACGAAGATTTGTTTGAGCGAGTTGGATGACTGCCCGTTTCCAATTATCAATATTGTAAAAGGTCTTTTGGATATCAACGGATTCAAATCCTGGTCGGACCCAGATCAATCCGTCGACTTTAATCTCCACGTTGTCTTTGGTGATCACTTCCTGTGGGGTGATCTCCATGGTGTGTTCTCGAACATCACGGACACGTGTGATATTGAAGATGGGGATTTGAAAGTGTAATCCCGGACTGGCAAAACGAGTGTATTTCCCAAATGATTCAATGATGCCACGTTCGTACTGTTTGATGACATAAATTGGAAAACGAATGATTCGCATGACAAACTCCCGGTGAAGGTATTTAAAATTTTCGATACTTTATCAGCTATGAGTCGTTACGGTCACAGGATACATTATTTTTGATACAATACTTTGACACAAACTCCGTGTACGAACCCCGTCTTGCCGGCCGACAGGTGGATGGGCTCCTTTAAAAAACTTAGTCGGTGACAACTAAAATATCGCGTCGAAGGCTTGGTCTTTTTTGTCCTTGCCCACGCAGTTGTGACATACACGGAGACATTGCCATATGGCTGGATCAATCATGCCTCTTCCGATCATGCTTGAGGAAGAAGAGGACCGCAAAGCATACGAAAAGCTCGAAGCCCCCAAGACGATTGTCTGTCGTTTTGGTTATCTGCGTGAGATCGCTGAACTGCCTTACAGTGGTGATGCCAAGCCCGGTTGCGGGTCGAAAATGGTGATCCGTACCAAGCGTGGTATCGAGATGGCAGAGATGCTCACCACCGTCTGCAACAACTCCGGCTGTTCCAAAAGTATCAGCCGCGATCAGATGCTCCAGTACATTGATAACTCCGGTGGTAAGGACTACCCCTATTTCAATCAGGGTAAAGTCCTGCGAGTCGCGACCATTGAAGACCTCAATGAGCAGTCCCATCTGGATGAGTCCAAGACTGGCAAAATCATCTTTGGTCGTCAGACCATTCGCGAGATGGATTTGCCAATGAAGCTCGTCGATGTCGAACAGCTCCTTGGCGGTGAGCGGATTATTTTTTATTACACCTCCGAAGACTGGGTCGACTTCCGTGAGTTGGTCCGTGTGCTTGCAGCAGAGTATCAGACCCGAATCGAGATGCATCAGGTCAATGCTCGCAACGAAGCGCGACTGGTGGCTGACTATGAAAAATGTGGGCAACACTGCTGTTGTAAACAGTTCCTCAAGGTGCTCAAGCCGGTGTCGATGCGATCTGCCAAGGTGCAGAAAGCAACCCTGGACCCCACCAAGATTTCTGGTCGTTGTGGTCGGTTGATGTGTTGTCTGCGGTATGAGGATCAGACCTATACCGAGTTACAGAAGCGTTTGCCGCGTAAGCAGACCGCGGTGGAAACCGAAGACGGTCTTGGCGTGGTGATTGACACACAGATTCTCACGCAGCTTGTTTTGGTTCGGTTGGATGACAATCCCGGTGCGCTGCAAGCCTATCCTTTGGAAAACATCACCATTCTCAAAAAGGAAGAAGTTCAGGCTCGACGCGAGCAATTGGAAGAAAAAGCTGCACAGCAAAAGTCCGAAGCATTCCGCCGACCGGCTCCTAAGCCCCGGCCACAAAGAGAGTCTGGCGATAAGAAACCCCAAGCTACGGCTCAAACGCCTGAAGCTGACAATGCCAATGCAGAGTCCGGCGAACAGCGCAAGCCCCGCCGACGTCGCCGACGTCGCAAGCCCGGTGACGCTGGTGATGCCAATACCAACAACACTCCGCAAGCAGCATCCGATGATAAGTCAGGCAACAACGACCAACCCCGTGATCAAGCACAGGCCACCGGCGGTGAGGGGGAGCAAGGTGCAGATGGTCCACGCAAAAAACGTCGTCGACGTCGACGACGCAAACCACGCGGTGGAGGGGATAACGCAGGGGGCGCTTCCGGTGGACCGTCCGGGGGCGGCGATAGTGCATGATACTTTGTGATCCTATAATGGTTAGCAGTAAAGGAACTGAAGGTCTGATTTGGGATGTGTTTGTCAGGCCGGTTAAAAATAGATGAAGCATTGCAACGTCCATTGGGTTTCAATGCTCATTTCGTTAGTCTTGTAACACCTCATCACTGGCTGATGGTCTCCGAAGCTACGTTGCTGACGATGCCGATTAGCTGACATTTCAATAAGGGCTCCCTCATGACACACGCCCCCGCCATTGTGTCGGATACGTCCACGCCGGCGTCTTCCGCTTCACCTGCCGATGTAGTTTCTGTTGCTGCGAATGCTTCGAAAAAGCCCAAGCAGGACACCATTGCCATGTGCCAATTACTCATGGAATTAGGCCGTGAATTTCACTCACGGGGTTGGTCACTTGGCACCAGCAGCAACTACTCCGTGTTGGTCGATGATGATCCATTTGAACTGCTTATCACTGCCAGTGGTAAAGACAAGAGCTGTCTCACAGAAGACGAATTCGTGCTTGTGGGCAATGATGGTTTACCCGTTTGCAGTGGTCAGCCCAAGAGTTCAGCTGAGACGATGTTGCACGTGGCGTTGGCCAAGCGTCCTGGGATTGGCAGTGTTCTGCACACCCACAGCGTCTGGAGTACCATCCTCTCGGATCACTTTGGCGATCAGGGAATACTCAATATTACAGACTACGAAATGCTCAAAGGTCTTGCCGGTGTGACCACACATCAACATACCCAGCAGGTTCGCATCTACCCCAATACGCAGAATATCAAACAGCTTGCTGCGCAACTTTCCCAAGACCTTGATGCCAAGGATCCGGCACTGAGTCATGGCCTGCTGTTACGTAATCACGGCTTGTACACATGGGGCAAAGACCTCGACGAAGCCCGACGTCACGTGGAAATTTTTGAATTCCTCTTCGAAGTCATTGGCAGAAAGCTATCGAAAAACTAACAACCCTTTAGCGGTTAACTTTGTTAGTTTGGTGATGGATAAGAATGTCACATGATGTGGCAGGCAATGACTTCACCATGCAAATACAAGGCTGACCACTATGGCACATATCTGGATTCAGGATAGCCAGCAGCAGATCACACAACGTGCTGACATTGAAATATACCTGCGCCGTTACGGTATCTGGTATGAACATTGGGATGTCGAAGGTCGCGTTGATGTTAATGCCGAGGCTGAGGATATTCTCAATGCCTATGCCCCGGAGATTCAGCGGTTGATCCAACGTGGGAACTATGTGACTGCTGATGTCATTAATGTGTCACCGTCCACGCCGAACCTTGAAGCATTACTTGATAAGTTCAACAAGGAACATACCCACGATGAAGATGAAGTCCGTTTCGTGGTTAAAGGTCGTGGCATCTTTCACATCAATCCGGGGAATGGTGATCCGGTTTTTGCTGTGCAGACTGAAGCGGGTGATTTGATTAACGTCCCCCGTGGGACCAAGCATTGGTTTGACCTTTGCGAAGATCGGTGCATCCGTTGTATCCGTTTATTGTCACGGCGATGGGTTT
>DLCK01000046.1:45932-52300 GCA_002480565.1 Phycisphaerales bacterium UBA7800 | reverse complement strand
TACCAGGATGAAAGATTCGACGTGAACGCGTTTGGCTCAACAACGAGCCAAGTTTCAAAGCAATGCGTTCGGTCGAACATTCATTCATCACCATCAATAGCTTCGACGGCTGATCCGATGTCGTGTTCAGTTCGTTTGATCAACTTGTAGGTCACCACGGGGGGCCCTTGTGGCTTTTCTCCCCGGATTATTCGGCTGAGGTCTTCGATGTTCTGTTCGATAAGCTTGCGCATGTCGATGGTCAGACGCGTGATCGGTGGCCAGGCATAATCGTTGGTTGGATCATTGCCGATGAAGAT
Source organism: Phycisphaerales bacterium UBA7800 (assembly GCA_002480565.1). Lineage (GTDB taxonomy): Bacteria > Planctomycetota > Phycisphaerae > Phycisphaerales > Phycisphaeraceae > UBA7800. The sequence goes on along the minus strand of DLCK01000046.1, from coordinate 52,001 downwards.
ATGTTCCAGATTATCGGGGACTTGTCGTCGAGTTTGAGTCAGAGCATTGTGTAAGGGCAAGGTGGTCATGACGCCTGTGTCGATCAGACCGATCTTCCCCGACTGCTTAAAGACATCCAACAAGTGCTTCATCACTGCATGTTTTTGGGCGGTTGTGCCGATGAGCAGATGATCCATGTCGATGATTTGCGGTTCGGGCAGCCCGTTTTGGTATGCCAGTCGATGAAGTGTGGAGACACGTTCATGGGTGGCATAATGATTGGGATTGGCAAAGGTTCGCGTCAATACATATCGCTCACAGCCACTTTTTTCAAAAAGTTCGACAGCTTGCCGAATGGCATCGACTTCATCGAAGACCACATTGTGTGTCTGGCAGATGTGTCCGGCATTGATGCTAATGGCTGGCAACTTGGTTCGCGCAATCGCTTCATGAATTTTCGGATCAAGCTGTTCAAATAGCAGTACGCCATCAACACAGTCTTTGCGGATGAACACCGGAAGTTCGACGGCGGTAGGCTTGACCGATTCAAAGCTGATCAATTGTTTGTGGTCATCAGCAATGCTCAGCAGGTTACGAAACGCATCGGGAGTGATGTTGCCTGCTTCGTGGACCAGTACGCCGATGATGTGATGTTTTTGAGATTGAAAATTCTGGGCCACGCGGTTGGGACGATAGCCGTACTGGTCAGCAATGGTCATCACCTTAATGGCGGTCTCCTCGCTGAATCGCACATTGCTTTTGATCTTTCCGCGATTGAGCACCGCAGAGACCACTGGCTGGGAAATACCACACAACTCGGCGATTTTTTTGACGGTGATGCGTGCAGTCATATCGTAAATTTTCGATTATACGAAATATCAAAAAAGGGTTTTAAAATAACGTTAGGTGATTATAGCATCTAATGATTAATCAATATAATCATTTAGTATATTTTTTTTCAATCTGGGCTTAAAGCTTGTCTGAGAATGTTTGTGAAGGCGATGTAAGTTTCTTTTTAGAGACGAAATAGATTAAATTTTGCAATTTTAAAGGTAAAGCGGAAGTGTTGGGGGTAGCTAAAAAAATCTTGATTGGGATTGACATGGCTTCTCGCCGGACTATGATTATGCGAATAATCTAATGCATAGCCAGGTAGTCAAGATAAATTGATAACCTGACGAATCAGGAGACAGTCATGCAATCTTTCAAAGCCTTTACGCTCATTGAATTACTGGTGGTCATCTCTATTGTGGCCATTCTTATTGCCATCCTGCTCCCGGCACTGGCTTCGGCGCGAGCAGCAGCACGCAATGTCGAATGTTTGACACACTTGCGACAAATCGGTGTTGCTATCAATGTTTATGCTTCAGATAACAAGGATGCGGCTGTTCCGATGTCATGTTCGACTGCTGCCATCGGAGGCGCGACTGGCTATCCTTCATGGGATGGTGTTGCGACCAGCCACTACATCTTGCTGGGGAAATATACGGATCGAAACAAAGTTACGGGTGCTTTATACGGATGGCGAGGTGCTGCTCCCGATGGGGGTGGTATGTGGAAATGTCCATCAGATATGACCGGTGGCGATCCCAGTTACAGTTTTACACATCGAAATTATGGTGATGGCCAGGGTTTATTCTTTCCTCGAATTCGCAGTCTCTCAGACTGGGGTGATCGAAGCAATCGACTTTCTGATGCCAAAAACCCCAGCAAGTTGATGGCCATGATCGAAAATGCTTCCTCGGGGGGTGGGGTACGTGTTGGCAACTCGTTGACCGCAGCCAAATTGTATGGCAATGTTTCCAATGAGAAGGGGTCTGGCTGGAACACGGAAGCGATCAATAGTCCATTTAACCATAATATGTGGCACGCCCCCGGGAACAAAGTCGCTGCCAAAGGAACAAACATTAATTACGTAGATGGTCATGCAAGGACTGTGGTCAATGTACCCAGTGATATCCCCGGATACTATTGGCTTCAACCGCTACTAGGTGTGGAGTTTGATATAGTCCAGTGAAATGACGGTTCCAATACTTTAATAAATATATTGAATAATAGGTTTGCATATAAAGGCGTTGAAGTCTGGCGCAAACTTTAGTAATTATTATGGAGTCCACTATGTGTCGCATGGTTCAATTATTAGTTTGCCTGATTCTTGTCTCACCGAGTGGGTTAGTTGCTCAACAACAATCGCCGTATTTTTGGCAACAAGAATATGCCACAGTGTCACCCAAGGGCGATATTCGTTGGCAACCTGTGCCTTTCTCACCTCAGGTCGGTCAGCAGATTCGTTATATTAATTTTGAAAAGGGTGATGACCAGCAAGATGGTTTAACAACTGCAACCGCATGGAAGCATCACCCATCGGACCCCCAAGCCATCGGGCAATCTAAATTGGACACGCATGGCGATACCTACATGTTTAAAAGAGGCGTCACCTATCGTGGACACCTGAAAATGATACGATCCGGAACTGCAAAAACTCCCATCCGCCTGACCAGTGATCCCAAATGGGGAGGCAATGCGCCAGCACGTTGGCTTGGGTCAGAAAAAATCTCCGGCTGGAAAAAACTCGCAGACCTGCCCGGCACTGCATCCGCTGAATCAAACATCACCACCGACATTGAAGATTGGGCGAAAATAACGCATCCTCAATTCGTCAATCCTGACGAAACATTTACGCTGACACTTGAATTAACTCAATCCTATGAAGGCGAAAAAGTAGTCGTTGGATTGAATTGGATGAAAAAGAATAAACAGTTTGGAGGCTATAATACCGGTGCGAGCCCTGGCAGTATCGTGGCAAAAAAAGGTCAATACACTTTTAAAATAACACCTAAAAACAAACCTGACCTGCGAAACTATTTTGTATCAATTTATCGTAGTACAACCGGTTCGTGGAATGATCGCACTGCATTTGGAACCTGTGAATTAAAGTTGAAGTCCACCCAACAGTCTACAGCAATCCCTGCTGAGAAACTCATACCCGATAGCGAGCAAGTCTGGTATACCGATCTTGATTTTGCTCCACGTAATGTCTGGCTGGTGGGAGGTGATGACCAAATCCTACGCATCCCTTTGGCACGCACGCCCAACTGGGAAGCCAACGACATGGATGATGTCAAAAGCCAATGGTGGCAATTTGACAATCCAGGTGACCCACACTTTAAACGAATCAAGGTTGGCACGAACGAATACCATCTTGGTATCGACACCGTGCATTTAACCAAAGATGCTGAGTACTACAAAGGTGCTTATATTTGGAGTGAATACGGCTGGGTGATGGGGACACCATATCCATCTCGCGTTGAGCATTTTTTCCCGGACAAGAAAGGTATGGCCATTCGAGGTCAATGGGGTGGTGGTCCTGGCGGCAATCATCTGCCACGATACTGCCGTTATTATCTTGAAGACAAACCACAGTTTCTTGATGATCCCAAAGGTGAGTTCTGGTTTGAAAAAGCTGGTTCAGGTGGACGTATGTTTATCCGTTTGCCCAATAATCAAAATCCTAATCAAGCTCACATTGAAGCCGGACGTCATTCAACTCTAATTGATCTTGCCAGTGGTGTAGAACATTTTTCAGTTTCAGGATTGTCATTCCAATTTACCAATACATGGTGGCATTTGGATGCATCACCTTTTGGTGGTAAGGAGGTCGATCCAGCATGTATTCGACTCATTGGTTCAGGCAATAACATTGAAATAAACCACAACGAATTTAAATATGTGAATATGCCTGTTCTGTTGACAGCTAAAGGTGATCAAGCAGTCCTGGACAATGTCTCAATCAGAGACAACGCGATGACACATACTGACCATGGTGGGATAACAGTACGCGAGTACAGTGCATGGCAGGACCCTTATCCAAAAGCAGATGTACGGGGTGTTGAAATTCTTCGCAACAAACTCGATCACATCGGTATGCGTCCAACTTATTGGGGGCAAGGCCATGCTATCTCAATGGGTCATGTCGTGACAGGGCATATAGCAGGCAACGTGTTGGATTATCTTTATGGTTCAGGAATATTTGTATTTGGAGGGAAACAATCAAGCTCTAAAAACGACCATCCATTCACACGTATTCTGATTCATCAAAATGTTGTCACCAACTCAATGCTCAATACAAACGACTGGGGCGGGATCGAAACTTGGCAAGGCGGCTCAACATATGTCTATAACAATATCTCCGGCAACCCCGGTGGATTTAAACTCTGGGGTATTAAAAACCAGCCCAAGACACCAGCTTCTGCTCGTTTTGGACATGCCTTCTATATGGATGGTGCATTCAAACAGTACTACTTCAACAACATCGCCTGGGGCAATAGTTCTGATCCATTTAGTCCGCTGGGCAACACCGCAGCATTCCAGGAAATCCATGGCTTCCTCGCATCTGTCTTTAACAATACCGCATACAACTTTGTGATTGGATCGCGTCGGCAAGGTCCTGAAGCTGGTAAAAATAAATACATGGGTAATATCTTCAGTAATATCGGCCACATGGTTTTCCGACATGCCCGCCCCTCCAAGCAGCAGGCTGACCCAAACGCGCAGGATGTCGGCGAAATTGGGTCTGATTATGATCATGCAACCAATGCTTATGCCAACAATCTGTTTTATGAAATCCCTGAAAATATGGGGTCTTTTGAATCCAAAGGTGATTGGTATGCCAACATGTACGACATGCAAAAAGCTTTAACGGCACGTGGGACCATTGGCAATCTTGGTAAGCAAAGTAATCTGCCTGTACTCAAAGACCCAGCTAATCAGGATTTCACCCCAACGACTCAGGCCAAAGATATAGGTGTTCAAGTGTTTGTCCCTTGGGAACTTTATGCCACCTCCGCAGAATGGCATTTTTATCACAAAGGCAATGACCCAACAGAGATTCCCGATGAACATTTCCATATGGAATCCAACTATGTCGATCGAACCGATTACCACAACCAACCTCGCTTCGATCTGAAACTGGTTAATGGTAAAGAATCGGATTACCAAGACGGCCCACTCGAAGACTGGACCAAGGGAGTCGTCATCTTTGATGGCAAACAAAAGTATGCAACAATCAAACAGCAGCAACTAGACGCATTGATTAATCCAAAAGTTGAACCTCTCAAAAACAAACCTTCTAATTGGGTAACGGTTGATGCGCCAGAAGCACTCGTGCCTGATGAAAAAGTAACCATTAAAATCAATATCAAAAAACCAGTAAATAACATGCAGCTCCGTGTTGATTTACATTGGTCTGATAAGAAAGGAAAATACAAAGGCATAAACTCTTATGGCGACAAAGGTATTCCTATATCAGGTATAGGAGAGTACAAAGTCACCTTGACACCAAAAGATAAAGCCAATCTTAAAGACTTTTTTGTGACTGCTTGGTTGTCACCGACCGGTGGATGGAACGACCGTACCGAGTTTTATCAATACAAAGTGCGTAAGGGACGCTCAGCATCTGCTCCAGTTAACCGAAGTCCGCAAATTCACACCTCCAACTTTATCGTCGAAGCATATTTTCGTGCTGAAAATCAAAGCAATAAAGCCATCGTCGTTCAAAAATACGATGGAACAACTGGCTATGCGATGTCGCTAAATCAAGCTGGACACGTGATGTTTAACATTGCTGGCGGTAATCAAAATGCATCTGTGACTTCACGAAATGTTCTAGCGGATAACAAGTGGCATCACGTGTTTGTGGAGTGTGACCGAGCCAATAAAACTCTCAAATTATTCATTGATGGTAAGCATGACACCACGACCGCAGGATTGGGTTCTGTCTCGCTTGCCAATAACGCTGATCTGTATGTCGGCGGCTCACCCCAAGGTAAAAACCTCAAAGGTGCAATGGAGTTCCTGCGCATTTCGCATGGCACATTGTCAGATGCACAAACCAGTATTGAAGAACTTTATGCCTGGCAATTTAACGGCCCGTTCCTTCGCGATTTTTCAGGTCATGAAACCATTGGTAAGCGTGATGCCGGAGCAATTGAATTACAAAACTAATAGATATATAAAAGCGAAGCGGAATGTTACGCCAGTTTGATCATTTTTATATGCTTTAAATATGTTTTATTGTCCTTGCGATGGGT
>DLCK01000046.1:45356-45589 GCA_002480565.1 Phycisphaerales bacterium UBA7800 | reverse complement strand
ACCCTCGCCTTCAGGCGAAACCTTCAGGTTTTGCACTATTTGTCTGTGTGAGGTTTAAAGTATGTGTTGATTGTGGTTGTCATGATGATTGCTTCGTGTTGTTTTTGCGTTGTGTCACGGTCTGGGATGTCTGGAGCAACCTGCTGCTTGGCATATCCTTAGTTCGTTCTCTCGTGCGCGAAGGACTTCAGTTTGTAGCTCACGAAACATCCCCTAACCTACTGGCTTCAGCC
>DLCK01000046.1:0-45036 GCA_002480565.1 Phycisphaerales bacterium UBA7800 | reverse complement strand
TTCAGCCGGTAGTGGTTCAGTTTAGAATCATCGCAAATGAATATTGAAGGTTAGGCAGCGTGTTGAGATTGTTTTAGACTTCAAGACGGTTAATGACCTTGAGGCTTATCGATACCATATTGAATCTGAGCGTTGTATCCCATGTTCTGCAAGGTATGAATTACTTTTTGTAAATGTTCGCTGTTGCGGACTTCCAGGATCAATTGCACCAGTACGGTATTGACATCAGGGCCTCCAAAAATACGTTCGTGACGAATGTCCTGAATACTTACCCCACTGTCCGCTAGTTTACGTGTCAGTGTTGCTAATCCACCGGGGCGATCACTGATTGTCACATTCACACGACACAGCCGGTGATCCACGGACATTCCAAATTCAATGACGCGGCGGAGTACCAGGGGGTCAATGTTCCCGCCACATAAAGGTAGTACGACTGTTTTACCCTTTAAATCAGGCAGTTTCCCGCCGAGTAACGCTGCAAGTGAAGAGGCGCCTGCCCCTTCGACGACTGCTTTTTCAAGTTCAAGTAACCGTAGTACTGCCAACGCCAATTCTGACTCATCAACACTGATTACACGATCCACCCATTTTGAAGCTGTGGCAAATGACAGATCGCCCATTCGCCCAACTGCTAAACCATCGGCCAGTGTGGGTACGATGGGCATGGTGACAGGTTCGTTCATAGCTAATGAATTGGAAAACAGTGGCATGCTCATAGGTTCAACACCAATGATCTGCACGTTTGGGTTGGTTGCTTTGATCGCGGTTGCTAACCCAGCAATTAACCCCCCGCCACCAACTGGCACTATCACTGCATCGACGTGAGGTACTTGTTGGATAACTTCTAAACCCAATGTACCTTGCCCGGTAATCACATGACGATTGTCAAAGCCATGGATATAGGACAACCGATCCTCTTCGCATAATTGTCTTGCATGACTGGCAGCTTCAGCAAAGGTTGTTCCGTGTTGCAGGACTCGGACGCCCAATCGTCTGCACGAGTCGACTTTGATTAAAGGTGCATGGATTGGCATGACCACGGTTGCTGGGATATTCAGACGTTGACTGTGATATGCCAAGGCCAAAGCATGATTGCCAGCTGAGGCAGCGATTACGCCATGTTGTCTTTGTGTTGCATTTAGATGCTTCAAGGCATTGGCAACACCACGTTCCTTGAAGCTGCCGGTATGTTGCAGGTATTCAAGTTTGCAATAGACATCGCAACCGAGCCATTCAGAGAGTAAGTAAGAACGTGGGCATGGTGTGCAAACGATCTGCTGCTCAATTGTTTGCTGTGCATCAAGGATGTCTTTGATAGTGATGGGTTGATCCATGTGATTTTAACCTGTGAGCCATTGGTCAAGATGCTCAGCCACAAAGTCATCATCATGCAGATGTGGATAGGCTTTGTAGACACGGTCGATCTGCTGAACTTGGCCAGGTCCAAGGGTTTCATCAGGATCCAAACACCACGTGCCTGCCATCAATCCCTGTCGATGCAGTACTTCATGCAGGCCGGCAATCACGCCCTGATACTGATTGGCAGCATCAAAAAACGCAGCATTACTGTCAGTTATTTCAATAGCGCGTTGCATCATTTCAATAGGAATGTTTCCACCAGCAGACGCAATGGCCTGACATTCACCAAGCAGTGTGACAGCTTTTTGTGTCCAGACTGACCAGTGGCCAAGCAAACCTCCGACGATACGACGGGTGACGGGTTTGCCTTCGACCATGATGCGATGCGGAGTGATCAGGTCCATGACGATGTTGTCATCATTGCCTGTGTATAAAGCGATATCCTCACGCCTGGATTCTGCGACTGCTCGAATAACATCCAATGTTTGATAGCGATTAAACGGTGCCATTTTGATCGCAACAACGTTTTGAATTTCAGCAAAACGTCGCCAGAACCGGTAGGACAGATATCCGCCACCGACTGAAGCTTGCAGATAAAAGCCAACGATGGGGATCACATTCGCGACCTGCTGGCAATGTTCGATGAGTTGGTTTTCATCGGTATCCTTCATCGCTGCCAAGGACAGTAAACCTGCATGGTAGCCGAGGTCACGAAGCAATGTTGCTTCACTTACAGCTTGTGAACTCTTGCCTACGATGCCTGCAATGCGTGCCAATGGTTGATTGCGTTTGTCGTCTGCGCGATCCATTTCTTCAGCCGCCAGTTGCAACACAGGTTTGAAAAGTCCGACTTGCGGGTCGCGGATTTTAAACTGCGTGGTGTGTACACCAACTGCCAAACCACCGACACCTGCTGCGATGTAATACCGGCTTAAGGCACGTTGATGCCGTTCATCGAGCTTGCGATGGGATGTGAGTGCTAACGGATGTGCTGGGATCGCTATGCCTTGATCCAGCACTTTTTTGATGACCGGATTGATCTTAGAATTTTCCATCAATCACCTCGAATTTCGTGGGTTTACCGAGCAATTCACCTTCCTGCATGATCCATCGTGCGGTGTGATCCAACATGTTTGATAGTGATGTTTGGGGATAGCCAAACAGTTGATGTGCTTTTTGAGCGTTGCTAAGAATCGCTGATGGGCCAGCCTGTCCTGTGAAGAAAGGTTGGCGATCAAGACGTTGTCCCAATGCTTCGCAAGTGCGCTTAATTGAAAACTGTTCCGGTCCAGCAAGGTTGATGATAAAAGGGGGGGCAGAAGCATATGCTATCGACCGTAGCGCGATTGCATTGGCATCGGTTTGCCAGATCACATTGGCCATCCCCATGGACAGATCGATTGGCTGCTGGTTCCAGATTTTCTTTGCCAAGTCCACCAGCACACCGTATCGCAATTCACAGGCATAGTTCAATCGCAACAACGATACAGCAGTACCTTGTGTCTTGGCGTAATGCTCAAAGACACGTTCGCGTCCCAGACAACTCATGGCATACTCCCCCACAGGATTGGGCGTGTCTGTCTCAATCGAGCCACCGTCGTGGATGGGCGATAAGCCATAAACATTTCCGGTGCTAAAGGCTGTGATCCGACTACTGGCATAACGCTGACAGATCGTGGCGGGAAGCAATGTGTTCATCGCCCATGTCAGACTTTCGTTTCCTGTAGCACCGAATTTCATGCCAGCCATGTACATCACATTGGCACAATCAGGTAACTGTGTAACAAAAGAATGATTTAAAAGATCCCCTTTGATCGTCGAAATACCCCATGAATCAAGACGTTTTTTGATTTGAGGATCGCTGAATCGTGAGACGGCGGTGACTTTCTGGCCCTTGCCGATAAAGTCAAAAGCACGTTGAGCCATCCGACAAAGAGTCGGACCCATCTTGCCTGCAGCACCAAGTACGATTAGGTTGCCCTTCATTTTTCCCATTGCCTCGATGACTTCTTGCGTTGGGTAGCTCAGTTGGTCTTCTAATTGTTCGACGGTGTCGATGGTTCGTTGAGACATCATGAATTCACTTTCAATTTGTAATCGTGATCTTGATATGATGTTTATATCGCTTTGGAGGCATCACAATCCAGATGTCTTGGCGGAGTGAATGTGATGGTCGAGGTGTCCAATGAACCCGCAGCAGATGCTTATTGAAATTGCCCCTTTGCTTAGCCGAAGTCATGATCTGCCGATCTATCAACAGATCACCATGCATATCCGTAAACGCATTGAACAGGGAGAATTGGTTCCCGGTCAATTGCTCCCTCCCTTGGCAGAGTTGGCACAGTTACTGGCTGTTGGGCAGATGACTGTCCGTAAGGCCTTGGAAGAATTAGCATCGCAGAACTTGGTGCAGACTCGACATGGCAGTGGTACACGGGTTGCCAATCCACATGCTCCCCAACATCAGACAAGCAGCACCACGCAGCCGATCCATATCGTCTTTGCACAGGAGGATGACGGTTATCCTTTCCTCCCATTGATCAAGCAGCATTTCAAAAATGCCTTACGAAAGTTTGACCAGACAATTGATGATCGGGCCTTTGAATTCACCAGTTTGTCGATCAAGGAAGATGATGAGACACGCATTGCATCCCGGATTGACCTTTCAAAAGTGCGTGGGATTGTGTTCAACTCGCCGTTGAATATGACACTGTTATCCATGTGTATCAGACGTGGCCTGCCGTATGTATTGCTGTTTAATGAATTGGCGGATGGCAACAGTCCATGTGTCATGATGGATTACGGACCGGGACTGAATGCTGCCTTATCGCAACTTGCAGATCAGCGACGAAAACGTGTTGTACTGTTGACGCCTGATGCTCAGCGTTTTGCCACCGGTCGACTTTCGGAAATGTTCTGCTCGTTGCTTGATGCACACGGTTTTGCCAACGATGAGGAATCTGTGATCACCGCAGGCTATCATCAACAGCAGGGTTTTGAGGTCACCGAGCAGTTACTTCAGTCGGATCGTAAGCCTGATGCCATTGTGTACAGTTCCGACTATCAGGCACTTGGTGGGCTTCATGCAGCAGAAAAGGCAGGCGTCCATATTCCCACTGATTTAGCGATCATTGGTATGGGTAATTTGCTTGATGCTGATGATTGGCCGCAACGGGTTTCCACCTTGGATATGCACATGGATATGTTCTGTAGCCATGCGATCAAAGCTTTGCTTGCCAACACGTCACAACCACTTCTGCGGTTCGCGGTGAAATCCACTTACTTGCCAGGACAAACCACATAACTGGACAAAACATGCCAGTGTTGCGCAATTCCTATGATGTGTTTACGCAAATTCATGTCGTATGCCAGGTCGTGACATCCTAAAGTGATGTTACAGGACAAACATGGTAGCCCGCTGGATACTCTTGCGGTTTGTCTGTTTGATAGAATGGAGAACCTCATGTTCAACGATATCCCGAAGTTGATTTTTACATGTTTTATGACGGCAACAGTATTGTCTTCTGTGGCATATTCTCAAACCAGCAGTCAGAATCAACGCCCTGATGTCATGCTCTGGCGACCGGAGGTTGCACTACAACTTCGCCAGATGGCGTTGGCGTCTGACCCCAACGTTATGCAGACGGTCAAAGATGTTTGCAAGGAAGCCGACGATGCTTTGAAGGTCGGCCCGTTTTCGGTCACGGATAAAACATTTGTTCCGCCCAGTGCTGATCAACATGATTTTTCAACCATCGGCCGATACTGGTGGCCTGATCCCACCAAGCCTGATGGACTGCCCTGGATTCGCAAAGACGGTCAGACCAATCCTGAGTATTTTAACGGCTCGATCGGTGATACCCAACGCATGCTTGAGATGCGTACCGCAGTCAATGCTTTGGCAAGGGCATGGTATGTCACAGACAATGAACCTTATGCACGCAAGGCAATCCAATTGTTACGTGTTTGGTTCATAAACCCTGATACCCGGATGAATCCAAATGCCAAGTACGCAGCACGTTTTCCCGGTCACTGGGATGGTAAATCATGGGGTATCCATGGCACGCGACACCTCACTGAAATCTGCGATAGTGTTGGCTTGCTGACTCATTCATCCGCATGGACCGATGCGGACAGCAAAGCCATGCGGGATTGGATGGCAACATATCTTGACTGGTTGCTCACCAGTGAAAACGGTATCGAGGAAGGCAACACCCAAAACAATCACGGCACGGCATTTGATTGGCTAGTCGTTCGTCTGGCAGTCTTCTGTGGAAAGGTCGATTTGGCTAAACAAGTCTTGCAAACAAGCAAGACCAAACGCATCGCAGCACAGATCGAAGCCGATGGTTCCATGCCTTTGGAATTGGCTCGTGCCAAGGGTTGGCGGTATGAAGGTTATGCAATGGAATACATGATTCGCATTGCTTTACTGGGTGATCAGCTTGATGTTGATCTTTGGCATTATCAGGCAGACAACGGAGCTTCAATCCGTAAAGGATTGGATTACATCATCAAACACATTCAACCACAGCCTGGTCAGATCGATCCCAAAATACTCAATGAAGTCGGCGTCAAACGGATTGGGCCTTTGGCAAGCATCGCATCAGAAGTGTACAACGAGCCAGCATATCATCAGTTTAATAAAGCCATTGAATACAATGATGTCCTGCGGATTAATTTTTCAGGACCCAACCCACAGCTTTGTCTGCCAGGCATAATCAAGCAGGCAAAATCAGAATAATCCAACTTGCCTGGTACAGATCACAACGTACGTTTGAAAATTTCCATCGCTACTGGACGCCAGATATGAAATAATAGTATGTCCGTCATCCTCTAGCGGAGACTATGATTTGAATGAACGTGCGCAACGAGTGATGGTACTTACCTCCTCAACAAGCTTCGGCCGACGCATCCTAAGAGGCGTGAGCACCTATGTTCGCCCGACACGTTCATGGGTGATGCAGATTGGTACGATCCACCAGCCTGAATATATTCACAAGCTGCGTCAGTGGAATCCCGATGGCATCATTGCACACCTGGGCTCCGAGCAGATGGTCAACACTTTTAAGCAGTGGGGCGTACCGCTGGTCAATGTCTCCAATGCCACAAGGCAAAATGATCCACCCCATGTGGGCATCGATGATTTTGCTGTTGGCGAAATGGCAGCCAGACATCTAATCGAAAAAGGACTCAAGCATTTTGCGTTTTGTGGTGACCTTTCGCGAGGCTATGCATGTGATCGTCGAGATGGTTTTAAACGCGCAGTCACTTCGAAGGGGTACGGCTTTGACGAATTTGCATGGTCAGGGAAAAATGCGCAACTGATGCATCTTTCGGGTAACTATCTGACAGCAGGTTCAGAAAAAGCGCTGCTGGATTGGCTTAATCACCTGCCACGGCCTGTGGGGATTCTCGTTTACCAGGACTACATGGGTTTTGTCATGAGTGAAATTTGTCGTCAGGCTGGTATTCAGATTCCTGAATCAGTCGCGCTCATAGGCGTGGATGATGACGAAATTGCCTGTGACTTTGCCTACCCCCCGATTTCCAGTGTCCGTTCGCCTTTGGAGATGGTTGGCTATGAAGCAGCGCGCGTGTTGGATGAATTGATGCAGGGCAACCCACCGCCAAATGCTCCGATATTGCTATCACCCAGTGCCGTCACAGTCAGACAGTCTACTGACATCACAGTCTGTGAGGATCAGGACTTGGCAAGAGCGCTGCGATTCATTCGCCTGCATGCTGACAAACCCATTACAGTGGAAGATGTCCTCAACGATGTGCTTATCTCTCGCCGTGCTCTTGAGAATAAATTCAAGGTTCATTTAAAACGCTCGCCTTTAGCAGAGATACATCGTGTGCATGTTGAACAAGCTCGTCGCTTACTGACCGAAACGCAATTGCCCATCCCGCGTGTCGCCAAGTCCTCTGGTTTTTCAAGCAGTACACAATTGGGCACGGTGTTTAACAAGTATGTTGGAATGTCCCCAAGTGAATACCGCAAACATCCATCCAATACCTGCGAAAGTGGATGATAAAAGATTGAATAGACTTGTTAGGGTGCGTAATTTCTAGGTGTTTTTGCGCGAAATCGATTGGCTTTGAGATCCTTGCCGGGCTTTAATGAGAGTATCACAACGCCGGTAAGTTGTTTGAATGATGCGGTGCATCACATTGAAAAGGAACTCAAAGCATGAGCAGAGAAGCAAACCATAAAACGTCCGGTCGATACGGTTTTACTTTAATTGAACTGTTGGTGGTCATCTCCATCATCTCGTTATTGATTGCGATTTTGTTACCGGCATTGGCGGCGGCGCGAGACTCGGCAAGATCCGTCAAATGTCTGGTCATGCAAAAGCAAATCGGCGTTGCCATTAACAGCTACTCTGCCGAATCCAAGGATTTTGTCATTCCAGTACAAAGCCCTGAAACAAAATACTGGGCCGGTATTCTCTGGGAAGGCAATTATGTAGCGACACCCAAAGCGTTCACCTGCCCTGGAACCATAGGTTTCGATTTGGATCATCAAGCCATCCCCACCAGTACAACACCGACCGCCAAAAACAGTAATTGGCGAAGTGTGCATTACGCAGTGAATGCTCAACATATCTCAGCCAATCGATTGCCTTCGACTTATCCCACGCGAACCGTTTCATGGTCAGCTGCGGTCCAATTCTCCAGTATCATTGAACCGAGTAAGACCATCATGCTTGTTGATTCACGACATGCCACGACTGCTACCAGTGGTTGGTACTACGTCTACAGCTATCCGACTAGTGGTGGTCATCTACCTGCCATTCGGCACAACCAAAATAACGCAATCAACACGCTGTTCGCTGACCTGCATGCGTCTGCCATAGTGACCAAAGAACAGGCGGACCCTTGGAGTACGGGTCTGACAAATTTCAGTTTAGACAAGCATGACAACTGGTGGGATGTTTATGCCACTGAATGATCAGGCTTTGCTTTTTCAATAAAACACCTATGAATTGAGATGATTTCATGCTAAACGCAAGCAGACAGTCTATGTCCGCGCCCATTAGAGTTGGCATTGCTGGCCTGGGGCGAAGCGGTTGGAACATTCACGCAAAAGCGATCGCCAAGATGAGCGGGCAGTTTACCATCACCGCTGTGGCTGATCCGGACGCATCACGATGTGCTGAAGCTCAAGGCCGATTTGGCTGTCGGACTTATCGTGATGTTCACGATCTGTTTGTTGATCCTGTTGTGGATTTAATGGTAATCGCCAGTCCCAATCACCTGCACATGGAGCATACCCTCGCAGCTTTACGTGCTGGCAAGCATGTACTCTGCGAAAAGCCGATGGCCATTGATGTGGCTGATGCCGATGCGATGATTGATACCGCCGATGCCATGGGGCGACACTTATGGGTGTTTCACAATCGACGATTTGAACCACATTTTCGTAAGCTTCAGCAGATCATTGCTTCAGGTGACTTAGGTGATATCGTGCACGTTCGTACTGCTGTTCATAACTTCACTCGCCGTTGGGATTGGCAGACACTCCGACAATATGGCGGCGGGATGCTCAGCAACATTGGCTCGCATCTATTGGACTTGATGCTTGAACTATTCCCTATTGAACCTGTTGAAATTTTTACGCATCTGGATCGTGTTCTGACACTTGGTGATGCTGAAGATCATTGCGTGGTTATGCTCAAACCTAATCGCGGGCCTTTGCTTCATTTGGAGATCAGTAATGCTGGGGCATTCGAACAGGACCTGTGGTTAATCATGGGGTCGCAGGGAACGCTGCGGGGCAACCCGAATCAAATGGACTGGAAAATAGCAGACTTTTCGCAGTTACCCAATCGCGAGCTTCAACCGCAAACCACTGCACAGCGTGTGTATCCGCATGATGATGTCCATTGGCAGTTGCATCATTGGACATGCCCGGAAGGTCAAAACAACAGTCCCTATACCCATCAACAGTTTTATCTGGATATCTTCAACACGCTAAAGCAAGGCGCTCAGCCGAACGTGTCAGTTCAGAGTGTCCGTCGATTGGTCAATGTGCTGGCCCAATGTCGAGCAGAAGAATCACAGAACAAACCCACCGGAATTGAAGTGCTTTCATGAATCATATGTTGGCGTACAGTGTCATTGGTATCTATCTGTTGCTGTTGATCGTGGTTGGCATGGTGATGCAGCGATTTAACAGTGACAGCAGCGACTACTTTCGCAGCGGGTGTCGTGGGACGTGGTGGTTAGTGGGTTCCAGTGCATTCATGGGAGCGTTTAGTGCATGGACGTTTTCCGGCGCTGCTGGGGCTGCTTACGAAAGTGGATGGTCGGTTGCTGTGGTGTACCTTGCAAATTCTGCGGGGTTTGCCATTAACGCATTATGGCTGGCGCCCTGGTTTAGACAGATGCGTGCGATTACAGTCCCGCAGGTCATTGAACAACGATTTGGCCGGGTGACGCAGCAGTTTTACGCATGGATCAATGTGGTACTCGGTTTAATCTATGCAGCTTTGTGGTTGTATGGCCTGGCAATATTCGTCTCAGCAGTTTTTGGACTGCCGATACAAGGCGTGGTGATCGGCGTGGGATTGGTGGTGTTAATCTACTCCGTTATTGGCGGCAGTTGGGCGGTGATGTCAAACGATTTTCTCCAGACGATCATCCTCATTCCAATCACATTGTTGGTGGCATATCTGGCGTTGGATGCCATTGGGGGTTTAAGTTCGTTCTGGGATCAAAGTATGCATGGCGAACATGCTGCCGAGTTTGCAGTCATCAATACACCCCAGCAGTTTGATGGGCGATACACATTGATCTGGGCGATTGCCATGTTCATAAAGAACGTCATCGGCTACAACACGATCAATTCATCAGTACGGTATTTCTCAGTTAAAGATGGACGCGAAGCACGTAAAGCTGCTTGGTTGGGATGTGGATTGATGACAATCGGTGCAGTGATCTGGATGATCCCTCCCATGGTCGGGCGACTGTTGTATGCTCAGCAGATCGGCTCCGTGGAGATTGCCAAACCTGCGGAGTCGGCCTATGCGGTGGTGAGTATGCAGTTACTGCCACCTGCCTTGGTAGGATTGATGGTAGTGGCAATTTTTGCTGCAACAATGAGTTCAATGGATACGGGTTTGAATCGTAATGCTGCTATTTTTACCAAGGATATTTATCCGCGTCTTTGCAAATTGATTGGACGTGTCCCTGCTGAAGGTAAGGCTTTGATGCGTCGAGGCCAACTCTTTTCGATGATCTTTGGTGTTTTGATTGTGCTCTTGACATTGTACTTTGTCAGTCGTGATGGGCAGGGGGTCTTTGAGTACATGCTCACGCTGGGCGCAGTGTTGGCATTACCGCTTGCGGTTCCGATGTTGCTGGCCATGTTCATTCGCAAGACACCAGGATGGGCTGCGATATTCAGCGTTGCCATGGCAGCGATCCCCTCGGCTATTGGTTTGATGATGCAATGGCCGTTTGAAGCCAAGGTGCTCTGGAATGTGGGCATTGGAGCGACTGCGTATTTGCTGACCATGCCGTTCTGGCGATTTGAAAAGCCGGCATATCAGCAGCAAGTTGGTGATTTTTTTGAACAGATGCACCGACCTATCGATTTTGAAAAAGAAGTCGGTAAGGCCAATGATCTGAAGCAACTGGCAATCATCGGGCGTTTTGCATTGATTGGTGGTTTGCTGATTCTGTTGTTGCTGCTAATTCCTCAGTCGATACGTGATCGCCTGTGCGTGCTCTTTGTCTCAGGATTCGTTACAGGTGTCGGCGGACTCCTGATCATGGCATCGCGACGGAGCGTTGAAGTTCAGCGGCCCGTAAGTATAAAGCAGGATGTGTCCAATGAGTGTGCCTGAACTGGATAATTGGTGGTGGCCTCAACCTGCTGTTGTGGCACATGGTCAGACATTTCCACGACCGTTAAGCCTATTGGTTGGTTTGGAATTCGATCCGATGCTCAGTGAAGATTGGGCTCGGTTGTCAATGGTTCAAAATCAATACGGTTGGAAAATCAACTTTAAGCAGGACGCATCACTTGAGTCTCAGTCATATCAACTGTCAATTGATCAGCAAGGCGCAACACTCATTGGGTGTGACAAAACAGCCTTGTTTTATGGGCAATTGACGTTGCTCCAATATCTGTCGTTGCATGCTGGTGAATCGGTTTGGCCGTCATTGCGAATCAGTGATAAGCCTGCCTATGCAAGACGGGGGGCGTTGATTGATCTGGGGCGAACGGTGAGTACTCTGCCAATGCTCAAGTTGTTGGTGCGTGTGCTTGCCAGACTGCGGTACAACGAAATGCATCTGCGGTTGTACGACGATGAATTGTGCAATTTTACATTTGAAGGCTTGCCGTTTGGGGCAGAGAATCCGTTTGCGATGCCGGTGGGCGCGCTGAAGGAGTTGGCCGATTATGCTAATGAGCATCATGTTCGACTGGTACCTGAGCTAGAGAGTTGGGGGCATGTGGGTTCGCTGGTCTACCATCGCCCGGACTTAAATGGTGGTATTGGGATGTATGGTGGTCACTCATTTCGAACAGGGGATCAATCCGTGCAGCTGATTGGGGAACTGTCAAAACAGGTTTTGGAAGCACTGGATGATCACGCAGTATTGCACCTTGGTTTTGATGAAGCCAACTGGTACCCGGATCCGCAAATGGGAGCGGCCTATTCCCCTGAAGATTTACTGTTGGCATTGCATCATATGCGATGTAATTTTGAAGACCGATTGGGTAAGGCTATTGAACTACGCATATGGGCGGATCATGCAGGACGGCAGATTCCTGCTGCAATGCGTGATCGCGTCATACTTGAACCCTGGCAATACTGGCATAAAAACGAGGACCAAATCCATCACACCATCAAGACCTATTCACAAAGCAATGCATCGTGGATGATGTGTCTGGGGCAGAGCCAGTCTCAAGTGCGTGGGGCGTATCGTGCGACGCGAGACTTTACGACCCGTGCAACGCATGTTCAAAATCTCCAAGGCGTGACGATCGCACTTTGGGGATGGAATCATTGGTCGCGTCATCTCTATACGCTGTTTAATGGCGCGTATTACGCATGGAATCCATGTGCAAGGAGTTTGTTTTGTCATGAACAGGACGAGGAATTGTTCGACCTGCACGTGATGCCCAAGATGCTCTGGTGGCAATCACTTTCTGACGACACATCAAACAAGGTATTGGATGCAGTTGGCGGTCCATTGGTTTGGAATGGGCGATATGTAGGCGGTAAGCAACACGGCCAACCCGTTGCCTCAACTGTTGCCCATGCCAATACATTTCCTGCATGGCAGTATGCAAGTCAATCTACTGCACATGAAGTCCACGATCTTGTGAGTCAGCAGTCACTCATGACAGCCCCAATTCAAACAAGCGAGACAACATCATCCGGTGAACAATGAATCGCACGTCTTGCGCACCACGCAATAATCCGCCGGACAAATGCACGTGATGGACCTGCTTGATAAGTTAAAGCACTGTGTCCAAGCAGCGATTGAACCACACGTGATTTATTGACTTCATAAGCCCATGCCAAAGGTTCGTCAGTTCCTGTGATATTCGACTTTGCGACGAGCAAAGGCTCGATTGGTTCGGTCCCGTGTTGACGCCAGTACAGTTCATCTTCCACGGTAAAGGCAGGTAATCCAGCTGACAGAGGATGACGACCAACTGGCCGGACTTCGAAGCTGCCAAAGTGATCGTGACTGCTGCGACCTGGCGCGATGTCCCGATGTTCCCACACGCGGCGGACCAGTGTGCGATACCACGGCCAGTCAGATTGCCCTTCGGTTTGTGGCAAGCTCGCATGACAGGCACCGTTTGCAAAGTGATGGACAAACACGCCACCACCCCGTTGGGTGAACTGTTCCAAAGCTTGTTTGGTTTGGGCTGAAAGTCCGACCGGATCATGCCAGTTGCACCAGTTTAGAACCAACACATCACGGTCAGGTAGGCCTGTGATAAGATCGTTTGGATCTGTGTAAACGCGCGTGGTGATTCGCGGATCATCACCGAAAGTGCGCAGCAGGGCGGCGGTAGTCTCTGGCCAGTTATGCCAACGGTGCGCGTTGTTGCCAGCCAGAATTGCGACGCGGATGGGTTGGGGTTGATCGCCAATGCCCAGTCGATGGTTGACGTCTTCGCGTTGGGCAAATTCCACTTGCAATCCTGACTGTGGAATTTCAAGACCCGCTGACCAGGCTATGCCGTTTAGAGTTAATGTTCGTAGACCGTCATGTTGGAAAATATCCAGGCTATGTCCCATGGTGCTGCCGAAGCTGCGGCCAAGGTTTGGACGTTGCATGCACCATGCCACCACTTGATCCTGCTCGTTATTTTTATCATTTGGAAGTGCCCGGACTTTTAGCAGTTGCGTTGCATCAGGGTGGAAAGTCAGTTGATGATAGAACTCTTCATGGATGGGAGATGATGTCACGCCACGAAGAATAGGGTGATCTTTCTCCATCTTGTCAAAGAGTCCGGTTGCCCATGTGATGCGTGAACTCCAGTTTCGCTTGCCTTGCTGTTCCCAGTGAAAGATTGCGCCCTGCCATGCCAGTGCCGTGGGCATTTGAGACTCTGAGGCAAACGTAGCAAAATGAATCGGAACAACACCCATGCCGCGGTCAACGGCTGCCTGAACCTGAGCGATACGTTGCGGGTTGCCAAGGTGAGAAGCATCGGCATAAGGCAGGTCGCCATCGCGTCCATCGCTGACAACCACCAGACAGTCCGCATTCTCGATCGCTTGCTCGAACCACGCATCGTCTTCGAGTCGTGTGATCGTCAATTGTTCACCTACTGCACTGCGTAACAAGGCATCATTCAGCAGTCTCGCCTGAGCAGGATAGTCGTGAATGCCGTTGTCGTCGGGCCCGTGACTTTTCTTGCCTGCGATGATGACAATGTGGCGTTGTCTTATAGATTGATCCGCTGCACCTAATAATTTCATGACTTATCCCTTATCGTGTCCAATCAAATACTGTAGTCAGTGGCCCGTCACCTTGTTGCCGTAAACGGTCATAGGCTTGCTGGCATTGCACTGGTGAGCATACATCGTAAATTCCCTCGACGTTGATCCGTTTTTCATCGAGCCACCTTAAGGCACCTTCCAGATTGCTCCAGATACTGGCACGATCCATTTCGCCACGCTGTCTTGGTAATTCCCATTCCCAGCCACTTCGCAGATGTATGTAGCGATGAAACACTGTGTGAAGAAGCTCAAACGCCTGAATGTCAGCTCGTTTCCGCCAGGGTACGCCAATGAGTACCAGTTCACCACCCTTACGTAATGTCTTGCTGGCATCGAGGACTGCTTGTTCATGACCCGTACAATCGATAACCAAATCCATGTTCTGGACGTCTGGTGTATGATCAAACAACAGACACTGACTATTATCCGCAAGCTGTTGGCGTCTGGATGCGACCAGGTCAACGGCGTGAACTTTATAACCACAGCAGTCAAAGAGGCGACTTGCCATGTTGCCAACCAATCCTAATCCCATGAGCAGAACGTTTGACGGGGGACGTATGGATGTCGTGGTGATTGTACTCATACTTACTCCCATGAATCGGGCACAACAGGCTACCTGCGGATCAAGATTTTTGGGAAGTACAGCACATTCCGTATCAAGACAACGGTGGTAGCTGCCATGAGACTTCATGCAGAATACCATGTCACCTGGCTTGACTTTTTCGACCTGATCACCAACTTGTTCAACACGGATGACGCATGCATAGCCTGACTTTCTTGGGAAGTTTTCACCCAGTAGACAGCCTTGGATTTCCGTGCCCGGACTGATCATGCTTGCAATAGTTGGACCTGCGATTTCATGTGGGGCAAGAGGTTGACTATCCACAGACGTTCTTTGAATTTCGACAAGTCCATGTGCTGTCAATATCAGGTCTTGAATTTCCATTTGCTAGGTCTCCTGCTGGTTCTGATAAAATGACTAATTGTCCACTGAAATATTGCTAATGATTTATGTTCAGGAATTATGACTGTCTATGGACAATACATGAATGTCTGCGTATGTTGTTTACATGCCTGAAAATCCACAATTGCACCAAATAGTTGATTTGATACGCTCAATGACTGTGCAGACAATATTCACTGGGAAGTTGATTTCCACGCAGAAACTTGTCCATGAAAAAACAGTGGATGCCACTATCGTGGCGACGTGTCTTCGGGGTCGGTATGAAATCACACACAGTGAGCAGACATGGAACATTCGCCCCGGTGAAACATTTGTCGCGCCATCCAATACACCTTTACGGATTGTGCATCATCTGGATCGTTACGGTATCATGGAGGCAAGATGGGCGCATCTGCACATTACCCTTTACGGGTCCATCAATCTGCTGGGCCTTTATGATCTACCCGGGAAATTATCACGAAAGAAAAGTGAGCCTGTAAGTCATATGCTCGATAGTCTTGAGTCTGTGGCAAGTAACTCATCAGATAGAGTTCGTTTTGAAAACTTGCTGGTCTGTCAGCAATGTGCTGTGGAAATGGCGTTGCACTTAATGCGTCTTGGGCAGCTTGGCGAGGATCGAATCAAGCGGTTACACCAGTCGACAGAATTGGTATCCGTGTTTAAAGAAATATCCCAGCATCTGGATCGACCGATCAGTATTGATGACCTTTGCCGTTGGGCTCATCTTTCATCATCCCGCTTGCATGTGGTGTTTCAGAATGCAACGGGTATGTCACCGATACGTTATGTACTTCACGTGCGCCTGAGTCATGCCAGGCAACGATTGGTCTACACGAATCAATCAGTCAGCCAGATCGCTCATTCATTGGCATTTGCCAGTCCATTTCACTTTAGCCGTGTCTTTAAGAACGTGGTTGGGATGAGTCCTCGTCAGTATCGAGAGCAGAACAGCCTGTAGTTTTATATGACTGTCCATAAAAATCACATGGTTTGAAACCGCCACATAAGACAACCAAGTGGCAGCTGAGTGCCTGTTGAACATGATTTGTTAATTGATGTGTTGTTCAGCAGGGTGTCACAGTTTTTTTTACCAGGTGATGCTTCGGGCTCATTTCGCTAAGTAGATATGTCAATACATCATCGACATTGTAGGAAACTTTGCCTTGGTCCAGAATGTGTTTGATCGTTGAGAAGTCATCACCTGCGGTGACCAGCGGTTTTTCGTTTTCGCCACTGCTTTGTGTTTGTCCAAGTGTGATGTTAGCCATCAGAGCATTACAGACACATTTACGACCTTGTGTTTCTTCATGACAGCCACCTTTGGCGACATAATCTTTTTCTGGTTCAGCTGGGCATCGCCAACCTAGACTGCCATCATCTTTTTTATATCCATGACGCAGATAGCCCAAGTCGCAAATCCTTTGACGATTTTCAAATTCATCGGCATTGGATAATGATTCGGGTAGTTGGACGACCTTAAATGGGAAGCCTGTAGGGGATGCCTTGGGATCGGTAAATACAGTGGCATCACCTTGGCGGATCATTTCGACGGTCTGTGCTTTGATTTGTGCATCGAGACCGGACTCATCACAGAATGCAAAGGTGGTTCCGATTTGGACACCTGCTGCGCCGAAGGCAAGAGCTTCGACGATGCGTGATGGGTGAGCATAGCCACCTGCGAGCCAGAACGGGAGTCCCAGTTTTTTGATTGCTTCAAGATCAGGGACATCACGTTCGCTGTAGATGGGCTGTCCGTCAGCGGTGAGTTGGAGCTTGCCACGTGGTGGGGCGTTGTGCCCGCCAGCTGTGGGGCCTTCGACAACAAAACCGTTAACCTTGCCACTGGCTTTTTTGGCAAGTACGTTGGCGAGTGTGGCAAATGAAACGATTGCAAGAAAGTCAGGTCGTTTGAGGTTGGACGTGGATTTTAATTCGTAGAAACCAGGATCAAACGTCATTTCAAACACGTCGTCGGGCGTTGCTCCATGCACGTCCAATTTCATTGAGACGGGTTCGTGCTTGGCGAGTTGATCAAGGATGCCCGGAATCGCACGAGGGATCCCAGCGCCCATCAGGACGTAGTCAACGTCTGCAAGCATTGCGCCATAAAGTGACGGCAGCGTTGGAGATTGAATTTTCTCAAGCAGGTTGATCCCGACAACGCCATCGTGACCTTCCTTGGCAAGATAGACTTCCACGAAGTTACCCAGCACCAATAAGTCCTGCATTCGGCGGGACAATTTCTGGGCGAGCATCGGCTTACTTTTAAAAGGTGTATCCGAAGGTTTGCCACCTTCGACGAAGTAGTGATCCAACACAGGCTGGCTGATTTCCGGTAATGGAAATGCTGCCAATGCCCGTCGAATATGACCACCCGGATCCCCCATTTGCAGTCGGCGCGTAAGGATCACATCCAATGCGGTTCCTGAAACCACGCCCAGTTGCCCAGCTAGGGAAACTGTTTTAGCAAGCCGCCAGTCCGAAACGGCAGCCCCCATGCCACCTTGGATAATCACAGGTTTTGGTCTTTCACTCATTGGGACATAATAACGTGTCACACACGGTTTCGCACCTTCTGATTTTGTGGGGTTGCTTTTATTCATTGCATTTGTTAAGCCGAAAAAAGTGGTCTTCGTGTTTAAATCTATGAGGTCAGATGCCCTAACGCAGGGCGAAAATGACGACGCTTTTCAATTGTCAAGACGGAGTGCTACTAGCCTGTGACGATTTACTTGTGGTTTGAGAGATGGATAGCCTTGTTATGGTTGATATGGCAATAAATCCCTTTAAAACAGTGGAATATCGTCGCGCCTTGATGGATTCATGTCAGGTGTGCACTGTTTGGTTCGCATTGTGATGATTGAATTGAGAGTGAAGAATATGGCTATGCTGTCGATGCTGTTCTGGAGTCCTGTGTTGGAAGCAATGACATCGTTCAATCAGGTGTCAAAATGGTGTCTGTGTCCAAAAGTCACCATGAATAATCTCTTGATTTTATCTTTCAAACAGGGTGCTTATCTGGTGCTTGGCTGCAAACTGCAAGCAGGTTGAGCATGTCACTGGTTCACGCTTTGGATTTAAATAAACGCATTAAAAAGTTGTACCTTGGTGATCATTTTGTCGTGTCCACAATTTGATGGATTGGTGGACGTTGTCATCAAGTTCAAAACGAATGATGTAGGATTGAATTGCGATGCGAGCTTGCATCGGATTATTGCTTTTAAGATGGCTGATAATCAGGCTGTGTAGTTGGTCTTGGGTGAGTGGTTGTTGCTTGTCAGAGATGGTCAGGTAGTGTGCTGCTTGAACATAGTTCGCGTCATTGAATGCGATACTGCCAAGGTATGCTGTGATATTGGCAGGAGCTTTCCCCATTGCTGCGAGTTGTTCGAAGCAGGATTGAGCCAGTTTGGGTTGCTCGGATTGGATTGCTATTTTTGCCAGGAGCATCAATGCCTGATCTGCGTGTTTGTTTTGCTCAATCATGTCCTCAGCAACTTGTTGGGCAGATGACAGGTCATCAATTTGCCAAAGTAATCGAACACGTTGGAGTTGTTGCTCAGCAGGTGCATCTTTAAGGATGGGCCAAGCCTGCATATGCCACTGCAATGCCTGCGCCGGTAGCTTGATTTGTTCATACAGCCAGCTGAGTGTTTGTTTGACGCTTTGTGTTGTCTGCCCAAGGCTGTCGGCGGTTTGCAGATAGATGATTGCTTTGTCGTATGCACTGCTTTGGGAAGCCAAGTGTCCAAGCTTGAGCATCAGATGTGGGTTGGCTGGTTGTTTCTGCAATTGGTCTTGGTAAATGACTTGGGCGGCCTGTGTATCAGAGAGTGATTCATAGGTCTGTGCCAGCAACATGGGATACTGTGTATTGTCCGGCTCAAGCGTGGTCAGCAGCAGCAATTGCACAAGGTTGGCAAGGTGATTGTTCTGTGCTTGATCCAACTGATACAGCCGTGCAAGACTGTCGGATGTCATCTGGCCATGCGTGATGGCAATCACCAGGTGTTTCCGTGCCAAGTCAGATTGCCCGGTCAACGCATAGGCATGGCCCAGAAGTCGATGGGCCTGGGCAAGGTCTGGGTGATTTTGAATCAGTTGTGTTAATGGACCAATAGCAGATGCAGCCTGCTGGTTATTGATCGCTTGTTGAGCTTGATTCAGTTGGGCAGCTTCAGTCGAAGTTAACGCCAACACCGCGTTGGGTGTGGAGAGTATCAAGATAAAGCATGACAATAGGCAAAGGCGCATGGCTCATTCTCCAATCTCAAAACGAATGGTCTTGATGCCCCAGACCTTTACCTGTTGGCCGTGATGCTTGGCAGGCGTGAATCGAAATTGGCGGATCACCTGCATGACGGATTGAACGAATCGCTGGGAGCCTGTGTTGCTAACGAGTTGTACGTCTTCAACGCGTCCAAGCTCATTGATCAATAGTTTGACGGTGACTTCACCTGTGCGTCCGCGTTGTTTTTCGCGATCTGGATACACAGGCGTGGGATTGCTGGCCAACTCACGTGGCGGAGTATCAACCTGGTCACTGTTCATGGTTTGCGGTGTCGCCGGCGTGGGTGCCGGTTTAGGTTTGGGCGTAACACGTGTCACTGGCTTTACAACTGCGGGTGTTGGTGGCGTCATCACTGAGACCATCACAGGCGACATGTTGGGCATTGCCAGATTCAAATCAAGTGTCTGCAATTGCGGTGTCGGTGGTGTGGGGTCGGGCATTTGCAGATTCACAGTTAGAATCTGAGGTTTGACTTCTGGCTGTGGCTCTTGTTGTTGTTCTTGAGGGCGAGGCGGATTGTGCTGGTTGAGCATGACGGTGATGGGTTGCTGTTGCTGCTGCATGGCAGGCATTTTCATCCCGTTGAGGCTGCAGAGCATCCAGATAATCAATGCGTTGATCAACAAGGCTGATGCGATGACCAGTCCGGTTAGGTAAAGTTTTGACAGCGCATTGTGAGGCGTTTGCTGCGGGTTAGTACTTGATCCCATGTCATTGGCAAGCAAGGTTTGAGATGGGAGAATGGTCGCTGTGGTCATGAGGTTCACCCTTTCTTTTCCGTCGCAATGGCGACATGCTCGGCGCCTGCGAGTTTAGCTGCGTCCATCACCTCGACGACACGTTGGGCACGTGTGTCCTGATCGGGAATCACGATGATCGGTGATGAAGGATGCGATGCGACAAAGGTGTTGATTTTGTTGTGTAAGGTATCCAGATCGACTGCGGAGCCGTCAGTAAAGATGGTGCCGTTGACGGTGATGCTGATGCGCATGGCCTGCTGGTCAATGGATGTTGCTGCGGTGGCTTGGGGGCGGTTGACTTCGATTCCTGTTTCACGGACAAATGTTGCTGTGACCAAAAAAAAGATTAATAGGATAAACACTACGTCAATCAACGGCGCCATGTCCACTGTCAGCGGTGGATCATTATTTTTGCGATGTTGCATTGATGAAAACATGACGTGTTAATCCTTGCAGAGTATCGTTTGAAACTGTCTGATCGTCAGGTCCGCCTGGTCGATGCATCGGCGGATACGTGAATTGAGCATGTGATGCATCAGCAGGATCGGCAAGGCCATGACCAGACCCGTTTGCGTGGTGATTAAAGCCGAGGAAATTCCGCCTGCAATCTCACCAGTCTGTGCAGCAGAGTGCATGGTTAAGGCACTGAAGGTTTCGGACATCCCCAATACTGTGCCAAGCAAACCCAGCAGCGGAAGCAACGTTCCAATGCAGGTGATGATGTTCATGTTCTTTTGCAGCGAAATGGATTCGGCTTCAAAGATTGGCATGAGTTGTTGGGAGAAAAAGCGACGTTGTGGTTCATGCGTTAACAGACAAGCGTTAATCAGCCGGCCCACCAGGCATTGATGCGATTGGCATAACGCCGAGGCCTGCCAGAGGTTCCCAAACCGTGCCAATTGCATGGCATTGTTGATCCAAAGACGGCCTTGAGAGCACTCCTGCATCAGTGTCAGCCACTTGATGCCGATGATGATCCAGCAGACTGTGGACAGGGCGATAATCGCGAGTAATACCGGGCCGCCGGACTGGAGAAATTGTGACATGTCAATCGCTCCTTATGCTTGGCCTTCTTTGGCGTTGGTGTCTTGAGCGTAGGTCAATGTGTTGAGAAGGGTCGCTGCGTGTTTTTCAGCATCACTGAGGATGACCTGGACGCGTCCTTTGAGCAGGCTGTGTGCGAGCAGTAACGGGATGGCGATGATTAAACCTGCTGCAGTGGTGATCAGTGCTTCGGAAATACCGCCTGCCATCATTGATGGATTGGCATTACCAAAGGATTGAATCACGCCGAAGGTTCGGATGATGCCGGTGACAGTACCCAGTAATCCAAGCAGGGGGGCGACGGCAGCGAGGATCGCTATTGCCCCCAGAAAACGTTGAAGTTTGGGCATCTCATGAAGCAGTTGCTCCTGAATGGCATCCTCCATGGCATGTGAACCAATCTCGCTGCGTAACAGACAGGCATGAAGTGTCCGAGCGACTGCAGTGTTGCAAGCCGAGGCAGTCTGTTGTGCATCGTTGATCTGCCCAGCAAGTGTTGCCCGGATGATGGTAGTCGCCTGTGCAGTGCCTTTGCCATTACGGATGTAGAGCGTGAAAATGCGTTCAGCAATCATCAGTAACGCCAGTACGGTCATGGCAAACATGGGGATCATGATCAACCCGCCGGACTGGATGCGCTGCTTGAGTGTCACCACATGTTGCAGGTTCACCGACTGCATTCGCTGCGTGATATCCATAGGGATATTGATGATCGATTGTGATGTCGAAATGTTTGCAAAGGTTTTGCCCAATGCGGTGGCTACAGCCGGTGGCAGGTCGTCCGACCAGCGGTAACCCGACGCATCTTCCGGTGCAGCCATCGCCAACGCGACTGTTTTTGATTCAGGATGTTCATAGGCAAAAGCAACGTGACCAATGGATAGCAGGTTGACTGTTTCTGACGTGCCGTCGGCCGTTGGAATCGTAACCTGACGCACTTGGATCGATGAAGAAGAAATCTGCGTTTGAACCATGCAGCTTAGCAGTGTTTGAACTTGCTGTTGTGTCCAGTTTGACTTGTTTTTTAGGCATTTTTGAACCTGTTTACGCAGTTCATCCATGCCGGGCAGTTCGCGTAATTCAATGTCCAGTTGTTGGGCTTGCTGTGTGAAACTTAGTTCGGTCTGCTTGCGTTGAGCCGCCAAGTCATCTGCCGTCTGCTGAGTTTGAATCAGTGTGTCTGCAAGCTGTTTGTGTTCATTGCTGAGATTGACTTGTTGAACCTGTAGATCAAAAAGCTTTGTTGCCAAAGCCTGTTGGTTGGTTTTACTTTGTGTTTTTTCGTCTGAAAGTTGTTGCTGCAGTTGTTTGATTTTGGCTTGCTCGGAAGCAATCTCTTTGTCCAATTGCGTAAGGCGTTGAGCCAGTGGTAAAGTGGCTTGAGCATTTAAAGCGCAATTGATCATCAACACGATTAGTGAGACAAAAACGCGTTGCATCATTCACCTGCCTTTGTGATGGGCAAGGGTAATGACAGTAAGGCAGGTGGGAGTTGGCCACGCATGGTATTGATTGCTTTGGCAAGGTTTTGGTGTTGGCTTTGACTCAGGTCAGTCTGCCAACCTGCCGGGGTGCGATAGCCACATAGACTTTCGTCTTCAAGCACAAAGTACTCACCCACCGCGCCAATGCGTAATACATATGCATGCAGAACACGTCCGTCATTTAACGTGACTGGACGATTGGATAACTCAACGCGACGAGCCAATTGGCGTTGCGATTGAAGCCATTGAACCATGTCAGGCGTTGCATCAAATGATTGGTGTGAATCAGCCAGTGTACGCTGTGATTCTGAGGTGATTGCTTTGCGGATATCAGCAAGTCTTGTGATTGAATGATCGTCGAGTGTGACAGATTCGTTGATTTGTATGGACTGTTGTTCAGCGATTTGAGCAGTACCGATGAGCCATTGCATGTCTGCGGCTATTTTGTCTTGTAGCTTGTCGAGTTGTTCGCGTTGCTTTTGGTTTTGCTGTTTTGAGTGTTGGGCATCATGCTGACTTTGCTGGACTTGATGTGTAAGGCGGTCTTGGGTCTGATCGCTTTGCTTTTGTTGTTGGGCTAATTGTTCTGCAAGTTCGATGCGTTGAACACGTAATGCATGTAATTGTGACAACTTCTCACGCAGCAAGACCGCTGATTGCGAGTCGTCCTGTGCCATACTCACAACCGGGCTGAGCATCATCACCAGCAGGACAATCCCGTAGGACAGCACTTTTAAAGTGTTGGTTCCAAGAGCCGTGTATTGCCCATGTGGTTTTAAAAGAAGTTCAACATGAGACATCAGGAGGCTTTCTCTGAATATAAATTTCAGTCACTTCGGCCGACATTGTAGATGTGCTCAATGAATGCGTCAATTGAAATTGAGTTTCAGAACCGTTCTATGAAAAGTGAAAATATTTTTTTGTCCTGTAAATATCATGTTCGTTTAGGCAATGTCTATTTTTGGATATATGTTTGTAAAAATTTTATTTGCAATAGTTAATAGTATATTTACGTCCTGATTGTAAGTCAGCGGTACGCAGGATCAAAGCCTATCTAAGCTTTAATGCTGTGACATATATGTCGGAATGGTGGGAATAAAATATTGACATTGAGAAACAGTCTCAATACTATGCCCGCACTATGAAATATCATCTACCCCTTACCGTCGTACTGGCAGGCAGCACATTACTGGGAATGCCTGTTCTTCACGCCCAGGACACGAACGCCAACTCGCAACAAGCAGCGACTCAGCAGGCAACTGAATTGGAGCAAACCGTCGTCAAGGCGACTCCTCCCAAGAAGCCTGATGAACTGATCGTCGATAGCGATGAGATTGCCAAGGTGCAGGCTTCAAGTATTGCGGATCTACTCTCAAACGAGTTGTCGATCACCATTGGTGGTGGCGATACGCCAGTTGCTCAGAAAATTTATATCCGTGGCCTTGAAGACACCATGTTCAATATCACCATTGATGGTGCCCCGCAGTCCGGTGAGTTGTATCACCATCAGGGACGCATTCAGATTGAGCCCGAATTCATCAAGTCCATTGAACTCGAAGCAGGTTCCGGTGCTGCGACCAATGGCATGGGGGCTCTGGGCGGTGCGGTTCACTTCACCACCAAGGATGCATTCGACATGCTCAGCAGTGGTCAAGATGTCGGCGCACTGTTCAAAGCCATGTACCGCTTTAATGGTGACAATGCTTACAAGGGCGTGGCCTCCGTCTATGGCAAGCTTTCAGAAAACATCGGTGTCCTCGGTGCCTTCACCTACGATGATGGTGAAGACTATGATGACGGTCACGGCAATGTCGTCGATCCCACCAACTACAACCACCAGAACGGTTACGTGAAGTTCAACGGCGATTTTGGTGATCACTACATCACACTCACCTACGAACGCATGGACAACGAAGGCGTCTACTACTCACGCCCGCACATGATTGGCTTTACGCATCCCACACAAGTTCTCACCGATCACCAGATCGAACGTGAAACGCTGACTTATCAGCATGTCTATGATCCAGCCAGTGACCTGGTCGATGCCAAACTCACGCTGTTTTACACGGACAATCACTACGATAACGTTCGTCATGACACCGGCGGCCCTTACAGCTTCGGCAGTATGATCAGCTTCGGTTTTGACCTGCGTAACAGCTCCATCATCGACACCCACGGCATCACCTACGGCGTCGAATACCGTCATGACAATGCATCCGGCGGTATCTATGTCGGCCCGCCCCCCGTCCTCTCAGCAGGTGGTCAATCAGCTGCTGAAGCAGACTTCATTGGTCTGTATGTTCAGGACAACTGGGACCTGACCGACGATCTGCTTTTGTCATTCGGTATGCGTGTGGATTACTTCAACTATGACCCCGAAACCGGTCAGTCCGAAAGCGACACCGGCTTTAGCCCCAACGTTAAACTGGCTTACGAAGTCGTCGAAGGTTTGATGCTTTCAGCCAGCTATGCCGAAGCCTATCGCGGTGTGATTATCAAGGAAACCGCACTGATGGGGCTCTATCCCAACACCAACGGTTTGGATCCTGAAGAATCAAGCAATATCGAATTCGGCATCAAGTACGAAAAAGACTGGTTCTTTGCCAAAGGCAGCCTCTATCGTCAGGACATCTACAACTACATTGATACCTACTACGCCAACTCCGGTGCGGATCACTACCTTGTCAACGCTGGCGATGTGAAGATCGACGGCTACGAAGTCGAAGTCGGTGGTCAATGGGATAATCTGCGATTAAGTCTTGGTATGTGGAACAGTAACTCCCGATTCAATGGCGAAGACCTCGATGACCAGAACCTTGGTTTAGGTACCACCGTGGGTCGCACTTGGATTGGTAAACTCGACTACAGCCTGCCCCAATACAATTTGGACTACTTCATGGTCGGTCGCTTTGTCGAAGAACTGGAAAACACGGCTTCCACAACGGCCCCCCCCAAGGAATCCTACTTCGTTCTGGACTTGGGACTCAGTTGGCAGCCCAAGGGCAACGACAGCTTGACCCTTGCCTTTAACGTCAACAACGTCTTTGACGAATTCTACTACGACCATTCGTCATTCAGCTATAACCCAAACACAAGCAGCTACGTCGGTTTTGCTGACCGTGGTCGCGAATTTGTGCTCTCGGCAACAGTCAAGTTCTAAACCAACCACTTGACCCAATTGACTCTGGCCATCCCAATTAAAAATGGGGTGGCCTTTGTCACTTACATTGGAGTGTGATTTTTTTTATGCATATGGCCAATACAGACGCAAAACCAAAGGATGGTTTTTTCAAACCACCCCAACCCCGACCGGTCACCGTGCTGCGAACGCAGCGTTTGTCGGAGCATCTTCAACGCGTGATTCTCACAGGCGACGGACTGCTGGGTTTTCCAGAAGGTTGGGAGTCTGCTCATATCAAGTTGATTTTCAAACGTCCGCATCAGGAAGTGTTGACACTCCCGACGCTTGGCCCCAAGGGTCCGATCTGGCCGGAGGATAAATCGCTTCGTCCGGATGTCCGCGTGTATAGCGTGCGGTCATATGATTCAAAAACAAATGAGTTGGCTGTGGATTTTGCGCTCCATGATCATGGTGTTGCAACCACATGGGCTCGACAAGCCAAGCCCGGAGACGAAGTGGGATTGGGTGGTCCGGGTGGCTATTGCCCCAAACCACCGGCAGCGGACTTCTATCTTTTTGCCGGTGATTTATCTGCAATTTCAGGCATGGGCGGACTGCTCGAAACGTTGCCTGATGATGCTTGCGGTCATGCGTTGATATTGGTTTGCACACCTGAGGATGTCTTTGACATAAAGCCCCCCAAGCATGTGCAGATCACCTGGCTATACGGCTCGGATTTACCCAACAGCGAACAGAAAGTCATTGATGAACTCAAGAATCTGACTTTACCTTCGCACGGACTTTGGGCATGGCTCGCAGGTGAACAGGCATTGGTCGTAGGTGTGCGATCGCATTTGAAAAATACATTTGGGATGACGGCAAAACAGATGTATGCCATGCCGTTTTGGAAACGTGGACGGGATGAAGATGCGTATCACGAAGAGCGCCATGACGTGATGCATCAGTTTGAAGATTGAGTTTTTGTAACATTGAAAGTTGTTTAATCATGAATCGATTATTGATCAGTGCATTGGTATTGGCCGGACTTATGTTTGGTGGTTGTGGTCAAGGTGAGTCGCCGCAAACCACTCCCGAAGTTGAAGCGTCCAATGCAACCTATCGTTACACCGATGCCGCGGGGCGTGAATTGACCATCCCTGTCAAACCTAAGCGCATCATCACACTCAGCGAAGTGGACTTGGATGCGATGCTCGCTTTGGGCGTCAAACCCATTGCATCAAGTGATGGCCGAGGACAGAACAGCTTCCCGCGTTACCTGGATGCATCATTGACCCAGGGCATTGTCTCCGTGGGGCGGCTGGGTGATCCGTCACTTGAAGCGATGCTTGTTCAGCAACCGGACTTGATTTTACTGGGTGGTTTTTACACTGAGCAGGCGTTGGAAAAACTTTCTGCCATCGCTCCTGTCGTGGTGACTTACACGATGCGTGATGACTGGAAAGTCAGCTTTGCCAACATTGCAAAACTGCTTGGTCGACAAACCGAGTGTGATGCGTTTATGCAGAAATACAATGCTCAATTGGACAGTGTCCGTAAGCTCATTGGTGAGCATATCAACGACACCGTGAGTATTATCCGATGGAATCCCAAGGGGCCGATGTTCATGTACAACACGGTTTTTGCCAGCAAGGTCATCGCGGATATTGGGCTCAAACGTCCTGAACATCAGGACAAAGGCGGTGCACCGCATTCACCGATTTTAAGTCTTGAGTCATTGGATCAACTCGATGGTGATTGGATTTTTATGGGCACGCTCTTAACCGAAGGTGAAGCAGTCGATCAGATGCAAGCAGCGACAAGCACGCCCGCATTTGCAGCCCTTAAAGGTGTCAAAAGCAATCATCTAGTTGCAGTTGACGGTTCGAGATGGACCAGTCTTGGCGGACCCATCGCAGCGATGCAGGTCTTGGAAGATGTCGCCAAGGCCATGGGCCACAAGCATGAATGAGTTGGAAACAACAACTCAATCGACCGCATTGATCAAACCCGCAGCAGAGTCGCGCATGCGGGTTTTGTCACTTGTTTTAAGCAGTTTTTTGATCATCGGCTTGCTGTGTCTCTGCTCCATGTTGATCGGTGCAGGCGACACGTCCATCAGCGATGCATGGGGATATCTCTGCGGCGATTCATCATTACGCAGTGATGATAATCTCGACATGGTGCTGCGGACACTTCGCTGGCCACGCACAGTTGCTGCGCTGGTCGTCGGGGCAGCAATGGGGATCGCAGGTGCATTACTCCAAACCGTCACCCGCAATCCACTGGCGGACACCGGTTTGCTGGGGATCAACAGTGGTGCAGCGATGGGCGTGGTCATCGGCATCACCTATTTGAACGTGAGTACCGCGCTGGGGTATCTGCTCTGGGCATTGGGTGGGACGTTACTTGGGACAAGCCTGGTATTGGTGGTTGCGACCACGGGTAAGGCAGGTGTGACACCACTGCGATTGATCCTTGCCGGCCTTGGTATCGGTTCAACTTTCCATGGTATAACCGCCATGATTCTGCTCTCGAACCAGACCAGTTACGACGAATACCGTTTCTGGGTTCTGGGTTCATTGGCCGGAGTAAACCTTACAATTGTGCTGCAAATGCTATGGGTGATACTCCCCGGCATCATGTTAGCCATCCTGTTAATCCGCAGCCTCTCAGCATTAATCCTTGGTGATGATGTCGCCCAATCCTTGGGACATCAACCGGGGAAAATTCGCATCTGGGCGACATTGGCGGTCACACTGCTTACCGGCGCATGCGTCGCCTTGGCAGGGCCGATTACGTTTCTTGGATTGCTCAGCCCGCATGTGGCTCGCTCGTTTACCGGCCACCGAATTGGACGATTGCTGACGTTCTCGGGTTTGTTTGGAATGATCATTCTGTTATCAGCCGACATCCTTTGTCGTATCGTCGTCAAGCCGTTTGAAACACCGGTGAGTGTGATGATCGCCATGGCTGGAGCGCCGCTTTTAATTTGGATTGTGCTAAGCAATCGCATGTTGACTTTAAGCCACCGGGAGATGCGTTGAAATGACCCAGGCAATGCTTCAAACCAAACTCGGTTACCAACAGGATTGGCTGATCAAATGCGGCCCGGTCCGACTGCGTGTGCCTCGTCGTGTGGTGGGCGTCAATGTCCTGTTGCTGTCGTTGTTAGCCATGGTGATTCTTTGTTCATTGTTACTTGGTGAGTTCCCGATCACGGTTGGCCAAGTGGTCGGCGCTTTGTTTGGTAAGGCTGACCGGGCGCATCTGATCCTTGTCAATGACATTCGTCTGCCTCGCGTGATCACCGGTTTGATCACTGGATTTGGATTAGGTTTGGCGGGGACGATGATTCAAACCTTGGCAAGAAATCGTCTGGCAACGCCTGAAGTGTTGGGTATCAACGAAGGAGCGACGCTAGCCATTATCGTGGCGATTACCATAAGTTCGTCCCAACTCTTTGGCGTTTGGTGGGTCGCGCCGGTGGGGTCCGCGTTAACTGCTGCACTGTTAATTCTACTTGGTGGTGGACGTGTGGGATCACAGGGATATCGCTTGCTGATTATCGGTTTAGGTTTGACTGCATTGTTGCGGTCGCTTAATGAGTTAATTATTTCCCGTCAGAACCTGATGCATGCTTCAGCATTGTATTCGTGGAGTCTGGGGAGTTTGGCAACGGGCAATGAGACGGTGAATCTGCCGGTGTCGGTGGGATTGTTGGTGATGCTGCCGGTGTGTTTGTTGTGCAGCCGGTGGTTGAACTTGATGCGCTTTGAAGAGGAGATCGCCATCCCGTTGGGGTTGCCCAGTCGCGGGTCAAGATTGCTGGTGGTCTGCTGTGTAGTAGTCGTGGCAGGCTTAAGTGTCGGGGCGGCGGGACCGATTGCGTTTGTGGCATTGGCTGCACCAATCCTGGCATCACGTTTAATCGGCCCGGCGCATGTCCCGATGCTTACTTCGGCATGGACAGGTTGTGTGTTGGTGTTGGCAGCCGACACCTTGGGCAGACTCATTGCCTATCCGCATGAATTGCCGGTGGGCGTGGTGTGCAGTGTATTGGGCGGGCCGTTTTTGTTGTGGGTGGTACTTCGTCAACCTGCGGGAAGATAACGCTGTAAAACAAGGTGTTTTTGATGCAATTACAAGTAAACGATCTGCATGCGAGTTACTCCGCCAACACGCCGATTCTCAAAGGTGTGAACATGACTGCCGACCCCGGGCAGGTGACGATCATTGTCGGCCCCAATGGGTGTGGCAAGAGCACATTGCTGCGATGCATCGCCCGACTGCACCGGCCTGAACGTGGCACAGTGATGCTTGATAGTGAAAATGTCTGGAAAATCAAACCCCGACAGGCTGCGCATCGGTTGTCACTTCTGCCTCAATCCCCCATGGCACCCGAAGGTATGACCGTGGCCAACCTTGTGCAGTTTGGACGCCATCCGCATCAAGGTCTATTTCAACAATGGTCCGATCAGGATCAACAGGCTGTGACAGAAGCGTTGGAACTCACACATCTGGCGGACTTGGCGCATCGTAGATTGGATCAACTCTCCGGTGGGCAAAGGCAGCGCTGTTGGCTGGCAATGACCTTGGCTCAGCAGACGCCATTGATGCTCCTTGATGAGCCGACAAGTATGCTCGATCTTGGACATCAAGTGGAAGTGCTTAACCTTGTACGTAAGATCGCTTCAGCTGGTGACCGGGCTTTTGTGATCGTGCTTCATGATCTGATTGCTGCTGCTCAGTATGCAGATCAGTTGGTCACCATGCGTGATGGGGAGATTGTCTGTTCGGGTGCCCCCAAGGAAATTCTCACGCCTGAATTGATTCGTGAACTCTATGATGTGGATGTGCGGATTCTCACTTCGCCGGACAACCAAACGCCGATCATCGTCGCTAAGCAAGAGCAGTTGGTGTGACCCGTTTCTGCTGAATTGAAGGTGATTTACGAAGCTTATTGGGATTGGCGATAGCGGGCAGGCGTCAGGCCAACGTGTTCGCGGAACACTGCACTAAAGCGTTCACGGCTGTTGTAGCCACATGCCGGGGCGATTTCTTCGATGGATAATTGTGTGCGTGTAAGCAGTTGTTGAGCGAGTTTGATGTGCGCTTGCTGAATGACTTGAAGGATGCTTTTGCCAATTGCAGATTCAAATCGCATTTCCAAATTTCTCCTGCTCACTGCCGATTGTTGTACGACATCCATCACTCGAATCGGATGATCCGCATGTTCATGAATATACCGAACCGCAGCTCCAACCAGGGAGTCTGCTGATGCCAATCCGTCCGTGGATTGACGTGTGGCAACGCCCAGCGGTTTGATGGTTTGGATAAAGGGTTTGATCTTTGAGTCTGTTAATAATTGGTCCAGAACACGTGCTGCTTCAAAGCCGATGCGTTCGTGTGCCATTTCAATACTGGATAAAGTTGGGTACGCCATCTCGCAGAGCAGTTGATCGTTATCGACTCCCAATATTGCAAGTTCACCAGGGACATCAATGTTCAGTTGACGACATGTTTCCAGCAGCACCAACGCAATTGGATCATGACAGGCCAGAATACCCGCCGGCTTTGGGAGTTGGATGAGCCATTGCCTTAAACGATCATCCTGATCAGAGACACGCCAGCCAACTTCACCGACCTGCTCCTGTACGCAGTG
Organism: Phycisphaerales bacterium UBA7800; assembly: GCA_002480565.1. Lineage (GTDB taxonomy): Bacteria > Planctomycetota > Phycisphaerae > Phycisphaerales > Phycisphaeraceae > UBA7800. Next base: position 13,385 of record DLCK01000046.1, on the reverse strand, counting down.
GTCCTCATGGAGATGAACAGTGGCAGGGGCATGTTTGATAAAAGCGTTCTGACGATCACGGCTTGCGCCCATGTGGGATTCACCACAGTATGCCAGGTGTTTGTATCCCTTGGCTGTCAGATAGGTCGCTGCCATTTTTCCTACTGCTTGATTGTCTGTGATCACGCGATGCAGTTTCGCAGATGAACAATTGCTTGAGCAATTCACCAGTGGCACCTTCAAGGATTGGAATCGCTTTTCGAGTTTATGGTTTGGGATCGTCGCAATAATGCCATGTGGTCGCCAGCGACGCAGGTCATTCATAATGGACGCTTCAGGTAATCCCATATGAAACTGCCACGCGCGCAAGGGGCGGGCGAATCGTGTGATACCGCAAAAGATGCCACGCGTGTGTACATCGGCTCGTGGCATGAGTACAGCAATGCGTTTGAGGTTCTCAGGCAATTGCGCATCCTTTCACAAGCTTTGCGTAAAATGTCCTTGTTTGAGTCGTGACATGGTGGGTATCATCATCAAACGAGTTGTAAAAGCAATTATATAGTGAATAAAGTCATTCTGGAACATGCGCAAAATATTTTATATCAGGAAACGAAAATGAAACATGTCATCCATCCCACCAAGCAGCAGTCGGGGGCGCAAGCAGCCAGTGAGGGAGCTAAAGCCATCCGCAAAGCCATTGAAGAGAAAGGTTCAGCTCGGATTATTGTTGCCACCGGTGCGTCTCAGTTTGACATGCTGTCTGCCTTGATCAAAGAGTCTGACATTGCATGGGATAAAGTCACCGCCTTTCATCTTGATGAATACGTTGGCATCCCCATCACGCATCCAGCATCCTTTCGTTTGTATCTATGGCAACGCTTTGTTTCTCAATTGGCGTTGCCTTTGGCATCGTTTACGTATCTTAATGGTGAAGATGATCCACAAGCCCAATGCAAAATTGCAGGCAAGTTGATCGCACAGCAGCCGATTGATGTGGCGTTTGTTGGGATTGGTGAAAATGGTCATTTGGCATTTAATGATCCACCTGCGGACTTTGAAACGACGGAGCCTTACCTGGTGGTGAACCTTGATGAGGCTTGCCGTAAACAGCAATTGGGTGAAGGTTGGTTTCCCCGTTTGGATGCTGTTCCGGTGCAGGCTATCTCAATGTCCTGTCAACAGATTCTCAAGAGCAAGACTATTATCTGCACGGTTCCCGATGAGCGTAAAAGCCTTGCAGTGAAGCAAGCAATTCAGGGGCCGGTGACAAATCAGCTGCCTGCTTCGATCTTGCAACAACATGCCAACACCACGATTTATCTGGATGAGGCAGCAGCGTCAAAGTTGTAATACCCCATGATACAAGACATTTTCGACATTCAGGTCAATGGCTACGGCGGTGTGGATTTTAATAGTTGCGATCTTACCGGCGAGCAGTTACACAGCGCATGTACCAAGCTTAAGGCCGATGGCGTCAGCGGTATTTTAGCGACGATCATCACTGAAAAGTTACCGGTGATGCAGCAGCGACTTGAGCGACTCGTCCAACTCCGCGAGCAGGATTCACTCGTTAGGCAAATGATTATTGGCTTGCATATTGAGGGGCCGTTTATCAATCCGACGGACGGCTATCGCGGTGCGCATCCACTGGATGCAGTCATGCCTGCTACATGTGATGATATGAAACGACTGCTTGATGCTGCTGATGGTTTAACGAAATTGGTGACACTCGCTCCCGAATGCGATCAAGGAATGCAGACTATCAGACACCTTGCTCAGCAGGGGATCACTGTCTCTGCTGGACATTGCGATGCGAGTTTGGATCAACTCCAAGCTGCCATCGATGCCGGTTTGTCCATGTTTACGCACTTGGGGAATGGTTGCCCATCAATGATGCCTCGCCATGACAATATTATTCAACGCGTCATTTCATTGCACGATCACCTATGGCTTAGTTTTATCGCAGATGGTGTGCATGTTCCGATGTTTGCGCTGCGTAATTATCTGGATATAGCAGGATTGGATCGCTGCATTATTACCACCGATGCCATTGCACCAGCCGGGCTTGGGCCGGGGACATACACGCTAAGTCGCTGGACTTTACAGATTGGCCAAGACCTTGCTGCGCGAAGTGAGGATGGTAGTCATCTTGTCGGATCAGCCATAGATATGAAACGTGTGGTGTCCAATCTTCAAGAGCAGCTTGGCTTGACTGTAAAGCAAATCAATCAACTCATTTCTACCAATCCAAGGTGTGCGATCGGTTGATTGCGCTTTGGGGATGTTGATAGTCATGCATTGGCTGGAAAATACAGGCAGTGATAGAATTGCTAAGAGCAGGCGTTTTGTATACGGTTACCCAATGGATGAAATTCTGGGAAAGTGAACTCAATGATGATAGATGTCCCTACACGGTTAAAAGAACTTGGCTGGCAGTTACCACCGGTGGTCCCGCCTGTTGCGGTGTATGTACCAGCGGTGCAGACGGGGGACTTGTTGGTGGTCAGTGGCCAGTTACCGATGCGTGAGGGTCAGTTGTTGGCAACCGGCCCGGTCCCTTCAGTCGTGAGTCCCGATCAAGCCGCCGAAGCTGCTGGTCAATGTGCGGTCAACGCGCTTGCTGCCGTTGGTGCGCATCTTGATGGTGATTGGTCACGTTTGGTGCAGGTGGTTCGCCTTGGTGTCTTTGTGCTTTCGGATACGGGTTATGGTGGTCAGCCGACTGTCGCCAACGGTGCCAGTCAGTTGCTTGGTGATTTGTTCGGTGATGCCGGTCGCCATGCACGTGTTGCGGTAGGCGTCAATGCGTTACCACTTAATGCTTGTGTTGAAGTTGAGATGATGGTTCAGATCAAATCATAGCGTTGGGCGGTGCTTTAATAACCGCTGCCTGATACCGATCCATTTTGATCACAAATCGCCTGACAGGAACCCCAGCCAACCCCTAAACGATCTGCTCCCATCGCGACAAATTTTGCTGCACGTGCATAGTCGCGAATCCCGCCTGAGGGTTTGACTTTGATGCGACCTGCTGCAACGCGAACCATTGCTTCGACGACGTCTTCCTGTGCGCCTTCGCCATTAAATCCGGTGGATGTTTTGACGAATGTGGCAGACGCTTCGATGCAGACTTCCACCATTTTTTCAACGGTGGGTAAATCCAATTGTGAAGTTTCAAAGATGACCTTGATGGGCAATTGGCCTGCCTGAACTACTGCTGCAATGTCATCACGAACTGCATCCCACATGCCGGATCGTGCAAAGCCGTAGTTGGCAACCATGTCAATTTCATCGACGCCCAGATCCCGATACCGTTTGGCTTCATCGGCTTTGGAAGCGGTGAGTTGCACGCCATGTGGGAATCCCAACACCACGCAGACGCCTGTGTCACTACCACTGCAAATCTGCTTGGCCAGTTCAATATCACAGGGGCGGACACATGCGGTTGCGGCACCAAGCTCGACGGTTTTTTCAATGGCAGCACGTGCTTCGTCCTGTGTGTAATTCGGCACGAGTACGGCAGCGTCAAGATAGCGATTGATGGGCAGCATGGTTTGAGTCCTGTTAAAAGGGGCTGATGTCTATAGGCATTCTACCGCTTATTGCGCGGTTGGTCTTTTAACCAATACATTGATTGGTGGCATGGTATCGGGTGATCTGAGATATTAACGGTTTGGACGTATTGGATACCACTATGTTAGATCAATGATGCATTCTCGCATAAAGTTTGTTAAAAGAATGCTGTTTCACCATATCGAAATGTTTAATGGTCAGGCGTCCAGTTTTGTTGGAGATTCCTTTGCCTAATTGTGGCGTCTCTAACCATGTGCAGTCTTAACCTTGTATCATTGGGACGCTCTTGGCCCTTGCTGTATACGATTGTTGGCTTGGATGGATTGATCGGACTTTTTTTGAAAATGTTAAATATGCCTGACTCATCAATTGATGCTGCTTTGAATTATTCGCTGCCCTCTGAACTCTCTGCCTGCCAGGTTGATGGATATCCAGAGGTGACACAGGTCTTGATGCCCGGTCTTAAAGGAATCCGAACTGACAGTGACGATTGGCCGAAGGTGACCGGCAGCTTTGGTGTCGAGCAGGTGCCTGGCATACAGATGTCCGGCATTAAGCTTTCGGGCATGACACAGTTTCAGGCGTTGGAACAGTACAACCCTTTTTGGATTCGCCCGCGTGTTGGCAGTAGTGCCTCTGAACTTGGGCAACTCGACAAGCAGGTGCAGTGCTTGCTCTGGTTAGACGAGCAGTCGCAATACCACGTCCTGCTGCCACTGATCGGCGAGGGCTTTCGTGCGTGTCTGCTTGGTGATCAGGATCAGGGATTGGCAGTGCAAATCGAGCTTGATGCACATGTGGTGTCCGGCCCGTTATTGATGACTGCCTCAGGTGATGATCCGTTTGCATTGATGCAGCGAGTCACTTGCGCTGCTGCGGAAACCTTGCGTAGTTTCAGACTACGTGCACAGAAGCCTGTTCCTGAATTTGTGGACATGTTTGGCTGGTGCACTTGGGATGCGTTTTACCATGACGTCAATCAGGACAAGCTTTACGCAGGCATGGAGAGCTTTGCCAAAGCAGGATTGATCCCACAGTTGGTGGTGCTTGATGACGGCTGGTTGAGTTTGGATGACAAGCGGCGACTTGATCGCTTTGAACCGGATGCCGAAAAATTCCCTGAAGGTCTTGCGCCGGTTATTGCAAAGATCAAGGAGCAATACGGTGTAAAACGTTTTGGCGTTTGGCATACACTTGGCGGTTACTGGCAGGGGGTCAATCCCGATAGTGAACTGGGTAAGGCATACGACGTCATTGAGTCAGCTGATCCATTACGCAAACATGACGGCCAGCCATTGCCTCATGCTTACGGTACATCCAACAAACTCACTGCAACGTTTTACCATGACTTTTACCGCTATCTTCGAAGTCTTGGCGTGGACTTGACCAAGGTTGATAATCAAAACTCCCAAGCCTATTTCACTTCGGATCGCAGTGAACATGCCAAGACCGTACAAACGTCTCAACTCGCGTACCAAGGCGCAGCATGGGCGCATTTTATGGGTAATACCATTCACTGTATGTGCAATCGCAACGACGTGGCATACAACATGTCTGCGACCACCGTTTGGCGAAATTCCGATGACTACTTTCCGGATCGTGATGGCTCGCATCAATGTCACATCTATTACAACGTGATGAATAATTTGTGGACCAGCCAGTTTGCGATACCCGATTGGGACATGTTCTGGTCCGGCGCCCAAACCGGAGCATATCACGCAGCGGCGCGCGCGATCAGTGGTGGGCCTGTCTATGTGTCCGACAAACCGGATGAGCAAAATTTTGATGTCCTGCGCAAGCTGTGTACTTCCGATGGCCATGCATTGCGATGTGCCGAGCCTGCGCTTCCGACCCGTGACAGTCTCTTTGTCGATTACTTCACAGCCAGGCGTTTGCTTAAGACCTACAATCGCAACGGCAACGTCGGCATGCTCGGAGTCTTTCATTGTTTGTGGGATGAAAATGTTGATCAGCGCCAATCCATAACCGATCGTTTTTCCGTGGCCGATGTGCCGGGGCTTGAGGGTGATCGCTTTGCAATTTATCAGCATGAGTCAAAATCGTTGACGATCAGTCAGCCTGACGATGAGCATGCCATTACGCTTGGATTCCGGGAGCATGAAATCATCACCTTAGCTCCGCTTGAGGATGGTGTTGCCATGCTCGGGCTGTTGGATAAGTACAACAGCTCTGCAGCAATTCTCGGTCAGTCGCGATTGTCCGCAGAGCGGTACCAATGGACACTCATCGATGGCGGATTAGTCGGATTGGTCAGCGAACGTGGGATTAAACAGGCAAGCCTCAATGGCAAACCTGTCACATTGACTCCTGTGGCGGGTTCCGCTCTTTGGACATTGCAAGCTCCAGTTGGTCAGGTAGTCGAATTGCAGATTGATTTGAAAGCCTGACGATTCATTTCATACAAATCGACTATACATGCCGGTGATTGTGTTATGGGTAATCGCACCATAATCAGTGCCAGGTAATGCCGTATCCATGACGGCTATGATTCAATGCTATAGTTCATCAGGATTATTGAGTATACGCAATTATGCTCTAAGTCTAGTTTTTTAGGAGTATTTAATCAGTATTAACTATATAGTCGCTCTTGTCGACATATTGAGATTAAAAATGTATCAAAAGAGATTGATTTTATCCGATTGCGATCCTATTATTCATTGCATCTGATTTGAGCTTGGAATGATGTCGTGTATTGGGCAGGTTCGGGCTTGGCGGATTGGCAGTTGAATTGCATCATTTAATGGGTTCTTAAAAAGGAATCGCAATGTCCATCAAATCAACACGTGCATTTACGCTCATCGAACTGCTGGTGGTCATTAGTATTATTTCGCTGTTGATCTCCATTCTTTTGCCGGCATTGGGTAAGGCACGTGCGGCGGCTCGGAATGTGCAGTGCATGACCAATATCAAGCAGCTTGGCTTGGTGTCTGCCATGTATCAGGGGGACTTTCAAGGTTATTGTCCAGCAGCGATGAATCGGGATTATGAAGGATCAGGTAACGATGCATATTGGCCGGGTTTGATGGTTCGTAAAAATTATCTCAAAAATGCGGGGGTGATGATTTGCCCGGATAACATCCAGAGCAATATCCGCCAGGACCTCATTGCGTTTGCATATAAAAACGGGCCGACTTGGTCGACTTGGCGTTACATTGACTACGGCATGAACCGTGACAATATCGCCACCAGTAAGGATTATGGTTTTGGGCAAAACGATGTGGCAGGTCTGCTCTTCGGACCGCCTGCGAAGATCAATGAAATCATCAAGCCCGGCAGTACCATCTTCATGGCCGACACATGGCATGGTGTGAATATGTCACGGGGCTGGCATCTGCTGAGCGACACCTTCCCCGGTTCCGGCGCGCGTTCATCCGTCGGGCCGCTTGCGTCGCGACATGGCAGTTCGCTGAATGTCGCATGGGGCGATGGTCATGCTACGACCAATAAGACACCCGGCGCCATGATCGCGGGATTGGACTTGGATTTACAGGATCACAATCCATATACAGTAGATGTGTTTCTCAATAGCTCAGACGATTATTGGGATCGCTATTAAATTCATTTCATATTCAGGTTCGCAATAATCAAGCATCAGGTGATGTGATGCATGTCATCCATTGCAGGTAACAGAAAGCAAAGTTGTGCAGCAGGTTCTCCCTATCGATTGGATTGTCATTGGTTCTTACCTTGCCTTGATCATGGCAATGGGGGCCGTCTTTGCACGCTTTAGTAAAAATGACTCGGATTACTTTCGAGGGGGTTCCAAAGGAACATGGTGGCTTGTGGGTGCGTCGGCATTCATGTCCGGCTTTTCGGCTTACACGTTTACCGCAGCGTCAGGTGTTGCGTTTGAGTCGGGTTGGTCGGTCGTGGTCATTTATTTTGCAAACGCGTTTGGTTATCTGCTTAACTTCCTGTTCCTTGCTCCCTGGTTTAGGCAGATTCGTGCGACGACCGGCGCTGAAGTGATCAAGATGCGATACGGCCTTAAAACACAGCAGTTTTATGCATGGATCGGCATCGTCATGAGTCTACTCATGGCAGGTATCTGGCTTAATGGATTGGCGATTTTTACCGCGGCTATCTTTGGCTTGAATATCAAAGTCGTCATCGTCGTGGTCGGAATCGTCGTGCTGTTCTACTCCATGTCCGGAGGCGTTTGGGCAGTCATGGGTACCGACTTTTTACAAAGCTTGATCCTGATTCCCATCACCATTCTCATGGCTTATCTCTGCCTGAAACAACTCGGCGGATTCTCTGGCATGTTCGATGCGATCAATGAACAAGGACTCACGCAGGACTTTAACATTATCAATTCGCCGGGGCGGTTTTTGGATTCAAGATGTACTTGGCTATGGGCGATTGCGATCATCGTCAAGAACGTGACCGCGCACAACACGCTTGGTTCAGCTGCAAAATATTTCTCAGTGAAGGACGGTCGTGAAGCACGGATGGCTGCTGCGCTTGCCGGCATTTTGATGGTGCTTGGTGCGATCATCTGGATTATCCCACCCATGGCGTCACGTTTGCTCTTTGCCGACGCCGTTAATGGGATTGATGTCTCGCGTCCGGCTGAAGCAGCCTATGCGGTGGCAGCTTTGAACCTGCTGCCTCGTGGCATGATCGGGTTGATGGTGGTTGCGATGCTCGCTGCAACGATGAGTTCGATGGATACCGGATTGAATCGTAATGCTGCGGTATTTGTCCGTGATATCCTGCCCAATATTTATAAGGTGCTCGGACTCAAACCCGTTGATACGCAGACTGCCATGAAGTTTGGCAAGATTTACACCGGCATGTTCGGGGTGTGCATCATTGGTCTGGCGTTGTATTTTGAAGCTCAACAAGGCAAAGGTGTCTTTACGTGGATGCTTGGGATTGGTGCAATGATTGGCGTACCAATGTCGATCCCGATGCTCATGGGATTGTTCGTCAAGCGAGCGCCATCGTGGGCTGCTATTGTCACCGTCTGCATTACAATGGTGCCTTCGGTCTTAGGTATTTATGCCAAGTCCATTGCTGGATATTTTTATGGTGATGCTGCTCAAGGTGCTCAGGCTGTCGATGATTTAAGCATCTATCTCACCGGGAACCCGTGGTCATTCCAGACCAAACTGCTCTTGAATCTGGTAGTTGGTGTCACCGTCTTTGCCTGCACGATACCCTTTGCGCGAACAAGCTCGCAGGCTTATCACGATAAGGTTTCAGCGTTCTTTAAACGCATGCATACACCTGTGGATCTGGCTACAGAAGTCGGCGAACTTAATGACGGTAAGCAGCTGGTGGTGATGGGGCGATTTTCCATGATCACTGGATGCTTGATCACGCTGTTATGCTTTGCAGTTAATGTCTCTGCTGGTGAGCACTGGGCAGTTCTTTTTGTAGCAGGCACCGTTGCAGGTGTAGGCAGTATTCTCAATTTCCTGGGTATGCGATACAACAATCGCACGCGGGTGTTGGCTGAGCAGGCTCAGTCCGAAGCGCAGGCCGTATGTGTGACCGAAACGATTTGAGTCTGGTTGTCCTGGTTCAAGTTTACATTGCTAAAACGTGTTGGTTCGAACGCTCTAAAATCATCTGCAGCGTACTTTGATATCAATCTAGCTGCGACACGGCGTGTTGCAGATGAAGTCGCAACGATCCAGTCAGTATGCTACACATCACGTGCGGTGCTAAACCGGAACATGCTATGAGTCGGGGTGTAGGACGCCGATAGCTCGATGCCGTTGTGGATATAGCATGTTCGACGCATCAGGGCATGTTCGTAGTCTTCGACTTGAGCTTCTGCCAGACTCTTGCGGTAGGATTCAAAGTCCGGCCAGTCTTCTTTGTCTTGCACTTCGATCACAAAGCCGGCATGTGTATGAAGGACTTGGTCGTAGGTCAATTCTCGCGGTCCCCAATCCTCAAAACTGGAGATGAGAATGGCCAGTTCCTTGTCCTGGACTTTGATTTCAATATCCGCATGTCGTGATTGCCCAAGGTCGGTTAGGCGCAACGGCGTGATGCCGATGTAGCAGTCGCCTTCATCAATGGTGATGGGAGCTAGGGTGTCGCTTATTAAATCGGTATCGCCGACGAGTTGGTCTCCAAGGTAAATGGCATTGGGTTTGTGATACCAGGTTGGGCGGAAGATGCCGGTTCGGATGCGTTTGACGGGGTTGTAATACGGGTGTGGATTGTAGAGCACCATTGCTGCGTTGCGATGTTGGACGGTGCGGTATTCACCTTCGTCATTAAAGCAGTGGGTGATGAGTTGGTCAGGATGCAATGGCGCGTTTTCATCAAAGAACAGTCGCGTGTAATAGTTGGCGGATGCTTTGGGTGTGCGTGCTTTTTTGCGATGGACGTTGGCAATCATGCCGTGCGCCTGTTTACCATCAAGCCAACTGTATTGTGCGGTTCCTAAGCTGTAGTGCTTGCCGAAGTGTGTGGTGATGCTGCCGGATCGCGGTCCCATGACATGTTGTGCCGGAGCGCCAGGCAGGGGCGATGATTTGGTGACCACGCCCGACTCGATGTGGCCGATGACGGTTTGTCCTGCCTTGTCTTCAAAGATCCGCTGCGTGAGCCCGTCTTGTTGATGATAGGTTGGCGTGATGTACCAGATGATATGGCTTTGATAAAACGGCAGGCGTTGTTTGTCTGCCGGGTCGATCAGTTCGGAGTCGAGTTGCTTGATGAACATTTCTTCGATGAGGTCAAAGTCAAAGCGATCGGGATACAGTGCGGCTACGAGCATGACGGTGTTGCTGATGGTGCCTCGATAGTCGCTGGCATACCCGCGTGAGTAGGGGCCGACCGGCAGGCCGATGCGTCCGTCGAAGTGTTCGGCTAAATCGTTCCAGTGAAACTGTTCCAACCACAACGCCATGTCGCGCGCTTCGTCGTTGTCGGCATGGTTTACCAATTCGGCAAGCGGCTTAAGTGCCACCGGCAGATAGTTCGGTGAGTTGTACTCACTTGGGAAGTCGTTGCGCTTAAATGTGGTGACCGCTTGATCCAAACGTTTTAATCCAATGTCGATGAACTTCTGTTGGCCCAGTAAGCGACCACCGAGGATCAGTGACTGCTCGGCTTTGTGTGGGTGGTTGTCGTTGTAACCATGACATTGCAGATCGTCAGTAGCCATATAACCAAGATTACGCTTGAGGTAGTTAATCAGCAGGTCTTTGATCTTTGGCTCAAGGAGAGTTTCGTGTTCAAGGAGGATTTCCAGGCAGTTGCCCGGTGCAAAGTGACAGGGCTTTAAGTCAGCATTGGTTTCCAGAATGCGATTGGCAAGTTCAATGGCTTGCGGGTTATTGCTATGCAGGTAAGCCAGGGCATGCATGATTGAGGCACGAAAGCCATCCCCGGATTGACTGCCTTGCCAGATGTATTGGCCTTGAGCGTTCCACATGTTGTGGCGGTTTTGAGTGTGGGCATCAAAGATGGCTTGGCGATATTGGGCAGGCGTGACATGTTGTGATGGTGCTGTAGTCATAATTAATGATATGAAATTGATTGGTTAATGATTAGTAATTTTCGTAATTGTAGCCTTGACTGTCTGTATATCAAGCCTATGATTGAATGAAACCTGTTTTTGATCGCCCTGATTAGATAATTGAATGGAAATTGATCGAATGACCACTGCGGATGCACAATCTGACTCGTCACATGCATTGGGGGATACAACTGCTGTGGGACGATTGGTCACTCAGATGCGTCAGGCCATTGAGTCCGGCGAATTGCGTGTGGGTGACAAAGTTGCCACACTTCGCAGTCTGGCTGATCAATATGACATTTCGTTTGATGCTGCCCGTGGGGCCATTGCACGACTTGAAAAGATGGGATATCTCGCTCGCAAGCGTGGCAGTGGGACCTTCGTGGCAGACTGGCAGGATCGGAAGCATGAGCAGTTCAACCCGTCGAGACTCATTCAAAAAAAGCAGCAGCAAAAAACCGTCGCGTTGCTTTTGGATAATAAAGTCCACCACTATGGCCGCTTTTATGATCACTTGATGGACTGTCTGCAACTTGGCGGTTTTGGGACTTCCGTCTTTACCTGGCATCATGGTTGGGGCGACGATGAAATGTTGCCAGTGCTTGAGAAATTGGAGCAAGACCCGCCGCACACCATCGTTGTTCAACATCTTGAAGGTGGTCGTTACTACGATGCTTTGGACAAGATCGCCCGCAAGCATGGTGTTCGCGTGATCTTCAGTTTTGCAGGTCAACATCCCACGCCTGACAGTTGGCATTGCGTGTTGTCCGACACCAATGCGGCTGCTGCGATTGCGACCAATCATTTGCTTCAAAAAGGGCATCGTCGAATTGGTTTGGTGTTACACAAACGAACGATCAGTGCGACCGAGCCAGCCTCCACGCGCAAGCGTTGGGTAGGGCATTCAGGATTTATTCTTGGTGCCGGTCAGGAACTGCGTCGACATGGTATGCGTCATGCATTGAAGCTTCACTATCATCAACGCATTGACAAAATCACAGGTTCCGATGCGGCTCATCCACTTAACCGAGCTTTGGCTGCACAGTGGCTCAAAGAGTCGGATTGTCCTACAGCTTTTATTGGCGAAGATTTTCGCATTGCAGCATTGTTACAGGTGGCCAAGGAACGCAACATCACTTTGCCGGACAACTTTGAAGTGGTTGGTATTGGCAATACGCCTTGGTCGACATTGATGAATTTTTCGAGCATGTGGCTTCGTGAAGACCTTGCTGCACAACATGTACTTAATCTTATTCAGATGAGTGACACTTTGTTTGAAAGCGTCGCGCATCGAATTATGCTTCAGCCGCAATTGGTGAAGCGTCCATAACAATTGACCAGTCGCTGTCCATATCCGAAAGGTCTGCCCATGTATCGATGTTCTGCCCACCCGTCGGGCCGCAAGGCATTTACGCTTATTGAGTTGTTGGTGGTGATCAGCATTATTTCACTGTTGGTCTCTATTTTGCTTCCAGCATTGGCATCCGCCCGTGAATCGGCGCGTCGATCAATGTGTCTAAACAACCTGCGTCAGCAGTATGTGGGCATCGCAGTCTATGCAGGTGACTATGAAAATCACATGCCTAATTCACCGAAGTATCCCTGGTACAATAGTAAAATGTCGATTGGTGATACTTATTCTGCCAGCTTCGTGGATTATGCCAACAACTATTTGAATATCAAGACCAAGGACATTGGAGGTGGAGGTAATCAGGGACGCGTTAGTATGCGTGGCGACGCTTTGATATGTCCATCCAATAGTCTGATGCTCATGAAGGATTATGCACCAGGTGATTATCTGTCTCATTCACTTTATACGATCATGATCGGTGGCAATTTCCACAGTTCCGTAGTCAGTGCCGGCACGCAAGATTCATATACCTTCGCGTTGCTTGATCGTTTTGCCGAGTCAGGTCCGTATGGTATGAAAGCTATCGCCCATGATCCCGTTGCTCCTGCGCCGGGTACCAATTCTGCTCAGTTAATGGTCTGGAAAGCTCGTAATAATCACACCGCCGGCGGTAACGTCATGGGGGCTAATGTCCTGCGTGGTGAAGGTAGTGCGGTTTGGGAAGATGTGGATGTGTTTGATCGGGCATTCTCTGGTGAAGGTACTTCGTTACCTATGAAAAAATATTATACCTACCGAGGTTCGACTTCATGGAATAGTAACTGGCAATGGTGGGGTCCGAAAAACAGCGCTGCAACCAGTTGGGGTATTAGTGAAGGCCCCGTCGGAACACCTCCACGTATGTACTACTAAATCCAATCAACCTTTGGGCAGACGTTCCATTCGTCTGCCGTTTTATTGTCACGGCGATGGGTT
>DLCK01000043.1:8992-9489 GCA_002480565.1 Phycisphaerales bacterium UBA7800 | reverse complement strand
CATCACGATTGTCCAGTGAATACGTGTTGCCACCGATGTAGCGAATCACGCGATTCGTCAACCCATTGATACTGGTATTAAGCAACAGGCCTTCACTCACCGTACCCAGTGTCGCACCGTTGGTGGTTTGGCTGTTGATCAAGACGCTCTTGCTCCATGGATCATTGCCAGCTATCACCGTGACATTACTCAACCCATTGGCATCAAAACTACAGCCTTCAACCAAACTTTGAGGTTTGATAAAACCGGTGTTTGCCTGGCCTGCTGTGAAACGACAGGATACATAGACAGTACTGGTATTGGTCTGGATTGTTGGGCTTCCTGCATTATTGATCAGATCGCAGTTGGCAAAAATGGTTGTCAAATTATTAGTAAAATCAGCCGCACGCGTCGTACTGTTTTCAAAAAGACATTCCATATACATATTCAGATTATTGGCACGATATGCCTGCAAATCCAGGGGTAAACCGCAATCCACAAACTGACAGCGATACCAG
>DLCK01000043.1:7596-8688 GCA_002480565.1 Phycisphaerales bacterium UBA7800 | reverse complement strand
CACAAACTGACAGCGATACCAGAAATTCTTATCCATAAACGTTTCAGTCGGTGAGCTAGTCCCATCGAAACTGGTGTCGCCAATCTGTTTGACACCGATGGCACAGTTCACAAAGAACACGTGGTCGATCAAGTTGTTGTCCCATGTGTAAATGTCATGAATGTAAACCCCGTTCTCGACCATGTCACGAAATTGGACATATGAAAAATTGATGCTGTTGTATTGGTGGTTGTTGATATCAGTAACCAAACCATTGCGTCCGCCTTGCAAGGTGAGATTGCATAACGTGAAGTTTTGGCTGCGCGACAGGTCATCATTTTTAATCCGGATCATGTCAAAGTCGTTGGTCTTGGCAATGATCAGTGTATTGCCCATCCCCGAACCGATGAGTCCGTATTCCCTGCGGATCGTTAACGGTGCGGAGATGTAATAGATACCTGGCTCAAGATGCACGATGCCTTCGGTGTCGATCCGGTTTTGCAGATAGGTAGTGTCATCAGGCTTACTGGCAAGATTGAAATTCCAAATCGGGCCACCCGGATCAGGAATGTTCATATAAGTCGGTGCTTCCCATTGTTCACCAGGACGAGAAGTCGGGCGAATCATCCCATCCAACAGATCCGCATCATAGCTGCTCATCTGTGAAGCCTGTGCTATGCCGTTGATGTCGAAATGATTTACGTTGCCGATCATGCCTGTGATCCGATCAGCATTGGCATTGAGCGACTCGACGGAATAGACCTGTGATTGCAATTGTAATGACCGTTGGTTGCCTGATTGGAAAGTGATGTTGGGACTTAGCAGTGAATAAGGATTCACGTCCATGCCGATCACAAAAACTTCCTGGGCATTGGTGTTAAGCAGTTGCGTCCATTGATTTGAAGGTAGAGAACTACCTCCTTGACATGCAAAGAGTCGAAGTGTTTGCATGTCACCGGTACTAAAGAGTGCACGGTTGTCATTGCCCGACCAGTTCCATGATTCAGAGTCAGTGCCGACTAAGGTCAACTCTTGCTGATTGTCAATCTGTGTCACATAAGTGTTGGAGGTGAGGAAGTTGAACCAGAGAAACACATTGCCATAGGACTCAAA
>DLCK01000043.1:6560-7295 GCA_002480565.1 Phycisphaerales bacterium UBA7800 | reverse complement strand
AAACACATTGCCATAGGACTCAAAACCGGAGACGGTATTGCCATTCATCACCAGTTGCTGATCCCACGCGTGAACGGTGAAACGAACAAAGCGGTTGTTGCGAAGGTATCCGCCCTGTGTATTGTCGATGTGAACGCGGGTGAGCATGAATCCGACAAAGAGATTGTTTTGAAGTGTCGCGTTGTCGACTTTGATATGTGTGTTATTAAAGGCACGGAATTCGTTGCCAGTAACCGGCAGGGATGATGGCGCAAAGTACAAGCCGTTGTTTGCTCTGAGATACGAAACAAAGCTGTTTTTTGTACCACCGGGAACCGTGAGTTTTGAGATAATGGTTCCGGGCATGCCATAGATTTTTTGATTGCTGGAGAGAACCAGTTCCGCAGGCCCGCTGACAGAATAGTCGCCAGATTCAAGGCGGATAATGTCATGTGTATCCAGTAATGTTTGTAGGTTGGCTGCTTGGGCGAGTGGGACGAGATACGCGTCATTGTCATACAACTGCACGGAATCGTCATCGCGATGCCAACTTGTTGATGGGACAGCTTGCTTGCTGATCCCTGGACCCATGTATTGCACATCCAGAATCTGGTCTCCGCCACGTTCGAAGAAATGAATCGTGATGGGGTTCAAGCCCTTTTGCAAATTGATACTGCCGGACACTTCAAGCGCGCCGTGAAGTCCGTCGTTGTCAACCACGAGTTGATCGCCAATCCACAGTCGACTGCCATCGTC
>DLCK01000043.1:5809-6260 GCA_002480565.1 Phycisphaerales bacterium UBA7800 | reverse complement strand
AATCCACAGTCGACTGCCATCGTCGGAGTTTAGAAACAAGGTGTAATTGCCAGCGACAGGTACATCGATATAGCCATCAAAGGTCAGCCCAAAATAATCCTCGGTCTGGGCATAGCTGGTATTGGGCGCGGTGGCGATACCTGTGGTGATGGGAGTCATGCTTGCAAAGTCTGGCAGGTATTCCCAGATGCCTGTATAAGTACGATAGACCAAACCAGGCAGGACCGGCAGATCATGAAACAAAACAGATGAAGGAATGATTTGCCGACTGATCCCCGGACCTGCATATTCGGCAATGAGTACATGTCCTCCCAAGTGTTCGAAAAAGTGAATGGTTACAGGATGGAAGCCAGCTTCCAGATCAATGGTGTTCGACTCTTCTTCCACGCCATGGAGTCCATCATTGTCCACAACCAACTGGTCCCCGATCCACAGTCGACTGCCATCGTCC
>DLCK01000043.1:4401-5509 GCA_002480565.1 Phycisphaerales bacterium UBA7800 | reverse complement strand
ATCCACAGTCGACTGCCATCGTCCGACGACAGGTAAAATGTATATGTACCAGTTGTAGGGACTTCAATATATCCGTTGAATGTCAGTGCGAAGTCATCATCCTGCTCGCGGTATGAGACATCGATACTTGTGGCATTTCCCATTGAGACAGGTGTCAGACTGGTAAAGTCAGGTAATACCGTAAAACTGCCTGTGTAATAGTGATAGGTCAAGCCGCTTTGAAGACCTTGAGGGGTTTCAGATGGACGTTGTGCCCATCCTGCGGATGTGAATGTCAACGCTACAAGCCATAAACATATTTTGAAAAATAAAATTCGATGCATGCGAGCCTCCTCAAATAGAGATGTAGAGATGCATATGACATCCATATGCCAATGTGAATCAAGGTAAAAGCTGGCCTGAAGAATGGGCAGCAGATTAAGGCAATAGATAGCCTTCCGATCCAGCAAGTCCTTCTGGGTCGGTGCTTGAATAATTCACTCGTCACTTTACTATAAAGTGTTTATATATAACATTATATAGCAATTTAGATGGGAGTCAATTGAAAGATTGTAGCATCGCAATGTGAGGTTTGTGGGGTTATCCCATCTTGCTTGAGAAATCTGGTTAAGCTTTGTTCTGTACAGAAGAGACATCATGTGCATGCCGAAGTATTCACTTTGGATTGCTTTGTTTATTGGGTATGTAGATTCTGGTCGGACTCTTGCGATGCAAAACGGTGCACAGTGATTTGATCACTGGCAGATTGGCATTGCTACCGAAGCGGCAGCGTTAGTACGGATATGGGCAGGTGAGTGACATGTTACGAGGTTGGCCACACGAAGGCGACTGGCCCGTGGCCACCCAACCCGCTCGAATGCGACACGGGCGAACATCGTGGCCTTGGGGGCAAAACTAGGCGGAATCGGAACTGTGGAACATTATTCACAATGCTTTTTTAGTACTGTGCTTTGCGCGATTTTAACCCCATGACACCCAATTCTGAACCATTTGACGCACGTCACTGAACTATTTTTATAAATAAACAGTTGAAATCCACAATGCCCCGTTGTTAACGTGA
Source organism: Phycisphaerales bacterium UBA7800 (assembly GCA_002480565.1). Classification (GTDB taxonomy): domain Bacteria; phylum Planctomycetota; class Phycisphaerae; order Phycisphaerales; family Phycisphaeraceae; genus UBA7800. The sequence continues at coordinate 4,449 of DLCK01000043.1, read as the reverse complement.
TTGTTGACGGTTCGAGGCCGCTGTCCCGCTCTTTGACAACGGCTGGCA
>DLCK01000043.1:694-4095 GCA_002480565.1 Phycisphaerales bacterium UBA7800 | reverse complement strand
CGCTCTTTGACAACGGCTGGCAGCGAATGTCAGCCGTTGTTTGTTTTTGTGCAGGGGCGAGGTTAGGGGAATTCTGAATTTGATCTGCGGTGTGTTCTTATGTCAATTCTTGACAGTAAACGCCAGTCCCAGACTATCGTTTGCTCGCCGCTTAGTCGCGTCGGTTGGAACGGCGATAGGCTGAAGGCGTTTGTTTGGCAAATTTCTTGAAGAGTTTACTGAATGCGTGGATGTCACCGAGTCCAGTTAAATCGGCAATTTTCGTCAGGGACAAGTCTGATTCTTCAATGAGTCGTTTGGCTTTGTGAATTCGCAATTCATTGATGTAATTGTGGATGGTTTGGCCGGTGTAGCGTTTGAACAGTGAGCAGAAATAGTTGACCGAAATGTCGGCTTGCTGGCTGACGTCATCGAGGCTGATGGGTTCGTCAAAGTGGTTGTGGATATAGGTGATGGCTGTTTCGATGTTCCGCCATTTGGGAGAGGGTTGCGCGGATGCCTGGTCGTGGTTGCCGGTTTGTTGTAGGTACAGCGACAGGATATCCAGCATGGCGGCTCGCATCTGTAATTGCGCATAGGCTGCATGTCGGTCTTTGTTGAATTCCCGAAGCTGTTCGTAGCGACGGTAAATCTGGGACTGAACCGAATCAGGTGGTTGGGTTTGGAACATCGGGGCATGCGCCAGTAGTGTTTCAGGGTTTTGCTTTTGGGCGATGAACTTGGCGAACGTCATACCGGGTTGGCAGAGGATATAGCCCTTACGCTGGGCCTGATAAAACAAATCGAAGTGAACGACGCATTGAATCATTTCCCGTCCGGGATGACTTTTGGTGATATGCAACATGTACGGCGCCATCAATAACATGTCTCCGGCGGCGATCTGGTATTCGACTCCCTCGATCACAAAAATGCCTTGTCCTTCCTTGATATAGGTGAACACATATTCCGGATCGATAAACGAACGGGCTGCGGTCGGGCTGGTGTTCATACGGACGTGCCGAACGTTTGGCGTTATGTCGTTGATAGTAGTTTTCATAAGATTTGACAAATCGTAGTAAATTTGGCCAAAGCCATGTGTGGATTTGATGCCTAATATTAGGAACAAATTGATCCAAAGGCCAATAGGCTGGCGAAAAAATGACAAGTTTTATAAAGGGAGTTCGTTTTGAAATCCAAGAGAATTATTTTTGATGCGCCGTTTTCAGTGCAGTTGCAGGACGAGCAGATCGCGCTTGATCCATTACCGGAGCATGGGGTGGCTCTACAAACCAGGTATACGCTGATTAGTGCCGGCACGGACATTGCCTGCTTGTCGGGCATGGAATCATGGTTCAAATTGCCAGGTACGCCGGGCTATACCGCGGTTAGCCAGGTGGTGGGCGTGGGCAGTGCAGTCAGGAATCTGACGCCCGGTGACAGGGTTTACCATTTCGGTTCCAACCGCCAGTACCAGGTCGTTTCTGATTCGGAATTACTGCTCAAATTGCCGGAGAATATTGACGAACGTCTGGTGCCTTTTACACGCCTGGCCACGATTGCCATGACTGCGATTCGCGTGGTGCCGGTGGAACTGGGCGATACCGTCGCGGTGACGGGGCTTGGACTGGTGGGGAATTTTGCGGTGCAACTGGCCAAGCTCTCGGGCGCCAAAGTCATCGGTATCGATCCGTCGCCAGCACGTCGAGCTTTGGCCAAGCAGTGCGGTGCCGATGTCGTGTTGGATCCGACGAATGGCAGTGCGGTCCAAGAGGTTTTACGCAGGACCGATCAGCAGGGGGTTCATGCTTTGATTGAAGCCAGCGGCATGTCCCGCGTTCTGGCTGACAGTCTGCCCATGGTTGCGCGTTACGGACAGGCGGTTTTGCTCGGTTCGCCAAGGGCTGAGTTCGTCACGGATATCACGCCTTTGTACAGGCAATCGCACGACGGGCGATGCGTGACCATCAAGGGGGCATCGGAATGGCGTCTGCCTGTCAAGATGGATGCGCATGTCAAGCATTCCATCGAACGCAATTCGCAGATTGTGCTGGATCTGATGGCGCAGGACAAGTTGATGGTTGAACCCTTGCTGACGCATACGTTTTATCCCGAGCAGGCTGCCGAAGCCTATCACGGTGTACGCATGGACAAGGATCAATATATGGGGGTTGTGTTTGATTGGTGTACGCAGGCCGCCCCAGTGGGCCATGAACAAGGAACAGAAAAATGATACGAATTGGTATGGTTGATACAGGTTTCGTGGCTCAGTTGCACCTGGACGGCTTTGCGGCGGTTCCGCGTTGCAAGGTGGTCGGTGTGACGCGGTCGTGGTATGGCGATGATGCAGACCAACAACGTCAGCGCAGCGCGATGAAGACGTTTGCCGATGAACGGGGACTGGAGGCGTTTGCGGATTTTGATGAGATGGTGGCAAGTCCGCGAATCGATGCGGTGGTCATTACCAGCATTAATCCCTGCCATGAACAGCAGGTGCATAAGGCACTGGATTGCGGCAAGCACGTTCTGGTTGAAAAACCGGTAGTCCGTACGGTCCAAGCCTTGCAAGACTTGGAAAACAAGGCTCAGCAGAACGGTTTGAAATTGATGCCGGCGCACAATTTCGTTTATCGCGGCGCCGTGTTGGAAGCCAGGCGGATTCTGGCGTCAGGTCGTTTGGGCGATGTGCAGTATGCCAGCTTCACTCAGAGTTTTTATGCCGGTGCCATTGAAGGAAAATGGCGTAGTCACCATGACCTGGCCTGGGGCGGCGCGCTGATGGACTCAGGTACGCACCTGGTTTATCAAGTGATTCAACTGCTGGGCAGGCCCGTTAAGGTTCAGGCTTTAACCTCTCGCAATGAATTGGCGATGGACGATGAGGATATCGCGTCGGTTCAACTGCTGATGCCCAATGGCGGCATCGTTCACTTGATGCAGAATTGGGCCAGCACCCACGGCCAGGATATCGAAGGAATCCGTATCGTCGGGTCCAAAGGCAGACTATCCATTTCTGATGCGCTTTACGTCAACGGTGAAAAAGTCAGCGACGATGTCCGCTATCCCGACTCATTTAAGAATCAGGCAATGCGGTTCGTCGCTTACCTGCTGGATGGTCAATTGCCCGAGTCGAATCTGGAAGATGCGGTTACGACATTGCAGATCATCGATGCAGCGTATGCAAGTGCCAGCAGTGATACGACAGTGGCGTTGCCCAGTCCAGTAAAGGCCGTGTAGCGGCGTAACGGACTGTTGCGCTGGTTCCGTGAGTTTTACGAGCCCCGGACACATCCGATTCTGCTTCGTTCTGTTAAGGGGCTGTCCCAGATAGCTAAGTGAGATTTTCTCTAACCGATTGTTTTAGCTGTCGTAACTGATCTTTTGGCTTGGGGTTGTTAAATCGCCACTCACACTCCTTCAAAAAC
>DLCK01000043.1:0-392 GCA_002480565.1 Phycisphaerales bacterium UBA7800 | reverse complement strand
CGCCACTCACACTCCTTCAAAAACAGCTAAAAATGTTCTTTGGGAATGCCATTAAAGCGACACAGATGACGCTTTAATGGCATTCCAGAAATTCTCGATGCCATTGATGTGATTCTTGGTTTCTGACACGAAGGCGACATCGTGGTTGATGCATTCGTGTTTGAACTCGGACCCAGCCAGGATGTTGTACGACGAAAGTGAATCGGTGTAGATAATGCTGTCGGGCTTGATCTTCTCTCGAATGATTGGCATCAAGGTTTTGGCTTGTGCGTAAGGGATCATCTTTGTAAACACCTTGTTTTTACGCTTCAAAATGCCGAACGCTGGCGTCTTGCCTGCTGTACCACGACCGCGTTTGCCTTTGCGTTTGCCGCCGTAGTGACTGGAGGCAA
>DLCK01000082.1 GCA_002480565.1 Phycisphaerales bacterium UBA7800 | reverse complement strand
TCAGCCGGTAGTGGTTCAGTTTGTGTCTGATTTGATTGATTTGTGGCTGACAGAAAGTTGACCATAACCCTTATATGAGACATGATATGCGCAGTAATGTTGGTCGTGCCTGGAGGCGCCCGGTAACGGGAAGAGGTTCAAATCCCCTGACGACACGTTCCAGTTCAAGGCTCAATCGGTTAGCAGGATCAGCCGTTGGTGCCCGGATCTATTCGATAGGCTGATCCGTTAGATTGGGTGTTGATTTTATGGTTCCACGCGATCCGCCACGCCGTCCCCAGTTGGGGTTCCTGTATCTGCCACCGTACCGAGTGCAGGGCATCTCCATTGCCGGCGAGGAGTCGGTGGTGCAGATACCAGAGTTGGATACCTGCTTTGATATTGGTCGTTGCCCGCGTGCTGCGTTGTCCAGTTCCTATGTCGCATTGACCCATGGGCACATGGATCATTCCGCAGGATTGGCTTACTACTATTCGCAACGCTACTTCCAGGGCATGGGTGTCGGCACGGTGCTTTGCCATCCCAAGATGGAACAGCCGATCCACAATCTCATGCGCGCATGGGTTGACATCGAAGCTCAGAAAACACCCTACAACGTCAAGGCCATGGAACCTGAAGAGCAGGTGGAAATCAAGAACACGATTTTCCTCCGCGCCTTTGAGACGCATCACACCGTGCCATCACTTGGTTTTTCGGTTGTCGAAAAACGTTCCAAGCTCAAGGCAGAGCTTCAAGGCATGCCCCAGGAGCAACTCATCGCGCTGAAGAAAAAAGGCGAGTCCATCACGCAGACGTTGGAAATCCCACTGCTGTGTTATACCGGTGATACGGCATGGGGGCCTTGCTTTGATCGGCCTGATGTGCTCAATGCTCAGATCCTCATTACTGAGTGTACGTTCCTTGAAGACGATCACCGCAATCGTGCCAATGTGGGTAAGCATCTGCATCTGGACAACATCGTCGAATTGCTCGAACGCTCCAAAGCCAAGTCGATTGTGCTCACGCATCTGTCGCGTCGCACGCATTTGGCCCAGGCGCATCGCCAGATCAATGATGCCATCAAACCCGAAGACCGCAAGCGTTTGTTCCTGCTCATGGACCACCGTGCCAACCGCGAACGCTACTTGCATCAACAGGAAGAGTTCGGCGGCGATTAAGTCAACTTGTCCAAGACCCTGAATAACGATCCCTCAACGCGGCAAAATCTGTCGCGTTTTTTTTTATTTAAACATGTAAAGCAAACTTGACATGGCGGGAAATATCCGCACAATCAAGATGCGTTATCAATGCGAGCCTATCTCCTGCCAGCTCGCGGGGTATTCCGGGAAAATCACATTCAGTCATAGTCACGTCTGTTGAACGGTTTTCCGTACTTTGTCCAACTGTCCACGTAGGGGATGAGCATGTCCGACCAATTTACCGAAATCACAAACGAGTCCTGGTTTAGCCGCATTGGGAGTTCCATCAAGGGAATATTGACCGGCATCGTGTTGATCCTTGTTGCCTTTCCGATTCTGTTTCTCAATGAAGGGCGTGCCGTCAAGCGATACAAGACCCTCAAAGAGGGCGGCTCAAATGTCGTGTCCGTTTCAACGGATACGCTAAACGCAGAGAACGAAGGTAAGCTCGTGCATCTCAGCGGTATGGCGCAAACGCAAGACACGCTCACCGATCCCACATTCGATGTGTCCATCAATGCCATCAAACTCAATCGCATCGTCAAGATGTATCAGTGGGAACAAAAGTCCGAAAAGAAATCCGAAAAGAAACTCGGCGGCGGGACCACCACCACAACCACCTACACCTACAACAAAGTCTGGTCCGACTCCCTGATTGATTCAGGAAGCTTCAAAAACAAAGCAGGTCATGAAAATCCATCAACCATGCTTTACAAGTCCGAGGAACAGTTGGCTACGGATGTGAGTATGGGTAAATACGAATTAAGTCGTGATCTGGTCACAAAAATTTCTGGATACAGCACGCTGAAAATTGATCCCAAAGAAGCCAAAATACCCAATGAAATCAAGGCTAAAGCTAATTTTTACAACGGCGGATTCTATATGGGTAAATCATCTCAAAGTCCGCAGATTGGCGATATGCAAGTGACCTTCCAAGTCATCAAACCCACCGAAGTAAGCATTGTCGCCAAGCAGGCTGGCAAGAGTCTTGAATCCTACAAGACCGAAGTTGGCGGGAGCATTCTCCTATTGCAGATGGGAACCGCCGACGCCAAAACCATGTTCGATCAGGCCCAAGCTGACAACACCAAACTCACATGGCTGCTGCGCGGCTTGGGATTCATTCTCATGGTCGTCGGCTTTACCGTCTTCTTCAAACCCCTCTCGGTTCTCGCGGACGTGATCCCATTTATTGGCAATCTCATCGAAGGCGGCGTCCTGCTTGTTGCGCTGATGTTCTCAGCCATGCTCAGCAGCATCACCATCGCCATCGGTTGGATCGTCTACCGCCCGATACTGGGGATCGGATTACTGGTTGTCGCAGGTATAAGCAGTTACCTGATCTTCGGACGCATCAAAGCCGGCAAAGTTAAGAGACAGGAACGATTGGCAGAATTGGATATGTCCATGCCTGCGTGATTGAATTCATCATTTGAAAATCACAGGCACTTCCGACGAATCATTTGTCAGAAGTGTCTGTTTTTTTTACCCGCCCATATTGGCAAGCTTGTGAAACATATCGCCGAAGATTGCGTCGCGGTTGAGGGTGACTAGATCACGGATCATGTGTCGGGAGTAATCCAGACTCCAGGTGACATCACGAGTGAGTATCGGGCTGGGCGTGAGCAGGCTTCGACCCCATGCAGGATTGATCAGCCAGGCGACCGTTGCCACGTCCCAGATTTCCTTGCAGTAGGCAATGTGCTCGCAATCCCAACGCTTGAGTTTCAGCGGCGTTTCCATCGTTTCATGTTCAGCATATCGCTTAAGCAAAAAGTCACACATCGGATTCTTGTTGCCAATGTAGTGGGTCAATTCCGACACCGTCGTCCGCAACATCTGAGCAGTCGGGATACACGGGACACGCACCAACGGCACGCCACTGTCAAACAGAGTCTGCGATGCCAACAGGTCTTGACCCAGATTAAACTCCCGTGTCGTGGGGTGACTTTGAGCATGACCACCTAACCAGACCACCACGATGCGATCCATTATCTCCGGGCATTTTGCAATCGCAGAGGACACATTCGTCGGCGCACCAATGGCAACGACATATAGCGGCGCATCATCCACATGACGAGCCATCGCACGTTCGATCATGTCATCACACGCTTGACTGTCCACCGGCCCGGAGACTTGTCGCATCCACTTTTCCGACCCGCGAAGCACCGGCACATCAGGTCTCGCCGGCATCCGTTTGTACAACTCGAAAATCTCGTCGTAGCTCATCGCCATCCCCTGAGCAGGCGATTTGGATTTGGCATTCACAAACGGAGCAGCATACACCGCATGAACCTTCAAACGATCAGGAGACAATAGCGCATAAACCAACGCAAACTGGTCATCAATCTCGTTAAACGTATCCGTGTCCAAAACCATATCCAGCACCGGCCCCTTGGGATCAGGCTTGGCAAGACGTTCAACAAGACGATGTTCAGACAGGCGGTGAGATGTGGACATGGTGTGATTCCTCGTGAATCGTTTTGACGATTAGGCAACGTGTGCTGATGGACGGAATATGTTAACCAATATTCCAGGGTAGGGATTAGTGATTAGGGATTAGGGAAAGTCACAGTCATCAAATTAATGCGTCTTTCGATGCCTTGTCCTGATCCCTAAACACTAATCCCAAATCCATTTGCCTCCCATTGCGTTTGATCCTTTAACGTTTATGGCTGTATGATATGGGGTGTTCCGCCGCTACTCTGGAGTTCAGATGAATTTAGCAGTGATGAGTCCCATGAATCAGGCCACCGCCAAGACGTTACCTACGATTCTGGTTGTTGATGATGATCAGGCATTTCGTTCGCGCCTGGTCCGCGCGTTGGAAGATCGGCACTTTCCGGTCATCGCAGCAGAGAATAGCGCGCAAGCTGTCCAATACGCTCAATTGCGCAGGCCCGACCGCGCGATCGTGGACATGCGCATGAGTGGGACATCCGGGTTGCAACTCATCCCGCAGTTGCTGGCCATCCACGAAGACATGGATATCGTCGTCCTCACCGGCTTTGGCAGTATCGCTACCGCCAAGGATGCCATCCGCGCCGGGGCCGTGGACTATCTCACCAAGCCTGCCACCACGGATCAGATTCTCACCGCCTTTACTGCCAATGGCGAAGGTTCGATCCATGCTCCGACCACCGCACCCTCTTTGGCACAAGTCGAATGGGAACACATCCAACGCATCCTCACCGACTGCGATGGCAACGTCTCCCAGGCCGCCCGTGTCCTGGGTATCCACCGCCGAAGCCTCCAACGCAAACTCGCCAAACACTCGCCATCCGAAGCGTGATGTTGCAATAATTAACAGTTTCAACGCAGTATTTAAAAACGTAAAGTGTCAACGGTGAGTTATGAAGAAATGTCTCGCCATAGTCGTTTTTTTCATGTGTGTTGTCTTAGGGGCGATTGTTGGTTTTCTATCCTTGTTTGTGATGCAATGGGTGGTGTTGATGGGAGTAGCATTTGCCACGAATGACGATGGAATTATGGCTTACATGTATCTGGGATCTTTAATAGCTTTGTATGGTCTGTACAAAGGTATTACCATTGGTGCTGAGTTGGGATATTTCCTGGGATGTAAAATTTCAGGCGAACAGTACAAACCCTCAAAGTCGTAAAGTCGCGTTCATGAACTCACCCAATCGCAAACATTGGTTTCACGAGTTGTACGACCATCGCAATTATGATGTATCCGATGGTAAGTCGTCAGACACTGTCTATGCAGCTAATGCGCACACACGACATCGCAGCGACCGTGGTAAACGCTATCGCATCATCACCCATGTTCTGGCGGTTACCAACTTGCTGACACTGGCGATCTACCTTTGGCAAACATTCCTGCCCACCCAAACATCCGACGGAACCCCGACCGCACTTGGGCAAATTCTCAGCACCACCGCAATGATCGGCTTTATGCTCTCTGCGGTTCTGATGATGACCTTCTATGCCTTGGCACGATCACATCACGAATTTCTCAACTCCGAAGAAGACGACATCGAAGCTGATGGTGCTTTAACACAAACATGGGTCTACTTCGGCGGCTCCATCTTCGCCTTGATGGTATTGGTCAAAGTCATCATCTGGTTGAAGTGATGTAAAGGCGCAATCATAAATCCGAATCTGCAATGTTCCGGGGATTTCAATGTCTGATCACAAAAAATACATCAATCCATGGAGAGGAGAATCAGAGGATGTGGATCCCGTGGATTTGCATGATTCAGCTCCTCGGTCATGGTATTGGTTCATGCAGTGGCGTGATTTCAAACACATGCGGTTTAGGACGCTGCGTCATCGTCGTGGTGCTCAAGGTGCTGATCACGCACTTTGGGCACGTGTGCTTGCGGGGCTGAATTTCCTGTTTTTAGTATTCGTGATATTGGATTTTCTGGTGTTCACGTCAAACGACGATTCAACAGCAGACTGGTTGATGCGATGGGGCGGGCAGATCAGCTATGTCCTGTACGTGGCGACGACTCCATTGATGATGATTTTTTACAGCTTTGCACGAATACTGCATGAATTCCCCGATGGTTACAACAGTCAAAAAGCGGAGTATCCGGTGGTCCAGTCCTGGGTGATTTTCAGTGGCCTGATCTGCATGTTTACGCTTTGCTTCCGATTCATGATTTGGTTCAATGAGACCTAAACGGTCTTAAATTGTTAACAGTTTGTGTAAAGATTGGTGATAGATCGTCTCAAACGCAAGATCAGGCGTTAAAACCGGCAATAACCGGTCGGCGGACCTATCTTGGCTTGCTCTGGGGATTGCAAGTCGTTATTTTTATGGGGTTATAAAGAAACTATAGGAGCAGCCATGAAAGTCATTTGCGACAGAGCCGAGTTGGTAGACCTGCTGAATTTAGCCGGTGGCGTGATTCTCTCCCGCACCCCCAAGCCGGTGTTGCAGTGTGTCAAACTCACCGTCATTGAAGACACGCTTACTGTCATGGCAACCGATATGGAGTTGGCAATCCGTGCCTGCACCAACAAGATCGAAATCGTCGAACCCGGCGAAGCCCTGATCCCCAACGACAAGTTCAATCAGATCGTCCGCGAATCGGTTGACCCGACGATCACCCTTGAAGTGGATAAGCAGGAAGCGCAGATCACCGGCGCCGACTCGCACTTTAAAATCTTTGGCTATCCGGTGGGGGACTTCCCGCCGATCCCCGAAGCAAAGGGCGAACCGGACTATACGATTAACAGTGGTGAATTGCATCGCCTGATCCGTCAGACGACTTTTGCGACTGCGCGTGAAAACAGCCGCTACGCCATCAACGGCGTTTTGGTTGAACGTGATGGCAATAAACTCACGCTTGTGGCAACCGACGGACGCCGTCTGGCCATGGCCAAGGGTTCCTGTCGTGGTGGTGCCGAGGGCGGTCCCAAGAGTGTGATCATCCCCACCAAAGCTTTGACCACCGCGCTGCGTCTGTTTGATGATGACGCGCAGGATGTCCGGGTCATGATTACCGAAAATCAACTGCTCTTTGCAACGGATACCGCAGTGCTTTCGACGAACCTGGTGGAAGGCAACTTCCCGCCATACCGCGATGTCATCCCCAAGGATTCGGATCGCAAAGCCACCATGCGCACCGATGTGCTTGCATCAGGTGTCCGTCGTGCGAGTCTGCTGACCAATGAAGAGTCCAAGGGTGTCCGCATGAGCTTTAGCAGCGAAGGCTTGACCCTTTCAAGTCGCGCCCCGGAAATGGGTGAAGCGGAAGTGAATGTGCCTTTGGAAAATTATGATGGTGAAGCCATCGAAATGGGCTTCAACCCCGGCTTTGTCTCCGAAGCCTTGAAGGTGGTCGAAGACGGCGAAGTGACCCTTGAACTCAAAGCCCCCAACAAGCCTGGCGTGTTGCGAACAGGTAATGAGTTTTTGTATGTCATCATGCCACTGAACTTGCAGTGATAGGTTGAAGCGATGTGCCGTTGGGCTTTGTGGGAATAGACCACAGAGTCACGAGGCACAGAGCCAAACCAATTTCAAAGTGAAGTATTTCCTCTGTGTCTCTGTGACTCTGTGGTTCAATCCATGGATCATGATTTTAAGAAACACGAAAAGAGCCCCGCCATGGACGAGACATTTTCCTGGACTGATACTGAAGACATTGCCATCGCGTTGGCGGAGACCTTCCCCAAGGTGGACCCGCTGAGCGTGCGGTTTACGAAACTCCGCGAGATGGTGCAGTCGCTTGAGGAATTTGAAGCCGAGGATGGCCATCCCGTCAACGAGCAGATTCTTGAAGCGATTCAGGCGGCCTGGCATGAAGAAGCTCAAGACATGCACGGCAGCGACGACGAAGATGACAACACGCCGGGTTACGCACCGATGAATCCGTTCAAACCTGAGGAATAATGACCTTTTAGGCTTGATTTTTCATCAACAGTGCTATAATAATTAATTGATTGAAATTATGTGATTTCCGCTTCATCCACGGGCGGAACATGGATCACTTGTAGTCAGAAAATCTGACTGGCGATTGGCCAATTGGAAATGTCTTTGCTACACTTTCCAGCCAGCCTGGTCTTTTTATTTGGTATTAAACGCAACAGGAGTTATCTGTGGCCGAAGTCAAAATCGAAGCTGTGGGGAAGATTTACCCCGGTAATGTCCGTGCTGTTAAAGATGTGAATATCAACATCAAAGACGGTGAATTTCTGGTTCTCGTCGGCCCTTCAGGTTGTGGCAAGTCCACGACACTTCGCATGGTTGCCGGCTTGGAGGAAATCTCCGAAGGTGTTATCAAGATCGGCGAACGCGTTGTCAACGACGTGCCACCCAAGGATCGCGACATCGCCATGGTGTTCCAGAACTACGCTTTGTATCCGCACATGACCGTGTACAAAAACATGGCATTCGGTCTGAAGCTCCGTGGATTTAAAAAGGCTGATATTGACGAACGCGTCCGCGACGCTTCAGCGATTCTTGGTCTTGACGAATTCCTCGACCGTAAACCCAAAGCACTCTCCGGCGGTCAGCGTCAGCGTGTTGCACTGGGGCGTGCCATCGTTCGTCAGCCCTCTGCGTTCCTCTTTGATGAACCGCTGTCGAACCTTGATGCCAAGCTGCGTGTGACCACACGTGCTGAACTTAAGCATCTGCACTATCGCCTGAAGACCACCACGATCTACGTGACCCATGACCAGGAAGAGGCCATGACCCTCGGCGATCGCGTTTGCGTCATGGATATTGGTCTGGTTCAGCAGATTGATAGCCCGATGAATATTTACAACTACCCGGTCAACCGTTTCGTGGCTGGCTTTATGGGTATGCCCCCGATGAACTTCATTGAAGGTAAACTCACCCAAGACGGTGATGCAGTCTTCTTTGAAGGCGAAGGCCTTGCCCTGCGTCTGACCGACGAAGTGGCAGGTCGCGTGATGGGTTCCGTTGGCAAGGAAGTGGTGATGGGCATGCGTCCTGAATCCATGCGTCTGCGTCAAGAGCCCGGTTACGGTCAAGGCCCCAGCCAAACCTTCGAAGCCAAGGTTGGCGTCGTTGAACCCCTGGGTAAGGAAATGGACTTGTACCTGGAAACCTCCAAGGGCAAGCGCATTGTCAGTCGTATCCCCGCTGAAGCTCTGGATCACGATATCACCACCACGATGCATGTCGCAGCAGACAAGTTGCACATCTTCGAACCCGGTGCACATGGCTTGAATATCAGCCTGCCCCAGGAACAGATCGCCGCCGCAACAGTCGGTTGATCCCAGCAGCAGACAATAAAAAACCAAATCAACACGGGATGTCTCCAAGGCGTCCCGTGTTTTTTTATGGCTAGAGCATATAGCTTTCAATTGTCGTGTTGTCGCGCAGGCAAGTCTGGCTGCAGCTATTGAATAACGCGATCAACAGCCGCGAGCTGATAGCTTGCGCGTCTTCAATACACGCTTTACTTGAGTGTTTAACGCTCTAGCGATCAGAGTGGCTTTGTTCAGCTACCAACTTTTCAATCACAGCGATGGCATTGCCGATGCCGTCTTCTTCACGGAGTTGTTCACCGAGTGATTGGGCTTTGCGTTGTATGCTTGGATCGCCGGTGACTTTTCGAATGGCGGCAGCCAGCTTGGTTGCAGTGAGTTTCCGCTGAGGCAGGGGCTTACTGCCGACTCCCAGTTCAAAGACCTGTTTGCCCCAGAAGGGTTGGTCAAATGCGAATGGGCAAATCACTGTCGGCTTGCCGGCTCGCAGTCCTGCTGCTGTGGTCCCGGCACCGCCATGATGTATGACCGCATCACATCTTGGGAATAACCAGCCATGGGGCACCTGGTCGATTTTGAAAATCGTATCCGGCAAGTCTTCAGTCTGCAGGCCACCCCAACCCGTTGCCAGAATCGCCCGGACACCTGCCTGCTTGATGGCGTCGATGACGATACGCGTCAGGCGTTGCGGGTTGCGACCTGACATGGAGCCAAACCCGACATACACCGGCGGATCACCTGCTTCTAAAAACGCAGTCAGTTCATCGGGTGGCATCCAATTGCGATCATATTCCATCGGCCAGTATCCGGTGACATGCACATGCTCTGGCCAATCCGCAGGGCGTTTGCAGACCAGTGAACTGTAGCCATGCAGATACGTGATGGGTTTGCCTTGGTGATCATGCAGGAAATTCATCCCGCGAGGTTTGGGATCAAGTCCATGTTCCTTTCGCCAGCCCTTGACATATTTGCGACAGGTCATGTTCATGATCTTGAGCATCAGCCAACTGGTCATGCGGTTATACCCGCGCCCCAAAGGCAGTTTGGGGAACCCCATGTCCGGGCGGTCACCTGTTGGAATCATCATCGGCATCAGAAACGTGAGGGCTTTGGGGATGCCAAGCTTTTGAGCGACATGGGCGCCGATGAAAGCTTTGGGGTGATACAAAATCAAATCCGGTTGAGCCAACTCTGCTGCGCGGGTGATGTCACGGATCGCTTCCCATTGCATGGGGTCAACTCGTTTGTATAAACGCAGAAATGACTTGATGAACTCAAAGATGTTGCTGTTTTTCTCCATGAGGTCATGAGCGATATCCGTTTGCATCAACTCCATGAAGCTGTTGTTCAAATAGCCATATTCCAGACCTTGTTCGGTGATGAAGTCTCGAAATTTTTCGCAACTGCACAAGGTGACACGGTGACCTGAAGTGATCAGGCGTTGGCCCAGGGCGACGTAGGGTTCCACATCGCCGCGTGTTCCGATGGTGGTGATGAAGATGTGCATCAAGGTGCTCAATTAACCTATGGATATTTTGAATTTGTTCATGATACGCTTTGCTGCTGTGCAGTGTTGTGTTTTTTGGCATAATGTCATTGTCCGGTTCGGTACCTCATGACCTTTTTGGAAACTCGCCTGCATGATCTTTCGGATATTTAATAGCCTGTTACTCCCGGTATTGCTATTGGGTGTTTTGATTGTTTTGCAGATCAACATTGAATCGATCTCCAACCGAGCAGGAGAGTTTCTGCCGTGGATGTCCGAGGTGGTGTTCTATGCCTTGCCGATCTGTATTGGTCTGTGCATCGCAACGATTCTTCAGCGATTGGTCACGATCATCGCCTGGGATAATTGGGCACGTAAACGCTTTGGTGGGCCGACCCCGCGGATTCTGCGTGACCTGAGTTGGCTGGTGATTCATACGTTGGCGATTGTATTGATCGTCACGATTGTGTTTCAACAGTCACTCACCGGCCTGTTGGCATTGTCATCACTGTCTGGTCTGGTTCTTGGCTTTGCCTTGCAGAATGTCATACTCGACATCTTCACCGGCATAGCTGTCCATATGGATCAACCGTACCGCATTGGTGATTTGATTAAAGCACATGTCGGACACAGCAGTGAAGAAGTGGTTGGCAAGGTCATGGAAGTGAGTTGGCGGACGACGCGAATTCTCACTGAAGAGAACAAGCTGTTGGTGGTCCCCAATAGTGCCTTGGCTGCCACGGTGGTGATGAATTACAGCACGCCGACTTTGCCTGCACGTTTTTCGACACATCTTTCTTTGGATACGGCGATTCCCGTCGAACGCGCCCGTCGGATACTACTTGCTGGAACCTTGGCGGTTTTGAATAAAGACAACATGTTGTCGGATCCGCCGCCGATGATTTTGGTCACCAAAGGTGATGGCGTGGGGATTGAATATGAAATCCGTTTTTGGATTCATGCCTGGGCACCGATCTCGCCAGCGATTGCGACCGATCGCGTGTTATCCAGTTGCATTGCACATCTTGAACAGGCAGGGATTGATCTGACCTACGCCCGTCAGGAACTGTATTTTGAACCGCTACCTGAGCGGCATATTGATCTGACCAAGGATGCCGGCCGACGACGCATTCTCGACCGGGTCGGATTGTTTGACTGTCTGACTGATGATGAGAAAAACAATGTTGCACACAGCATGAAGCAACAAAGCTTCAAGCAGTCGGACATGATTATCAAGCAAGGTGACGTGGATCACGAAATGTACATTGTGCTCGAAGGTCTGCTTGAAGTGCTATTGTTCGATGACAGCAAAAAGCCAACCCGTAAAGTCGGCCAACTCCAGCCTGGTGATTTCTTTGGCGAGATGTCATTGTTAACTGGCGAACCGCGGTCTGCTTCGATTCGCGCGTTGACCGACGGTGTGGTTTTTGTGTTGGATCAGGCATGCATGCAACAGGTCTTTGAAAGTCGCCCAGCCATTGTTGATGCACTCAGTGAAGCGGTTGCCATTCGCCGTCTTGCGTTGACGGACCCGTCGGTCGCTCAATCGCCTGATGCCAACGCGTCACGCATTCACGAACTGGGGCGTCAGATTGCGGGCAAGATGCGCCGTATGTTCCACGTGATGTTCCGCGAAAACTAAGCAGGTTGATGGCAAGACAATGAGGCTTTAATGCACGTCCGGTTCAAGCTGTCGCCTTGCAGCAACCGCCAAACGGTGTCCGACCTGTTCCTCTTCGTCAATCACTTCCGTCGCACCGGTGAGCATTAATTCCCATTTATAGACGTGATACCGTGACCGTACAATTAATTTTGCAGCAGGATTAAGTGATCGGCAGGCATGTATCGTCTGGCGCACGGTGTGTGGGTCAGGGATGGTAATTACCACCACGGATGCATGTTCGATGTGCGCGTGTTCCAATGTTTCGGTGGAAGTACAACTGCCAACCTGAACGGCTAATCCAAGTCGACTTGCGATGGCGGCATTGCGCTGGTTCTGGTCAATGATCAGGATGTGATCGCGATGCTTGCCAATGAGCGTTTGAGCGACACATTGGCCGGCGGGACCAAAACCGATGATCAAAATGCGGTTGGCGTTTTCCACTTCAGGTTTAAGAGCTTCTTCATCGGGACTGTCTGAATCAGAAGGTTCCTCGCCAGACTTGGTTTGCGGTTTGGGCTTGCGATCAACGAGCGATTGAAATTGATTTCCAATGCGTGGTGCAAGCCGGACAAGAAACGGCGTGGCAAAGAGCGTGACAATTGTCGAAGCCACCACCAGTCGGAAAATGTCTTCACTGATGGCAGTCCCGCGTGCGACTTCGGCTAAGACAAATGAGAACTCGCCGACCTGGGCAAGGCATAAACCGGTGGCAAGAGATTGGCCATGTGTAAAACCAAATCGCCTGGCAATGCCCCAGATAATCATGGGTTTAAGCAGGAGAATACCCGCTGCGGTGCCCAGGACCAGCAGGGCGTTTTGAGCAGCCCAAACCGGCTCGGCAAGCATGCCAATGGATGCAAAGAATAATGTGACCAATACCGTACGCAGCGCGCCGACATCCGCGCGGACTTGCGTGGCAAAGGGGGATTCGGCCAAGAGGATACCCGCGATGAACGCACCCATTGCAGCTGAGAGTCCGAGCTTGTGAGCAATGACCGCACTGCCCACGGCCAACACCACAGCCATGAGAATCGGAAGTTCACGGTTCTTGGCCCAGAGTCGAATGTTCAATAAATGCGGGACGACATGGTTCATCAAAACCCAGAACCCGCCCACCATCAACGCGCCGTAAAGCAGACTCTGTGAGAGCATCCAAAACGCATTGCTGTCACCGCCATCGCCACTGCCTGAAAGAATCGTCACCGTCAAAACCAACGGCATGACCGCGATGTCCTGCATCAATAAAATGCCCAGCGTGTTTCGCCCGTACACCGCGTCAATTGCTGCATCATCCACCAGCAGTCGAATCACACATGCCGTACTGGATAATGCCAGCATCGCCCCAAGACAGACGGCAGCTTTAATGTCCAGTCCCAAGCCCATGGATAAAACGAAGACCGCGCCCATCGTGATGGTGACTTGCAGCAGTCCGCCGAGAAAGGCGATCGGACCCATGCGGAACAATCGCTTGATGGAGATTTCAAGACCGACCGTAAAGAGCAGCAGGGCGACACCGATCTCCGCAATCACTTCCACCTGGTTGCGTGATGCGATGAGTCCAAGGACATTGGGCCCCACGAGCGTGCCGGCAACGAGGTATCCGAGGATGGCGTTTTGCTTGAGGTGTTCAGCAATGGTGCCCAGGACCAGCGCCATGGTTAAGAGAAGCAGGATGCCGATCAGACTTGACCAGTCGCCCCCGGTGGCTGCTGCAAGGGATGTGAGCATGTGATGCATAAACGCCTTTCGGTGGATGTAGGTACATGCAACAGTATAACCGCAGTCGCGCGGATGTTATGCCTTGTTTACAGGGGATTTTTCGTAGGACTACCGATGCATCTGTTTTATGAGTCATCAGTCGATGGATTCATGGCAAATGGACGCCAAGGCGTGATGACAGTTCCTTGGCGCAGCTTTCGGCTGCTTTGATCAGTCGCTGTTCCTCGGCTTTTTTGATGTTGTCTCCAACCATGCAGATACTCACCGCTGCAACGGGCTTGCCGAACATGTAAACCGGATAGGCGGCGATGGCGTGGAAATCTTCCTTGCGATGAATCACGGCGAATCCCTGTTTTTGAATTTTCGTAAACAACTTGCCAAGTGTTTTGTGATCCACATCAGCAGGACATTGTTCCAGATAGGCTTGGCGATCACTCTCCGGGCCGATGGCTAAGAGCAGTTGCCCCGTCGCGGTGATGTGACAGTCATCATAAGCAACACGCTGCGGGACAAGATTAAAGGTCGGATGTCCATTGCGGAAAAAGACGGTGTAGCGACGGCCGTTGCGGATCACGCACAGGAACATGCACTGGCTGGTCTTCTCGGCATACTGACTAATCAGCGGTGAACCTTCAGCAAGCAGACGCTCGATGAGCGGGTTGCGACTGAAGGTTGCCCAGCCTTGGAGACTGAGCATGTAACCCTGTCGTGGGCCGAGTTGTTCGATGTATCCCAAGTCCACCAGGTCACGCAGAATCCGCACGCAGGTCGGCTGATTGATCCCCACCGACGAAGCGATGGCAGAAGGCAGCATCGCAGCCCCATACTCGGAGATGCACTGGATAATCTCAAACGCTTTGTGCAGGACTTTGATCAAGCTGAATTCTCACTTTGAAATGACATGTCACAAATGAATGTGATTTAACACATTAATCATGATTGATACAAAAATGATGATTAACACATTAAAGCCCGGGGGCTTCAGACCCCGGGGTGCCTTGCAATATGCAGAACAACACAACAAACCCCATTGACTTGCAATGGCGGCCCGTCTACAATTTCATAATAAATATATTCTATTTCACAATATGAAATAAGTCAACCCCGTAAAGGTGGTTTTTATATGACTGATTTGGATCAAAACAAACAGCAGGTCGTCCTGGTCACCGGGGCCAACATCAATACGGGATACACCATCGCCCGGACATTTGCATCGCGAGGCCATAAGGTTTTCGTCAACGGTCGCCGAGCCGATGAAGTCAATCAGGCGGTTGCTTCCATGGACGGTGATGTGATCCCGCTGGTTGCTGATCTCTCCGCTCCGGGGCAGATCGATGCGATGTTCGATGAACTCAAACAAAATGCCGATCGGCTGGATGTACTGGTCAACAATGCCTGTCACCTGGGCAGTTTCAAAAACTTCGTCGACATGTCACTGGCGGACTTTGAATCCGTGCTGGCGGTGAATCTGCGGGCGGTGTTTTTAACTTCGCAGCATGCCGCAAAAATAATGATGACGCACGACGGTGGGGCGATTGTCAATCTCTCATCCAACACCGCGCACCGCGCGATCCGTGGACGCAGTGACTACATCGCGGCCAAGGGTGGCGTCGAAGCGATGAGCCGGGCAATGGCGTTGGAATTGGGGCAACATCACATCCGCGTGAACGTGGTCAGCCCCGGATACATCCACACCAATCGTTGGGAGACGTTACCGGCTGAGCATGTTCAGCGTCGCCGTGACAATTTGCCATTGGGTAAGGAAGCGACGACCGATGATGTGTCTGAGGCTGTTTACTACATGGCGTCCCCGCAAAGCCGCGCCGTCACCGGCACGATCCTCACCGTCGATGCCGGCGCTTCGATCCAACTCGTCCCTGTCGAATGCGAAGTCTAACCCCCCGGAAGTTTTTCCCTGTGCTTTGGGAAGATATTTGGATTTTTTACTTAGCAATATATTTCACCAATCAATGATGAAAGTTTGATCCCATGTCCACCGACACCCCAACCAATCCACATTACTTTGATCCAACCCAATTCGGTTTAACTGAAGTTGGCAGCGTCCCGCATCGTGATACCAAAGACATCAAGTCCAATAAATTTGGTGTCGGGTTTGAGACGCTTGATCGTGACATGTTTTATCCCGAACCTTGCTACCCGCAGCTTGCCAAACTCGGTGCGAGATGGGCACGCATTCAATCGGGTTGGAGCAAGTGCGAAAAGGAAAAAGGTGTCTACGATTTTGCCTGGCTGGATGCGATTGTCGATGGCTTACTTGCTGTGGGCGTCCAACCGTGGATGAGTCTCTGCTTTGGTAACACGCTGTACATGGATGATCCAGCGTTTCCGTCTGCGGTGGGTTACGTGCCCATGTATTATGGTGATCAGGTCATCGCTGCATGGGATCGCTATGTGCAGGCAGTGGTCGAACATTTTAAAGACCGCGTCACCGATTACGAAGTTTGGAACGAACCGAACATCGGCAACTTCTGGCAACCCAAAGGTGTCAATCCCGAAGACTACGCAAAATTTGTCACCATGACCGCAACGTCCGTGCGAAAAAAACTTCCGGGCGCAACGATGATCGGCGGTTGTGTCGCATGGGGTGGTTATGCCACGCCGTTCCTCAAAAAAGCTTTTGCAGCAGGGATGGCAGAGCAACTCGATGTCCTGACCTATCACCCATACCGTGACACACCTGAGCTTGCAGCTGACGTGGAGATCAAAGCGTTACGCAGTCTCTGTGATCAATACAAACCCGCCCTGCGACTGTGGCAAGGTGAAGTCGGAACACCTTCCATCCACGGCGGGCATCACGATTTTCTCTGCGAAAACACCAGTGATATCACCGAGACCACGCAAGCCAAATGGGCTATCCGCCGACTGGTCATGGATCAACGCAATGGTGTGGAGATGAGCAGTTACTTCCATTGTGCGGACCTGGACAAAGCAACGTATTACCAATCCTTTGGCAAGCCTCTCAAACCAGTCATGATGGGACTGCTCAACGGCGCGGATTATTCACCCAAAGAGTCTTACCATGCGATGCGCAATGTCTGCAATCTTTTTGATGAAGACACGAAACTGGCGCACCTGTTTCATGTGGTGCATTACAACGGCCAGTTCACCGATCACAAGAAACCATGCGACAGCAAATTTGCCATGGATTATGCAGTTGCGATTACCGGCTCATTTGAACGCAAAGGCTATCCGCTTTACACGTATTGGGTGCCCAATTTGCCGGTGAAAACGTATGACGCGATGCGCATTGAATTGATGGTCGACCCCACAAGTCAAAAGTCGATTGATGAGCCAGTGTTGATCGACTTACTCACCGGCAAGGTCTACGAAATCACCGAGTTCATCGAGCAGGGCGGCTGGTGGGGCAATCACTTCGCCTGCAACATCCCGCTGACCGATTACCCCTTGGTGGTCACTGATCGAAAGGCGTTGTGATCTGAATTTAAACAAGGCAGTTAACCACAGATGAACACAGATAAACACAGATGTCCGTATTTCAATTTCCACTGTCATGTTGTCTTTATCTGTGGTTAATTGTCTTGGGCAGGGATGTATTTGGAAGTCAGAAAATTGAAAGTCAAACCATGAAAGTCACGAAGATTGAAACTGTCGTTTGTTATGCCTATCGCAATAACTGGGTGTTTGTGTTTGTGCATACCGACAAAGGCATCACCGGGATTGGTGAAGCGACCATTGAGTTTTCCGAGCTTGCGGTCCAGGCTGCGGTGCATGAGCTGGAGCGCATGCTCGTCGGTCGTGATCCGCATGATATTGAACTGTTCTGGCGGGACGCGTATCGCGGATACTACTACCGCAGCGGGCCGATCATGAGTAGCGCGCTAGCTGGTGTGGAGATGGCGCTCTGGGATATCAAGGGTAAAGACCTTGGTGTGCCGGTGTATCAACTGCTGGGGGGTAAAGTCCGTGACCGCGTGCCGTGTTACGCCAATGGTTGGTTTGCCCCGGCAACTGAACCCGACGAGTTTGCCGCCAAGGCGAAAATTGCCGTTGAGGAGATGGGATTCAAAGCACTCAAGTGGGACCCCTTTGGCAGTGCGTGGTTGACGTTAACGCCACAGGAATTCGACAAAGCCATCGCCTGTGTTGCTGCAGTCAAAGAGGCGATCAAAGGCAAGGGCGACATCATCATCGAAGGCCACGGCCGCTTTGATATGCCCACCGCGCTTCGCATGGGTAAAGCACTTGAACCTTATGAGCCGTTGTTCTTTGAAGAACCGTTGACACCTGAAGATGACAAGGGATTGGCGGAGCTTAAAAGTCGCTTGAACATTCCCATCTCCGGGGGCGAGCGTGTGTACAGCCGTTGGCGTGCGGTGCCTTACCTGGAGATGGGTTGCGTGGATGTGTTCCAGCCGGACACCAGTCACTTTGGCGGGATTGGTGAGATCAAAAAAATCGCAGCCGTTGCCGAGGTTAAGAACATTCCGGTTTGCCCGCACAATCCCATCGGCCCGGTAGCCAACGCGGCGAACCTGCAATTAGCTGCCTGTGTCCCCAACTTCTGGTTGCTCGAAACCATGGCCACCGACGTGCCGTGGCGTAAGGAAATCTGCACCGAACATATGCAGTTAATTGATGGTGAAATGACCATCCCCGACAAACCCGGCCTGGGTATCGAACTGCATCCTGAGGCGATGAAGAAGTATCCGTACAAAGCCGAAAACCTCCGTCATTACAACGGCACACTTACTGCCATCCGTCCAGAAGGTTCAACGAGTTGGTTTGAAAAACAGAGTTAATGGAGGTTGTGAAATCTCATCGCGTTTGTTCCGTCTGACCTGTAGTGCTGATGCTTGATCAGCCTGCAATAGATGGAGCGTGCGATGACGAATATCCCGTTGAATCCGGATGACCCGCTGCGTTTGGAAGGTTGCTGCTGTCCTCATTGTCAGTATGAGCTCAAGGGGGCGACAAGTTGTATGTGCCCTGAATGTGGCGAGATGTTTACGGTGACAGAGGTACGCAGCAATCGCTTGCGAGTGCCCAAGGCGGTTCCCTGGGGCGCGATACTGATGCTGATGCCCGGTGGTTTGTTTATTTACTGGGGGTCGCAATGTCTGTCGATGGCGTTTGGTGGGGTGTTTGGCATGCTGTTGATAGGAATTGGAATAAGTATGATTGCAATCCCATGGGCATTTGAATACATGGTCGACTGATGGATGCTGCAAGTTGTCAGTGGGTTGCTGGCAGGCATCCTGTGAATGCTGCTCAAAGCGAGGAATTTATGCAGGTGATTCAAAATATTGTGTATAGCCCACAGGCAGGCGATCGGGGCATGGGCGATTTGTATTTACCCCAGAATGCTCAGGGTGCCAAAGCTGTTTTGCTGATCCACGGCGGAGCATGGAAAAGCATGCGCCGTGTGCGCTTTAACGGCATTGCTCAATTCCTTGTTGACTGTGGTTATGCCGTCTTCAATATTGATTACCGTCTGCTGCCGCAAGCACCGTATCCAGCATGTGAAGTGGACTGCATGGCGGGAGCACAATTTTTAATCTCTGCCGGACACCCGCAGATGAAGCAACTTGCATTGGACAAGATCGCCATTGCCGGTGGTTCGGCAGGGGGACATTTGGCTTTGATGGTGGGCATGAAATTGCCAATGCAGAAGGTGGCAGGGATTGTTAATCTTTGCGGACCGACGGATTTGACCGCGCCGGAGGTTGCGGATTTGATGACGTTCTCGGGCATGTTTGCTGACTCGGATGACAGGGATGAGCAGTTGAAAAACGCATCACCGGTCTATCTGCCCTGTGAAAAGCTGCCGCCACTGCTGACGCTGCATTGTCGTCAGGACAGTGTGGTGTCCTTCGAACAGGCATTGCGTCTTCAAGCCGTATGGAATCAGGTTGGCGGAGCCTATCAGGGATTTTATTATTTAGGTCAATCCCAAGATGGTCACAACCTTTGGCGTCAGGAGGGACCCTCTCCTAGACTGATTCACATGCTTGAGCTTCAGATTGATGCCTTCTTAAAGTCCTATTGTTAAAGAAAATAATGATCAAATGGCCTGTTATGGTGAATGCCATGATCGCATTGACTGTTTGAACAGCATTGAAAAAAATCTGAAGACATGGCTTGACTTTCGATGATTACCCGCGTTAACTTTACACGGGTAATCAAATTCCACGGAGTCCGGCCAAATGACCACCATGAACGACATCGCCAAAGCCCTGGGCGTCTCTCGGCCGGTGGTCTCTTCGGTGTTCTCCAGTCGGACGACTGGCACGGTGCGCGTCAGTGAAAAGACCCGCCAACGCGTCCTGGATGTCGCTCGGCAGATGGGATATCGACCCAATCAAGTGGCCCGATCCGTGGCGACGGGCAAGACCCGTGTCATCGCCTTTGTCGGTGCGGTGATCAGCATCGACTTTGCCATGGAAACGCTCAGTGGTGTGATGTCCGAAGCTGAGAAGAACGGATACACCGTCAAGGTCATGCAGCGAACCGACGAAAACTGGTCGATCAGACATGTGGTGGATACTTTGCTCGAACGCCGTGTCGATGGCGTGATTTTCTTTCACATGGATCAGGATCTCTGGGATCAGCTCAACAAAGAACTCCGCGGGGCGATCCCCATGGTCGCGCTGAGTTGTGTCGGAACCCAAGGCAGTATTGCATCGGTCAACAGTGATAACCACGAAGCGTATGAGCAGATCATTGATCACTTGATGGGGCAGGGGCATCGCCGCATCGCCATGATTGCGGGGATGAGTTATTCCATCAATGAACGATCCGTTGAGTTTGCACAGGTCATGATTGACAGAGGTTTGAAGCTTGAGCCCTGGATGATCCAACGCGGTGATTGGGAGTTGCACACAGCCGAAAAGGCCACGCGCGTTCTGCTGGATCGGCCGATTGACCAGCGACCCACCGCGATATGTTGTGCCAATGATGAGATGGCGATGGCAGTCCTGCGAACCGCGCGGTCGATGGGCATTGACGTGCCTGGGCAATTGTCAGTGGTTGGCTTTGGTGAGACCAATGTTGCGCCCATGGCTGACCCGCCGTTAACGAGTATTGATCAGTCTTATCAGGCGATGGGGAGCCTTGCTTCTGAGAAGTTAATTGACGTGTTGGAAAACCGTGCCGATGGCGAAGCGTTGGCTGCCAATACACCGCATTTAACCATCCCCACCCGATTGGTCATTCGTCAGAGTACCGCGCCGAATTCGGACGGTTGAAGTTGTAACACATTTTGAAAGTGAATCGCATCATGAAGTTGATCGTCCTGTTATTGACGATGGGTTTGGCTACATCATTTCTCCATGCAGCTGACAAGACATTTGTCCTGCCCATTGATGCAGCGTCCAGTGGCTATGTTTCGGATCTGGATCAAGATGGTAAGTACGAAAAGGTCTCCGAGGGCATGGACAATGCCATGGAATGGCGTGTCGGGCAGTACTTCACCGGGCCGGTGGTGATTGTGATGGAAGTGGCATTACCCGCTGAATTACAGGGCCAAACCGTCAAGGTGCAATCTGCTGCGTTGAGCGTTTCAGCCAATGGTGTGCATGGCACGTATCCAGAAAAAACCCCGGAAACTGTGCCTGATTGTCTGATCTACACCTACACCGGCAAGCAGGCCGATGGCAAAGTGACGGCCGAAGATGTCTTGGATGCCCAAGGAAATTTCGTCGGTCGCGAAGCAGGTTTACTCATCGAAAATCAGACACCGCTTAAGGCCGGGACAAGGATCACCGCCGACATCACCGATGCGATTCAAAAAGCTGTCGATGAAAAAGCACCCATCGTCGGACTGCGATTGCAGCTTAAAACCTTACCTTCGACGCTCAATTGCTGGCGTTGGCGCGGACCGGCCTTTGCCGCAAAGTACGGCAAGCAATACGCCCCGGTTCTGACGCTCAAGGTTACGGCTGAATAAAACGTCAAACGTAACGATTGGTTGGACACATCACCACGTCCCTCTGCAAAGGACTCACACATGACGCATCCACACAAGCATGTTCAATATCACATCAATCGTTTGGGATTCACGCTCATTGAACTGTTGGTGGTGATCTCGATTGTCTCGATCCTCATCTCCATCCTGCTTCCCGCATTGGCCAAGGCGCGTCTGGCGGCACGGACTTCCATCTGCCTGTCACAGGAACGACAGATCGGCACAATCCATTTGATCTACACGCAGGACCATGACGGGCGTATCATCGATCATGGGGGGCAGTGGCTGCGAAAACTCATGGGCCTGTATCTCTATAACGACTATAACACCGCATACAATAAAATCCGCAAAGAGCAGAGCATCGGCCGATGTCCCATCCGTGAATTTTCCAACGAACAGTATAAAGCCAATACCGGCATTGATGCATGGACAACCTATGGCCTGAATTACGTCAAGCTCAATACCGACAATCCCTATCCGGGGTATCCGGGCCATCCCAGCAAGTTTGATGAGATTCTCAAACCCTCAAGCACCATCATGATCACCGACAGTCAAGCCACCACATCTGACAGCTATCGTCTGGTCAATCCCGGTTGGCCGACGGCATATCCATCACTGCGTCATAACAATGCAGGCAACGCGCTGTGGTGCGATGGCCATGCAAGCACCGTTCCCGGTAATGAATTAAGCCCCGGCTATTTCAGCTATATCTGGAAGGTGTACAAGTAGTCGGTTCATGGCAGATCATGCAAAGGAATATCGCGTGAGACTTGCACCCGGTGATTGATTTGGACATCGCCACGACTCAATACCCATCATCCTTTTTACAGTACCCATATACCCGCAAAGGGGATCGTCATGCTTCGTTTGTTGTTTGTGTTGTTGCTTGGTTATTCGTTTTGTTCCTCGGCTATGGGGCAGCTATTGGTCTACCCAAAGGGCATGATCAATTCACGCGTGCCTCAAATCGCCAACGTGTCCGGGGGTGCCCAGGGCAAGGTCTTTGCTGCCAAAGGCGTGATGCTCGGGTACGACTTTGATCAGACTTTAGGCGACACATCCCAAGGCACACTGGCGCTGAGTTGGCGATGTGATCTTGCCCGGGCTGCTAAGACGCCGATCGTGATCAGTGATGCCGATACAGCACTGGCGATTCAAGTCACCGCGGCTTCGGAGGGTCGCAAGGTTCAATTGGCATGGATGACGCCACCCAAAACACAACCACGTTTTTCCGTCAATTCCACCATCCGCAACGTGACAAGTGATGCAGCCAGTACGGAGACATGGCGTGACGTCTTACTCACGTGGGACCGCAAGCAAGTCACGTTGTCTTTGGCCGGTCAAGTGATTGGCACGTTGCCGACCATCAGGCCGTTTGCGCCGACGCAGCTTTGGGTAAACGGTTGGGGCGTTGATGCATTGTCTTTGACGGGTGTTTGGAAACTCACTTTGGATTGGGAGAAGGATTATGCGGCGCGCATTTGGCCTGCTGAGGATTGCAGTGTAATGACCTTCTCTGCCGGGCTGCTTGGTTTTGACAGCTTTGTTGTCAGCAGTGATCCGGCATCGCGTCATTACCCGATGCTGCAACTCAACAATCCAGCGGACACCCCACAGCAGGTCACCGCCACGTTCACCGTCAAGCGTGAACTGTCCGGCGATCCCTGGCAGTGGCAGCAGACGTTGACTGTCAAACCCATGCAGACGTTACTGACGCCGGTGCGTTTTCCTGAAAAACTCGGCAGTGATGTGTATCACCTGTCTTGCGAGGTGAAAATTGCAGACCGCGAAATACCCCTTGAAAACAAGCACTTTTTGCACGCGCCGTTGCGTGATGAACCGCAGGCCCAACACAAGTTTGGTTTGCATGATTGCGATGTCCGCACGTTTGGATTCTGGCCTGATGCGTTACCGATCCATATCGCGCACCATTATCTGCGATGGGGTTATGTCCAGGGGCCCGGCTGGGTGAAGGACTGGGATGGCAGGTATGGATTGGACCCCAGCGTGCCTGCTGAGCAATGGTATTGGAACAACCGCATTGACTGGGCGATTGACAGTGGCCGTGACATGCTCGTGTGTGTGCAGTCCGTGCCGATGTCCGATTGGGCCCGTGTCTCTGCGTATCCGCATATGCGCGTCACACCCTGGGGCAAGATTGGCGGGCAACCCAACGATCAAAGGTATCGCAATTTTCTGCGTGAAGTCGCCCGGCGATACCGTGGCAAAGTTCAGACATGGGAGATCGAAAACGAACCCAATGCCGGTAACCACACGCCTGCGGATCGTATTGGTGATTATGTGGCAGTGTGCAAAGCAGTCTACGAAGAGATCAAAGCAGCCGACCCCGACGCGCGGATCATGGGTATCAGCGGCACCAGTAAATTTCAGGACTTCATGAACGAAGTCTTCAAGCTCGGTGGCGCACCGTACATGGATGGCGTGAGTTGGCATACCTATACCAGCCCGGATACGCCCGATGCGGTGGACTTGCCAGCCATCCTCAAACAGTCGGTGGACATCGTGCATCAGTACAAACCCGGCGCGCCCATCTGGAATTCAGAGACCGGCGTGTACATTGTCCTGCGCAATGAAGTGGATCACGCGATCCCCGCCCAAACCGTCGCCCGGAAAGTGCGGGAGCGTGATGTCTCATTCGTGCAAAATGGTTGGATGGGCGCAGCGTTTGACGAGTGGCAAGGCGGGGCGTGCATCGTCTCTAATGCCGTGTACAACTTCCTGGCAGGTGTCGAAAAGTACGTGTTTTTCGGGTGGAATCCGGATTGGCCACGCAATACGCAATGGCAAGGCAAACGTACCAATTTTACGTTGCTCTCCGCCGCTGCCGATGGCACACGTACACCAAGCCTGGCGACACTTGCCGTGGCAACCTTGACCACGCAAATGCAAGGCGCGATCGTCAAAGGAGCAAACGCAGTTTCGCTCGAAGGCGTCCGTGGCGGTCTCTTTGAGAAAGCCAACGGCGGGAAACTCGCGGTCATCTGGTCGCCTGGTGGCAAGCAATCCGTGATGCTCAAAACAAACAGCAAGACACTTGAGCTTGTCGACATGCTCGGGCAAAAACGCAATCTGAAAATCGTCGACGGCATGGCGGTCTGTGAGTTGTCCTCACTGCCAATCTATGTTCATGACACCTCTGCAACTCTGACGGTTGCCCCCGGACCGGTAGAGCAGATCGTCATTCAACCCACCGATGCCGACCGGGGACTCTGCCAACTGACATTGCGCAATCAATCCGATTCCACCATGCTCGGCACACTCACACCAGCATGGCTCATCGGTGACGGTGAACTTTCACCGGCATCACAGGCAATACACATTGAGGCCGGCAAGACGCAGGTTTATACCTTCAAATACAAAGTCACCTGCGATCTTGAAGTGATCAAGCAACCCAAAGTCTGTGCGATTGTGACGCAGCAAAGTGATGGCGGTCACATGCAATTCACAACCACGGCCGTCATTCCAACCCGTCCGGTGGTGCGCGCCCCCATGGCAACACAGACAGTCCCGTGGTCCAACAGTCAAGCCGATTGGCTTGCATCCATGAAACGTGCCAACGCCAAGGTGATGAAACTCGACCGACTCGATCAGGTCAAACTCGGACATCCGCCGGCATTGGCATCCTTGCACAATCCAAAATGGTGGGGCGGCGCCCAGGAGTTGTCTGCGCAGATCAGCATGGCCATGGATGACAAGGCGCTGACGTTGTACATGGATGTGCTTGATGTGGCAGCACGCGTCCCGCGCAGTTGGCCCAGCGTCAAGGGCAGTGTCGTGGAGTTGTTCTTTGATATGCGACAACCCGGCGAGGGGCTCAGTGATCCACAATATGGCCGCCAGACTTTCCAGGTACTCGTCAAACCAACCCTGCAAGCCACCGTCACCCAAGCCCCGGCATGGAGTCCGCAGCTGGGCGAGATGAACATTCAATCGATCAGCCAATACGATGCGAAGACCAAGCGGTATTGGTTGGCAATGAGACTGCCCTGGTCCAAAGTACCCGGCGGAGTCAAGCAAGGGCAGACCTTTGGCTTTGACGTGGCGATCAATGCTGCGCCGGCAGGTGGTCCCGGTCGCAAGACACAGATGATTCTTTTTGGCACCGCCAGCAACGCCAAAAGTGCCGCGGACTTCGGCTGGATCGTACCCACGCGATAACACACCTTTTTGAACGGAAGTCATTTTTAATCCTCATGACTTGATGCGTGTTTTTTGACGGATTTAGGCAGGTCTTGCCTATTTTCTGACGCGAATCCTACATTTTTGTTACATTATTAGGCGTTAATTCTGCGGAATGCATGTATAAAGACTTGACAGTCTCAAAAATGTAGGCATATTAGGCGTCACTCAAAAGACAACTCATTGGCAAGAGGAGCATGACTTTGACAGGACAACTTCACTCTCGTGGCAAAAGCTGGCGCGGTATCGTCAGTCGAATGTCGATTCTGGCTTTACTGGGACTATGCGTTTCACAAGCTTGGGCGCAAGGCACATCGCAAGCCCCCCAGACAGCGATGACGGCGGCTGTTACCACTGCCCCCGGCGATCCCATTGATCATGCCACCACCGTCTGGATGCTCATCTCCACCGGCTTGGTGTTGCTGATGATCCCGGGTCTGGCCATGTTCTATGGCGGACTGGTGCGAACCAAAAACGTCATCGGCACGATGATGCACTCCTTCGCTGCCATGGCGATCATCGGTGTGATCTGGGCACTCTGCGGCTATGCGATGACCTTCGGCACATCCTGGCACGGCATCATCGGTTGGGATCAATCCAAATTCATGCTCATGGGGGTGGATGACGCACTCATGGACGGTATTCCTGAATTGGTCTTCGCCATGTTCCAAGGCAAGTTCGCGATGATCACACCTGCACTGATTGCTGGTGCGTTTGCTGAACGCGTCCGCTTCCGCGGTTACTGCGTGTTCATCGCGCTGTGGAGTTTGCTGATTTACAATCCGTTGGCCCATTGGATTTGGGGCGGTGGTTGGCTCACGGGTCGGGCAATCGACTTTGCGGGTGGTACGGTTATTCACATCTCCGCAGGCGTTGCAGGTCTTGTTGCAGCCATCTACCTTGGCCCAAGACGTGGCTATCCCAAGACGGCGATGCATCCCAACAACCTTGTGATGACCCTCATGGGGGCGGGCTTGTTGTGGGTCGGTTGGTTTGGGTTTAATGCCGGCTCAAGTGTGTCCTCCGGACTGCAAACCGCACAGGCGTTGACGGTCACCCAGATCGCTGCTGCAACCGGTGCCTGCGTCTGGATGCTCATTGAAGGTTTCCATCTCAAGAAAGCAACGAGTCTTGGTTTTGTCTCAGGCATGCTTGCCGGACTCGTGGCCATTACACCTGCTGCCGGTGATGTGCATCCTGCGGGTGCGTTGGCCTTAGGGGCATTGGGGGCGGTGATTTGTTACGGTGCCATTATTCTCAAATCCAAACTCGGCTACGACGATACACTCGACGTCTTTGGTATTCATGGCGTGGCAGGGATCGTCGGTGCACTGGGGTTGACCTTCTTTCTCCGCAGTGAACCGATTGAAGGGTTGGCCATGGCTACCCGCTTCTGGTATCAGCTTGAAGGTGTCCTCGTCAGTGCAGCCTACTCGGCGGTCGTTACACTGATCCTGTTGGTAATCGTGGACAAGACGTTGGGTCTGAAACTCAGTGTGCAAGGTGAAATGGCCGGTATGGACCATGACCAGCACGGTGAACATGGCTATGGCCTGTTGAACCTCAACTGATCCCCCCGGAAGTTTGCATCGCAAGACTTTTGAAAGTGACAGCCTCGCGCTGTGATTCAAAATCAAACCAATCCACCTGCAAAGGATTTGATAAACATGAAACTGATCATTGCCATTATTCAACCTGAAAAACTCGAAGAAGTCCGACAGGCACTCATTGACTGTGACATCAGTCGCGTGACCGTTTCCCGCGTGACCGGTCATGGCCAGCAACAGGACATCGACCTGTATCGTGGCCAGGAAATCACACCGGACCTGCTGCCTAAAACCCGTATTGAAGTCGCGGTCAACGATGCTTTTGTCGAACCTGCGATTGATGCCATCATCCAGTCGGCACGCGATAGCGAAAGCGGTAAAATCGGTGACGGCAAAATCTTCGTCCTACCCATGGAACAATGCATCCGCATCCGAACAGGCGAACGCGGAGGCGAAGCGGTATAATCCCGCTCGGCAAACAGGGGTCCGGGGCGTATCAGGGGTCCAATTTCCTGATGCAATTAAAACAGCATGTCGTGAAAGCGGCATGCTGTTTTTTTAATGATGTCATTCGGTATATCAATTTGACTGCAAGCGTTCGACACCTTCGGGGAGGTTCATGTATTTGATGACGGCTTCGTAGACTTCATTGCATTTGAAGAAGAGTTTCTTGCCACCGTCATTGGCGGAGGTCATGTAGAGGATATAGTGACGACGCCAGTTGTTGCGGTCGTTTTCCTCGTTGAACATGGCTGCTTTTTCGCGGATTTCCTTGCTCTTTTTGCGATAAGCCCAACGTGCGTTGGCATAGGCTGCGACCAAGGTGTCGCTGGTGAGCAGGTCCACGCCAGCCGACTGTTTGGAGGTGTCATACCGAAAGTCAGAGAAGATGTCGTAGCACATGCGATCCAGCTGTCCAGGTCTTGCGTTGAGGACCGGGATGAGCAGCCGTCCGACATCCGGGCCGCCACGCGGATTCAGTGAGAAGCCCATCTGTCCCAAGGCAGGAGTCAGAACGATATACGGGCAACTTCGCAGATACACGCGATTGGGTGGCTTCTTGGCGGGAATGATGATGTCTTTGAAGATCAGTGGATCGAGTTGTTCAATTTCGTTGATTTGGCATTTGACCGTCAAGCGATCATTGACCGCTCCGCCGGGCTTGTACTTTTCACGGAGAACAAACGGCAGGAATGGTTCCTTGAGTTTCGCACAGAGCTTGCAACCTTTTCGGATACCGTTGGCTTCGCGACGAGCCAGGATTTCCGCGGTCATCGGTGGTAATGCCGCAATGCGCGATTGGGCTTCACCTGAGGCGCCTTGTTCGTCAGGCAGAAGTTTACCTTCGATTTGCTCGACACTTTTTTGCAGTCTGGCAACTGAGACCTTGCAGGCTTGAATCTGCTCAAGCATCTCCCGTTTTTTCTGCTTGAAGGTTGATTTCTCAGGATTGAGTTTTTCGACCTTCATTTCCATGTCAGTTTGCTGTTCACCGATTTTTGCGATCTCGGCTTGCAGTTGAGCCACGGTTTGATTGTAGGAGGACTCCATGATCTTGCCATAGACGATCCGTCGCCACATCTTGTCGACCTTCCAGTCATCGGAGCCTTTCTGGTTGAGTTCGAGATCTTCATCCATGGCAGGGGTGATCATGCCTTGGCCGACCAGGTGAATGTATTCGTCGGCATAGAGTATATGCGTTGCATCCACGTGATAATCCCATTGGCGTATGGGGTGAGCACACTCATCAAGCAGGTAGCTGGAGACTTCGTTGCTCAGTAGCCAGTTGGCTTGGCCGATCATGCCATAGCGGAGAAATGCACGGATATAGGCTTCGTCATCACCGGCAACTTTTTCGTCAGCGAGGATGACCGCTGCTTCGGTATACAGTCGCCAGAACTCTTCGACCATGGTGCGGGTGATGTCTTTGATCTCATTGCTGATGGCGGTTTGCAAATCGTAGAGTCGGGTGACTTCTTCGCGGATGGCCAGTTCTTCAGGAGTCTGTTTCTTTTTGGACTTTGGATTGATCACTGCTCGGAGTTGTTCATCAAGCAGATCACTTTTGGCTTTGGCGGCCTGTTTGAAGCTGTCGAGGGTGCCATGGTAGGCGGTCCACCCGTAGAGCGCTTCGGGTTTGCAATCATAGTGATCCAGAATGTGGTACAGACGTTCATCCTGCATGCAACGTGTACCGCAATCGAGCATGGCTTCGGTGAGTTGATTGCGTTCAAGGAATAAGCAGGACTGCTTGATCCCCCATTGCAGAACATCAACCTGAAGGCGATCCAGATCCGAAAGATCAAGGGGCTTTCGCTGGACAGGTTCTTCAACGGGAGGAGGAGGGGCTTGTTCCTCGTCTTCTTCTTCCTCCTCGTCCTCTTCCTCTTCGTCAAAGTCGTCAAGAAAGTCATCAAGATCGTCATCGTCTTGGGCTTCATCCTCGGCAGTTGGCTCCTCGGGAGGCGTGAGGATGTCTTGGAGTTTCTTGTTGAGTTTTTCCAGTGTCTTGCTGGCAATCTCTTCGGAGGGTAGACGCTTTAACTCTCGACACTGTCGGGCGATTTCGCTGGAAATCGCAGCAGGGACATCTTCATCCCCAACATATGGCTCACGCAGTTTTTCGAGTTTGTGGACGCTAAGTAAAATCGCGATCCTTCGATAGGCGATAGCCGTCAGTCCCTTGGGGGGATGAAAGTCATCCGTGTCCACATTCATCTTGCTGGGGAGCATCGGTTCGTTATGCACCATGGGCGCAGCCAATTCCTTGGCCGGTTCCGATTCAGGTTTGATCTGAGGATTTGAAGCCGTCTGAGTCAAATTATCGGTCCTGCTACTGCCCTAAATGCCAATAACCATGCACGTCATAGCACGCGCCCTGTTAACCTTCATCGGCATAAATCGGTGCGAGATTAAGCTGACTTGCAAGCCAAGTCTTTTTATGGAGTGCTTGTGATAACCTGAACTGACAGTTGCAGGTTTTTAGACAATTCACTGGACGAATAATTAATGATTCAGCCGATTTCACGGCTTTGGAACAGAGCGACCGCCAAACCGAGCATCGAGAGGATCATTAATGCCGAGTAGCTTGTGGCCAAAAGGACATAGGTGCCCGTGAAGTCGTGTTCCTGACTGATGGCGTCGGCTGGCCAAAGGAATTGGAGATTGGGGGTCACCCGATAAATCACGTCAGCCCACCAATAGTCATTGGCCCAGGTCCCCAGAATATTCTGACTCATCAGCCCCATCAAAAAGACACCCAGGCAGATCATCAAGGTCATCATTTGGCCCAAACGGGTCGATGCGACGATGGCTACCGAGCAGATGACGGCAACGGCAAAGAAAACCAGCAGCAAGCCGATCATTAATTGAATGTTGAGGTCTGTAAGTGGGGATTGAATGTCCCAGTGTTTATCAATCATCAGCACCAGTAGGTATCCAATGGTTAGAAACACACCCAGCAAACGGGTGACCGCAGAGGTGAAGACCCAGTTGTAGAAGTAGTTACCCAGCGTTGCGACAATGATCGCAAGGAGGCCAAAGCCCAGGCCGAAAATGATCACCGGGCCATCGAATTGGTCGGACGCAGTTTGCATGACCTGGTGACGCACGGTCAAAAGATAAATAACAGTCAACGTCCAATAAGCCAGAGCAATCGCGCTACTGACACCAAAATATTTGCCAACGATAAAAACAGGGCGACTCACCGGTTTACTGATGACGGTCAATGCGGTTTTGTTTTCAATCTCCGAGCTGACCACGCCGGTTGCAGTAAAGGCAGCAAGAAAGAGTCCAACGATAAATAGAGTGGACAAGCCCATGTCGATGAGCAGTTTGTTGTCGTTTTCCAACGTGTAGGCGGAGAGTTGCGGATTGAGCAGCATACCTGCAGTGGCAATAAGCATCACCACCACGAAAATCGGCTGGCGGATACTTTCAATGAAGGTATTGCGGGTGATGGTCAAGATCTGTTGGAACATCAGTGACTCTTTTTCGTCTACCGGGATGATGGGCGCAGTGCTACAGAGATGATACGCAGGGCGTTGGATGATGGTTCGCCATCTATTGAAGATTTTATGTTCAGGCGTCAGATTGTTGAAAAAATTTCTATGTTGGCGAACAAAAGTCATTTTCACTGCGAACAATTAACATGTCACCATCCACTCCCGGGGTGTCCCTATTACGGACTTACAAGTTCAAAGGGCAGACGCGGATCGTGCTTAAGTGAATCTAAACAAGGTGTTAACTCTTAACGACCTTGTCAGAAGACAGCGGAAACCTAGACTTTTTGGAGTCCAATAGAGCATGGCACATGACCAACAAACATACCGCCGCGCCGCAACAGCTGCGATTGTCGGCCTGGTGGTTCAGGTTGTTCTGAGCATCGCGATAGCCCTTATCGGGTTGTGGTCCGAATCACCGGCACTCAACGCCGCTACATGGTATTTCGTCGGTGGCATCCCCATCTGGATCGTCCTTTTACTGCTCTACAACCAGGCTCGCATCGAACGTGTCGAAGCACTGGAAGCTGAACAACTCATCCACCAGGACCAGCAGGCGGCAGCCATCTTTGAAGAACAGGCTGACGATCTGGATCTGGCGCGTCGTCGACTGCAGAAACTCCAGTCATGGGGGCTGAATATTGTCAGTCTCATCGTGGCCGTGTATCTGCTGGGGGTGGGGGGCTATTACTTCTCAGCCAACAAAGAATTGTTCAACGAAGCCATCGGTGCACTTGGTAAAGAGGCATCTAACGCAGTCGCCGTTTTGATGTTCCTCTGTGCAGGCATCGCGTTTCTTGCCTTTGCAACAGGTCGTTATGTCTCGGGGATGACTTCGATCAAGGAATGGAAGCTCCTGCGTGGCGGTGCAAGTTACCTCATGGGTAATTTTCTGATTGCCATCCTCACGGTCATTGCATGTATCGTGATGCTTGCCACCGAATCACTTGCCATCATGGGGACCTTGTCGGTGGTGTTCCCGGCAATCATGTTCCTGGTGGGTCTGGAAATTCTCATCACCTTCATGCTCGGTGCATATCGCCCACGCAAAAAAGGTGAAGTCGGCCGCCCGGCTTTCGACAGTCGCGTGTTGGGCATGCTCACATCGCCCAAGAGCCTGGGTTCAATCATCAGTGAAACCGTCAATTACCAGTTCGGTTTTGAAATCACCAGCAGTTGGTTCTACAAGGATTTGAGCAAGCTGCTCATGCCGCTGGTTCTTTTGGGGGTTGCCGTGGTCTGGTTATGCACCAGCATCGTGATCGTCCAACCACACCAAAGTGCTTTGGTTCTGAAAATGGGTGCCATTTCCGGTGAACCCATCGGTCCGGGTTTTCACTTGAAACTTCCTTGGCCGTTAGGTCAGGCGCAGAAGTTTGATGTCGCCCGTGTGCATCAGATTTACGTCGGCTCAGTTCGCAATAAGACCGAGGGCGGCATTCCCATCCTCTGGACCAATCAGCATGCGGTGGATCAAGAAGAGTATATGGTTACCGCGCCAACTGCTGTGGATTTTGGACAGACAGATCAAGCAGCAACACTGGGCGGTTCGAGTTCAGGTGTCGGCCTGCTTCCCTCGGAAGTGGTCGTACAGTACCGCATTCTTGGCGACAAACTCGTTGAATATGCTCAAAGTGCAGATGATCCGGAACTGCTCCTGGAGAATATGGCTGACCGGCATGTCAACCAATACTTTGCTACCCATGACGTGGATTACCTTTTGGCCCATGGTCGTGAAGCCGGTGCCGAGGCATTGAAAAAAGCCATCGCTGAAGATGCGTTGGCGCTGGGGCTGGAAGTGACCTTTGTGGGGATCACCTCAGTGCATCCGCCCTCCAAGAGCGAAGTGGCTGACAAGTTCCACGAAGTGATCAATGCCTTGCAGCAAAAGGAAAGCTCCATTCAAGTCGCACGCGGCGAAGCCATTCGCATTCTCTCTGAGGTTGCCGGTTCCTATGAACATGGCAAGGCCATTAACGCTGCAGTGATCAAACTGGAATCTGTTCAACAGCAACGCAGCAATATGTCGGATGATGATCCAAAGATCGCAGAAGTCGACAAGATGCTTGAGGTTTCCAAAGATCAGGTCAACAAGCTGCTCAACGAAGCGTCAGGCGAACTGTCCATGATCAACGACGAAGCTTTGGCATATCGTTGGCAACGGTCGATCTCTGAACTGGCTCGCGCCAGCCGGATTGCATCGGAGTTTGAAGCCTATCGACTGGCGCCGCGGTACTATCGTTCACGTCAGTCGCTTAACACCCTTGTAGATGGGATCAAGGATCGTCGCAAGATCATCGTCAGCCAACAGGATGATGCAGGCAATCGCCCGATCTTCCGCTTCGACTTTAAAGATCCCGAATCGGCACTGGACACCATCATCAATCCGGATAACTAAACCAAACGCGTCATCAATTTAATAGACAGTCAATCGTCGCTCCCATTGGACACGAGATTCAATCATGAAAAACAAACTCAGTTTCTTTATCGCCCTGATCGTCGTCATCATGCTCGGCGCCTATGCCATCTGCTTCCAGGTTCGTTATGACCAGGTGGCTGTGAAAACGACTTTCGGGAATGCCGACACCGACAGTATCATCACTGACGCCGGTATCCATTTTAAAATTCCCTGGCCGTTCCAGAAGGTCACAGCCTATTCCACGCGAATTCAGTTGTTCCAGGATCAGGATGAAGAACAGCAGACCGCTGACGGGAAGTCCGTGATCATTCGCACCTACGTTGCATGGAGCATTGAAGACCCACTGAAATTTTTCAATCAGGTCGAAACCGTAGGCAATGCCAAAGACAAGATGGAACCCCTGCTTCGAACGACCCGTGGCATTATTTCACAGTACAGTTTTGAGCAGTTGGTGAACACCGATTCAAGTAAAATCAAGCTGTCAGAAATTGAAGAAAAGGCTACCGCCCAACTCCAAAGCCGCGTCTCGGATTCAGGCTATGGCATTAACGTCGAAAAAGTGGGCATCCGTCGTATCGTGCTTCCTGAAAAGACAACTGAAAGTGTCTTTGAAACCATGAAGAAGACGCGCGAACGCATGGCCGCCAACGCTCGCCAGGAAGGCAAAGCCAAGGCCGCTGCAATCCAGAGTGACGCCGAAACCGCCGCTAAGCGAATGAAGGCCATCGCCGAACGCCGCGCACAGGAAATTCGTGCCAAGGGCGACGCCGAAGCCGCCAAGTTCTACGCATCCTTTGCCAATGAAAAGGAAGACTTTGCCATCTTCCTGTTCAAGAATGAAGCCCTCAAGGAAATGCTCAAGAACAACTCCACCTTCGTGCTTCCTGCCGAGGACTTGGGATTGTTCGAATCAGTCGGCAAGGTCAATCTGCCGGACACCAAGTGAGTCGATGGTTCTTAACACGCTTTATTCACCGAGCAATTAACGCATACAAGGTCACCTTCCATGACTCATTCGCATCACCACGATCATCATCACGAAACGCCGGACAATCCAGGTAAGCCCTCACCACGGGGCGCTCAGGAACCGGGCTTTGATCCCGCTGCACAGTCACTGGCTGACGCGCTGCAGTTTAGCTTCACAGCATTGAAATTCGTGATGGTCATACTGATCGCCTATTATCTGGTTAGCGGTTGTTTTACCGTCGAAACACAGCATACCGCAGTCAAACTGCGCTTTGGGAAAATCATTGCCAAGGACCTTAAAAGCGGTTCGTTGCACTTTGCATTACCCCGTCCATTTGATCAAATCATTGAAGTCGATACCACTTCTCGTGAGCTTGATGTCAAAAAGGCTTTCTGGTTTGAATTTAATCCTCAGACGGACGGTGGTAAAACCACTGATGAGTTGGCTCAATCAAAGATGGGGCCATTGAATCCTGAGAAGGATGGCTCATTGATTACCGGTGATGCCAATATCGTTCATGCCCAGTGGTCGATCACTTACAGAGTCGATGATCCTGCCAAGTACATTGTGAATGTATCAGACGATGTGGCGTTGGCTGAAAACCTTGTGCGTCTGGCTGCTGAACAATCCATCGTGCACAATGTTGCTGAGCTTACGTCCGATGACTTGCTCAAGGGGGTCTCCAATGCGACAGCCATCAAGGATCAGATGCAGGGCATTCTCTATGACCTTAAAACAGGTCTGAAAATCGATCAGGTCTCCATCACCAAGATGTCTGTTCCGCTGTCCACGCGTCCGGCTTTTCAAGCGGTCCTCAATGCTGAAAATGAAAAGGCACGTGAGATTGAAAGCGCACAGGAACAGCGTGTGAACATTCTCTCCACTGCTGCTGGTGAAGCACATGACGAACTGCTCACGCTTGTTGAACAGTACGAAAATGCCATTGATGCTCACACCACCGGCGATGTCTTGGATCAGATCAATGCCAAACTGCATAAGGTTCTCGACAATCTGAGTATCGACGGCATGCCCGTCAGCGGTGAAGTGGCAGGCATCATCAACGAAGCTCAGGTTTACCGTACCAGCATCGTTGAAAAAGTTCAGTCTGAAGCCCAGAAGCTCGAACAACTCTATGACCAGTACAAGAAGAGTCCACGGATCATCCAGCAACGTATCATTCAGGACGCACGTCGCGAGATCCTCGCCAGCCCGATGAACGAAACATTCTACGTCACCGAAGATGGCCAGCAGTATCTCGAACTCAACCGCGATCCAGGCGTCAAACGCCAACGCGAACGTGCTCGACTTGAAAAAGAACGTATGGATCGTGTCATGAACAACAAGCGATGATCTGTTGACCACTCAGTTGAGTCTTCACAGTAAATCATCCGCCTAACTTTTGAGAATGCCTATGACCACCGCAACAACCAGTAATGCAGCAACCCAGGCCGTCGGCACATCAAACGATGTGATTCGATGTATCGGGTTGACCAAGATATTCAAAGACTTCTGGATGCGCAACCGGGTCCGTGCGGTGGACAACATGAATATCAATGTCCAACGCGGGGAGCTCTTTGGTTTATTAGGCCCCAACGGTTCAGGGAAAAGCACGACCATCAAAATGATTCTCGGATTATTGCATCCGACTTCCGGACGCATTGCGGTACTGGGCAAGCGTCCGGAAGACGTGGGAATCAAAAAGATGATCGGCTACCTGCCCGAAGAGTCCTACCTTTACCGTTTTCTCAATGCTCGTGAAACACTCGACTACTACGCTCGTCTGTTCTTCCAGAACCGTGCCCAGCGTCGTCGACGTGTGGATATGCTTCTGGAGATGGTCGGACTTGAAGCCGTGCAACGTCGTCCGGTGGGGGAATACTCAAAAGGTATGCAACGTCGTATCGGTCTGGCTCAG
The DNA here is from genome assembly GCA_002480565.1 of Phycisphaerales bacterium UBA7800. GTDB lineage: Bacteria > Planctomycetota > Phycisphaerae > Phycisphaerales > Phycisphaeraceae > UBA7800. The sequence goes on along the minus strand of DLCK01000082.1, from coordinate 72,033 downwards.
GCATTGATCAACGATCCGCATCTGCTGATCCTCGACGAACCGACCACGGGACTGGACCCCATCGGCACCCGGCAAATCAAAGACCTGCTCATCGAACTCAAAGACCGTGGCAAGACCATCCTCCTTTGCTCACATCTGCTTTCGGATGTTGAAGATGTCTGTGACCGTGTCTCGATTATGTACGGCGGCAAAGTCCGACAGGAAGGTACCGTCGATCAACTACTCACCAAAAATGAGTCCACGACACTGGAAATGCCCCGACTGGATGAACAGACGATCAACGAGATTAGACAGTTCCTCTCAGCCAAAGGTATCGATCTGACACGTGTTGATCAGCCCCGTCAGAAACTTGAAGCTTTGTTCCTCGATATCGTGCATCAAGCACAGACCGAAGGCGTGGAAACATCCGGTGCCCGTGCCGGTGGTCGCATTGCAGAGTTTCTTTCCAGTGACATCCAGTCATCGACTGAGGAATCACAAGTTCGTCACCAGGTGCTCGAAAACCTTGTCAAGACTGAACCCGTTGCGCCCAAGGCTGATGTATCCAAACCTGAAGTTGAACCACAAAAGCCTAAGGCAGCAGATAGCGTGCTTTCATCACTGACCGCGCCCAAGGCGCCTGTCGAACAAGACAAACCTCAGGATCAACCTGCTTCGTTAGCAACTGCTCCTCCACCAACACTGGATGATCTTAAAAAATCGCAGCCTCAGTCCCAATCGCCAAAGAAACCAGTATCAGGTGACCGCAGCGTGTTGGATGATCTGTTGGGTGGTAACAAGGACTGATCGGTTCGTTGACGATTTTGAACCAAGAGAATTGCAATGAGTAAACCGTGGGTAAAATGGTTGATGGTGTTTTTAGGCGGACTGCTGATTGGCGGTGGTGCGTCGATATTGCTCTTGATGCAGGGTTCAATACTTGCAGGGGCAATACTCTTTAGGATCACTCAGGCTTTTGCAATAATCTGGTTACTCTGGGGTTTTTGGATCGGGCGCGATGTGCCGGGCATGAAGACCGTTGGAGCGATGATCATTGCCACGCTCATAACCGCAGCGATTGCAATACCATTGCTTCAGACACGCAATAGCGGTTACGCCGTCGCCATGATCGGTGTCTGGGCGATGGCTGAATTGTTTGTCGCCGGTCTGTGGTTGATTCGACAGTTGCTCAATGGTGGGCATCCGATTCTAGGCGTCGCTCGCACATTGGTCGATGAAGCAATTCGCATGAAGATCGCATTGATTTTCATCATCGGTGTGGTGCTTTTGATTCCTGTTTTGCCCATTCTCATCGACCCAATGGAACGCTTGGACTATCGCGTTAAGTTTTTCCTTAACTGGTCAATTGGTGGTGTGAGTTCATTACTTAGCATGATGACGGTATTCCTCATCTGCGGGAGTATTTGCAGTGAAATCACACGCAAGAACATTTTCATGACCATGGTCAAGCCGGTGAGTCGCATCCAATACCTTCTGGGTAAATGGTTGGGTGTGGCATTACTCAATGTCCTGTTGCTCTCGGTATCAGGTGTGGGTATTTACACGTTGACGAAAATTCTTGCTGCTCAGCCGGTAAGTAATCCGACCACCCCGCAGATCGAACTTGCAGCAGTGGAGTATGAAGTTCTCACCGCCCGGCAGGTTGCCCGCGCTGTCCCTGATGAAGGCATGGATTTAGGTGCCGAATTACAAAGACGACATCAACGACTGCATGCTGAAAACCCTGACGAATATGGTGAAAAGCTCACGCCTCAGCAAAACAAAGCCATCCAGAATCGGATCATTGCTCAGTGGCATGCCATCGGCCCGGGGAGTTCGCAGACCTATATTTTTGAAAATCTGCAAACTGCAGTGGATCGCAATATCCCCTTGCAACTTCGCTTTAAACCCAAGATGTCCAAAGCGCCTGATGATGAAATGGTGCGCATGGCATTGTGGATTAATGATCGGCCGTATCCCAATTACCAGGGCCAACACTTCCCAACCAACGTTGCCAATGACAATTACCATGTCATGACCATCGACCCTTCCTATGTCACTGGGGAAGGCAAACTCAAACTCCGAATTCAAAACATCGACCTCTTAGCGCCCGAAGCAACCTTCCCAGCGACGATCAGCTTCTCGCCCGGAGCAGGACTTGAAGTGCTTTACAATGTGGGCACCTTTGGTTGGAACTTGTCGCGGACGATGATGATGATTTGGGTTCGTCTGGGCTTCCTTGCAATGCTCGGCGTGATGGCTGGCACCTTCCTTGGTTTCCCCGTCGCCTGTCTGTTGAGTTTCATGATTTACTTTGCCGCCATTGCAAGCAGTTATCTCAAGGAATCACTACGGTTTTATGCAGGCTTCACTGATCCGGGCTTGAATCTCTGGAACAAGATCACGGTGAATTTCGGTGAATTTTTCAAGAACATCGCCAATGGTGATATTTGGACAGCCGTGAAGATGCTCATCCGATTTGTCGGTGAAACGTTTGTGTCCATTGTCCCTGAATTTAGCACCTACAATCCGACGCCATTGGTGTCCGACGGACGCGTGGTTTCCATGCCGATGCTGCTTGATGCGTACATTTGGGTTGGCTTGGTGTCCACTGGTTTTTGCCTGCTCATGGCTTGGTGGATATTCAGCAAGCGTGAATTGGCGAAGGTGACAGTGTGATTGATGTAGCGACAGACGAGTTGGTTTAAGACCGCAAACAACCTCGACACTCTCAGAGTCAAATCGCCGGAGTTGTTGTGGAGAATAGCTTCCGGAAAATCCGGGGCAGATGACTTGGATGCACGAATGACACGAATGCGAATAACTCAAATCCTGGCACTGCTCTTTAGCGTGGTCTGTATGATCGGCGCTGGATTACTTGTGCCGAAGATTAATGCTCAGCGTGCGGATTTGCAGGTTGAGACCGGGCTTCGAATTGGCGAAGGTCTCCCACCCCAAATCGTATTGGCGACCACAGCCTTGGGTTCGTTTCGCGGTTTGTTCGTGGACATTCTCTGGCATCGTGCCAACAAGCTCAAGGAAGAAGGCAAGTTCCAGGAAGCCAGTACCCTCAGTCAATGGATCACCACGCTTCAACCGCGTTTCCCGCAAGTCTGGGCGTTCCATGCCTGGAACATGGCTTACAACATCTCCGTGGCCACGCATACTTCCGAAGAACGTTGGGACTGGGTCAATAAAGGCATCCGACTCTTGCGCGAACAGGGCATTCCCTACAATCCTCGCGCGGTGCGTTTGTACCGTGAATTGAGTTGGATTTTCTTCCACAAGATCGGCCAGTATTCAGACGATTCACATTGGTTTTACAAACGTGAACTCGCATTTGAAATGCAGCAGGTTTTAGGCGACATGGATCGAGGTGGCACCACTGAGCAGGTCATAGAACGCTTCCGCGCAGTGGTTCAATCGCCGGATACCGAAGAAGCGTTGATTGAAAAATATCCTGATGTCGCGCCCATTTTGGCCAAGGCAAGAGAAGTGGGTTACGAACCCAATGAACGCCTGCTTCGCCAGATCGGTTCGTACATCATGCTCGTGCAGTCCATTGATGCTCGCCTGCAAGGTGTTGGATCAAAACGTCCGGTCCCGCCCGGTATTGATTACCGATTGGTCAGTGATATTCTTTCCAATACCGATCCAAGGTGGAACGCCGCATTACAGCACCTTGTCTCGTTTATGCGTAAACGCGTGCTGATTGAACGCTATCACATGCAGCCGGAAAAAATGCTGGAGATGATGGAGGAATTCGGCCCCATTGATTGGCGTCATTCATCATCGCATGGCATGTATTGGGCAAATCTGGGCACCGAACAAGCCGAATTGCTTCGTAACAACACCGCGGTGGACATCGTCAACACCTATCGCCAGAATGTGCATTCGCTGCAACAACTCACCCGTTCAGGTCGTCTGGCATTTGATCCATACACGCGTCGATTACAATTGCTGCCGGATGTTCGTTTTATCCCTGCTTATGAAAAAGCAGTCGAGATTGCAGATCAAGCCTACTTTGAAAAATACCAGAGGCATTCAGACAGCTACAAAGCCGGTCATGAAAACTTCCTCCTGGCTGCCATTGTCTATCATTACCTTTATGGCGATCTGCAGGAAGCGACCAATTACTTCAAGAAGGTTCGTGAACTCTATGGCGACGAACCCCATAACCTGCGTGATCAGCGATATAGCAGCACACTACAGGACCTGGTGATATATGAACTGCAGGGCAATGCTAGCATGATGGATCGGTCCACGCAGTTTATCGACGCGATGATCCGACAAAGTTTGGAACAGGGACTTGCACACGGCCGCTTTGACACCTTTGAACGATGTCTCAAACTCGCACAGCAGATGCATACGAAGTTTAACGAGCGTGGGATAACGACCACTATTTCTCCGCAGGATCGTATGAAAATTCTGCCTTGGAAAGAAACACTTGTTGATTCATACATCTCCTACATGAAGCAGGAGTCGGTGGACCCGTTGGTTCGTGCTCGAATCTGGCGTAACACACCACGTGTCTTGCAATACGATACGTATGAAAAACTTTTGCCGGTGATCACAGAACAGTTCACGAAATATGATTTGGATGTTGATCTGGCGTTCCCCATCCCGCCGGAGATGAAAAAATTCAACAAGCCTCAGGAAGACGATCCCTCCAAGGAAGCTCCCAGGAAGAGTGAACCCAAGGTGCAAATGAATTAAGTACGCCGACATTCATTACAAATACAAAACCGCGAAAAGCTACATGACTTTTCGCGGTTTTTTTATGACCGGACATGGATACTCGTCGCGTGATTATTCTGCGAGTAAACCTGTAAAAGCGCCAAAGCCATTGAGTTGGATGCTTGTTTGGCCATCGGCTACTTCCAACATCTGTTGATGCCCCAGAAGTACTTGGGTGCAGTCACAAGCAGCAACACTCACCGTCACCGGGCGATTACTCAGATTAATGATACATAAAACTTTCTCATCATCATTTTCACGTGTGAAGGCGACCACGCATTCTGGCTGGTCATGATCAATCCATGTCGTCTTGCCATCGACAAACACCTTGCGCGATTGGCGGACTTTACACAGGTTTTTGTACCACGCCCGACACTCGACCTGCTTGGGGAGATTGCTTGCTTCCCAGCGAATGGGCCAATGGGAGAAAAGGTCTTGTGGCGTGCCATCGCCGATTTCCTGACCATTGTAAATCATGGGTATCCCATCAAGCATGAACTGCATGGTTGCAACTGCCTTGATACCTTGCTCGCCGAAGACGACATCCGCGCGGTGCAGGTCATGGTTGTCACAGTACCGCAGAAACCTTGCGCCCCTGGGATAGAAGTCGCGGTAGTATTCCCATTTTTCACGCAGTAATGTTGCAGGCTGGCTTTCACACATTACCTGGCAGATACTCCGATACCAACCAAAGCTGTAACTCACATCAAAGGCTTTGACTTGTTCGCGTGGTTCGTAGTCAGACTCTGCGACCATGCCGATGTCAGGGCGGATCGCTTCGAGTTGATCGCGTGCATCTTCCCAGAAGTCCTGTGGGATATTGCCTGACACATCCGCGCGAAAGCCGTCCACATCAAACGCTTTGACCCAGTGGATCATGTTGGCAATGAGATACGCCCGCAGGTCTTTACTTTCAAAATTCAGCAGCGGGAAATTCCAACCACCGAGTTTGAGCGTGCCATCTTCATTGCGTTGAATCAAATCAGGTTTGTCTACCAAGGTGCAGTTGGGGCCACAGTGCAGGTACACCATATCCATCATGACGCGCATACCGTAGCGATGAGCCGTTGCGATGAATCGGGCCAAATCTTTTTCATCGCCGTACTCCGGGTCGATCGCATCATAGTCCTTGGCACGATACGGATTGCGTGGATTGCAATTCGCAGAAGCCTTTTGACGCATCGACCAGAATTCACGCCTTGGGTCATCATCACTGAGCATTACAGGACTCAAATACACGACCGTCACGCCCAGCGATGCAATGTCTCCAAGTCGCTGGGTCGCTGCAGCGAGTGTACCTTGAGGCGTGAAGCTGCGAAGCCATATCTGGTAAACAATGGCATGGCTCAACCAATCCGGCGCTATGCGAGCCGTGTCGGAATTAGGTGTTGTGATGGTGGTCGGTTCGCTGGGTGGCGTGGGCATGGTGGCCTGGGGCATGGTGTTTCCTTGTGTATGTCGGGTTGTTGGCTTTCACCACAGAGTCACAGAGGCACAGAGAAAAATGCTGGCTTGGACTCTGTGTCTCTGTGGTTCATCCATAGTGATGAATGATGCAATGGTGATTCAAATCACAACTGATTACACAATAGCTGCAAGATATGTGTCGGTCTTTGATCGCAACTGCCAATTGTTTGCCCGATATTGCTCGCAGGATGGGATAACCAAATTAAACCACCGGGCCACCGTCATCGGAGTTGGCTTTGATGCGTTGTGTGCTGATTGCTTGTTGTTGTTTGCGGAATTCGCCCGGAGGCAAGCCCACGACAGCGGTGAAACGCCGGGTGAAGTGATGAATGGAAGTGTATCCCATCTTGTCTGCAATGTGTTTGAGACTGTGGGTCGTATCACAGAGCATCGCTTTGGCCTTGTCCATTTTCAGTGACAGATAATACGCACCAGCTGAAGTGTCAGCATGTTGTTTAAACAGATGTGACAGATGCGACGGGCTGATGGATAAACGCTCAGCTAACTGTGTCAGGCTAAAGGGTTCGTGTAGGTATTCGCGGATCAGTTGCATGGCCTGGGTGACTTGTGTGGCTTGTGGATGTTGGGTTTGAACTTGCCCAGGTGTATAAGCCAACTCCAGAACTTCCAATAGCAAGGTTTTGATTACACGGTGTTGGATGGGTTTTGCTAACGCCTGTTTGTGAATCATGCCCAGCAACCGTTGTAACATCAGCGTTGTCGATTGCGCAAACGTGGTGGGCAGAGGCGTGTCGTTGCCTGTGGTGAATCGGTAGATCAGCGTGTGATAGTCCATGTACGGTTCATCATTGTGTGCGTGATAGCTGACATTGGGACTGTACATCAACACGCTTCCCGGATGTACGTGGTGAGATTCCCCTTCGACCGTCACGGTTGCGTGTCCTTGTTGGACGTAGCTGATGGTGTAAAAATCGTGTTGCAATGGATCGATATACCATCGCCCGGTCGAGACGAAACGTCCGAGCATGAGCAGTTGGGGTTCGATGGCAGCAAAATCATCAACACCTGCTTGAGCATTAAAGAGAATGTGACTGGTAGTTACCATGGGTGATCAGTGTAAATTGACAGTCGCATTTGAGCCAATGCTTGTGGCTGTTTTGTAGATGAACAAGTTCATCTCCTATACTGATTGATTGGTTTGTAGCTTCAGTACTTGGGTGTTTGCTTTGATGCCTGACAACGCTCGATACCAAGTCCAATTCGTCAGGAGATAAAAATGTCAAACTTGCCACGCCGTGATTTTTTACGTTTGTTGGGCTATGGCACCGCTGGTTCACTGTTGACAGCCTGCACAGGTATCAAGCCATCGCAAAGTCACCCGGGTAAACGCAATGTTCTGTTTATCGCAGTCGATGATTTAAAACCCATGCTCGGATGCTATGGCAATAAACGCATCAAGACACCTAATATGGATCGCCTTGCTGCGCCCGGTATGACGTTTTTGAACAACCATTGTCAGCAGGCAGTCTGCGGTCCATCCCGCGCCAGTTTACTCACCGGCATGCGTCCGGATCAGACGCGTGTCTGGGATTTGAAAACCCGCATCCGGGATATCAATCCTGATGTGGTGACCTTGCCTCAGCACTTTAAGCAGCATGGCTACAAGTCCATCGGGTTGGGGAAAATTTTCGACCCTCGTTCCGTGCAGGGGACCGCGTTGGATGATCCTGCGTCATGGTCGATCCCGCACTTTCATCCTCGCGCGGATGCCGAAAGTGAACGAGGCTATCGTGATCCACAAGTCGTCAAGCGTTTACGCAAACTCACTGCACAAGCCAAAGCAAAAGGAATCAAAGGCTACAAAAACATCATGAAACACATTGGCTATCTCCCCACAACCGAGTGTGTCGATGTGCCGGATGATGCGTATTACGATGGCAAGCTTGCGAAGCATGCGGTTAACACACTTACTGAATTATCCAAAGATGACGCACCATTTTTCATGGCCGTTGGATTCAAAAAACCACACCTGCCGTTTGTCGCGCCCAAGCGTTATTGGGATATGTATCAGCGTGAGGAGATGGAATTGGCAAGTTGGCAGAAGATGCCACAGAGCGCACCGGATATTGGCTTTCAGGATTCGTGGGAGTTGCGAGGGATCTATGATGTTCCAACGCAAGGCGATTTGCCTCAAGACATGCAACGCCGCATGATCCACGGATACCATGCCTGCGTCTCTTACATTGATGCTCAAATTGGCAAAGTGCTTGACGCGTTGGATGCCAGTGGCAAAGCCGAGAACACCATGGTCATTCTCTGGGGCGATCATGGTTGGCACCTGGGTGACCATGGCATGTGGTGTAAGCACACCAACTTTGAACAGGCAACGCGCTCGCCAATGATTATCAGTGCGCCCTGGATTTCGTCAAAGGGGACCTCTACGCAAATGCCCACGGAGTTCGTGGACATCTACCCGACGTTGTGTGATCTGGCAGGTTTGCCAAAGCCAACTCATTTAGCTGGTGAGAGTCTTTTGCCTGTACTCAATGATCCGTCGAAGATCATCAAACAAGCTGCCATCAGTCAGTTCTCACGTTGGTCAGAAGATGGTGAACCGGTGATGGGCTATGCGCTGCGAACTCAGCGGTATCGCTACATTGAATGGGTTCAAAAGCCCTATCGCAAAGGCGCCAAGTCCGGCAAGGTAATTGCGCGGGAATTGTATGACTATCAGGTCGATCCTGATGAAACACGCAGCTTCACCGATGACCCGACGTATGCCCAGGTCATCGGTGAATTGCAGGTGTTGGCCCGACACCATTGGGCAGTTACGCCATAGCTTCGGAAATCTTGATTACCACGTTTTAGACATCGCATTCACAAGTGTTTCGCTTGTGGAGTTGTAACACAATCCGATTGCTCGATTCACTGACTCCCGGCAACGTCACTGAAAAGGGTGTTCTGCGGATGCCCTCAGGCAATAGTGATGTTGTACTGTAGGCGACAGTCTTCTGGTCGATCGCTGTACCCGCAGCATCCAAAACCGACACCATGACATGACCATGCATATTGCCACGGTACAGGCGGTCGCGTTCGATGCTGCCTTGAATCACCAGCGCATTGTCTTGTTGCTGTGTTGTGACAGCTTTGATCTGGATGTGCTTTGTGTTTTGAATTGTTGTGTTGGATGACAAAGATGCAGTATTACTGCAGCCGATGAGTCCAGAGACAAACAGCACTGTTGTGAGTTGAAAAAGTCGTTTCATGTGTGTGTTCCTTTGAAAAGTATTTTTAATGGGATGTTCGTGCATGGTTACCAAACCAGCGATACAAGGCTGGTAAGACAAGCAGTGTCAGGAGTGTTGAAGTGACCAGCCCGCCGATGACGACTGTCGCCAGAGGCCTTTGGACTTCGCTACCGGTTCCCGTTGCATAAAGCAGGGGGATGAGTCCAAGTGCAGTGGTTACAGCCGTCATCAGGACGGGGCGTAATCGCATGGCAGCGCCTTGTTCACTGGCAGCATCCATGTCATGGCCCTTTGAGACAAGTTCATTGATACAGGTCACCAGGACCATGCCGTTTTCAACTGCGATGCCAAGCAAGGCGATAAAACCAATCGACGACGGCACCGAGAGGTTTTGATTTGTCAGCCATAACGCCAGTACACCACCCACCAATGCCAATGGGATATTCAGCAAAATCAACAGCGCGTTCTTCAAGGATTGGAAACTGCTGTATAGAAGGATCAAAATCAACATCAACGTTACTGGCACGACAACTGCCAATCGCTTATTGGCCTGTTGTTGGAGTCTGAACTGTCCACCCCACTGTGTGAGGTATCCAGCTGGCAGGTCAAGTTGTGTGTCGATTTGCTTTTGTGCATCTGCGACAAACGTGCCGATGTCCCGACCAACGACATTACATTGGATGCTGATAAATCGCTGATTGTCTTCGCGGGTAATTTGACGTGGTCCGACGACCTGTCGGATTTGTGCAACCTGATTCAAGGGGACACGCAGACCATCGGGAGCATCAATGAGGATGTTACCAATTGCCTGTGCATTGTCTCTTGATTCAGACGCAAAGCGGATATGAATGGGGAATCGTCGGATGTTTTCAAAAATTTCACCGGTGTCCATCCCGCCGACTGCTGCCTGGATGACGTTCTGGACATCTTCCATGTTCAATCCAAATCGCGCGATGGCCTGGCGATCCGGCTCGATGAGCAGTTGCGGCGTGCCGGTGACTTGATCGACTTGCACATCGGTCGCACCCTCCACTTGACCGACAACCTGCGCGATTTGATCTGCGGCTTGAACAAGCGTGTCCAGATCATCACCGTAGAGTTTGATTGCCAGTTCTGCTTTGACACCTTCAAGCAATTCATCGACCGCCATCTCGATAGGCTGTGTGAGATTGGCCTGGATACCTGGTAAATCATCGACTGTACGTCGGATGGATTCTTCAATCGACTGCTGATTGGCATGATCCCGCCACTGATCCTTGGGTTTGAGAATCACAAACATTTCCGCAGAGTTGACCGGGTCGGCATGGGCTCCGACTTCACCACGACCCACGCGTGAAGTCACTTCACTTACTTCGGGAATCTCCAATAGTAGCTTTTCAACAATCAGCGTGTTACGCCGGCTTTCATTTATCGAGATCGACGGAGCCATACTCAGGCGAACGACGATGGTGCCTTCGCGGAGTTTGGGGGTGAACTCCGAGCCGAGTTGCGGGAAGATGCTTATCCCTAATCCAAGTAAACCAAGCACCAGCAGCACGGCTAAGAGTCGCACCTTGATGAACAGCTTCAATAGTGGTCGGTAGGGGATCAACAACAGTCGCACGATCATTGGTTCACTGGGTAGCGTCTTTGATTTACGTTTACGGCGTCGCATCAACAGGTCGCTGCAGACCGGGGCAAGTAGTATTGCAAAGACCAGTGATCCGAGCATGGCCAGAGAGACAGTGTAAGCCAGTGGTTTGAACATCTTGCCTTCGACACCTTGGAGGGTCAATAGTGGCAGGAACACGAGAATAATGATGGCGATGGCAAAGACAATCGGGCGTCCGACTTCCTTGCAGGCACGTGCCACGAGCTTGATGCGAGACTCCTGTTCGTGACCTTCCCGAAAGTGTCGGTCGATATTTTCCACGACGACAATCGTCCCATCCACCATCATCCCAATGGCGATGGCCAATCCGCCCAGCGACATGAGATTCGCTGAAAGGTCAAAGTATTTCATGGCAATAAACGCAAATAGCACGGAAAACGGGATCGCAATCGCCACGACCAATGAGGGTCTTAGGCCTCCCATAAATAGCAGCAGAACAATTGCCACCAGCACAATGCCTTGGATCAAAGCCTGTGTAACCGTGTTGACGGATGCTTCGACGATTTCTTTCTGCTGATAATACGGGACGATTTTCACGCCCTGCGGTAACGCCAGATTGATCTTGGTAATGCGGTCTTCGATCTGGTTGATGACGGTCGAAGCATTTGTGCCATACAGCTTGATGACCATGCCAGCGACGACTTCACCATCACCGTTGCGCGTTTGCAGTCCGCGGCGGATCGCGCCCCCGATCTGGATGTCCGCCAGTTGATCCAGATAGACAATACGCCCATCAACGGACTTGATAACGATTTTTTTGAGGTCATCAATCCCACGCGTCAGTCCGACGGATCGCACGACCAACTCCTCGGCATTTTTCTCAATAAACTGAGCGCCGACGTTGAGGTTGTTGGCACGGACGCGCTGGATCACATCATTGATGGACACGTCATAGCGAAGCAGTGCCTGCGGATCAATGATGACTTGATACTGCTTTTCGTAGCCACCGATGCCCAGGACTTCGGTGACACCTGGCACGGTTTGCAGATTGAATTTGACGATCCAATCCTGCATGGTTCGAAGCTCTTCAAGTGTGTAGGTCCCCGTGGTGTCATGCAGATAGTAAAACAGAACCAGACCCATCCCCGTGGAGATAGGGCCCATTTCCGGTTCACCGAATCCCTCAGGGATGTGGGCGCGGGCTTCACTGAGTCGTTCATTGACTAACTGCCGGCAGAAGTACATGTCCATCCCATCTTCGAAATAGACATTCACCACCGAGAGACCGAAGTTCGACACACTGCGGATTTTTTCAATACCAGGTAAACCCGTCATCGCAGCTTCGACGGGATAGGTTACGTGCATTTCAATTTCTTCAGGTGCCAACCCATCGGTGACGGTAAACACCTGGACCAGATTAGGCGAGACATCCGGGAATGCGTCCACGGGAAGTTTGTTGTAGGACCAGTAACCTGCGAACATCAGGAGGATCGCAAGAACGACCACCAACAGCCTGTTCCCAAGGGATAAATCAATAAGTTTGTCTATCATGGTATTTTCTTCAAACCGCGATCAGTGAGCATGACCGTGACCGAAGGCTCCTTTCTGCAACTGAGCTTTAAGAGCAAATGCATTATGTGAGACATAGATTTGCCTAGCGGTTAACCCTTGAACGATTTGGACTGTCTGTTGATCCGACTCACCGATTTTCACAGGTTGCGGTTCAAGGCCATGTTCGGTTTGAATGAAGACTACCGGCTGGTTTTCGACGTCGACAATGGCGCTGCTGGGAACAGCGATTGGAACGTTGTGCGTGTTGGTGTGAACCTTGGCATTGACAAAGAGTCCGGGGCGATAGTGTCCGTCAGAATTGTCGATAATCACACGCGCGGTGGCGGTTCGGGTTTTTTCATCCATGGATGGGGTGATAAATGCGATCTTACCTTTGGCATCGGGGAGATGATGGCCGAATTGAAGATCAACATCACTGCCTTTTTTGATAAGCGCTAGGTCACGTTGATAGACTGAGAGATTGATCCAGACGCTGCTGATATCAGCAATGATAAATGCTGCATTTGCCGAGTCAGGTGAAATGTTTTCACCGAGCGTCAGGTGACGTTGTGTGACTGTGCCGGCAATGGGAGCGGTTAGCTCATAGTGACTGAGTCCTGCGTGATCGGATTGGATTTGGGTGATCTGTTTGTGTGCAAAGCCAAGTGCATGCAAGGCGTTTTCCGCCAGATCGTATTGGATTTGTGCATCACGGGCGATTTGTTTTGATTCAAGCATGGCACGCTGGGTACCGACTTTTTCGTCAAAGAGTCGTTTGTCTCGTGCTGCGTTTTCCTTGGCTAATTCCCAGCGTGCGCGGGTTGCCAACAACTCACTGCGCAATGCTGCTAATTCCCGACTGCTGATATGAGCCAGTGTTTGGCCGGCTTTGACTTGATCGCCGACACTGGTTTTGGCTGTGCTGACAATGCCCCCGACCGGTGTGGTGACATGGGCGATGCGGTCAGCATTGAAGACCACTTCCCCCGAGAGCGTTGTACGACGATTAATTACGCCAGGGCCTGCTTGGGAAAGTCTTATGTCAAAACGTTTGAGCATTGCCGGGTCGATTTTGATCGGGCCTTCGTCTTCGTGATCATCATGCCCTGCCTGGTCGTCGTGGTCGTCATGATCGTCATGGTCATCATGGCCTTTGGTTTTGTCGTGATCATCATCATGGACTTGTGGTTTGGTTTGGGCAGGCTTGGCATGCGAGGCATGATCGTGTCCGTCATGCTCATCATGTTTGGCTGGGGTGGGTTTGTCTGCTTTGAGTTTTGCCGCAGGCTTGTCATGGTCATGGCCGTCATGTTGAGCATAAAGGACCGTGGCCATACACAGCAGGATGCTTGCAATTAACAAACGTGTCTTGGTTGACATGTATTTCATGGTAAATCTCCAGTGAAAATTGAGATTAAGGTTTGGTGGTTTGATTCAACGGTTGGCAGATAAGGCCTTCTATCCATGCTGAGGCGAGATGGTAATTTGCCAACGCATCGAGGTATTGGCTGTGCATCTGGTTGAGTGTTTGTTCAGCATCAATGACATCAATGAACTGGACATCGCCTTGCTCAAACGCTGTGCGGGTGACATCAAATGCCTGCTGAGCTTTGGGGAGTGCATCTTCACGCAGTGCGATTGCCACATCATGAGCAATGGCTAATTGCGTGTAGGCATCGACGAGTGTTTGCTGCAATTGGCGTTGAGCCTCACGTTTTTGGTGAGGGACGGCCTGCATGCCAATCCTTGAGGAAAGGCGGTCTGCCATGTTGCGATCCGAAATCGGCAGCGGCATGGATAACCCAATCACAAGGGCGTGATCGTTGGCATCATTGTCATGCTTCAATCCAATCCGACCAGTCAGATCGTTAACCGCAAGCGCATTGGCCAATTGATGCTGTGCTTGACGCAATGACAATTCACTGGCCCAACGTGCGATCAGTGGATGCTTGGCAACTTGTTCAAACAGATTGGTTATCTTTGGCAGGTCTGTGAGGGTTTCCAAATCGCCGGTAACACTGTCGAATGTCACTTGCGATTGGCCCCAGGTCAAAGCCAACTGCTGATAGCTGGCGGTGAGTTGGCGTTGGACTTTTTGATGTTCAAGTTTGACCTGGGCGACCTGCACGTCGGCGCGAATCCGTTCAAGTGGTGGGGCGACACCTGCTTTGATACGTTTGTCAGTCAGTGTTTGAACCTGCGTGGCAAGTTGCAGGGATTGGGTACTCTGCTTTAGGCGCTGCTGAAGGGTTAACGCTTGAAGATACCGTTGGGTGACGGTGCTTAGCAGTTCAACGCGCAGAGCCTGTTGATCCCATGAAGCCAACTCGGATTCTTTGCCAGCGATGAGTTTCATATATTTCAGATCTCCACCAAGGGGAAAAGATTGTGCCAGACTGATGGTGGTTTCCAGTGCATCGACGCCTTGAAATTCGCCTGAACCTGCGAAGTTTTCAAACTCGATTTCCAACTCAGGCTTAGGGCGGAGACCTGTATGGTCTTTGCGTGCTTCAAGGGCTTGGAGTTGCAGGCGACCTGCTTGTAATGCAGGGGCATGATCCATCGCAAGAGCAAGTGATTGTTTGAGTGTCAGCACACCTGTGGGGTGTGTGATTGGATTAGAACTGACTTGTAAGGTTTCTGATTGCCTGGTGACCGGTTGATCCATCAAGGGATGTGATGAACAAGCAGTTAAGGACAATGTGATGGCGGACAAGGCATAAAAACACCATTGATACATGGCGGTTACTCCGGTTGGATTAATAGACAATGAATAACGGACTCAAGGGTTTGAGTCTGGGCAGAAGAGCAATGGATGTGATTCAGATAAGCAGTGTGATCGAGCCGGAAGTGGTGGCTGGATCGGCAGGTGGCGCGTGATTACGCCAAGGTGGTGGCAAAGACGCAGCGGTAGAGTCATTTGCCAAACCGGTGTCAATATGTGACAGGATGATTGGGGCAATAGCCAGCATCATCGACTGCTGGTCCGAGTCCAGATTGACGACCGGAGCAAGCTGCAATGAGAAAGGGATGTCTGTGCAATCCTGATGGGCGACACAGATGTCGGTTCTTTGACTGTCACAGCTGTCGTGTGCATCCGCGGCAGGCGTGCATGAATCTTTAATCGCAAACTCGACTTGCGGGTGAGAACTGTACCCCATGATGCAAAGCACCACCAAGCCGTTGGACATGGAGCAAAGCAGCCAAGTCAACAGCAGCAGTAAATGGGCGGGTGGGAGGCAGACTTACGCATCAACAAAACATTATAGTTCAGCTGATTGCTAAAGACAAGCAAATTTGCGACATCGTGATAACTAGCTCAATGATTAGACGTCTGTGTATATGGCACAATTGTCAGTGGATAAAAGCGTCGCATGTGTGCGTTCATTTTTAGTTATTGGACTGTATTATCCACTTTGTCGAATTGTTCATCCAGACGCTGATGAGGTGTTTTATCATCGACGTAATATTTCGAATCATAAAACGAGTCAGGTGTTTGAGCGTTGGATGCTTCAAAGCTGCTTAGACGCCTGATGCGATCCGTTGCACCCGGATGTGATAACCCTTCACAACCCAAAAGCGTGAAAAGACAAAGCAGTAAACTCAGACGGCATAGGTGTCGCATGGGAACATTCTAGCAGAGCAGGAGAATGCTTGAAACAAAAACAACGCCAGAACGTTTGACGGTCCTGGCGTTGTTTTGAATTTTCAATTGTCAGATGACTTAGGCGTTACTGGTTGCTGCGGGTGCTTTTTTTACAGCCGCTGGTTGGTGGCCATGTTCCCAAAGGACCATGCCCGGTGCAGGTGTTTCGCCAAAGAGTTCGCCGCCGGGGACGATGCGAACCGCAAAGCCGTAGCGACCACTGGAGATCGCGGAGATGTCTCCGACATAACGGTGACGATTGTTGCCGAGATCTTCCTGGTGCTTGAGGTTGAAGAACTGGCCATCACAAATCTGACCGTCATTGTCGACATGGCCGACATAGACTTGTGCTTCGAGTACGTCAGGTGTGAGATGGCTGAGATTGACGACCACTTCCACAGGCATTTTCTGACGGACACCCATGGCACCATCGGTTGGGGCGGTGACGGATTCGATCTTGAGTTGGCCCCAATTGTCACGCAGCTTGTACTTGAGATGTGCCAGTTCAATGGACTTCTCAAGTTTGTTTTCACCAAGGTATCGCGTGCGCTTCAGTGCAGGCAGGTACAGTTTTTCTGCGTATTCCTTGACCATGCGGTTGGTGTTGAACATGGGAGCCAGGACGCGGATACAGTTCTTCATGCGGCTGACCCATTCGGTGGGCACGCCGTTTTCGTTGCGATCATAGAAGATCGGGAGGATCTGCTGTTCAAGGAGTTGGTACAACGCCTGGGATTCGATGTCATCCTGCATGTCGACGTCGGCATAGGATTCGCCGCGACCGATCTGCCAACCCAGTGCGTTGGAGTAGGCTTCGTCCCACCAGCCGTCGAGGATGGAGACATGCATGGTGCCGTTAAGGGCAGCCTTCATGCCTGAGGTACCGGAAGCTTCCATGCCCCGACGCGGGGTGTTAAGCCAGACATCGCAACCCTGGACAAGGTAACGGGCGACGTTGATGTCATAGTTTTCGACAAAGACGACGCGGTGACCGAATTCCGATTCACGGGCAAAGTGGACGATCTGACGGATGAGGTCTTTACCACCACCGTCAGCCGGATGTGCTTTACCGGCAATGAGAATCTGCAGCGGGCGATCGGTGCTGCCGAGTAACGCGCGGAGGCGATCGGGATTGCGGAAAAGCAGGTTGGCACGTTTGTAAGTCGCAAAGCGTCGGGCAAAACCGATGGTAAAGGCATCAGGGTCCAACGCGTCAATGCTCTTGCGGATTTCCGCAGGGTGCGTGCCACGGGCTTCGAGTTGCTTACGGAGTTTGCGACGGGTCCAGACGATCATGCCATGACGACGACGTTCATGGACGCGCCACAGTTCTTCGTCGGGTACTTCGTCGATACCTTCCCACACGGTTTGGTCCGCAGGAGCGTCCTGCCAACGGGCACCGATGTAACGGTCAAGGAGGTTGATCAGGTCACCGGACAGCCAGCTGCGTGCATGGACACCATTGGTGACGTGGGTGATTGGAACTTCGTCTTTGACGAGGCCGGGCCAAATATTTCGCCACATGTCACGGGAGACATCGCCGTGGAGTTCCGACACACCGTTGGCTTTTTCGGCAGTCCGGATCGCAAGCACAGCCATGGAGAAAAACTCACGCTTGTTGGAGACGTTTTCACGACCCAGTGCAAGGAGTCCTTCCATATCCAGGCGCAGGCTTGAGACGTAGTCCTTGAAGTAACGCTCGACGATATCCGGTGGGAAGCGGTCAATACCCGCGGGGACCGGCGTGTGTGTCGTGAAGATGTGTGAGGCGCCAGCAAACTGACGGGCTTCGTCAAAGCTGATGTTATGTTCTTCAATCAGGCGACGGATACGTTCCAATGCCAGGAAGGCGGAGTGGCCTTCATTCATGTGGCAGATGTCCGGGCGGATGTTGATTGCTTCAAGTGCGCGAACACCGCCGATACCCAGGATCAATTCCTGCTTGATACGCATTTCCATATCACCGCCGTAGAGTTGGCTGGTGATGGCGCGATCCGCAGGATCATTTTCCGGTTGGTTGGTGTCCAGCAGGTAAAGTTTGATGCGTCCGACGGTGACAAGCCACAGGGCAATCTTCACTTCGCGGCCGGGGAGTTGGACACTGACGACAACCTGATTGCCATCGGCATTGTTGACCGGTTGGATCGGCAGGTTGGAGAAGTCCAGGTCTGGCGTGTATTCCTGTTGCCAGCCGTCGGCGTTGAGATATTGCTGGAAGTAACCGTTGCGATACAGCAGCCCGACTGCGACCAGGGGAAGCCCCAGTTCGCTGGCTGATTTAAGGTGGTCACCTGCAAGACAACCCAGACCACCGGAGTAAATCTGCAGACATTCGGTGAGACCGAACTCGGCACAGAAATAGGCAACGGTAAAGTCGCCCGGATCCAGTTGTGATTTTTTGAGCCAGGGTTGGCGTTCAAGGTGTCGCTTCATTGCTTCATAGCAACGATCGAGCACATTGAGGAAACCTTCGTCCTTGGCGATTTCGTCCAGGCGTTCCTGGGGGCATTCACCGAGCATTTTCACAGGGTTGTGATAACACTTGATCCACAGATCACGATCCACGCGGACAAACAAGTCGCGTGCTTCGGGATGCCAGGACCACCAGAGGTTATGGGCGATTTCCAGTAGAGGTTCTAGAGACTTTGGAAGAGAAGGGACAACGTCGAATTTGCGAATCGTAGCTTGATGAGGATGGAGCATTCTTTCGTCCTTGAAGGGTATGTGCAAAGTAATAGCAGCTAGAGTGCCTTCTAGCTTAACAAATTCCCGGTCCAAACCTCACAGGGAATTGTACATCAAGTCGGCATTTAACCGCTACCTTATTGAGCCCTAACATGAAATTTCTGTATAACAGGCTTAATCTTTTGATTTTACGATGGTTTTGGGACCTTCAATGGCTGCAACGAGCATTTCGATGCGACCAAGGGTCCGATCCACCTGAGATCGGAACAGGTTATACGGGATGAGTATAAGTAGTGCGACAATAAGTCCCGTTGCCGTGGTCAATAAAGCTTCGGCAATGCCTTGGCTGACCAATGACGGGTCGCCGGCACTGCCTGCCTGACCAATCACTTCAAAGCTGGAAATGATACCCAGCACGGTCCCCAGAATCCCAAGCATGGGCGCGGCTGTGATGATCGTCGATAACGTGGGCATGAACCGCTCAAGTCTTGGGCGTTGGGATTCGACCACATCCACGACCAGGGCTTCGGAAATCGGCTCGTCGAGTAGTCTCAAAACCAACCTGCCATAGACACTGCGATCATTGTTTACCTGTTGGATGGCTTTGTCATGTTCACCATCTCGAAGTAGTCTTGCCAGGCGTTGGAGATCATCATGACGTCCGGGGCGGTTATTGGTGCTCCAAAACCACAGCCGTTCGATGCACAACGTCACGCCAATGACACTCATCGCAAGCAGTGGCCACATCACGACTCCGCCGCGATACATCAGATCAACAAGATTGTCACCAAACAGTTCAAGCATGGAATACCAGGGACTAGCGACTAGGGACTAGGGATTAGGGCTCAAGACATAGACCGGAAATAGCAGAAACATTTTCTGTCTTTCCCTAGTCCCTAGTCGCTAGTCCCTAGTCCCTGCATGATCATAGATCATGCGCCGGTGAGTTCCAGCAGGCTCATCGCTTGCTTGACGACACTTGGTGCATCAAGACCGCAGAGCTTGAGGATTTCATCACCACTCTTACCACTCTTGGGCAGCTGTTGGCAGAACATCTGTTTGACGTTGAAGCCACCACCATCGGCAGAAACCGCGTCGGCGATTGCACTGCCGATACCACCGCCGTAGTTGTCTTCGAGCGTCAGAATCATGCCGTTGTTTTCGTTGGCAAGATCAAGAATCGCATCGGCATCAAACGGCAGGGAGTAAAGGTCAACAAGCGTCGCATCAATGCCTTGAGCATCGAGCAGGTCCAAAGCCTTGTTCGCTTCGTGAACCATGTAGCCAGCAGCGATGATCAGCAGGTCGCGACCTTCAGCAAGCACTTCGTGGCCACCAAGTTTGAACTCGACATTATCACTGTAAAGGAATTCCGCATCGGGACGAGCAGTCCGCATGTACACGCTGCCGTCATAGTCCGCAGACTTGAGCAGCAGTTGGTAAGCCTGATAGGCATCGGAGGGTTGGAGCAGGTAAAAGCCCGGATTACCCTTGGCAGTCTTCATTGTTGTGAAGCTGCGGAACCAGGACACGTCGGGCATACCCATCTGTGAAGGACCGTCTGCACCAAGTGTGATACCCGCATGTGAGCCGACAAGTTTGATTGATGCGCCGGAGTTGATCGACATTTCAATCTGGTCATAGGCACGGGTGAGGAACTTGGCGAACGTCGAAACGCAGGGGACTTTGCCTGCTGCGCTGAGACCTGCTGCCACACTGACCATGTTCTGTTCAGCGATGCGACAATCCACAAACCGACTGTTAAGTGCTTCGTCTTTGTAGAACTGAACTGCGCCGGTTGAACCACGCACATCCGCATCCAGTGCGACCACATTGGGCCGGGAATGACCCAGTGCACGCAGGGCGACACCGTACGCATTGCGGGTAGCCATCTTGCCTGATTCCAACACGCTTTCCATGCCGAACTGCTTGAGTGCTTCGGTAAATGATGGAGCGTCGGTATTGGCAGGGGCTTGAGGTTTGCCTGGTGTCATCAATCCAATTTTCAGTGGGGTATCCATGATCGCGCCCAACTGACGGCCAGTGGCAGCCAGTTCATCCAACGCAACGGTCAGGCCCTCACCCTTGGCAGGTTGACCGTGATGGCCGTTACCTTGTTGAGAGGCACTACCCCAACCCTTAACCGTCTTGGCGACAATGGCGATGGGAGCTTCATCATTGTTCTGGCCAGCTGCATGGGCTTCCAACGCAGCGAGAATTTCGGATGGCGCGTGACCATCAATGACCTTCACATCAAAGCCGGCAGCAGCAAGCTTGGCAGCAAGCACATCGGCGGACTGTTGTGGGCTCACTTCGTCCGACTGAGCAAAGACATTGCAGTTGAAGATGGGCAGTACGGCCTTGAGGTTTTCGTCACGTAAAAAGTCCACGGCTTCCCAGACCTGACCTTCACGCGATTCGCCGTCACCCATGATGCAGAAAATACGCTTGTCCAAACCATCAAGCTTTGCAGCAATCGCAAGACCCGCGGCAACCGAAAGTCCTTGACCCAGTGAACCGGTCGCTGCATCAAAGAACGGGAAACCTTCAACCGGATTGGGATGGCCATCCACCAACGAGTCAATCTCGCGGAGTGTCATCGCCATCTCACGTGTCAAGGGTTTGAGGTCTTCAGGATTCTTACCCACGCGAACACCAAGGTCCGCACAAGCTGCATAGAGAATGGGAACGGCATGTCCTTCGCTAAGCACCAGGCGATCCGAGCAGATATGCCCCGGGTTGGCTGGTTCATAACGCATGTGCTGATACATCAACACAGTGACCAGATGAGCCAATGAAGCGCCACTGGTGGGGTGACCGGAACCAGCTGCAGCAGTGATTTCATAATTCAGCTTGGCGATGTCAACCGCTTTGGCATGAATGGTGGAGTCGTATGACATGGATGAAGGGTCCTTCCTTTGGGGTGGGCAAGCCACCGTTTGGCACAGATATTGGGTGCCACGAATGATTAAATTAAGTCCGAAGACATCTATTCAAGTACAAGTAGGGCATTATCGGGGTAAAGAGACAGCTTGGCAATTGGGAACGCTGTTCAATTCCGGTAAACATCCATTTGTTCGAGCTTCCAATACGCTTGTTGTGACTCGATCATCCGTGAATTCTGCATGTGATAAACGCGATACGCCCGAACGACAGCCATTCTCAAGCAGGTCGTCGTTGACGTTTTATATAACTCTGTTTTATTGTGATAAACCCATTTCACACCCAATCCACCAGATTTGTCCGCAACGTCAGACTCATCTGACGCACTGTCTCCGGGGACAATTCCGGGGGCCGGGAGGTTAGGCTTTTTCTGCGGGGAGCTTCACGCTCGACACATGCAGGATTCCGTCATGGGCTTTGAGCTTGGCAATCAGGTCTGCACTGGGCATGTCATCGACCTTGAGCACCATCAACGCGGTATTGTCACGGCGACTGATGGCCATGTCCGCGATGTTCACGCCTGCTTCACCCATGGTGTTACCCACCAAACCGATGATACCCGGACGGTCTTCGTTGCGGATGAGCATCATGTTGTCTGCCGGAACCATGTCCATGTAGTAGCCATTGATTTCCTGGACGCGTGGGCGTTTGTCTTCAAACACGCGGCCGGAGATGTGGCGGTCTACGTCAGCAGGATGGGTGTCGCTGGTGACCGAACCTTCAGGGCCTTGGACACGCACGGTCAGACATTCGCCACGTGCTTTATCGTCACAGAGTTTGGAAGTCACTTCCATGCCACGGCTGTCTGCGATGGTGCGGACATTGATGACGTTCACGGGTGTTTCGGTGCTGGATTTAAGCAGTGACATGAGCACGACACGTTCGATGGTGCCCGATGCTGCCTTGAGGTTGCCGCCGTTGAGTTCGATGCTGACCTTGGCAATACCACGGGTGCAGATCGGGGCAAGCAGTGAAGCCATGCGATCCGCCAAGTCCACGTAAAGTTTTTGGTGATCGGTCAGATCCACGCGGTAGCCGCCAGCATTGACCGCGCCCTGGACACCTTGGCCCCGCAGGTAGCTCAGTGCGTTTTCGATAGCAATGATGCTCACTGCCTTTTGGCCTTCAACCGTTGACGCACCCAGGTGAGGCGTGGTCAGAATTTTGGGATGGTTGCGTAATGGGCTGTCCTCTGCCGGGGGCTCGGAAGTGAACACGTCCAGTGCGATGCCCGCACATTGGCCGGATTCGAGTGCTTCGAGCAGGTCGGTTTCATCAACGATCCCGCCACGTGCAGCATTGACCACGCGGACACCTTTTTTGCAGAGCTTCCAGGTGTCCTTGTTGAGCATGCCGGTGGTCTGTTCAGTCTTGGGGACGTGGAAGGTGATGATGTCGGCATGGGGCAGCATCTCTTTGAAGTCGCTGAACATTTTGACCTTGCCATCCATCATGGTCTTGGCATTGATGAACGGGTCATAGGCGATCACGTCCATGCCAAAGACCAGTGCGCGTTTGGCGATGGTTTGACCGATGCGACCGAAACCGACGATGGCCAGCGTCTTGCCTTCAAGGGTGATGCCGTTGAATTTGCTGCGATCCCAGCCGCCGTTTGCGACGGTCAGATGAGCGATGCCCACGTTGCGACACAACGCCATCATCAGCGTAAAGGCATGTTCCGCGGTGGAGATGGTGCTCGCTTCAGCGGAGTTGAGGACCAAAATGCCCTTGTCGGTAGCCGCTTTAAGGTCGATGTTATCGACACCCACGCCAGCGCGAGCGATGACTTTAAGCTGCTTGGCAGAAGCCATGATCTTGGGTGTAACTTTAATACCAGAACGGACTAACATCGCATCGCACTCGTCAGCAAGCTGCGCGTACGCTTCTTCAGAGAGACCCGGCTTGTTGACCAGTTCACAATCAGGCTGATCTTCAATGAATTTCAGACCTTCAGGAGCGAGTTTGTCAGCGACCAGAATTTTGAATTGCTCTGCCATGTTACACCTTCAGTTTTACAAAGATCGATGTCAACCACCTCCGCAGACGGTGGCAAGACGGAAGATTGTAATGGTTTTATGCAGGAATTTGAAACTGAGGTTCGGAATACGGGATTTGATGGCTGAACCACAGTGTCACAGAGACACAGAGAAAGGCAAAAAATCCTCAAGTCCAAGGCAGAGTACTCTGGTGCGAAGACAGGGGCGGCTCAACCAAGTCATGCCAAAACCTACCGTCATTTCCACGCAGGTGGGAATCCATGTCTTATTCTGAATTTTAATAATCGGGCTGCGCTTATGGACATTTACTGGATAGGCTTTTTATCTGACTTGTGATTTAGATAACAGTCTCGGCAAAATTTGATCTCTGTATAAATAGTACCCTTGACTGACTCATACCACCGCTGCTGTTCTTTAGCGGTCCATGTAAAACGTTGGCTACAACCTTCGCAACGGAATTCGTGGTCTTCGTAATAGGCTTTGCAGTCATACGAGTTGTTGGGCGCCTGTTTATCCAAATTGGCAATGATGGCACCCTTGGGAACTTGACCACTGTTGATGATGTCTTGTTGTTGTTGCCTGCGATAGTCCGGCACCAGGTCACCAATCGGATGATCCGGGTACTGCTTGAGTATCTTGATCAATTCCTTGTACGAAAGCTCTTGGGCTTTGTATTGCTCAATCGCCTTAGCGACCACTCGTGATGGTTTTGGGGGGCGTGCCATGGATCCAATGATCATTTTTTATTCGGGCTCTGTGTCTCTGTGCCTCTGTGGTTCAGCCATTCAAGCTACATTGCATCACATTGCAGCAAACGCCTTACCCGCTGCGGCAATGGTCTTATCAATAGTCGCTTCATCATGAGCATGACTGACAAACCATGTTTCGTATTGACTGGGGGGCAGCAGCACGCCTTCATCCAACATCGTGCGGAAGAAGGTTGCGAATTTTTCGGTATCGCACTTGGACACATCATCAAAACAGGTCACCGGACTATTCGCAGTCGGCGTGAAGAAACAGGTCAACATCGAACCGACGCGCTGCACGGTCACGGGGACGTTCGCTGTCTTGGCAGCAACTTCCAAACCAGACTGCAATCTCGCAGAGAGCGCTTCCAAATTTTCGTAGACACCATTTTCAGGATCAAGCACTTCAGTGAGTGTCGCGATGCCTGCTGCCATGGCCAAGGGGTTGCCGCTGAGTGTGCCTGCCTGATAGACCGGGCCAGCCGGTGCCATGAGCTGCATGAGTTCGGCTTTACCACCGTATGCTGCACAAGGCATACCGCCGCCGATGACTTTGCCTAAACACGTTAAGTCCGGCGTGATGCCATAGAGCGTTTGCGCACAACCGCGATGCACCCGAAAGCCGGTCATCACTTCATCAAAAATGAGGATGGCATTGTGCTTGTCACACAGATCGCGCAGACCTTGGAGATATCCCGGAGCAGGGGGGATCGTTCCCATATTCCCAGCGATGGGTTCGAGAATAATCCCCGCGATTTGATCCGCTTTTTGGGCAAAGAGTTTTTCCGCAGCAGCCAGATCGTTGTAAGGCAAAAGCAATGTGTTATCCGTAATCGTCGCAGGCACACCCGGACTGGATGGATGCCCCAACGTCAACGCACCACTGCCTGCTTCGACGAGTAAGCCATCGGAGTGCCCGTGGTAACAGCCGGTGCATTTGATGATGCATGGTTTATTGGTAGCTGCACGTGCCAAGCGGATGGCTGACATCGTGGCTTCGGTGCCGGAGTTAACGAATCGCACTTGATCCACGCTGTCGATGGCATCAATCACCATATTCGCCAGCTTGGTCTCCGCTTCCGTAGGCATGCCGAAGCTCGACCCCTTGCGTGCAGCCTTGGTCATCGCAGCGACCACCGAATCGGGACAGTGTCCAAGGATCAACGGCCCGTAACTGCCGACGTAATCAATGTAGTCATTGTCATCAATATCAGTGACGATGCAGCCGCTGCCACTCTTGGCAAAGATCGGATCGCACCCCACGCTTTTATACGCACGCACCGGCGAACTCACCCCGCCGGGCATCACCTTGCTAGCCTGAACAAATGCTTCCTGAGAAAGTTTGGTACGCGATGTTTGGGGAGTGGTTGTCATAGAACATATCAGTGTAAGAAGGATTGAATCAAGCAACAACAATTAAGCTGACATCTCAAATCACATTCGCCGACACCTTGCGCAGCTTTGTGATGACTTGAGGGATGATTTGGCAGGCGCGGTCGATTTGATCTTCGGTGGTGTACCGACTCAAACTCAATCGCACTGAACCATGCGCCACTTCCGGGGGTACGCCGATGGCCAGCAATACCGGCGACGGTTCAAGTGAACCACTGCTACACGCGGCTCCGGCAGAGGCACAAATGCCCTTCTCCGAAAGCATCAGCAAAATGGCCTCGGCTTCAAGCTTTGGAAACCCAAGATTGGTCGTGTTCCATAGACGTTGATATTCACCGGGTACTGAAAGATCACAGGGATTAATTACCGCACCCCGACAGGATTGGCAGATGGTTTGTTCCAACTTGTTTCGCAGCTTGCTTAATGTTTGAATCCGTTGGCTGTCGGTAATCAAGTCATACGCCAAGTCCGCTGCGACGCCCATCCCCAGAATCGCAGGGACATTTTCTGTCCCGCCACGCTGCTCGCGTTCCTGTGGGCCTCCAAGAATTTGAGGTTCCAGGCGAATCCCTCGTCGGACATATAACGCACCGACACCTTTGGGTCCATGGAATTTATGACCGGCTAACGTGAGCATGTCCGCATCCATCGCGTGCACATCCATGGGCAGCTTTCCGGCAACCTGTGTGGCATCGACGTGAAACGCAACGCGATGCTCATGAGCATGAGCTGCGGCAATCAACTCGGAGATCGGCTGAATCATGCCTGTCTCATTGTTGGCCCATTGCAGACTCACCAGCGGGATGTCGTCCGGCTGGACATGATTTTCAAGTGCGTGTTGCAGTGTCTTGGGTTCGACGATCCCACAACTATTGAGTTGGAGCATCACCAGGCGAACGCCTTCTTTGGCCAGTTTTTCAGCCGGCTCACGCACTGCTGCATGTTCAGCAAGGGACGTGAAAATCACCGTCGTACGCGAGCCACGCAGGGCAAGGTTGTTCGCTTCAGTCCCGCCGGAGGTGAAAAAGATTTCACGTGGTCGGGCGCCAATGAGTCGAGCGACTGACGTACGAGCCAGTTCCAACTGCTGGCGAACCATCTGCCCAAGGCGGTGAACACTTGAAGGGTTGGCCCAGAACTGCTCATTGGCCTCGTTGACTTTGGCGGTCACTTCGTCGGCAGGCTGGGTCGTTGCATTGTTATCCAGATAAATCCAATCCATGTTCAGTATTGTACGGCAGCAGCGTCCGGACGTCCTGTTACTCGACGATTCGCCAGCAATGACGTATTGTGTTGAGCAATGAAACGTACGGTTCTGATGATCATGTTGAGTTTGTGGCTCTCTGTCAGCGCATCGGCGCAGTCGGACGCTACACCATTACCTGCAGTTGGCGGCGAGACATTGCAATGGGTTTTACGCCCAGTCCCAGTGACGACGCAGCCGACGGAGACAGACAAACAGACGCCAACCAACTCCCCGTATCAAGTGCTCATACATGATCCCGCCCGTGACGAGATGCATGTCTGGCGTCAGATCACCAAGGTCAATGGCGATATCCAACCCACTTCATTGGCTGCAATTGACCAACGACTCTTTGCGGTCTTTGGCGATTCGCGTGTCTACAGTATTGACTTGATTGTGGCACCGCCCAAGAGCGCGTTCCCTGATGTGGCGAAGATGCGCGTGCAGTTGAATCTCCCCGTTGGGGGCAAGGTCTTAAGCAGCATGGTCAACGAAGACGGCTACCACCTGATTCTTGAACCGAAGTTAACTGTCGAGCGATTAAAGTCAGCCACAGACACCCCGCAGGACACGCGATTACTCATGTCGTTACGCAATGGCAAGTGGACACAACAACCATTGCCTCAAGTCGTGTGGGATTTAAAGCAACTCCAACTCATCAGCATAAGTAAAGACAATGCAATAGGGTTTGTGGGGATTGCCAATGACAAGCTTGTCCACGTTACGCCAAAACAAGACACATGGGCAACGCAGGTTTTGGATTTACAAGTCCGCGATGGCATGCAACTGCAATGGCTCAATCTTCAAGGACACAACGTTGTTGCATTGAATGCCAAAACCATCGAGTCACGTTTAATTCATCTTCATTTGATCGTTGATGAGCAGATTGTGGAACTAGGCCTTTTTGAATCAACTGCCCCCAAAATGTCGCCGTGGCCGTTATTGGCAATGAGTGACAAAATTGCTTTGATTGAACAGGATCAACAACAGAAAGATACTGCCAAGCAACTATCACTCCAAACACTCGACCTCCAAGGCAATCAATCCGAAGAGCCGCTCCAACTCACCATTGCCAACCCCAATGATGTGACCAATCAGCCCGGACGCTTGGTGGTCTCGCTGGCATTGATGGTAGCCGTGATGTTGATGTTCAGTGTCTGGCGACGTGATCCGGCCAATGCACGTGTGACCGTGCCTGATGGGTATCAGATTTCTGCCATGTCCCGGCGGTTTCTGGCGTTGATGATTGATCTGGCGCCTTGCGGGTTAATCAGCAGTTGGTGTTTTGGTATCACCGTGGAACAACTCGTCGACCAGTGGCCAGGCGTGGCGGTCTCCTGGGAGCAACTCGTCCCGGGGATGGTGACCATCGCTTTGTACACCACTCATACCACGGTCACTGAAATTTTCACCGCACAGACACTGGGTAAAAAAATCATGGGACTCACCGTCTGCACCATGGCAGGTCAATCGCCTGACGTCTGGCAGATCATCCTCCGCAATCTGCTTAAAATTCTCGACCTCATTGCATGGTATGTCCTGCCGATGCTTGTTGTGGTCAGCGCCTATCGGCAACGACTTGGTGACGTGGTCGCGCGGACAGTTGTCATCCAACCCAAGCCCAGTGATTCGGATGAAACCAGCAGCTAAGCAACTTGGCAATTCGTCCAACTTGTGAGGCAAAAATTTACCATCCAACGCCTCTGCCTTATCATGCATCACATGAGTGAATCATTATCCATTAACAACAGTTCGCGATCTGCCATCGTCCTGCTATCAGGCGGTCTGGATTCAGCGACCACGTTAGCCATTGCGGTGAATCAGGGCTTTACCTGTCACGCGCTGAGCTTTGATTACGGTCAGCGTCACGATGTGGAACTTGAATGTGCAAAACGCATCGCTGATCAACTTGGTGCTGCCTCGCATCAAACCATCAGTCTGAATCTGCGTGATTTTGGCGGTTCAGCATTGACTGATGATATTGATGTCCCCAAGAACCGTGACGAATCACAGATGGTCGAAGACGAAATTCCCGTCACCTATGTGCCTGCGCGGAACACTATTTTTCTTTCATATGCTTTGGCGTTAGGTGAGATTAAAGGCTGCGGTGACATTTTTATCGGCGTCAATGCGGTGGACTACTCAGGCTATCCCGACTGTCGTCCAGCATTTATTCATGCCTTTGAAAAGATGGCTAACCTTGCCACCAAAGCAGGCGTCAATGGCAAGCAATTGACCATTCACACGCCACTGATCCAATTGCCCAAGACCGACATTATCGAACGTGGTTTAAAGCTCGGGGTCGATTACGGTTTGACCCATAGCTGTTATGATCCTGACGATCAGGGCCGGGCCTGTGGTTGTTGTGACAGTTGTATCCTTCGCAAAAATGCCTTTGAACAACTAGGGACCAAAGACCCCGTGTTAAGCCATCTCGATTGATTGTTTAACTGCCAACCCGCCAACGAAAGACCTCATGGAATTGACCATTGCCCCGCAAAGTTACAGGCCTTCTGATGAGTCGCTGATCCTTGCGTTAAAGCAGGCCACCCTTGCCATGTCGCAGATGGTCAGTGAAGAAACGACATTGGATGGCGTGATTGCGTTGACCAATAGCGATGCGCCCTTGATCCGTCAGGCCAATCGTGCTGCCTCATGGGATGGGAGTCCCGAAAGTTTGAGTCAACTGCTTGAACACTTTGCCCAGCAGCAACTCAATGCATTGGTAATCGACAGTATTGCTCCGATGCTTGACGAGACGCAGATCAATAATGCCATCAAGCAAGGCTACCGCGCAGACACTCGGCAATTGCTGGTGATGTCCAAGTTCAAACCTTACGAAGCCATGAACACCGACCTGCAAGTGATCCCCGCGCGGGCAGCATACCGTGAAGTCAAAGCCATCTATCATCGCATGGCCATGACCGACTTTGGGGGGGATGAGCAACTCGCATCACAGCTCGCTTCAGTCATGTGTGATCGACTCGACGAACCACGACTCGACCTGTTCCTGGGGCGAATCTCAGGCAAGCCCGTCGCATTGGGAGGTGTCTTTACACAAGCCCAAACCGGCGTATTGGTCCCGATCTATGTGGACCCTCAGATGCGTGGTAAACGATTGGGACTCACCATGCTCACCCATGTACTTGAACATTGCCAACGTGCTCAGTTACAACAACTCATCGTGGATCGTTCGCCAGGCTGTTACGCGATCCCGATGTATGCCAAAGCTGGTTTTGCCCCCGGGCCGACTTATATGAGGTTACTCAAACATGACGGATAAGAAACCTGTATCAAGTGGTTTACTCTGGGGCGCCCGCGTGTTGGTGTTCGGCGCATTAGCAGTCAGCGGATACCTGCTGTATCACTCGCTTTCAGGAGGCGGGGCGATGGCAGGTTGCGGCGCGGACACCGCATTTGATTGTGAGTCTGTTCTAAACAGTAAGTGGTCAAAGGTTGGCCCGGTCCCATCCAGCGCTTTGGCAATTGCGATTTATCTGATCACTCTTGGTTCGCTGAATGGTCTGCGACGTCCCAACGCGCAACTCGCCCAACTCCTTGCTGGGTTATGTGCGATGAGCATTATCGGCGCGGGGGTCTGGTTTACGGTGTTGCAGTTTGTAATCCTCAAGAAAATATGTATCTGGTGCATGACTGCTCATGTGTTTGGATTGCTGGGCGGTCTGTTGGTATTGGTTTTGATCCCTTGGAACAAGCGGTTTTTATCACTTGTTGGACTCTTGCCTGTGGTTGCGATGCTGTCGTTACAGATTAATACCAAAGCGGTCACGCATACCGTGCAGGTGATTGACACGGACAATAAAGCTCCCGCAGCAATCAGCAGTAAACAGGTCTTACTCATGGGCAATCGTGTCGCGATCAATCCCAGTAAACATCCGCTATTGGGTTCGCCGGACGCCAAAGAATTTTTGATGTATCTCTTTGACTACACCTGCCCACACTGTCGGGCATTGCATGGGAATCTTCAGCAGGCCGTTGCGCGTTATGGCGATCAACTGGCGATCATCGCTTTACCCATGCCACTTAATAGCGACTGTAATCCAGCAGTGGCCAAAACTGAAGAACGTCACAAAGATGCGTGCAGTCTGGCGATCTTGGCCTTGGCGGTTTATCACGCGTTGCCTGATAAGTTCAGCGAATTTGATCGTTGGCTCATTGAAACGGTTTCCGATGCCCAGGCCGCACGTGTCAAAGCCATTGAACTCTTTGGCAGTGAAGCAGCATTGAATCAAGCGATCGCTGATCCATGGGTGGCCAAGGAACTTGAACGCAATATCGGTTTGTATCAGCATGCTGGCGGAGGCGTGGTCCCCAAACTCATGGGTAAGAATACGCTCATTGCAGGTCGCCCTGGTGATGTGTTGGATTTGTATGACCTGCTCGAAGATGAGTTGGGTTTGGTGCCGGTTGAATCTGTTCTGCCAACTGGCAAGTAATCAGAAGTCCATATCCCGTGCAGGTCGGACCAATAGCTTGCGCAAGACTGCCAAGAGTGTTGAGACGGGTTGCAGGTAGTTTGCTGGCGGGCGGTAGTAGACCGTGGTCTCATCAATGAGGCTGACTCGTCCGGGGGCACCTTCAAAAATTTTGAAGACTTCCTGTGGCGCTTTGGTTTTGAAGATCAGGTCCGGGCCTTCGAGTTTGAGAATGTCGATTTGAAGCAGCGTTGCAGCAAGTCGAATTTCAGTTAAGTCCATGTAGGTTTGGGCAGGGGATGGTGCTTTGCCATAGGCATCGGTGATGTCTTTGACCACTGCATCATATTCATCCATCGACAACGCACGACTCAGGCGGCGGTAGGCTTCCATGCGGAATTTATCACTGCTGATGTAACTCTTGGGCAGTTGGCCGATGGCTGGCAATTCCAGATGGGTCTTGGCTGGTTCGATGATCCGTTCGTGACGCAATCGCTTGGTGGCATGTTCGAGCATCTGACAGTACATGTCATAGCCGACTGCTGCGATATGCCCGGACTGCTCAGAACCAAGCAGGTTGCCTGCACCACGAATTTCCAGGTCGCGCATCGCAATTTTGAATCCGGCGCCGAGCATCGCATACTGCTCAATGGCTCGCAGACGCTTGACCGCTTTGTCATTGACCGGCCGATCCTCAGGCAGCATCAAATAGCAATACGCACGATGCTTGTACCGCCCGACACGCCCACGCAATTGATGCAGTTCAGCAAGGCCGAAGATATCCGCCTGATCAATAATCATGGTGTTGGCGGTTGGGATGTCGATGCCCGATTCAATGATGGTGGTGGACACCAGCACGTCCGCCTGCTTGCGGATGAACTTGAGCATGACGCGCTCCAGTTCATGTCCCGCCATCTGCCCATGTCCGATGATCACACGCGCGTCAGGGACAAGACGTTTGACGTTATCTGCGACCGACTGAATGTCATGCACGCGGTTATGGACATAGTAGACCTGCCCATTGCGATTCAGTTCACGGATGATGGCATTTTTAACACGGTGTTCGTTGTAGCTGAGCACTTCTGTGACAATTGCACGTCGATCCGCAGGGGGGATGGTCAGCGAACTGATGTCGCGCAATCCGAGCATCGACATATGCAGTGTTCGCGGGATTGGCGTGGCGGAAAGTGTCAGCACATCTGCGGTGAGTCGGAATTGCAGGAGTTTGTTTTTGTGTTCAACGCCAAAGCGTTGTTCCTCGTCGATGATGACCAAGCCCAGATCCGCAAAACGGATGTCCTTGCTCAAGAGTCGGTGGGTTCCGATGACGATGTCGACGGACTTGGTGGCCAGGCCGGTGATGATGGCTTTGGCTTGCTTGCCGGTCTTAAAGCGATTGATGCATTCGATGTTGATCGGATAGTCGGCCATGCGCTTTTTGAAGGTTCGTTCGTGCTGCTCAGCCAAGACTGTGGTGGGGACGAGGACAGCAACCTGCTTGCCCGAGTCGGCTGCTTTAAACGCAGCACGGATGGCGACCTCGGTCTTGCCGAATCCCACATCACCACAGATGAGTCGATCCATGGGGCGTGGCGACATCATGTCCTGTTTACAGGAATGGATTGCCGAGAGTTGGTCTTCGGTCTCCTGGTATGGGAATTCGGCTTCGAACTCTCTTTGCCACTTGGTGTCGTCGGGGAAGCGGATACCGGGGATGGCTTGACGTGCAGCTTGAACGCGTAGCAATTCGCTGGCCATGTCCTTGACAGCATCTTCGACTTGCTCTTTTTGTTTTTCCCAACGCTTGCCACCAAGTTTCGAAAGCGGTGGTCGACCTTCAAATCCGCCGATGTACTTGCTGACCATGTCGATCTGCGTCGCAGGGACATGAAGCATCGCGCGGTCGGCAAACTCAAGAGTCAGATATTCTTCAGTCGGGGCAGACTTGTCGGTTTTCTTTTTCTTGGTCGGAAGCGGCTGGTTGTCTGCAGTTCTTTTGCTTCCGGGGGTCATGGCGCGGAGGCCTCGGAAGAGGGCGATGCCATGGTCGATGTGCACGACATAATCACCGGGTGTTAAGTCCAGAAACGCGTCGGATGCGCGACTGCCTGCAGCTTGTGAACCTGAAAGTCGGCGGATGGTTCGACGGACTTCATAGCGGTGGAAGATTTCCTGATGCGGGACAAGGATCATCTCCGTGCCATCATCATTCTGCCAGGTGAATCCGCGGTAGAGGTAACCGACTTCAATGGTCAGTTGGTCGAGCATGCCGGGGATGTGTTGCTCGATGAGTTCGATGAGTCGTTCGCGTTCAGCAGGCTTTGGACAGAGGACTACGAGTTTTTTGACTGTCTCAGAGCCGTTGACTAAAACGGGGTCAGACCCCGTTTCGATACGTTCGCCCAACTCTTTGACCGCAGTGGATGCGGTTTCGCTAAAGGGAGTCAGTGAACCGATGGGCAAGGTGACCGCGGTTTCCGTTCCGCTGGTTGAGCTGTACTGGTTCATCTCCACGTGCGGGAATTTGATCAGCGATTTAAAGACCGTGGTCGGAGCGTAAATGCCTACAGGATTGGTGAGTCGTTCGTAATAACCTCGTGCCTGCTCGGAGAGTTCCATTACTTCGTGGAGCACCACTGCGGTGTCTTTGGGGAGTAATTCCCAAAGCGCGGTGGTCGCATTGTCGGACTGGAGCTGCTCAAGTTTGGCGCCGATGAGTTGGACGTTCTCCAGTCGCTTGCCACTGCCCATGGTGTCGGGATCGACCATGCTGATGCTGTCGATATCGTCACCGAAGTAGTCCAGGCGTACAGGGTCCTGATTGGCACCCATGGGGGGGTAGATATCGACGATCCCGCCACGGACGGCAAATTCACCGGGTTGTTCGATGCCTTCGACACGTTGATAGCCTGCATCGGTGAGCCATGTCGCAAGATTGCCCGGCGAGAGTTCCTGGCCGACTTTAAGCGTCAATGCCATATCCGGAATCGCACTGGGGATGGGCACCGACTGCATCAGAGCCTGAACCGGAGCGACGATGACCATCGGCTTGGCATAGTTGCTTGCGGAGTCGGACATCTCGTGTACAAGCGATAACCGCTCTGCGAGCAGTTCCAGTGAGACACTGCTTTCACCGGGTAATACTTCCAACGCGCCAAAGCGCCGGACTTGCAGATCGTGACCTGCTTGCTGCCAAAGTTCCAAATCTTCGACTGCGTTATCTGCATCATCCAGATGTCCGACGACCATGAGAATGTGGCGATGGCCTTGTAATGCAACGGCACCACACAGCAGGGCCGCACTTGAACCTTGCGAACCGTGCGCGACAAAACGCTTGACCTTCGCCGAAGCAAGTTGGCGGGTGATGATCTTGACCTGTGAACTATCGAGCAGATCAGCTAACCATGGATGTGTCGGCTGCTTGGTCACGGTCATGATTTTACGTCAGGATGTTCCATGTCGTTGGCCAACACGGGAAGTTCGATGATGTTGCCCACAGACTGGCCTGGCTTGGGCGCTTCGATTGTGGGGACGTCCAGTTGATAGACCATGGCGATTTCGTCGCATGCCTGATTCTTGGGGCAATGCACACACTCGCTCCAGACTTTTAACGGTAGCGTCATCCGATCCACAACCGTGAATCCCAGACGCTCAAAGAATCGCTGCTCATAGGTCAGGCTCATGAGCTTGGCGATGCCTAACTCCCGTGCGTCTTCGATGGTCGCTTCGACGAGTCGGCTGCCAAGTCCTTTACCTTGCTGCGATGCGTCGACGGCCAGCGAGTAGACTTCAGCCAAATCTGCCCAGACGATATTCAGGCCACAAACACCCACGACATGATTCTCGTCATCCACAGCCACGTGAAAGTCCCGAACATGCTCATAGAGATGCTCAAGGGATCGGTGCAACATGACACCACGCTCGGCAAACTTGTTGACGAGTGCAGCAATACCGACGATATCTTTGATCATTGCACGGCGAATCATGTCTAACCATTCCTATCGACCAGATGGCAAACGGAACATTATACACGAGGATTGAAATTCAGATCATTTCCTGTTTGCCGTTCGCTGATTATTCGGGCATGTGGTCTTCGCAATAGCACACCGGCTCGCCATTGCCTGGTTGGTATCGAAAGTGCAGTTGTGGGTCAGTCAGGTCGTTGCGCTTGCAGATGCTGCAAATGTGAAATGGCGTGCTGGCTTGCTTGATGGCCTGGACTTTCTGCTCCATGCGACGACGTCTGCCTTTGACACGGTGCATGATGTCGGCACTGAAGAACAGACTGAAATTCAGGAACGCGACACTGATAAGCGCCTTGCCTGCAAGGTCTGTCTGTATGAACTCAAAGACCAGAAACGCTGCGGATAGCATTCCCAGATACTTGACCTTTACCGGCAGAAAGAAGAAAAGATAAAATTCAAAATCGGGGTACAGATAAGCGAATGCCAGGAAAATCGACGTCATCAGATAGAAGTTCGTAGCCGGTTGATCAGGTTGGATAAATGATGCTGCAATGGTTCCAAACATGCCGACGAAAATATACAGGTTGTAGCGAAACTCACCCCAGTGTGCTTCAAGTGCATTGCCAATCAAGTAAAGAATGTACATCGCAAAAGCGAACCACAGAGGATGTATCGATTCAGGGATGAACATGAAAACCAGCAATCGCCAGACTTCACCTTCAAGCACTTTGTTGGGGATCAGCACGATCTGCCCGTATAAATCAGGGTTGGCAAGAATCCCCATGAAAAACAACACCTGCCCGCCAATGAGCAGCCATGTCAGATGAGGGATACAAAACCGTCCGAGTTTTCGTTCAAGTTGTTTGAGCATGAGGTAAAGTCAACTTTTTACAAGAGTGTAGGCAATGCAGTTTACAACCGGTCTGAATCGCTGCCGGAGCCGCCGCCACCGCCAAGTTCTTCGCTGGCAGCCATCTGCTCTTCATGCTCCATTAACTCGGCGGTCACCATCGTCGATTCGAGCAGTCGGTTGATCTTCTTGCGAACGATGAAAATCATCGGGACATGCGGGATACGCTTAAGCTCCGTGCGTCCAGTCGCAGAGTACACAATCAATGTACCTGCCCCAAGGAGCATAAATTCCAACAAGTCCGGATAGGTACACCGCACCCGCTTGGCACCACGGGCCAGCGAGTCGTCGGCACGTCCCCATGAGTAATGTTCAAACTCGTTATGCGTAATCCGCCAACGGTGTTGGAGCTTGGCCCAGAGCATCATCACCACATAGGGCACCACCAGCAAAGCGCTGATCGCGTTGCCAAAGCCCTTGTCATATTTCACATCCAGACTGACAAACCAATCATAGATATTGCCAAAGAACGTAAACCCCTTGGCATCTTCGAGCCAGCGTCCCAGGAAAAAGAACACCGCGAAAATCAACAGCCAGAATGCCGCATGATTTCGCTCAATGTCCACGCTTAATGTCAGCACCACCAACACCAGCAGCATCAGGTA
The DNA here is from genome assembly GCA_002480565.1 of Phycisphaerales bacterium UBA7800. GTDB lineage: Bacteria > Planctomycetota > Phycisphaerae > Phycisphaerales > Phycisphaeraceae > UBA7800. Next base: position 34,931 of record DLCK01000082.1, on the reverse strand, counting down.
AATCCAACCCAATACCTCGGCGCTGGCGAAAGGCTGATTCAGCAATAATCCGAAAATCGGTCCTGCTGCCAACAACGGCCAGGCAAAAACCAGCTTCGGATACGTGCAAAACACCACGGCAGATTTTTTTCTTGTTCCCATATGGCATAATGTATCGGAATCGAACTACAACCGCCAAGACGCCAAGGTCGCCAAGATAAGAAAGAGTTGATGGAATAAAGCTTTTTGATTTGTAATGTGATGAATCAATTCAAACATCATCTTCTCTTTCCAATCTTGGCGCACTTGGCGTCTTGGCGGTTTAAAATAGTATTTTCCACTTACCGGAGTCCACCACATGGCTAAAGGCCGCGACCTATCTGCTTCGCAAAGTAAAATCGTCAAGCGTTATTACGAGAACATCGACACGGCCATGACCCAGAAGCTTGGGGAGATGGTCAGTGATCTTTACCTGGCTGAAACCCCCGCCAAACAGAAAGCGCTTTGGGATCGTGTGGTCAAAGCGTTGAATAACACCGATGCCGATCCTGACCATTGGCAGAAAATTGTCAACGCCCGGAGTATTGAAAAGCTCGCTTTATTCCTCGGTGATCTGAATCTGGGTAAGTACCCGCGTAAACCTAAGCCTGAAGATCGTCCCATGCCGATGAAGACGGCGACAACGCCTGCTGCCGAGTCGGAGTCTGAGAAACCCGCTCCGCAGTTTGATGCGCCGTATCTGCGTCATGCGATGAATCAGTTCAAGCGTCGGATCAAACTCAGTCGCCTCGATGACGAGTCCAGGCTCGGCCGATCCCCACTGTCTTCTGGTCGTGACAGTAATATTGTCGCCATTGCGGGACCGCCAGAATTCCCCCGTGAAGTATGGGAAGAACTCGTCAAGCAGGGCCGCCTCAAGAAGTCCGGCTCAAACATGTATCGCATGCCATGACAGATTGATCGTCGTCTGAAAAACGATATGCTTCGGTTCAAATTATTATTCAATTTCAAACAGTTGGTAGCCCATGTCCAAATCCACCATCATCATCACCGAGACGCTTGACCCTGTCTGTGCCAGTTGGCTTGAGGAGCGTGCCAATGTCATTTGGCATATGCACGATCAACCGGGTGTCGAAGAAGTGTTAGCTACCGTCGATGGTGCGGTGGTGCGAACCTACACGCAAATCAACGATGCTTTTATGGACTTGGCACCCAACTGCAAAGTCATCGGCCGCGCAGGTGTCGGGTTGGATAACTTTGATTTACCGGCCTGTCAGAAACGCAGCGTCCGTGTGGTCTACACGCCCGATGCCAATACGCAGGCCGTCGTCGAATATGTCTATGGCTTGATCCTCGATCATTACCGCCCGCGAACAGCCATGCCTGATTGTGTCGGTGATAAAGCTTTCCATGACCTGCGTAAAACACAGGTTGGCAAGCAGATCAACGAACTGACGCTCGGTATCCTGGGCTTTGGTCGTATCGGTAAACGCATCGGCCAAGTTGCCTCAGCCTTTGGCATCAACGTGTTGGTTAACGATTTGATTGATGAGTTCGTTCTGCATGATGCGGTGAATTACGATTTTAAATTTGTGGACAAACAAAGACTCTACAGTCAGTCGGATATCCTCACCGTACACACCGATGGCCGCAGCGAAAACCATCACCTGCTTAACGCGGACGCCTTTGGTCTGCTTAAACCTGACTGCCTGTTTATCAATGCAGCCCGTGGCATGTTGGTCAACGATGCGGACTTGGCGGACTGGCTCACTGCCAATGAGAATGCCCACGCGATTCTTGACGTCCACGATCCCGAACCCCCGCAAGCCGACAATCCACTGTGGCCACTGACTGACCGCGTGAAGATGCTGCCTCACCTGGCCTCACGTACGGATTTAGCATTGCAAAATATGAGTTGGGTCGTCAAAGATGTGATGGCGGTTCTAGAAGGCAATGAACCGCAGTATCCAGCGGTGTGAATAATGTCATCTGATTCGAAGAATTTTGCATCTTAACGGTGGCGTTTTAATTGTTTTAATTGCTATTACACTTTTGTCTGATGACGAAATGCTGTCATAACTTTGAGCATAAGTGCGACCTTTCATATCAGTCGGTGTTTGCTGATATATCAAAACAAGATATTTACGATCAATGCCTGGTATGTCACATTGGCTTAGTTTTTCTACGCAATCCCAAAATTCGACTTCATTCTTCGGGCTTGGTCCGCCTTTTTTACGGATCATACTTCCATCAAGGGCATATGTATGTCGATACAAAAAATATTTGAATTCGATCAGATAATTCCCATTTGTATTCTGTAGCAATAGATCGAATTTGTGCCATTCAGTCTGTAGTTTTGAGCATCTATTTTTAGATATCAATTCAGACATAAAAAAGGAACGGAAAGTAAATTCATCGGTATTCGGCAGCCCCACCTTGGATGCATGTTCAACCATGCGTTGTAATGCATCTCTACATCCATCAGTGAACCATTTGTCATTTGGAGTTGCGTGTGTTTCAGGCACGGTACTTTCCATTCCAATTCAAGATCAGGTATACGCTCTGCCGTCGCTTTCATTGCCGCGTTTTTGTCTTTCGATCTGCTTTTTTGCTGAGTCACTGAAATTCACAGTAATCTCCGGCGAAGGATCGTGGGGGGCAATATGGACGGTTTGGGTTGGGAATGCGAAACTCACGCCCACGTCGGCAGCGAGTTTGAAGATGTCGATAAACAGGCGTTCACGCTCTTGAAGCTCAACACTCCAATCGGGTACTTCGTGGAACACGTAAAGCAGAATGTCCAGTGAGGATGCACCGAACTGGTTGTAATAAACGTGGAAGTAGTCTTTGCGGGTATGGGGATGTTCTCTGATGATTTGGCGGATGCCTTCGACGAACTGGACCATTTTTTCAGGTGGCGTGTCGTACTGGATACCAATGTAGGTTTTCCAGCGACGGTAGCGACGCCGACCATAGTTGTCGACGGTTGCGCGGACCAATGCAGCATTGGGTACGGTGATCAGCGAATCGTAGAACGTGCGGATGCGTGTTGAACGGAAGCCCAGTTCGACGACAGTACCTTCTGTGCCGTCGATGACAACCCAGTCACCGACTTCAAAGGGGCGGTCGAGGATGACAGCGATGGAACCAAAGAAGTTTTCGATGGTGTCTTTTGCTGCAAAGGCAAAGGCCAAGCCACCGATCCCCAGGCCGGTGATGAGCGGGACGATGTTGATATGCAGTGATTGAGCGCCGTAGATCAAGCCGAAGGCGACGATGAAAATTTTAACGGTCTTGCGAATCAGCGGGACGAGGACATCGTCGAACTTGTTGTCGGTTTTGCTTGCCTTATCCATGAGGACTTCGGATGCCAGATCGGTGATGCACCATGCCGCCCAGACAGCAGCGAAGGTTCCAAAGACCTGAATTGCGCCGGTGAGGATGGTATAGGCGGTGTCGGGTAATTGGAGCAATCTGATGACAGCAAACCAGAAGATGGCAGAAGCGAGCAGGCCGATAGGTCGCACTGCGGTGCCGATGGATTTGGCGTGTTCGGTGCTGGTATGTCGGGCGATTATTTTCTGACTGATTACACGCAGGAACAGTCGGATGACCTGGTCAATGATGACACCGAAAATGATGACGAAGAACAATCCCAACCACTGCCAATATTCCAGTGACAGCATGGTGCGGTCGATGCCTTTGAGACTGGCGGGAATCTTTTTGCGTAGCCAGTTGCTGCTGGTGAGAACGGTGACATCTTCCAAACCTTTGGCGGTTTGTTTGTCTTCAAAGGCCAAGTAGAGTTCGTGTGAATTTTTAACTGTACTGGCGGTGAATTGCCAGCGGCCGTTTTCGTCTTTCTTGAATGCGATATTGCCATAGCGGGCAAGGTCACCAAATTGTTTATCAAATCGACGGGCAGGAAAATAGGTGTAAGTCGTCAGGTCGGCTGCCATCGCTTCATCGGGCAGGGGGGTGTTTTCCCAGTCAATGAATTCCAAGCGGTTGATCACTTCCCAGAGTTCGGTGGCAATCTCCGGCACGCGATCAGGATTGGCTTCGGAGAGATCCATGCATGCCCGAACCCGTTCCCAAGCCGCATCCTGCTTCTCATTGATTGCCTGTCGGATGGCGGTCAGGAAGAATTTTAAGGTGTCGCGTGGAGATTTTTGATCTTCAAGGTAAGAAAGATTTGCATCTACCGATTTTGAATTGTCAGGTTCATTAGCAGCTTGGCCCAATAACATCGTGGGCGTCAAAAAGAGTAGACAAAACAGGAGCACAGAAAATCGCATGGGCTTCATGATCAGGTAGGCCTTTGATTATTGGAACTTGGAAGGATTCCTCGGTCGCACCGTGACATTACGGCGTCCTTGCTGATCACGACCAGTGACCAGACGACGCAGGTAGTTTAACGCATTGTCGATCATACGTATGAGACCGGCGACGAGTGATAGAACAATAAATAAAACGATTCCGACGAGGATCGCCAGGATCGTGAGTAAAACCAATGGCAGGACAATCACCAGTCCGGCCACCATGAGACTGATCCACAGCACCCAGGCCGGTGATCCGGATCGTGCAAAGAGACGTCCCATCGGACCTGTTGAACTCAAATTGTGAAAGTGTACGCGCCAGTTCATCTATCCAAGGTAAATGCAGTACAAAGGAAACACAAGCCAAGCGAGAAATCAATGTAGAAGTTCTGTGTGAATTGCTTAAGTCGGCTAGATCAATCGTCGATAGCAATTCTGGAGACTACGCCATCTGAGGCGTCTGAGGAGAAAGTTTTATGACCCAGGCAATGAGCCAATCAGCTGCACCCGCCAACGCCGATGTGATTGCATCAGCCATTGGTGAAATCAGCCACATCGCGACTCTGCCTGAAGTCACGCTCAAGATTATCAATCTTGTTGAAGATCCCAACTCCACTGCTCAGGATTTGAATAAAGTCATCACCAATGACCCTGCACTTGGCGCTCGGATACTCAAGGTCGTCAACAGTGCGTTTTATGGCTTGCCCGGTCAGATCGCTTCGATCAACCGTGCGATTGTGCTATTGGGTCTTAATGCCGTGAAGAACATTGCCATTGCCGCGTCTTTGGCCAAGCTCTTTCGTGGCGGACAGATTGCCCCGCATTTTGATGCTCATGATCTGTGGAACCACAGCATTGCCGTCGCCACTGCCACCAAGATGATTGGCAAGGCCGCTGATCTGGGTTTGGCTGACGAAGCATTCCTTGCAGGGTTGATTCATGACATCGGGATCATGGTTGAAATTCAAGCCAACCGCATCAAGTTTGTCGAAGTGATTCTCAAGAAAAAAGAAAATCCGACGATGTCGCTTCGTGCGATTGAAACGGAAATCCTCGGTGCCGACCATCAGGAATTTGGTGCCGGCCTGTGTAAAGCCTGGAAGTTCCCCAACAGTTTCATCTATGTGACAGGCCACCATCACAACCCAATGCAACTCGAACCTGACCAGCGTAAGCTTGCATGTGCAGTGCATCTTGCAGACGTGCTGGTCGCTAAACTCGGCATAGGCTATACAGACACCGTGGAGAGCACGGAATTTAATGAAGAAGTCCTCGCGGACCTTAACTTGACCGTCGAACAGGTCGAAACAATAGGCGAGGCGTTACCCGATGCCATGGGCGAAGCAGAAACTCTGCTTGCCGCATAATGGGTAACACATTGACCGGAGCCTGAAAAGGTTCCCACTTACTTAGGCGTCTCTCTTTTCCCTCCGGGCGACGATTCGTATGAATCGTCGCCTCTTTTTTTGCGCGCATTTTTCAGAGATAAGACAGCAAGACATTTTTACCGCGAAAGTGTTGAGGACACACAAGTCAGAGAGGAAAGCATTTTAATTTAATGATGTTGATGTCAATTAAAGCCCAAGTCTAAGTGAAGTGAAGACTGGGATACTCATGAACACACAGGATGCCATTGGTATCCCATGTTTCGCAGATTCAGTATTGGGCTTTTAAACGAAAAAATGTCATATCTTTTTGGCTTGTGTGTCCTCAATATCTAGACAGCCCAAAAATAAAGCCCAGGAGGTTTAAACCCCGGGCCCTATGCGTGATGATTTACAATTTGACATTCAAATCAAATTTAGCAATTTCACCGTTTCCAATGTTCGCCCACCACGTCCAATTCCTTTTCAATCAACTCGTCCATGAGCAGTTCCGTGTCACCGATACTGCTGGTTAAGGGGTCGGTGAGGAATGCCCGACGCAGCAGATTTCGATCCTTGTCGCGGACAGCTTGTGCAGTGAGTTCATGGGTGTCAAGGACCAGTTCACACATCCCGCGAATCCCGCGTGGCATCGGGCCGACCTTGTGAGGTTTGGGGCCTTCCATGGACAGATCACAGTAAAGTTCCAGGAACGCATCGTCGGACATGTTGGTGACCGCGCCGTTGTTGTCGGTATTGATGAAGAATGATTTACCCATGTTGCCCCACATCGCTTCGATCATGTCCGTTGCCGGATCGGGTCCGAACTCGGTATCGAATTCAGCAATTTCAACTTTGCCGGAGTTGTAATCATCAACACGTTGCCAGACATCGCTGGTCCATTTGAGTCGATCAGGCACGCTGAAGAGTTGCAGTGATGGGATGGTGTCCGTGCCGGTGATGCCGTGACCTTGATAGAAGCGGACATACTCTTTGGTGTGGCCGATGACGGTGGGCAGGTAACCAAAGGTTTCGTAAAGCTGCACGCCGATGGCATGATTAAACGCACCCTTGGACCCGGAATAGACTTTGTCTTTCTTGGCTGCTTCATCCTCAGCCAGGTCCTGCTTTTCCTTGACCAGTTGGGGGATCAGATCCTTGCCGTCGTAGTCGGCTTTGAGCATCCATGTAAAGTGATTGACACCTGCGGTATGGACGGTGAGTTTCTCATCGTTGGTAACGTTGCATGCTTTGGCGACGCTGTTACGCAGGTTGTACTGAGCATCACACAGTGCAAAGGTTTTGAGCTTGGGGAAGAAGCGTCGCAGACCGATGCCATGCACGGAGGTGGGGTTGATGTAATTGATGACCCATGCTTCAGGACACAGGTCTTCGATGTCCTTGGCCGCATCAAGGATCACGGGAAACTCGCGCATGGTGCGCATGATCCCACCGGGGCCGATGGTGTCACCTGAGCACATGCGGATACCGTACTTGGCTGAGACATCGCAATCGATGCCACGGTTCATGGCATTGTTAAACGCAAAACTCATGATGACAAAGTCGGCACCCTTAAGTACGTCACGACGATTGGTGGAGGCTTCGAGCTTCAGTGGTGAGTTGTTATGAGCGATGACTTTTTTGGCAAGGTCAGCCATTTTGTTTAAACGCGTTTCGTCGATATCGACTAACGCCAGCGTGCCGTTTTGCAGGTGTTCTGAGTGGACCATCTGCCAGATGGCTTTGCGACCGAAAAACAAACTGCCTGCGCCGAGGACGACGATTTTGGGTGAGGACATGGTTGTGGACTCCGATAAAAAATGTTGATGTTCACTGAAAGGTCTGTGACCTGTTGATTAATATTGTTGCATGTATTTTGGTGTATTCCATGGCTGATTTTGATCCAAACATGTAAAATATTGATATGTCTAAAGCCAGGCTCAAACCCCGGCGTGTCCGGCCGAAGGTTTCAGTTCCCACGAACCTGGCCTATCGCGTGCGCACGTTTGGATGGATACATGATCAGCCGTATCACTCGACACATGGGACACACGGTGATGATGCGATGCTGACGGTGGTGCGTTCGGGGCGTGGGTTTTACCTGTGTGGCTCGCAGCGGATCGAGGTGGTGGGGGGGATGGTGGGTTTGGTGTTGCCCCAATCCGTTACCGGGCAGGAAGTGGGCATTCTCATGGCCGATCCGGATGAACCATACGATCATGACTACTGCCGCTTTGCGGGAACACAGGCGTTGGCTTCGGTCAAACGGATTGTCGATCGCCATGGCGGGTTGCCGTTTTTCAAACCCACTGTCATGCCGCAGGTCATCGACTTGATGCGGCAGATGCGCGGGTTTCGCGATCGTCATACCGACCTGTCACAACAACCTGATTCCCGTCCGCCGACTCCCATGGAAGGATTGCTTGCCGGTGTGCTGGCGGTTCTGGAGATGCCCGAGCCAGCATGTGACGATGAAAAAAAAATCAACGCAGCCAATCTCCGGCGATACCTGCAGGATCACATGGCTCAGGCGCTGAGTCTGGATCAGATGGCTGATCACTTTGACGTGACCAAGGAACATCTGTGTCGCGTTGCCAAACGGGAATTGGGGCAGACGTTGTTGACGGTGGCAGAACAATTGAAGATCGATTGGGCGACAGTGCTTCTGCTTCAACCCGAGATCAGTATCGCTGAGGTGGGACGGCGCGTGGGGTATGTCGATCCGCTGTATTTTTCCAAGGTGTTCCGCAAGCACATGGGGATCAGTCCCCGGCAATGGCGCGCAACAAGGTGACTGACGAACCGTAGGCGGTTAAGCGCCTTGGGTTGAGTCAATGTTCGCTGGCCAGGGAGCTAGCGCTCCCCGGACCCCTTGTCGAGTCCATGCGTCCGTTGTTTGCCGTTCGCTTTACACATGTCAACAAGCCAAACAAGGCATCGTCGGTTCGTGGGTGGCGATGATCACGCTTGTGTCTATCAAACCCGTCGGCGCCACGTGTGTTGGATGGACCAGCAGGACATTAAGCAACGCCGGCCACTCACCGGTCGCCCGTGGAGACCTGCACGCCCCGCAAACCCCGGCCCCTGGAAGTCAACCCGCGGTTTACCTTCAGCTTACTGGGCGTACAGGTCTCCTTGGTTAACCGGTGAGTGGCCCACGTTGCCGCACTTTCGGATGGACCGTTTAGCGTTCATGGCGACAGTGCAGCGGTGTATCAAAACGATGCAACTCGCCACCCTTTGAGCCGCTGTCTTGGTTGCCTTGTTTTGAAGTGACCTGTAAACAGTGGACGTATGGACTCACGAAGAAGGTCGGGCAGCGCAAGCTCACCGGCATCTAAAACCAAGACCTGCTGTAGCGTCGTCGAGTACGAGACACCAAGAGAAAACCCGGAAAAAACAAGTATGAACACGATAAAAGTGCATAACACGCTCTAAGCAACATCACTTGCAGATTCTGAGCAGGAACTGACATTTCAAGCCCCCTTGCTGCGCTAAACCGCAAGGGGGTTTACAACCACCTACACCGAATCCCGAAGCCTCCGAATAAAAAAACTTTCCATTGCACTTGCCTTCGGAATAGATGGTGCTAATATAGCAACATGCTTCCAGCCCAACCCAACCAGTCGTTGATTGATGGATTGTCCGTTTTGCAGGCGCTTGCCGGCTCAGGCAAGTCCATTGGTTCGCGTGAACTGGCCAGGATGCTGGACATGGAGCCGACCAAGGCCAATCGTTTGCTTAAGACGCTGGCGGCCATCGGCGTGGCTCAGCAGCAGCCCGACAAGAAGTACGCGCCGGGGCCGGGCATGCATGTGCTCAGTGCCCAGTCGTTGCATGGTTCGGGTTTGATCCGTCAGGCGGTCCCACATCTGGAAACGCTCAAAGCGCCGGGGATGATCGTGGCCATGGGTGTGCTTTGGCGGGACAAGACCTGTTATCTCTACCATGCCAATCACGACACGCCGACGCATGTGGCAATGGGGGCAGCCGAGTTGTATCCCGCATCAATGTCCGGCATCGGGTTGGTCATGCTCGCATCGCTGCAAAACCAACAAGTCCGCGACCTGTATCACAATCATGACATCGCCGGTTTTGAGAATGTTTCAGCATTGATCAAACAACTCAAAGAGATTCGTGAGCAAGGTTACGCAGTGGCAAATCCCGAAAATAAATTCACCACGGTCGCGCTTGGCCTGGGTGACAATCCGACGTACGCAGCCATTGCGTTATCGAGTCGGCAAATGAATCCATCGCAAATAAACTCCGCTGTCGAGCAATTGAAGGAAGCGCGACAGCTCATTAAATCCCAACGAGGAGAAGGTTAAAATGTCCGTTAAAAGCAGCACGAAAACCCCATCGTTCCCCAAGCCCGGTGAAGCTGGCTACATCGAACCCAAGAGCTTTGGAGGCGTGATTCCAAGTCTTGCACAGGTTGCAGAACTCGGCCCGCCCAAATCCGAAATCGGTGTTGGTTGTTTGCAACCCTGGAACGGCAAGCTCTATGTCGTGAACTACAACTCACACAAAGCGCACTCCGGTGCTGGCGTGGGCATGCGCGTGATCGACGAAAACCTGCAAATGATCCATCACCCCGAAGCAGTCGATGGCACCTACGCCAACCGCTTTGTGCATCACAACACCAACCGCATGATCATCGGCCCGCATGTCGTTGATCCGGAACACAATGTGACCACCATCAAGGAACTGGTGCCCTGTCGACTGTGTGGTGTGGCCAAGCATCTGACCAATGATGAGTTGGTTTATGTGCTGGCTATGGAAGGTGAAGTCTTCGAACTCAATCCGGTGACCTTTGAATGCAAGCAGATCATGGATCTCCAGGAAGAACTTGGCACTGAAGGTGAAGGACGCGTTCACTTTAAGGACTGCTATTCCTGTTTTGGTCGTTTTATCGTCTGCTCCAACGAGTACAACGAAGACGACTGGAAACGTGAACGTGACCAAGGTCGCTTAGCTGAATGGGATGGTAAAAAATGGACCATTCTCGAACGCAAACCCTTCGTCTGCACCGCCGGCCGTGAAGGTTTTGGTGGCACCACCTTTGCAAGTGGTTGGGATCAGGCGTCGGCCATCCTCAAGGTCTTTACCGATGCTGACAAGACATGGCGGACTTATCGTTTGCCCAAAGCATCGCACTGCTTTGATCACAAATGGCAGACCGAATGGCCGCGTATCCGCGAAGTCGAACACGAACGTCTGCTCATGGATCACCATGGCATGTTCTACGAACTCTCGCCCTGGGCTTATGGCAATCGCATCTGGGGTGTTCGCCCGATCAGCACGCACCTTTGGGTGCATGGCGACTTCTGTTCCTACCGTGGCATGCTCGTGCTCGGTGCGGATAACGCATCCAACCCCGGCTCGGCTGAACCACAATCCGGTTTATGGTTTGGCAAAACCGATGACCTCTGGAAACTCGGCAAAGCCACCGGTTGGGGCGGACCCTGGTGGGATCAACCCATCAAAGCGGGCGAAGCCTCCGACCCATACTTGATGACCGGCTTTGACAAGAAGTGCATCCACATCAAGCACGATGCAGACAAGCCCGTGACGTTCAACGTCGAAGTTGATTTTATGGGTTGCGGCGAATTCGTCAGCTACGCCAAGATGGCTGCCCCCGCCAAGGGCTACGTGCAACACACCTTCCCCGAAGGCTTCAGTGCCCATTGGGTCCGTGTGACCAGTGACAGCGACTGCACCGCGACGGCACAGTTGTTCTACACCTGATTTGAAAATGACAATTTGAATTTAAAACCGCAGGAATGGCCAACACTCCTGCGGTTTTTTTATGCCCTATGCAGCCTGCTCACGCTGCCAGAGTCCGTCGCGGAAGTGTTCGAGAATTTTTCGACACAGCCATGCGTCCTGACGACAATGGGATAATCCTGCATCACCTTCGAAATAGTTTTCATAGTCCGGCAGATCACGCAATGCACGCGGTGCCAGATGCGCATAGCCCATTTTCCATTTTGAGAACTCGCGGTGTTTAATCCTGCGTTCACTGAGCACGATCATGCGTTGGTGTCGGGTGTCTGCTTTGATGCGTTCATAAAGTTTTTGGATGGTGTATTCGGGGCCTTCAATGACTTGCAGGAAGGTGCCTCGGTCAAACAGCAGCATGCCGGTGACATTTGCAAATTCGTTTCGCAGGCGTGACTGGTTGAGTAGCTTGTTGAGTTCAGTGTTACTCAAAGGCTTTGTAGCCACGCTGGTGTAGATCAGTTGTAACATGTCGAGTCCTCGATCCAAAATGGATAGCTGGACACCCCATAGGCAGACAATCGGCGGAATTGTGAGGTCGCTTCAATACTGGAACGGGAAAGTCGACATTTTCAGGATTTTAGTTTTGGTTACATTGCATACGCGGACTTCTCATGGCGTATACGTCCGACACTGTTATCAATAGGTTGGCGGATATTTCAAATTACCCGGTGGGTTTGGTGATCCAACAGGAGTCGTGTGGCGTCATGCCGATATGCGGGTAATAACTTTTTGCTTTGGGTGCTGCCAGGAGGATCAGCGTGGTTTTCAGGCCTGCTGCTTCGTGCGTTTTTTGGATCAACACTTTGCCGATGCCTTGTTTTTGGAATGCCTCATCCACTGCAAGGTCTGAGAGGTAGGTGCAAAAGTGAAAGTCACTCAACGCGCGGCTGATGCCTACAAGTTGGCCGTCTTGCGTTCGAGCGGTGATGATCACGTCTGCTTCACTGAGCATACCTTGAATGATGTCGGGTTGTTCAATCGGTCGGCGTTGAGCTAAGGTCGAACGCTTAAGGACATCAATAAATTCTTCTGCTGCTAAGTCAGGTTCGTTGGCATAGGTCAATTGTGTCATAATTTATTCCTGATAAGGTTCAAGCAATTCGAGAACCGTTGGTGACCGGATGGGTTGGTTGAAGCAGGATGGTGCCATTGTCATCGCTCATGGATGCGAGTACCAGCACTTGGGACTTGATCCCTGCGACACGTTTAGGCGGGAAGTTGATGACGGTGACAACTTGCTTGCCGATGAGGTCCGTTGGTTGATAGTGTTCGGTGATTTGTGCTGAGCTTTGCTTGATCCCAAATTCACCCAGATCAATACTCAGCACATAGGCCGGCTTGCGAGCTTTGGCATTGATCGTACATTCGATGACGGTCCCCACATGCATCTGAACCTTCAAAAAATCCTGCATGGTCAAAAGATCTTGATTCATGATAATCATGATAACTTGATCGGTAATGTCTTGACTCGGCGGCTTAGAGGCGCTAATGTAGAGCAACAATTGCCCATGCGTTCGATGCGGGTATGAGCTTGTTGTCAATCAATCCTAAAAAAAGGTGGTCAAATGGGTTATGTCACTCAAACTGTAAAGCTAAAGCAATACACATGTTGGAGCTTGTGTCTTATTGCGACACTCGCTGGCTCACTGGCTCAAGCCGGGGTCGTTGAAAAATGTGCAGACGCATTTGATCAACTCACCTGGCAGAAAAACCAATGGAGTACTGCAAGTCTCAATGTCTCGAAAACCGATCCCTGCCCTGAGTCCAAGCTCGGCGACTCCTCAGGTGCTTTGGCGTTCGACGTGTCGTTTTCCGGCAAAGGCTTTGAGCACATGCTCATTGAACCAGCCGATGGATTGCAAGTCCCCGGCAAACTCAAACGCATCAGCTTTTATGCGAAGATCAAACGCGATAGCCGCAATTATGGATTCACTGTTGGCTTCGTCGATGGATGGGGCATGAATAAGGACGATCGCAACCGCAAGCTCGAATATTCACTGGGAAGCAAAATCAACGAACAGTGGCAACTCTTCTCCTTCGATATCCCCAGTGACTGGGTTCAACCCATCCGCATCACCGGCTTTGGCACCCACAACTACTCGGCTCGCAACGAGTCAGGCAAGACCACGCTTTACGTCGATCAACTCGTCGTCGAAACCGACACAACCGATGTCGATCCCAATACCGGCAAGCTCAAAAGTTGGACACCTGGCCCGGCAATGAAGGATGGTAAGCCTGCCCCCCAACCGGTGACACCACTTCTTTCGACAAACCTCAGTACCACGCAACAGCACAACATCTTTGCAGGTCGCCAACCAACACTTCAACTTTCAGCACGCTCTTGGCTTGAAGGTACACGCACCGGAACGTTCTCCTGGACCATTACCGATGCAGCAGGTAATCGCGTTGCTACGGATTCCAAAAACGTCACCGTTGAAAGCCAACTGGCATTAAGTCAGACTTTATCCCTGCCACGCTTTGGACTGTATACCACTGAAGCGCAGATGAAATGGGATGGTGGTGCCATCGTCAAAGAATCCATGCAACTGGCGTATCTGCCTCAGCCGGTTAAGCTCACACAACAGCAAAAGGAAGACTCACCCTATGGCATGAATGTCCACGGCGGACGCTCACGCATGATCCAAACCTTCCGCGATGCAGGCATGGTCTGGTTCCGTGACTATGCCTTTAACTACAAGTGGATGGTCAGAGCCAAAGGGGCGGATAAAACCTACAGCGGTTGGCCCTGGTTCCCGCCGATGGTCAAGGAGTACAACGACGCTGGAGCAATGCTCCTTGCCTGTCATCCAGACGCCATTGCCGACTTCAATGAATTTAACACGGAAAATGCAGACGATATCAAGCCGGACTTGAACTGGACACGGGAGATGGTGGACTTGCTTTTGGCGTTCCCGTCCATCAAGTATCACGAGTTGGATAACGAATACGACTTGCCTTCACAAGGCAATGCCAAGTTCGAGGTTGGCAAAGGTTGGCCCAACTATCAGAACTATCACAAGAAGTTCGGCGAGATCGTCAACCTTATCGGTGATGGCAAACTCGTTGCGGTGGAAAATGGTCGAGCAGGAACATGGCCACAACGATTGATTAATGATATCGAATCAGGCAGCTTCAAAAATATCGACGTGGTTAATACCCATCACTACTGTGGTGTCGATCCGCCGGAGATCAATGTCAACAACAATAACACCGATGGCGTTACCCAGACCATCGCCAAACTGTATTTCGATCAACTTCGGGACATCGAAAAAATCAGTGGCATGGACGGCAAGCCTCGCCCGCATTGGGTCACCGAATTCGGATGGGACACCAAGGCCGGACACATCGTCAGTCATCTCGAACAGGCAGCCTATCTCCAACGCAGTTACATGATGTTCATGGCAGCAGGTGTTGACAAGGCTTTCTGGTTCTTTGATCTGGATAGCAAGGATGCCAACAACTTCTTTGATGGTTGTGGTCTGGTGGATCATGAGCAAAAACCCAAGTTGGCGATTTGCTCCTTCGCAGCCTTGGCTCATCTGTTACCAACACCTAAGTATGTCGGCATGCTCGATGCCGGCCCTGGAACCTGGGGCTATGTTTTTGAAGATGGCGGTCAACTTACCGCAGCAATGTGGACCATCAAAGATGTCAAAGGTCCTACCGTCCAATTCAAAGGTGCCAAGTTGTATGACTACCTTGCCAATCCCATCGCGGGTGATTCGACTGAGCTTGGATTGACCGCCGTCTACGCCAAGGGCATCAGTCGGCAAAGTAATTGGTTCGCCCAGACGGCTTACCATCTGGCATCACCCATGCTCGAATCCGTTACCAGTGGTGACAGCATTACCGCTGATTTGGCGATCAATAACCTGCGCGATGATGCCATCCAAGGTCAAATTGACGTGGAATTACCAAAAGGATGGCAAACAAGGGTAAAAAAGGTTCCGTTTTCCTGCCAGAAAGGCGAGAAAACATCGATTCAAATCCCCGTGACACTTGCAGCCGATGCCCCCGATGGCGAGTCTCTGGTGAAGCTGCATATCACTGAGTCCGGCAAGCCCATCAAGACCGTTTCGCTACGGGTCCGAGTCCAAAAACGGTTGTCGATTTTAGCAACCTCACTCGTCGGCCAACCCGGTGAATCGTCAACACATGTCAAACTCGTCAACGCCTCGGCATCCCAATCCGTCGGTGGCAAATTGCATGTCAACATCCCCGGCAGTTGGCAAACACCTTCCAAGGTAATCGCCATCAATGCCATTGCACCACGCCAAACGTTGGAGATGGATATCCCCGTGACATGGAGTCCCCAATGGGCCACCAACGAGTCGGCTTCATTGCGATTTGTCGCAGCCAATGGTGAAGAGGTTGCCATGAATCTGAGTCCCGGCCAGATGACCATGCATGCTGGCAAAGACATCAAGATTGATGGACAGCTTGGCGATTGGGACGCCGCTCATCAACTCCCTGCATGGACATTAGGAAGCACCAAGCCACAGTCCGACGCGCGACTGTACATGGCATGGACACCTGAGGGTTTACTCCTTGCTGGTGAAGTTGAAGACTCCGTTGTTCGTAACACCGACCCCAAGTCGTTCTGGCATTGCGATGTGTTTGAACTGTTTATTGACACCAATGCCAATGCGACCAAACGTAAATTTGTCAAAGGTGACCATCAATTCTGGTTTGTCCCAAGACCTGAAGAAAACCGCATGTACATCGGCCAATGGAAACGTGGTGATGAATTGTCAGCAACGCAATTCGATATCGCAGGCATCCAGTCCGCTTGCCGTCGATCGGGCAATGGATACACCTTTGAGATGTTGCTCCCAGCTAAACACATCGCAGGATACACTGCAAAACAAGGCAAAAAAATGGGAGTCAACCTGAACCTCAGTGTCCAAAGTGAACTTGGGCCACGTGAAATTTATTGGCCACAATCCAAGAAACACGGCGATATCTCTAATCCCGCAGGTTGGGGTGTGATGATTCTGGGTCAATAATCATACCAATCACGTTAAAACCTCGTGCTTAATTGAGCACCGCATGTCAATGCGGTGCAGGTCAGACTGTTGATCAAGGCACTTGCACCGGATTGACATCCGGTGCTCAATGAGCTTCAACGCACGAGTTGTAAGCGGGATTAGTATCACACGTCCAATACGCATCAAAAAAAACCGTGACGGTTAAACGTCACGGTTTTTTTAGTTCTTGAAATAACTGCAATGTTTCCATCGTCATGCGTTGGGTTTATTGACTGATGCGCACGGTTGTCAACATGTAAGGTCGATAAGCGACGTTCAGTTCACTGGACGCTTCACCGGTGGGTTCGCCGCGCAGGTCGGTGATGGAGGCTTTGTAACCTTCAGCAAGTTTGATTTGCATTGTCCCGCGTTGGCCGAGTGTTTCATTCAGACGCAGCAGCATTGAACCATCTGCCATGGGCTTGATCCACGTTGGGATCAAGCTGTTACCACCTTCAAGTGCCTGTAGCGGTGATGTGACCGGCTTGCCTTCATAAGCGACCGTTTCACGGAAGAGTGATTCAGCAAGTGCTGCTGGATTTAACTCGCGTGGTGCATCAGCATTGAAGTAACCGATCGCCAACTCAACATGATGCTTACCCAGGTTGGAGACTTCCATGGACTTGTTGATGCCGAAGCTGGTAGTGTCTGCATCGCCACGAGTCGGGGTGACTTTCGGGCTGCGGACCAGTGAGACATGCATCATGCCAGACAAACAGCCAAAGCCGTATCGTGATTCAGTCATGAGCATCATGCCGTCGCGTTGCGAGTCATCACAGACCACAGCCCAGCGTGAACCGGGCACTTCGAACATGGACTCGGTAGCAATGGGACCAGGATGTTGCGGTCGAAGTGTCGCACCAAAGGGTGCTCCGTAGATCGCGTTTTTGCCTTGATAATCAGTAGGAAACACGAGCTTGACCAGTGCCTGTTTATCCTGCAGATCAATGTCCGTTTCCACACGCAGCACAGGTGAATTCGCATCAAGTCTGTATCGCACGGTGATGCTTGAAGCCTTGGCAAAGTTGCGCGTAAAGCTGATGGATGCTGAAGCGCTGCCATCACCTTCAAACTTGATTTGCGCATCATCAGTCAGATGTGTGCCTGTGCTGAAGGTGTGTCGTTCAAGCTCCCATGCATCATAAATGTTGGGGATATCGTTAAAGCTCCACACCTCGCCCAGTGGTCGATTCATGTCAATGGCATTGCCGTCGATGACCAGTTCAGTGACTTCGCCGCGACTGTTGATTGTTGTAGAGACACGTTGGCTTTGGAGCTTTGTGTCCTCTACGAAAACTTTGCCATCAACACGTTTGGCATCGCTGAGTTTGATACCTGAAAGGGCAGGGAGTTCGACGATTTCGTTGCAGACCTTTGCTGTTGTGTTCATTGGCAAAGGATTGAAAAGACAACGGTCGCCGTCATTGCCCAGAGCTTGACTGGTCGCGTTTAATGCGTCATCTGCAATGGCTTTTAACTCCGGAACCGTTTCCTCATAGACGCGCGGGATGGATGAGCCGGGGATGTAGTCATGGAATTGCGCGAAGATCAATCGCTTCCATGAATGAAGGTCGATGCTGCCTTTCCCAAGGACCGCATGTGCGGCTTCCCAAGTTTGCAGGGCACGCTCGGCGCGTCGGAATTGATGCTTGAGATGGCCTTCGGATGTTTGTACACCACGGTGGAATTCCAGATAAATTTCGCCTCGCCATTGAGGCAGTTCATCACGTTTCTCTGCCATGCGATCAAAGAATTGATCGACGCGTCCCCACTTCATTTGCGGGTATCCTGCCAGGTCTGCCATGCGTCTTGCGCGCTCGAGCATTTCAGCACTTGTGCCCCCGCCGCCATCACCGTAACCGGTGGGCATGAGTGCTTCGTCATGGACACCTGCCTGGCGATGTTGATTGGCATAGTACCGTGCTTCTTCGGGAAGGGCAGCCATGTTGTAATGTCGCCACGACACATGGGTGAGCACTTCCGTGCCATCGTGTCCAACCCAGCGGAAGCTTGAGTAGGGGAACTGCGTGCCTGAGGACCAGTGTTGTTTGGTGGTGTAAAAATATTTGACACCAAAGCCTGCCATGAGTTGGGGAATGCAGGCTGAGTAACCAAAGACATCGGGAATCCAAAGGATCGAGGTGTCAGTTCCAAAGCGTTGCATCAAATCGTCCTGGCCGACTTCAAAGGCGCGAAGCAGGTTCTCGCCGCAGGGCAGTTGCGTATCGGATTCGACATAGGTTGCACCCGCATGTTCAAACTTGCCTGCCTTGACCTTTTCGGTGATCGCTTCCATGAGCTTGGGAGATCGTTTGTCCATCGCGTCATAGCTGGCAGGTTGTGAGTATCCAAAAATAAATTCCGGATACCGATCCATCAGATTCAATGCATTGGCAAAGCTATGCGTTGCTTTGAAGTCGCCTGCATTTTCCGGCCATAGCCAGACCAGATCAATATGTGCATGACCCGTAAGGATGAGCTTGACGGTGTCGTCACCTTTGCCACGCAAGTCGGTCATCAGATAGTTGGTGATGCTTGCTGCTTCCTGGAGGTTCCCGCGTTCAAATGCTTCGCATGCTTTGTCGAGTTGGACGATGATTTTCTTGGCAAGTGGATCCGCATGATCAAACGGTTTGCGATACCCGCCACGTCCCAGTGGACTGTCCGCATCAGTGTCGCGTTCAATGAGCATGACAGCCAAGTCCAGCAGGACTTTAAGATCATGCGACATCGCCCATGCCGTTTCATTTCGGGTTGCTAAAAATGCACCTTCAAAACGTGAACCTTCGGCGGTGATGCCTTGCTTCTCATTGGTGACCCATATGCCGGTTCGGGCGCAGATCGACTCGAGGGTCAACTGCTTGATGCCCTTAGGGATCGGTTGGTATTTGTGTCCTGGGTCAAAACCAAACAGAGGCATTTGTCCGTCATACGCAGTGGCTTCACCTTGGTCGGCCCAGAAGAGATACTTACCCGTGGTGTCGACTGCTGAGAGATCCAGTTGCCAGAAACACTGCTCAAACATCTTGCCCCAGTGATGGGGATATTTTGTAATTGGACTGTAAGTCAACGTATCGGCTTCGGCAATGGGCAGATGATCATGT
Organism: Phycisphaerales bacterium UBA7800; assembly: GCA_002480565.1. Classification (GTDB taxonomy): domain Bacteria; phylum Planctomycetota; class Phycisphaerae; order Phycisphaerales; family Phycisphaeraceae; genus UBA7800. Next base: position 15,354 of record DLCK01000082.1, on the reverse strand, counting down.
ATCGCTGGCGACTGTGTCACTGGCAAAGGAGTTGCATCCAATTGCCAGATCAGATCATTGAGATCCTGCTGGACGCGACCGATTCGTGGAGCCAGAAATTGTAAAAAAGGGGTACGTTGGAGCATGTTTACCAATCCGGTTGAGATACATAAATTGTCTTGCGAGTACCAAGCCGACCATGATAACCAAAAGTTCAAATGCCTGTGATTCTGCAGGCGATATCTGTGTCTTATGTGAGTTGGTTTTATGAGTTGCAATGTTTTGGCAAGATTGAGCAAGTTGATTTGGCAATCAATTGCTAAAAATATATAAAGTCTGATTAGAAGAAGATGGAAGTATTTCTTAATATCAAATTTTCAAGTTGTTTATAAAAATTTTCGCAAAAACGTTGAACTCCATAAAAAGGCGGATAAGATTTAGCATACGTTTGCATTTTCTTGAAATGGTCTTTCGATATGGCAACACTCTCCGACGTAGCCAGGCATGCAGGTGTCTCCGAATCTTCGGTGTCACGCATCCTCAATGGTCAACGCAAGGCTAATCGTCCGTCGAGCCAGCGGCAGGTTCAGCGCGTCTTGGCAATTGCTCAGGAGTTGGGCTATCAACCCAACCTCGCGGCTCGTGCCATGCGCAGTGGTCGGACACACCAAATTGGTGTGCTGTTTCCTGAACTCTCAAACCCCGCATCCGGTCAGACTGTTGAAGCGATCGAACGGGCATTGCTCCAAACGGGTAATCGGCTGATGCTCGGGCTGACAGAAAGAAGCACGGATCGTGCCAAGGAATACCTCCAGGGATTCGGTGCTGGTATGGTCGACGGGATTATCAATCTTGATCCGGTCATCAGTCAGGAATGGTTGGAAAGTCAATGCAGTACCGTGCCAGTGATCACCTACAATCGGCTTGATGGTAAATCACCCGCCGTGATGGACCATCCCGCAGGAATGCGTATGGCATTTGAACATCTTGTGGAACTGGGGCATCGACGGATTGGTCATCTTGCGGGGCCTGATAGCGATATGGGAGCGTTGTCACGACTCAACGGCTTTCTGTCCTGCTGCTTGAGCATGGCTCAGCAAACACCCTATGAGCCGGTGGTCTACGGGGATTGGTCTATGGAGTCTGGCGAACGTGTCGCACCTGAAGTGATCAAACGCGGCTTGACCGGAATGGTCTGCGGCAATGACTTAATGGCAATCGGCTTGATGCGCGGCCTGCGCGCTCATGGCAAACGTATTCCACAGGACTGCTCAATTGTCGGCGTGGACAACACGCTGCTTTCCCAGGCAGGGGATCCACCCATGACAACTTTGCAACAAGCATTGGATGAAATTGCTCAACGTACCGTCGATGCACTGATGGCACGTATTGAAGGGCGAGACGATTTGCCCGTGCTGGCTTTTCCGCCAACTTTAATTGTCCGGCAATCCACCATGGCGATTGGATGATAGCGTTCAATTGGTATTGATAGAGAGACATGGCTTATTTTGGAAAGGTCGACTCATGACCGGTAAGAACAAACAGCAGTCAAGATCAAACGTGGGGTCAACCAACAACCTTCGTCACTTCGCTTTTACACTCATCGAGTTGTTGGTGGTCATCAGCATTATTTCGTTGCTGATTTCCATCTTATTACCCGCACTGGCGACGGCACGTAAAGCTGCACAGGCAACACTCTGTGCCAACAATCTCAAGCAAATACATCTGGCCACAGCACTCTATGCCGATGATGACGGTAAATATCACAGACTCCCCAACGCCAATGGGGCAGATACATCGCCACGTCGTAACCATTGGTTTAATCTCATCTACCCGCAGCTTGCAGGTGGTGGAGGATATAAAAGTATTCCCGGGATTTGGGATACGAGTATCGGTCGACAGGCACAGGCTCTTCACTGTCCCTCAGCGCATGAATCCGAACAGTGGTGGTACGGCACGCCTGCACAAGGTGTCGGAACCTATGCCTATAACTCTAAGTTAGGTCCTGGGCACAATGGCAATATGCCTGCGGGGAATCGTTACATCAGTATGGATCATGTCCAGAAGCCGTCCAATACATTTGCGTTCATGGATGGTAAAGTCGCACGCACCATTGGCAATACAACTCAAATGGTTTCCTATACAAGTCTGCGCCATCCGGGCCAGACATTTAACGAAGTGTATCTGGATGGTCATGTTCGCCGTACGCCCTATGACGAAGATGAGATCACAGCCAATGCTTATTACTTTGATCCTATTATTGATGATGGGTATTGATTTCTGTAGATAACGAGCCCTCCGGGTAATTACTTTTTTTGTTTAACATTTTGAGAGACTTTGTTATGCCGATTTATCGTCTGGCTATTTTATTGTGTTTAATATTGACTCAGGTAGCGTTTGCTAAGCCAAATTATACCTGCTATCAACTCGACGCCCAGCGGAAACTGACCATTGATGGCGATCTGTCAGATTGGCCAAACGTGCCCATCCTGTTGCTTGGCAAGCAAGGGCAGGTCGCAAGCGGGACATGGTCCGGCCCTGCCGATTCGCATGCCAAAGTACGTATGACATGGGACAAGCAGTTTCTCTATATGTCCGTCGAAGTCATCGACAATCAAGTCACCCAGGACACAATACGCAGTCGTGCCTGGACGATGTATCAGATGGACTCTCTACAATGGGCGGTTGATCTGAGTAATGATGGTGGACGCAATTTCGGTGAAGATAACTATGAATATGGCTTTGGTGTTGTAGACAAACAACCTGTCGTTTATCGTTGGCATGCTGCAAAGGGTTGGCCCAAAGGGATTGCTGAACATGCGACACTCGCTGTCAGTCCTCACCCGCAAGGTGGGGTGATTTATGAGGCGGCTATTGAGTATTCCATGCTTACGCCGCTGCGTGATCCGGCAGAAGGGCACAAGATCGGGTTCTGTATCGTGCTTCAGGATCAGGATGCTGATCAACACAAGACGCTGCAATGGACCAGTGGCATTGCTGACGGAAAAAGTCCCTCGAAATTCGGTACGGTCACGTTTTCCCGCGCCACACCCAGTGCTCAGGGGGGGAAGTTGCTCATTAGTGCCAATAAACTCGTCGGCGCCGATGGGTTAAATCTCTCTGTAATGTCTACGAATACTTCAAAAATTGACGGTCCATTATTCGTTCACTTAAAAGATATGGATGGCAAAACAGTCAGTCGTAATGAAATAAAACCAACTGACAAACAACAGACTTCATATCAAGGCGTAATTGATACCCAAACGCTCAAGCCAGCCGAATATAATGTCGCTATTGAAAATGCCAAACGTAAAACGCTTATCAAGCACTCGTTTATACGTAGCAATGTCGAACAACTTGATGGTTTGATTGCCAAAATAGCAAACCAATCCAAACAACTCGACCAACTCATCAAACAGGCTAAGACACAAGGTATACAAACACGCTATCCATTGGCTACGCTGACAACCGCACGTGTTTATGAACCGTATATTGTCGAAGATATCAAACTGATGAACTTCGAAGTCGCTCTGCATAACGCTCACACTATCGACAACGCATTGGCGGGTTCAATTAAGCAGCTACAGGATTGGTTGGCAACGGATGCGGGTACGCCGGACTTCCTGCGGGTGCCAGAATTGGATTACAGTAAGACTACTCTCAAGGGCAAACATCTGGTCATTGACGATAAACCCGTCATGCTCGTGGGCCCAATGAGTTGGCTCTGGCAGGTAAATAAGGATATTCAGAACATCAGTGATGTCGGCTATAACTATGTTAAGTTTGGCTGGATGGGTCAGCATCATTTCGACAAGAACGGACAGCTCTTTACCAAAGACAAACCGTACTGGGCAGCACGACATATTTTCGAAGTTGGCAAGCAAAATAAAATGGCAGTCGGCATCTCCATGATGTGTCCTGATCAGGTTTGGAGAGGTGCTTCGCGTCGTGGTGAATTGACACTTGGCGAGTTCCATAAAATATATGATCAGTTTGCTGCTCGTGAAATTCCACGTATCAGTAAAGACAAAGCCTGGGACTATACCGTTGAAGTCGAAAAGCAACGTTCGCCAGTGACCTATGATCCCAAATATCATAAACAACTATGGATGGACTATCTGGCATCGCAGTATGGCAGTGTCGAGAAACTCAACAGTCTCTATAAGACATCGCATGCAAGCTTCGATGTGGTTCCGTTTGAAGAATCACAGCCGGAGAATCCCGCGAAATGTTATGACTGGGTACGTTTGCGGCAGATCATGATTGCCAATGAACTCACACGCGCCGCCCAGGAGATTCGTAAAATTGACGACAATGCGATCGTGCATGGTTATCCCTATGTCTGGACGTTTCGTGAGCCCGCAGCCTACTATGGAACCGCCTTGGATCCAGAACTGGATGTGGCATCGTACGATCTTGTAGGTTGCGATACTTCCGGCGCGTATTATTCGGATCGTTATGCGATATCCACCATCAATTGGTTGGCCGGATACTATGATCTGATGCGCAGTATTGCGGGCGATCGTCCGCTATCTGATGGCGAATTTCATTTTGCTAATCGCCGCAAGATATACCCGCCAAACTGGTCACGCGCTATTTACTTCCAATCCTATGTGCATGGTCTAAGCTACTCCAGTTCGTGGGTCTGGACTCGCAATGGACGCGTGGATTGTGCGTTGTTGCTTGATGCGGGAGTGCTCTTGGGAAGCGGACAGGCATCGCTTGATTTGCAACGTGTCGCTACACCTATTGCTGCATTTCATGACCGTCCAGATGACGTTGTGATTCTTTATTCAAACGCAAGTTCGCCACATACACGCCGGCTCGATAGTAGTGTAGTTCTCTCGCAAACAGTACAGACTGATAATGTATATGAAGGTATGTATTTTGAAGGGATGCAGGTAGGCTATCTCACCGAGCAGAAAATTGCACAAGGTTTGCTTAAGACCAAGAAGATGCTCATTGTTCCCAATTGCTCGCATGTAGAACGAAGTACACGTGATGCCATTGAGGATTTTGCACGTGCTGGTGGTAAAGTTGTTCTCGTGGGTGACAGTTTGCTTTATTCGCCACAAGGTGAACCGTTGGCACCCATTGCAAATCTACCAACGGTGGGTCGGTTAGATGGTTTTATTGACAGTGATCAGGCACGCGCAATTTTAGTTCCAATGCTCAAAGAATCCGGCGTGTTGCCATCTGAGAGCATACAAGTTGAGAACGGCAAAGATTTTCCCACAGTGGAATGGCGATTTGCAGTTGATCCAAACGGGGAAAACTATTTGTACGTAATGAATATGGGGCATGAACCAGCACAAATTACATTACCAACGTCATGGAATGGAGCCGTTGATTTGCTTGATGGTCAGACGATGGCTCAATCTACAACGTTAAACAGTTTACAGTTCCGAATGCTGAAAAAGAAACAGTGAGATTGTGGATATAGGAACGTTTACACGAAATAGATAATGACAGATACATCATCTAGTGGATAGAGAGGTTCACGATGCGAACTATTGACAATTCGAGAAATAAAACCAGAGTATTTAGAGTGGCTCACGGATTTACACTCATTGAACTTCTGGTCGTGATCAGTATTATTTCATTGCTCGTTGCCATTTTGCTACCAGCATTGGCTTCGGCACGTAAAGCAGCCCGACTTACGGCCTGTGCAAGTAATGTGCGTCAAATGGGTTTGGCTTTGAATATGTACGCACAGGATAATGATCGACACCTGCCAGAAGTATTTATCAATACAAGCAGTGTTAAACCATGGGATAGTATTAATATCTGGTTTAGTTGGGCATCAACATACAAAGGTTATCGCAGTGTTGGAATATTGTATGATCAGGACTATATGCAAAGCTGGAATGCACTGTATTGCCCGTCACAGCGTGAGACCCGATACATGCAAAGTGGTTACAATATTAATTTCCCGCAGGATAATGGCGGGGCCACATCAACACGATGCAGTTACAATATTATGTATCAGTGGATTGATGGCAAATGGCAGATTCCACTGATTGATGAATTTGGCAAACGGCCAGTGCTTTGGGATATCTTTTCAGCTCCAGAACAAACTGCTGATATTGCACATGATGATAAATGGAACGTCCTGTATGGGGACGGGCATGTTAAGCTCTTTCAATCTGATATGTATATGGAAACAGGATTTGGTTCAGATATTAAATTTAGGAGTTTCAGGGAAGTGATTTTTGCTGGGCAAAGTGATTCGCATCCCTATGCGTCTCGTATGGTTCAGCGAATGGCATCAAACTTTTAAATTTACCAATAAACTTTTAATTACACAGGTTTGAAGATGTATTTTCAGCCCATTGGGAGAATCACGGATATGGCTAAGTGCCAGGTTGCTATCGTTATGCTTATGTTGCTGATGTTGACAGTTGCTTTACATGCACAGGTTATTGTTCAGCCGGATCAGATCAAGCAGGATAAAGATCAAACTTACTATGATTATTATCTTTCCGCGTCGGACATGATCTCCGCAAAAACATTTCCTGCTGATGCGATTAGTGTTCAAAATGCCACGATGCATAAGCACAAGGGGACGCTTTTTGTTTCGGCTGATCATGGTACGAATCATGCAAGCATTACCTATGAGTTTGATTTTACCAATACCAAATATCGTCCTACTTCAGTGGATTGGCGGTATGTTTTTAATATGTTTGGTAAGCCTGGCCCCAAAATGCCAGCAACCATAGCCACCGCAGCATGGAGTACAGATGGTAAACAATTTTCGACGATTACAACGGTGAGTAATGATCCGGATTTTACGCCACCACGTGGTAATGTGCTCAATGGCAAAACAGTCAAATTTGATCACACGCCTGATAAAGTCTACTACCGCGTAGAATTCAAAACCGTTGATCCGAACCAAACTTTCAAAGGTGATCAGGCGCAATGGAATCGTACCGGTACCAATGCCAAAATTTTCCATGCACGCTTCAAACTTACAGCCTTGGCTGATCACTTGATTAAGGATCAAGTCAGTCTGCAAGTCACGTATCCGAAACATGCACGGCATATTGTTGGTAAACAGGTTTACCCGGAATTTATTTTCAATATGGAATCTGCGGCTCATTGGAAATTTATAGGCGCACTCCACGGTTCATCTGGAAGTGCCAAGTTAGTGGATTCACCCCGACGTCCTGGTGAAAAAGCGATACTCTTCACTGCCAAGATACGGAAAAATAACAAAACGCCCGGATGGATGTATTGGCAGGCTGCTTTGGATCCGGAACTGTCAATTGTAGGCACATACCAGACAAAGATAGATATTTACCCCATCACTGAAATGCCGTTCCGGATCATGGCGATGTACGGTGACCATCGCGGGTTTGGCATTATTCCCGCAGTCTGGTCTTCTTTGGGACATCATGAACCTGGCAAGTGGCATGAACTGACGATGAAAGTTGGAACCCAACGCCGTGAAATTGACTATATCCGATTTACTTTCCCAACCAGTAGCAAGGAAATTGTCGATGGCACTGAAGTACAGTTCATTGTCGACAATATTCGCATGATTAAAGTTGCTGATCCACCTGCAGTGGTAAGTATCGACAAGCTGGCTGTACAGTCAGGTATCAATGCTGGCTATTTACAGATGCATAATACCACCGAATTGATGGACGACGATTTGATGACCTTGGCGTTGGAATTGAGTGTGGATCAGCCACAAGCTGGCAAGATGGAACTAGATATCAAGAATATTGATTCAGGGATAATGGTAACCAAATATTTGCCGGTTAATCTTAAATCGCCATTTACCGCTTTGCAGTTGAGCCTTGTCGATTTGCTTGGAGAGACTGGCGTTGGCAAACATCAACTCTCATTGAAATTTACAGATCAAAACGGCAGGCAGTTGGCATCCAGTAGTCGGCCATATGATTTTACGATTTATAGTTCCAAGCATATGCATGCGCAGCGAAATGTACTGCTTGCCGAATTAAAACAGCTTCAGGAGTACAAACAAAAACTCCAGGAAAAAGGCATCGTTGTTGCCGAGCCTAATGTCACATTGACCGTTTGTGACTGGTGGCTTAATGATAATGGGAATGTAGTGGACGACTTTGTACGTCAGCGTGAATGTAAAATTGCATATCAACAATTGGACTATCTTAAGGGGATGCTCGAGGAGGCACGATCACAACTTAAACGGCGTGAAGATGGACAGGTAAAGGAACCCCATGTCGATGATTACCAAATGGGAGTTCCTGTGCAGATTGCCGATGGTCGGTTGGTTCAGTCAGGCAAGCCTATTTTCCTGATTGGTGCGCTGGGCAGTCAGTCGCATACACACTTACTTAAAGACATAGGTTTTAATACGCAGTCACGTGAGACAGGTATCAACAAATGGATTGCCAAATCTCAAGATGGCGGTGTCAAGCAACTCAAGGACTTTTTTGATATCTCTAAAGCGTATGGTATTTCCACGAGCATGTTACTTTCGTCACATTACAAACCTGTTCCATTACCAGGGAAGTATGCTGCGGCTGACTCCCGACATACTGGAGCGAGTATGTTCCCCTGGGACGTATTGGCACCAAATGTCGATGAGATGTTTGACCTTTGGTATGACCGGATGATGCCATATTACAAGAATGAACCAACTCTGGTTTCACTTGGGACAGCCAATGAGCCTGGCTATACCGTCAGTCCGGAATCCAAAACGTTTGAAGCACAGTTTCGTGTATGGTCCAAGGAGCAGTACCAGGAAATCAATGTTGCCAATAAGCGATGGGGCAGTTCGTTTGAGTCCTTTGAAAGCATCACTTCGCAAGAGTACTTTAAATTCCGTGATCAATCGCAGGCAGCCAATTATGATTGGCTACGATTTGTTGATCAGCAGGTGTCCGGCTTTTTTGAGCGACGTAAAGATCATCTACTCAAAGAACTGCCTGGCATGAGTGTCTGGGTTAAACTCATGGGCCATCACGGTCATATTGGTTACTCTCATCTCAATGAAGTCAACAACATACTCCATGGCCAGAACGTCGTCGGTACCGATGGTCATGACCCGATCTGGATGGATCTCATTAAATCTGTGGCTCCAAGCCGACCAATCATTAACAGTGAGTGGCATTTCCTTGGGGGCCAGATTGATATGAATGATCAGCAGTTAATCCAAGGACGTATGTTTGATGGTATGACGCATGGTATTTGCAACGGCTTGATCTGGAAGTGGCATCGTAGTGAATGGAAAACCAAGTCCAATGGCGCTGAACAAACACTCACACGCTGGGCACGAACGATTGATGTCGCAGGACGTACCGCGTTAAAAATGCGTGGGTTGGTGGCACCGATTTCTGATCTTGGCAATTTGGATGGCGGTAATATTCGACTGCTTTATTCCATCTCCTCGACAGTGAAAATGGGGACAGAATATACTGATCATCTGCAGCATGTTTATGATAAACTCGGCCGTAATTCCCAAGGTACACGCTTTGTCTTTAGTAATATGCTCAAAGCAGAAGACCTTCAAGGAGTCAGTTTGCTGGCCTCAAGTGTGACACCTTGCGTGGAGACCCAATCACTTAGCATTATTGAACAATGGGTCAAAAACGGAGGGACACTTTGGATCACCGAGCCGACTTTCGAGCATGATCCATGGGATAGCAAGCACATCGGATTGCCAGTCGCGTTCACCAAAGCGTTACAATCGCAAGGGAATCAACGTTATGGCAAAGGTCATATCGTTGTCTCTGCTGACGATACAATTCTGGCAAAACATTGCATCGGCCCGTGGGCGGCAGATGCGCAAGGTAAGTTTATCGACAGCGTTGATATCCGATACCTGCAACCCAAAGCAGATCAACCTGGATACCTTAGTATTCTTAATCGATCAGCTGAGCCTCAAAGCATTTTCCTGACTGACAATACTGGTCGCTGGATGAAAGTACCTGATGCCTACGATGTTTGGAATTATCAGCAAGTGCAACTTGATGACAAGCTGATGTTGGATGCCAATGGTGTGATGTTGTTGCAAATTCAATGAAACGCCTATGCTATGGATTGATGTTTTTCCTGGCATTTACTTGTCGTGTTTGTGGTTTAGCTTGCGATAATTCCCCGGTGACATACTGTGGTGTTTGCGGAAAATTTTGATGAAATAGCCACTGCTGCGATAGCCGCACATTTGGGCAATATGGCCAATGGGTAATTGTGTGACTGTGAGTAATTCACAGGCACGAAGGATGCGGCGGTTTTCCAGATAGTCAGAAAATCCCAAACCTTCGCGTTGAAAGATACGCGAGATGTAATCTGGATGCAGGTGAAAGAACCCCGACACTGTTTTACGATCGAGGGGTTGATCCAGATTTTCATCAAGGTAGTCACATATCAACCGATGATGGTCGATCGGATCGTTGATCGAGGGCTGAGGCTTTGCGAGCATTTCTACGACAGCCAACATAATCAAATGTGATGTCTGGCAGGTCAGTGCATTGTCCTTTGCTGCTTCACGTCGAGAAGCGAGCAGGTCAAAAAGCAATGCCATTTCGCGTGGTGGTGCTTGATGTGATTGATAGAGTAAGTCCGGTATTTTTGCATCATCAGGGGGCGTGTGTCGATTCCATGACATACTCACGCGCGTTGGGTTAATGGCAATGCCAAAACGCTCGCAAGGGTGTTGCCATTCAAAGCGACTGGGGCAACCCTTGTCCATGAAGTACACATGATGGGTGTCAAAAGTGATGTGTCGCAATCGGTCTTGTTGGTAATGCCGAGCCTGTTGTTTGCCGTTGAGCAAGATGACAAAAATCTGATCTTCCTGCTGTTTTTTCCCTGAAAACAGAGCATCGCCAGCATCCGGGAAAATGACTTGTCGGGCCTGTGGCTTGATTGCATGTTTCAAACATCGCTGAGCAATCGCTCTAAAAGCATATCGGATGTGCTCTCGTCCCACAGGCATGGTTTATACTCCCTTGCTTAAGCCGACAGGCGAATTTCTACACGCATTTATTCAAGGTGTCCTATTCGGGATTCTACCATCAAATGTCAGAATATTACCATTTTCAGCCGCCGTTGCTGCTCTATAATCCCAGTGTAGGCAAGAAACGGCATGATGAGGTAGCAACCCATGACAAAATATCGACACTTCAAATTGCGACACCAAATGCACAAGGGATATGAAAATGGTTTGCGAACCAATAGTCTCAGAGCTTTTACGCTAATCGAATTGCTGGTGGTGATCTCGATTATTTCCATCCTCATCGCCATTTTGCTGCCAGCCTTGCGAGCTGCACGTGAGCAATCCAAGACACTGAGTTGCTTGTCGAATATGAAGCAGATCGGACTTTGCTTCACCATGTATCAAACCAATTTTCGGGAGTTTTTCCCGCCGCCAACCATCAATGCACCGACGACGCAAAATGCTGGTGGCAAGCTTTACTGGATTGATTTGATGAAGCCGTATGTCAACGATCATACGCCGGTGGCCAATGTCGATAACTATCTATGGTTCAACAATGCTTCTCCGAATCCAACGGTGTTTCAATGTCCATCATTGCGTTTGGAGCAATGCAACCGCACTGCGTTTTCAGGCATGGGTTACAACAACTATGGTTTAAGTAATGGTCTGTGGTCAGACCTTCATGTTCGGCTTCTTGATATCCGCAGGCCAACGGACCTTATGGTAGTTGCCGATGCCAATGAACTGGCACCTTACCAAGGAGCCAGCGGGATCAACACGGGTGATAAGATCGACTTTCGACATTCAAAAAGTGCCACCAACATGCTCTATGCCGATGGTCATTGCAAGACCATTCGTGATGATGTGGTGAAAGTCGGTTGGAGTAATTTCTATCGCAAGTATCCGTATATGGAAGACTGGAAATAACCCGCAGGATATTTGTTCGACATGTTATCGTCAGTTTATTTTAATTGCAGGGAGTAAGGTATGAATCGTTGTGCGTCAGTATTGGCAAGTGTGTTGATGGTTACCTTGTTGGCGGGTTTTACTGAGGCGCAGCAGACGGAAGAAAAAATTCCATGGGGACCAAACCTCGTTAAAAATGGCAGCTTTGAACAGGGCGATGGCGCGTTTTACCTGACACGACGTGACCTTGTGAGCATTGATACCGATGTGGTTTTTCGTGGTTTAAATGCCATGAAAATGCAAGGTGAAGCAGCCACCCAACAGGCTGATCATAACATCATCGTTCAAGGCTTTGCATTGAGCTTGGAACCGGGAACACAGGTGCTTTATCGCATTGCTTACCGAATGGAGAAAGCCGATGCCAAGCATCCTGCCAGATTGCAGATGATTTACAAGGTTAAGGGTGATAAGAAAGATATCCCCATCAAAGTCGAAAAGCCATTGGTCATCAAGAAAGACTGTGACTGGACGGTTTACGAAGTTGTGATCAAGAATTTACCGGCGGACACCAGCACGTTTGGGTTTAAGATACACCTGCCCCGGGAAAGTGGCGGGACCCTTTGGCTTGATGATATTCAAGTGCGAACGTACAAGCCTTGATGCGATTTTCTTTGCGGATTTAATTTATTAATTTACTTTGGAGTGTTCAAATGATTCACGGCATCCGTGTTTTACTAATCCTTTTTTGCGCTGCCATGCCTGCTTGGGCAACATGGCGGATGGATACCAGTCAACCGCAGCTTAATGTCTTTGAACAGCATGAGTCCGCAATGCTCAGCATCCAATGGACAGGAGAGGAAGCTGCACCTGCATTCACACCTGCGTTGGAACTGTATGACATGTTGGGGAACAAGTTGGCGGATTTGTTGCCGACCAAGTTAGTCGATCAGGCTGCATCATTGAAGTTGCCCACGTCTAAACTTGGATACTTTGAGATTCGCGCCATAGGGGATAAGGCCTCGCAGATTATCCCTGCGTTGGGTTCACGTCCGGCAGGCATGATGAGCTATGCCGTGGTCGCCAAGATCAATCGCGATCCAGCCGGTCAATGGCAATATCACTACCTTGGCATGCAGGGGACCACCATTCTGGGCAACGGGCATCCTTTGGGTTGGGATGCGTATCCATACCTTGGTATCCAAACTGCCGGGCTGGGTTACCACTGGAACAAGTATGAAACCACAGGTCCGCAAGACTTTGAAAAGAAAATTGCCAATGACCCATATCCCAAGGTCATTCGTGAGATGAACATTTATCCCAACTTTCAGCTTAGCGGCTTTCCGATCTGGGCAGTGAATCAAGAACGACTTCCCAAGGAGCAGCGAAAACATCGTGGCACGACGCGTTTGCCTCCCAAAGACTACAAGGAATACGAAGCGTTCCTGCGTCGCATGGTCACGCATATCAAAAACAATTACAGCCAACTGCCACACCGAACCTACGAAATACTCTGGGAGCCTTGCATCCCCTGGGGTTGGTATGGCAGTATTGATGAAATCGTCAAGGTCTTTGAAGTGGCACATCGTGTGATTCACGAAGTTGATCCCAACGGACGCGTTGCCGGCCCAACCCTTTCGAGCCTTAATGACACCGATTACCTCGAACAACTTTTAGTAGCAGGTTTGAATCAATACATCGACGTGCTTTCCTGTCATCCCTACAAAGGCTATCCACCTGAAAAAACAGCCATCGAGCAGGGGTTGGCTGATGTCGATCACGTGGTGCAAAAACATGTCGGCCGATCCTTACCATTCCTTGGCACGGAGTTCGGCTTTACCGATGACGCCTGTCAGGGCGTGCTCAATCACTCCTATGGCATCACCACTTCGCTGATTATTTTCAAAGCCGGCGGTGCCGACACGCACACAATTTTTTACTTGGCCGACTATGCAGGTGAACCAGGATATGGCTTCTTTTACAACATGGTTAAAGGTCTGCCCTTTGGTCCTAAAAAGATTTCACCCAAGCCAGCCGTCCCCATGATCCGCGCCTGTATTGACCAGATTGGTACAAGCAAGGTCATCGGCAAACTCGACTATCTCGGTTCGGACCTGTGGGGGTATATCTTCGAGGATCAGCAGACGCATGAACTCATGGCGATACTCTGGGACGTAAGCGATCAAAACCGCAGCTTGCTCTTTGACACCGGCATGCAACATGTCACACAAATCGACGGCTTTGGTAACCCACAACGCGTTACAACCCGCGATGGTCTGGTCAACCTTGCACTCACACGCATGCCGACCTACATCCGTGGCATTTCTCCCAGAATGTATGGCCCCAATCGTCTTAAGCCACTCGTTGCGACGCCGTCCAATTGGCTGGTGTCTCGAGGCAAAGAACTGAAGGTGCCATTGACATTCACCCGCGCTCTGACTGACAAGCCGGTGACGCTTTCTTTCGATACTGACGCTGACATCAGTCAGGAGCAGTTCCGCAAGACTTTAACCCTTCAAGTCGATCAACCCCTCACCGTCACCTTGCCCATTGCATCCAACGCACCCTTGGGGCCAGCTGTGGGATACCTGCGTTTAACCAGTCAGGGCAAGACAATCTGGCGTGGTATTCAACATCTGGAAATCACACCTGAATTGGAGTTTGGCAAACTTACAGCCGAACCCGAAAATCAAACATGGCAAGTCACCCAAACCGTGCGCAATGTCGCTGACATCCCTTGGCAAGGCACAGTCACCACGCAGATTGATGATCGCACCATTGCCAAGCAAAAGTTAGTCATCCCAGCAGGGCAGAAAATGACGCTAACCAGCGTGTTACCCGCAGATATCCAGCCGACCAAAGTACATCCGGTTAAGTCCATTTTTGCTTCAGAGGTTGGCACGCAATTAACGACACAAAATGATGTGACGTGCATGGTGATCCCGTCCGTGAGTTCGCCAGTTGATTGGTCCAGACTCAAATCCATTCGCCTCACAGCCGATGACCAGAACCTTTGGAAAAATCATCCATCCACGCAATTGAAAAACCAGACGGATCTGGCTGCTGATTTTGCCTATGGCTATGACGACAAGTTTGTCTATGTGCAGGCCGTGGTGCAGGACGATGTGCATCGCTGTGAAACGCGATCAGGAACCACATGGGATCAGGATAGTTTGCAATTGGCTTTTGACGTCATGCCTGGTCGTCAGATTAGCAGCAACCTGTTGGCTGAAAAGAACGAGCGAAGCAACAGTGAATTCTGCTTGGCACTGACGCCACGTGGTCAGGAAATCTATGTCCACATGCGACCCGGTGGCAGCAGTATCAAAGAGCCACTGATCACGCCCAATGAAAACCTGAAACTCGACATCACACGCGAGCAGGGGGTCACACGCTATCGCCTTGCCATTGCATGGGAACTACTTGATCCGATGCATCAACGTAAGGGGGACATCCTGGGGATCGCTGCTGCGGTTAATGACAGTGATGCTGCCGGGAAATTCAACAACCGTGTCGCATTGTGTTTATTGTCACGGCGATGGGTT
>DLCK01000001.1 GCA_002480565.1 Phycisphaerales bacterium UBA7800 | reverse complement strand
CCATCGCAAGGACAATAAAAAGAGCACCGGATATTACACCGGTGCTCTTGAATTTCATGTGTTGGCTGTTTTACGCGTTGGGATCAACTGCTGGCGAATCATCGTTGCCAGCGATACTTGATCGCATGGAGGTGTCCGACTGGATGTTCTGCATGCGGTAGTAATCCATGACGCCCAGGTGTCCGCTGCGGAAGGCTTCGGCCATGGCCTTGGGGACTTCTGCTTGAGCGAGGACAACCAACGCCTGGTTCTTTTGGATCTCAGCTTTGAATTCCTGTTCCTGAGCAACCGCCATCGCGCGACGTTTTTCGGCTTCGGCCTGGAAGCGACGCTTGTCAGACTCGGCCTGGTCGGCTTGAAGCTTGGCGCCGATGTTTTCACCCACATCAATATCAGCAATATCAATGGAGAGAATTTCAAATGCGGTCCCTGAGTCAAGTCCCTTGCCTAACACCGTGGTGGAAATGCTGTCGGGATTTTCGAGGACTTTTTTATGGGATGCCGAGGAACCGATGGTGGTGACAATACCTTCACCGACACGGGCGATAATGGTTTCTTCTGTTGCACCACCGATGAGTCGCTTGAGATTCGCACGCACCGTCACACGGGCACGGGCTTTGAGTTGGACACCATCCTGAGCCACAGCGTCAATCGTGGAGCGACCTGAACCGGAGCTGGGACAGTCGATGACCTTGGGGTTCACGGATGTCTGAACGGCGTCAAAAATATCACGACCGGCAAGGTCAATTGCACATGCCGTATTCCAATCCAATTCAATGCTCGCACTGTCAGCAGCGATCAAGGAGTTGACCACACGCAAGACGCGACCACGTTGCTTACCCACCGCAAGATATTGTTTTTCCAATTGACTGGTCGAAATATTCAAATCCGCACGGCAGGCTTGAATGCGCGACTCCACGATTTCACGTGGGTCAACCTTTCTAAACCACATGCCAACGAGGTCCCGCATCTTCACCGGGGCATCGGACATCATTGCCTGAATCCAAAGCCCAATGAACTTGAGCAGGAACATACAAATGATCAAAGAGAAAATACCGACGAGGATCAAAACGCCCCAAAGCAATTGATCGCCGATCGCTGCAAGTGTGAGAATGTTATTCATTTTGTTTTGACTCCCGGCTTGAGTTTGTGGACCATGTAACTGCTATTATCATGACGTACAACTGCTTTTAACACAAGCCAAGTCCCAGTGTGTTATGCTATTTTTATATAGCAGTCACACGAAAACCAGTCACGCTCGGATTTGATGATCCCAAGTGACCCAAGGAGTGTTCAAAGATGCGAGCAATCGTCACCGGTCAAGTCGGCATGGACAAGAAATCCTACCTCAACGCAGCAGTCGATCTGGCTGGGCAGCGAGGAGATAATATCGACATCTATCACGTGGGCGACCGCATGTACAAGGAAGCCCAGGACGTCAAAGCCGGCCGCATCCTTGACCTGCCTCTCTCGCGTCTGAACAGTCTGCGTCGCTCGGTGTTCAAAGACATCATCAACGACTCGGCGGATCAGAAAAACGTCATCGTCAACACCCATGCGACATTCCGTTGGCGACATGGTTTGTTCTCTGCATTCGACTTTGACCAGCTCACCAAGTTCAAGCCCGACATGCTCATCTGCCTGGTGGACAACATTGAAGTCGTTCATCACCGACTGCATCAGGAACATAACATTGATGCAACTCTCAAGGACCTGATGGTCTGGCGTGAAGAGGAAATCATGGCTACGGAGTTGGTCGCACAGGCACTGGGTTGTTCCAACAAATTTTATGTCCTTTCGCGCGGCCGCCTGGCTGACACGATTGATACCTGTTACCGCCTGATCTGTCGTCCGGACATGAAGACGGTCTACCCGTCGTTCCCGATGACGCATGTGGTAAGCATGCCCGATGTGCTTGCTGAGATTGATGCGTTCCGTGCCGAACTTGCCAAGCATTTTGTGTCGTTTGATCCAGGTGATGTGGATGAAAAATTGCTGTTGGATTGCGCGATTGATGCTGCCAAGGAAAGCAAGGATTTTATCGAAATGCAGGCAGGCAGTTTCGCAGGCGGACAGGAAACCTTCCCCGTCTCCGTGAAGCAGGTGCTTGATATTGCAGGCGACGTGGATGGTCAAATCTATGCCCGCGACTTTAAGCTCATCGACCAGTCGGACATGATCGTCTCCCTGGTGCCTGAACTGCCCGGCGGCGTGCCCGGTTTATCCAGTGGCGTGGAACGTGAACTGCAACATGCCTTTGAGCATGGCAAAGAAGTCTACGTCGTCTGGAAGCCCAAAAAGAACCCCTCCCCCTTCATCACCGAAACCAGCACCAAGTGGTTCCGCTCAACCGAAGAAGCCCTCAAGTATTTCGAAGACCAAGGTATGTTCCCCGCCCCGCAGAGTTTGTTTGGGGGATGAGCAAAGATTCATTATCTCTACTCCTATTTATACTCCATTATGATAGGAATACTGCATGCCGCCGGGGGAACAGACAAATCCAACACCACTTCAACAAGCACAGGCAAAAGAATCAATCAACCGATGGACAATTGTTTCAACCAAGCTGTGTATCATCGCATTTCTGCCTGTCTTCACTTGTGCCAGCATAATCGTCCCATTGGCTTTCGACGTGATGAGTCGCAATGAACCAGATGATGTCGTATTAGCTTCTGTCATTTGGAGCATCCCATCATTGCTACTTGCATGTGGAATGCTGGCTGCTTATCAAAACCTCAGAGTTCTTACATATTGGAAAACACATCTTGTACTGATGATCTGTAATGTGGTTTTATTTCTTGTTCAAGCATTTGGATTTATTCACACGGTAACAACAACCCTTGCCATCATTCTTGGACCTGCCAATTAGCATGTAGGGTGGGTAGAACAAAGTGAAACCCACCGGCACCCAACACAATGACTAAGACATGGCGGGTTTCACTTCGTTCTACCCACCCTACTTATTTTTTGAACACCTGTTTTCTGTTTCGACAACCTCTTGCCAAAACCTCACAGAACACAATAACATCCTTAAAACAAGTGCATTTTTATTAATCGCTTGTCTGTTATTTTCTTGACGCAACGCGACATGCAGTAAAAAATACAGCATGTCCACACACCTCAATACCGTGTTTCGGATTCTTGGTCCGATTCTCGCCATTTCGACTTATTTTTTCTGTAAAGGTTCCGTAGGGATGGAGCATGCCCCTGCGATGACGGCAGCGGTGACGATTCTCTGCGCGACGTGGTGGTGTACCGAAGCGATTCCCATTCCGGTGACGTCGATCATTCCCTTTGCAATCTTCCCGCTAGCAGATGTGTTGGATCATAAAGACCTGGCAAGCGCGTTGGGTGATAAATTTGTGCTGCTGTTCATGGGCGGTTTTATGCTCAGTAAAGCAGCGGAAAAATCCAAAGCCCATCTGCGCGTTGCTCATGGCATGATCAAACTTGTGGGAACCCAATCCAACCGGCGGATCATCATCGGCTTTATGCTGGCGACTGCGTTCTGCTCGATGTGGATTTCCAATACGGCAACGGCGCTGATCATGCTGCCCGTGGCCATCGCGGTGATTAATCAAGTCGGTGGTGACCGCCGGTTTGCGGTGAGTCTGTTACTTGCCATCGCCTATGGTTCGAGTATTGGCGGGATGTCGACACTCATCGGCACGCCCCCCAATGGTGTCTTTGCAGGCATCTATGAGAAGACCACCAACGTGCCGGTCGACTTTGTGAGTTGGCTGAAAATCGGTATCCCGACTAGCGTGGTCATGCTCATTGCCTGCGGGATTGTGCTGACGATTTTTGTCAAAGGCGGTGGCAACTACAATCAGGAAGACCTTGGCAAATGGACACCTGCTCAGAAGCGCGTCACGTTTGTGCTTGGACTCACTGCCCTGCTTTGGATCACGCGCAAATTGCCCTTTGGCTTGGGCGGTTGGAGCAAGTGGCTGGACATGCCCATGGCACAGGATGCGACGGTGGCTTTGCTGATGGTCGTCGTCATGTTCCTGATCCCCAATGGTCAGAAAGATGAAAAAGGCAAACGCGATCACCTGCTGGACTGGAAGACGGCACGCGATATCCCGTGGGGAATCCTCTTGCTCTTTGCTGGGGGTATCGCCATCGCCAAAGCCTTCGGCGCTTCAGGACTCGCAGCTGTCATCGGTCAGCAAATGGAACAGGTCACCGAAGGCATGTCACCGCTGATGATCATCGGCATCATCTGCCTGACGGTCACCTTTATGACAGAAGTCACCAGCAACACCGCCACGACGACACTACTCATGCCAATCCTCGCAGCCAGCGCCGTAGCAGCAAAGGTCGATCCCGCGCTGTTGATGATCCCTGCTGCGTTGTCTGCAAGCTGCGCGTTTATGCTCCCCGTCGCCACGCCCCCCAATGCCATCGTCTTCGGCGGCTCGGATCACATCACCATCCCGCAAATGGTCCGCCATGGTGTTGTCCTCAACCTGGTGGGCGTCGTCGTCATCACCACCATCTGCTACCTGATGCTCGACCCGCAAAAAGGACTGGGAATCGAACAGGCTCCGACTCCAGTAAAGGTTCAAGTAGATAGTCCAAGCCCGTAATCAGACAAAACTGCTGATTAAGGGTAAAAAAGGTACCCAAACATGGTAAAAATGGGGTAAAAACGCAATTTTTGAACCGTGACGAAAATTCAGGACTTATGACGTTTTGAAATCGAACTTGGCTTGAAACATCAGTGCATTGACTTGATGAATTGTGGACAACGTCGAACGGAACCAATGCAGTGTCACCAAGACAATTCGCCTTCGGCGATCCCGGATCGACACGATCCGGCTCGCAAAGACAGCCTGCGTGAGTCGCTGAATATCAACATTGCAAAGGCCCCCCGGGGACTCAAGTCCCTCGGGCTTTAATGTGCATGCTTAGCGCAATGGCCTGTGGCTTACGTCCACCACTGGAGATTGGCGAATTCAGCGATCAATGCTGCGTGCGTTCGGTATCCCAGACGGAAGCAATCGAGATTGAATTTCTCATTGGGCGAATGGATTCGATCATCAATCAAACCAAAGCCGATAAGCAGACTGTCGAGATTCAGGTCTTCTTTGAATTGGCCAACGACGGGGATGGTTGCACCTTCGCGGATGAGGACAGGCTCCTTGCCGGAACTTTTTTCGATGGCTTTGGATGCAGCGGTCATGTACGGTGAATTTTGGGACACAGCCACAGGCACCGCGCCGCCGAAGTTGGTCAGTTCCCATCGGCAGCCATGCAGATCGTGACTGTGAAGCCATTTTTCAAACAGCTCAGCAATGCGCTCGGGACACTGCCCTGCTGCAAGTCGGAAGCTGACTTTGGCGCCAGCAAAACTGGGGATAACGGTCTTGGCACCTTCGCCTCCATACCCGCCATAGAGCCCGTTGATGTCACATGCCGGCCGAGCCCATCGACGTTGCAATGTCGTGTAGCCTGCTTCACCAAAAGGTTGCGTGACTCCGACGGGCGTCAAGCAATCATCCATTTCATCAAAGTCGAGTTTGTCCCATTGCTGCTGTTCTTCAGCGGTGACGGGTTGAACGTTGTCGTAGTAGCCGGGGATGGTGACCCGATGATCGTCATCAAAGAGCTTGCCAAGGATGCGCGTCAGTTCGTTGCAAGGGTTGGCAAGGATGCCCCCGTACATGCCTGAATGCAAGTCCCGGTCAGGGCCATGAAGTTTGATGTCGAAATACAGCAGTCCGCGCAGACCATAGGTGATGGCCACCGTGTCCTGATTCCACATGGTGGTATCGGAGACGACGCAGACATTCGCATTGAGTTTGTCTTTGTGTTTTTCGACGAAGCTATGCAGTGAACCTGAGCCACACTCTTCTTCCCCTTCGATGATGACGGTGACGCGGACGGGAATTTTGCCGGTGACTTTCTTCCATGCCATAAGCGCTTCGAGGATGCAGCAGACCTGTCCCTTGTCATCGGATGATCCGCGGGCGACGACTGCGTTGTCCTTGATCGTCGGTTCAAACGGCGGCGAGTCCCACTTTTCCAACGGGTCTGGCGGCTGAACGTCATAGTGCCCGTAATACAGGATGTGCGGTGCATCCTTGGGCGCATCGGCATTGGTGGCAAGCACGATGGGATGGCGATCCGTCTCGTGAATCTCCGAATGCAATCCTGCTTCCTGGAGATGGGTATTGACCCAGCTTGCAGCTTTACGGACATCCTTGGTATAGGACGAGTCGGTGCTGACGCTGGGGATTTTCAGCAGGTCGATCATGCGATTCACTGCTGAGTCATGTTGCTTATCGAGATATGCCAGAACGTCTTGGAGCATGTTTGGGGTATTCCAATGTGGGGTTGGGTGATGGATTGGCGTGCGGGTATTGGCTGAGGTGTTGGTGTGTTAATAGGTGACATTTACCCGTCAGATTCGTTTCACTCATCTGGCGGCTTGTGTTGTTATTCTTCGACTTGAACTTCGACTTTCCCATCGACGATACGGACGGGGAATTGTTTAAGTGCAGGATCGGTTTCGAAGGTGGTGTTCTTGCCTGTACAGACATTGAAGGTATAACCATGAAACGGGCAGGTGAGAACACCATCAGTGACATCGCCACTATCCAAAGGCAAGCCTGCATGCGGGCACGAATTGATAAAGGCAGTGACCTGATCTTTGACCTTGCAGAGCACAATCGATTCCCCTTCAACCGTCACCGCTTGAGGGGTATCTTCGGAAAGTTCATTTTCATCGACAGTAGGATGCCAGTTGGCCATGACGTTGATCTTCCTTAGGATAGTGGGACTATGACAGACACTGATTTTAACGCATATCGCAAGATCGTGATGGATCTGATCCAGCAGGCCCCCCAATCATCGCAGCAGACTGCTGATCTGGACGCTTTGATGGTGGTTTCAAAGTTGATGATCCAAGATGACCCATCGGCCTATCAGACGCTCATTGATGGGATTGGCAACCTTGCGACAAGCAAGCCCATCGAGGGGTTGGACAAGCGCCCGGTGTATCCGCTGCTGGCGATGCATGTTCATTTGTCAGCGTTTGGTAAAAGGTATCTGACCTTGCCGGACACGATCTGGGAACATGCCGCGGCTGACTTTGAGAAGTTGGCCAACCCGTTACGTGTTGCGATCAGTCCGTACAAAGAAACACCGCCAAGCTATCTGGATACCGCGATCACGCTTTGGCAGGCCTACTGTCTGCTGCAAATCGGATCACTACGGCATGCCGATGACGACATCATTTTGGCCCGAGAGGTGATTGAGCAGATCGTGACCCGTGAAGTTCCCGATCATCCACTCACTGAGCAGGATATTGATCAGACACTGGATGACTGGACGTATCGTGAGCTGACGGGCATTCACGCTTTAGCCGGTGCCGCGTTGCATGACCGCAATGAGACTTGGGCGGATCGTGTTGAAAAAGTCGCAGAACATCACCTGTACAACACCCAGCCGGACCACTGTACGTCGGAACCCTGGGGACTGTTTGGCTTTTTGTGGTCGCAGCAAACACGGATGTTCGGCATGCAGCAGATTCACGATGTCAAAGCCTACGGCCTGGTTGGTGTCGGTCGAATTCTGCTGGCCGACGCTGCTCGGTGTCTGGGTGAGTTTGAAGACTGATTGTCCAATCCCACCTATTTAATGGTGCCCGTTAACGACATCTGTGGTAAAATTGAACTTTTGCGACAAGGATGTTCTTCCTTGTATACGGGAGTTTCAATGCATAATCGCCAACTGCTGATGATCGCTGGTGGAATCATCCTGCTTATGGGTGGGTTGGGTGCCCATGTTGCCAACGCACAGTCCAACACCACTCAGGACCAACTGCTCATCTCCAACGGCGTTGAACAGTCTGAGGCTCGCGAACAGCTTCAGCAATTGCAATTGCAGATCAATGAGCAATCTCAAAAAACCACCGACCCCAAACAGCAACTGCAAATGATCCAACAACGTTTGGACATTTTGCACACCCTGACTCTTGATGCACGGCTCAACCAACAGCCCCGTGAACTTAAGCAACTCCAACAGGCCCTGCGTTCGGATGCCTGGAAACTTAGACAGTCAGACAACCCCCAACAACAGATCATTGGCGAATACTGGCATCTGCTTTGTGATATGGCCGACATTCGACGGCTGACACGTGATCTGGAAAGCAGTCAACGAGCCTGCATCAGCAAGATGCAACAGTTCCTTGAAAAGCATACGCAAAGCATCGACCCAATCCAGCCCCAGACACTGCACATCATCGAACAAGTCCGTCTGGCCTTGCTGCAAATTTATGACCAGCGTGGGCAAAGTGACCTGGCATGCAAACTGATTGCCACGATCAAACAGCAGTCGCCGGACAATGAAACACTAGCCCAATATTTGAATCAAAACTATGGATATTGCCATCTTATCGGACGTAAATTCAACACCCGCCTGACCACTACGGATGGTAAAACATGGGACAGTCGCGAAAAACTCGGCAAGCCCATCGTCATCTATTTCTGGCCCGGAGTAGGTTTACCCGCCGACATCCAGCAAGCTGCCCCAAACAAGTCCACCGACCCGATGTGGCAGTGGATAAACGAGACTCGGACTCATGTGCTATTAGTTGATTTAAGCCACGCAAATGAATCAGGACTACAAATTCCAAGCAGTCGATGCCCATCGTATCGAGAGGATGCAGACCGCTTTAAATTGACTTCTTTCTTTAACATACAAAGCATTCCAAGAGTTATAGTTATAGACAAAAAAGGAATCGTCCGATCCATTGGAGGACCGACCATAAACAGCACTTTGGAACGTGTATTAGCAGAAAAGTAATAGGATATTTTTGTCCTGTACTTGCTTATTTCTGTAAAAACACTATCATGTCCGGCTGTTGTATCAAAAGACTCAGGCCGCTTTTGCCTGATTTTCCATCTAACCGCCTTTGTGTCCAACTAGATAGGAACATGAAATGACCGCTACTGCCACCCCTACCTCTCACGCCAAGTTACTCGCCTGGGTTGACGAAGTCGCTCAGCTGACCACTCCTGACGCAATCGTCTGGGCTGATGGCTCCAAAGAAGAGTATCAGAACATGCTCAACCTGATGGTTGACTCCGGTTCGGCCAAATGGCTTGCCCAGGACAAGAAGCCCAACTCGATTCTCGTCCTTTCCGATCCTGCTGACGTGGCACGCGTTGAAGACCGCACCTTCATCTGTGCCAACAGCGAAGAAGAAGTCGGCCCGACCAACAACTGGAAAGACCCCAAGGAAATGAAGGAAATCCTCATGCCCCTGTTCAAGGGTTGCATGAAGGGCCGTACCATGTACGTCATCCCCTTCTCCATGGGTCCAGTCGGCAGCCCCATCGCTCACATCGGTGTCGAAATCACCGACAGTGCATACGTTGTGGCCAACATGCACACCATGACTCGCGTGGGCACCAAAGTCCTCGACGTCCTGGGTGCTGACGGCGAATTCGTCCCCTGCGTCCACTCCGTGGGCATGCCTCTTGCAGAAGGTCAAGCCGACGTTGCCTGGCCCTGCAATGCTGACAACAAGTACATCACCCACTTCCCCGAAACCAAAGAAATCTGGTCCTTCGGTTCAGGTTACGGCGGCAACGCCCTCCTGGGTAAGAAGTGCTTCGCACTCCGCATCGCTTCAATCATGGCCAAGGAACAAGGCTGGATGGCTGAGCACATGCTCATCCTCAAGCTCACCAGCCCCGAAGGCGACGTCAAGTACATCGCTGCCGCCTTCCCCTCTGCCTGTGGCAAGACCAACCTGGCCATGATGGAACCCACCCTCGCTGGCTGGAAAGTCGAATGCGTCGGTGACGACATTGCATGGATGAAGTTCGGCGAAAACGGACAACTCTACGCAATCAACCCTGAAGCTGGTTTCTTCGGCGTCGCTCCGGGCACCAACTATGCCACCAACCCCAACGCCATGGAATCCCTCAAGGAAAACGCCATCTTCACCAACGTTGCACTCACCGATGACGGCGATGTGTGGTGGGAAGAAATTGACGGCGAAGTCCCGGCCCACCTCATCGACTGGAACGGCAACGACTGGACCCCCGATGGTGGCAAGAAAGCTGCTCACCCCAACGCACGTTTCACCGCCAAAGCTTCACAATGCCCCGTGATCGCTCCCAATTGGGAAGATCCCGCAGGCGTTCCCATCGACGCCATCCTCTTCGGTGGTCGTCGCGCTTCAACCCAGCCTTTGGCCATGGAAGCCACCGACTGGGAACACGGCACCTTCCTGGGCTCCGTGATGGCTTCCGAAAAGACCGCAGCTGCTGCTGGTGGTCTTGGCCAACTCCGCTTTGACCCCATGGCCATGCTGCCCTTCTGCGGCTACAACATGGCTGAATACTTCGGCCACTGGCTTGAAATGGGTAAAAAAGAAGGCGCCAAGATGCCCAAGGTCTTCTATGTGAACTGGTTCCGCAAGAGCCCCGAAGGCAAATGGCTGTGGCCTGGCTTCGGCGAAAACGGCCGCATCCTCAAGTGGGTTTGCGAACGTGTTGATGGCAAGGGCGAAGTCGTCGAAACACCCATCGGCAACCTTCCCACCGCCGACAGCATCGACCTCTCAGGAATCGATGTCCCCGCAGAAGACATGGCTGAACTGCTCAAGGTTGACGCCAACGAATGGCTGCAGGTTATTCCTTCCATGGAAGAACACTATGCCAAGTTCGGTGCCAAGCTTCCCGCAGAACTCAAGGCTCAACTCGACGCCCTCAAGGCCCGTCTTGAAGCCGCCAAGTAAACAATTTGAAGCATTAAGCTTCGACAATTAACTGAACCACTACC
>DLCK01000042.1 GCA_002480565.1 Phycisphaerales bacterium UBA7800 | reverse complement strand
TACAGACTCGCTCCGACCTCGACAGGGGTCCGGGGGGCGAAGCTCCCTGGCATGCAAAAATCCAAACATGATGCGATAAACACATCAACAGGATCATGATGTACATTCCGACACATTCAAGTCTTATCCAATCTATGGATTGAAGTGATTCGTAATTATGACAACAAAAAAACACAGTGACTGACGGTTGTCAATCACTGCGTTTTTTGCAATGGCCCGAGCGGGGGTCGAACCCGCACGATCTTATGAGGATCAACGGATTTTAAGTCCGTCGCGTCTGCCAATTCCGCCATCGGGCCAAGTCATGATGCTGGACATCTGACAGGCGGATACTTTATCAGATTGTGAAGAGTTTGTCTTTGACACTCCCAGATGGATATCACGCGACACGTCTGATTGTGACGTGGCTGTTGATATTGTTTCATTGGCATGGTTGTATTGGATCTAGTATGAAATGTTGCTATTTACCACGGTAAAAGATTAATGATATTAGGAAAAAGACAGCCATAAGAAGACAGAAGATGCCATAGAGGCCACTCATAATCATTAATGGGGCCCTAAAAGCCGTTAAACCGCTGTAGCCAAAGATGAGTTTGCCCAAAAAAGACAGTACGCAGAGTGCTGCGAATAACCAGAGTGCCCCCACAGTTACTTTTTCGGTTAGCTTCTGGTCTTTTTCTATTTCTTGCTTTTGATTGTAATTTTGGTGCAATTTGTTATCCGCCCCCGGCCCCTGTTGGATCATTCAAGAGTCTCTAGAATCTGTTCAACTGCTCGGCGTCCCTCTTTGGTTAATCTGATTGTTTTTTTAACATCATTTCCTGGGTCTCGTTTGCAGGTTAACCAGTTGGTTTTTATCTTTCGGCATCTTCGCATGGTTCCGGAGTAAAATAAAGTGAACCTTCTGATTGTAGTTCCTGGCAGGCCTGAAAAGGTTCTGAATTCTGACATGGGTACGCCGTCTCCGATGTCATGTTGATAAAGCCAAAGTAGGTACTTCAGATCTCTCGCAGGAAACTCGTCGTCGATCTGAAATAGATAATCAGATAATGCTTTGAGTCGATTTATTTGTTTGTCTTCGATCTTGTTTGATTCCATTAAAGCATTTCTCCTGATTGTAAGTAAAGATAAGATTGGTGTTAGTAATGCATTTTGCAAGATTACTTGCGATATGTATCTGATGTGGAAAGTTGTGTATCAATCAATCCTGCTCTTTGCCATGTCCAACCGCGCCAGTTGCTTAGCTGGGCGTCGACGTGTTCGCTTAAATGATCTGCAAGTTGGCGGGCTTGGTTGGCCTTGTCTTTGTCATTGCTTTTTGCTTGGAGTTGACGCAAGGCAGGGATGGATTCGATGCCCAGTTCCGTGAGATAGTCTAGGTCGATGGCTACGCCTTTGCCCTTGATTTCTCGGCATTGGCTGACGTTGTACCGGGCGATCATCCCATCGAAATTGATGAAACAGCAACCATATAACACGACGATTAACAACAAAATGTTGGCTTGGCGTAACCACGTATTGGTGCGGCCTGTGACGATGCGGAGGATGATGAGCGTAAAGCCGATGGTGACCATGCCCATCCAAATCCCTGCTGCAAAACGCCAACGAGTCAGTGTGTAGGCTTCAATGTAAATCGACAGCCGCCATGCAGCCGATGCGAGCAGGAGCATGTTCTGAGCGATCCAGAAATACACCAGCAATCGCGCGGTCTTGAGCTTTTCGCTTATGCCCCCATCACGAAATGTCACCAGCACAAACAGGCCAGCAAGCAATGCGGTAGCGACCAACGGATACGCGCCGCGACGGGCATACATCGAATGCGACATGCCATCGGGAAGTGCTGCGCCGTAGAGCAGGTATCGGATGTCCAAAACAGACTGCAATGCAAAAATGAGGTTAAAGACAATCAGGCATCGCAATACCACCGCAGGTGAAAGAATCCGATCAAGCTGCGCCCAGTCAAACGGCTTTTGAAAAGCGTCAGCAGGGGGCGTTGTCGGAGGAGACATCGGGGGTGTTGCCATTGAGGTTTCAACAACTCCCGGGGGTTGGATATTGCCTGTTGCAATTTGGGAGATGGGGGTGTTCATGGTGACATTGATCAGGCGCATTCGCAGCAAACACCATGTTCCCACCAACACCATCCCCCAGAGAAACAGTCGGACTTCGTTGATCATTTCCAGTTGGATACTCAGCCATGCATGAGCTTGTTCAAACCAACTTGCAATGACGGGATTGGCGATGCCAAAGAGCAAGAGAAAGACACTGCCAAGGATGACGGGGATGATCCAGATGGCAAGTTTTTTGATTTGGCCAGCTGCGCCTCCGGGATGACGTTTAGCCCATCTCCGGATCACATTCAAATCCTGAATGGGAACGATCAGTGGGCAGAACAGACTCTGGAACCAGCGAAGCATCCAGAGATTGATCCGCGTGGTCATGCCATGCTTGGCAGTGATGGCCAACGTGATAAGTGTCAGCAAGGTCATCCAGATGTTCCAGGCTGAGGGTTCGATAGCCAGTGACAGTGATAAGCCAAGTGTCGCCAGCCAGCAGGCCCATGTTGCTTTGCCTGGTCGCTTGAATGTCACCGCGGACGCCCAGAGGAATGCAAAGAGTCCCAGTGTCCAGCCGATGGGTTGATCGTAGAAAAGAAAGTCCGCCAAGCCTGTGAAGACGATGCATAGCGTTGACATCATTGCCAGGTTGCCAGCAAACCACCGGTGATTAATCAGCATTGATCCCCCATATCCAAGACACGACAGGTTCTATAGATACATACGCAACACAAGTCTGATTGGTTCCATCAAGATAGAGAATAGTCTGAAAATAAAATAGTTGGGCAAATAAATACCCAATGAAATACTTGACTGTCAGGACTTGGGGTCTAAACTGATATATATCAGAAATTGCACTTGGGGAAATGATCCATGTCCGTACCTTCAGACAAACTTTGCCAATCGATTAAGAGTCAGCTCATTGAACGCTTCAAGGATTATGAGCTTGATACGCGATTGCCTTCGGTACGAGTGTTGGCTGCGGAGTTCAATGTAGCGTATCTGACCATGAATGGCGTGCTCAATCAACTGGAGCTTGAAGGTTACATCCGACGCATCCCGCGTAAAGGCGCGTACCTGGCATCCCGTGAACGCACGGTGAGTACCGACATGCAGACGGGCATGCTTTCACAACCCAGCACATTGGTCTTCGCGTATCCCAACTTCTTTAGCTACGCCACGTGGAGTCGGCTGCACTTTGCTGAAGAGCAGGCGGTCAAACGCGGCCTGGCGTTAGCGGAGTTCAAGCTCAACCCGGATACGGATTACTCATCACTCTGCCAAATGGTCGCGCAACGCGGCGATGTTTGCGGCGTGATCATCATCCCCGTACCAGGTCTACTCTCCAAAGCATTGATCAAATCACTGGATCAAATGGGCATTCCCGTGGTGCTACTTGAACCGACACCTGACGTGGAGCAGACACAGCATCTAACGAGTATCACCCTCGACTGGCAAAAGGCAGGGCGGATGCTTGCTGGCGAATTGATCCAAGCGGGGCATCAGTCACTTGCCTACTTCCGTCACGAACCCAACACCTATTCACGACGAATGATGTTACAAGGTATCAAGCAGGCATCATTGGAAGCGGATGTGAAACTGCGCGTTCTTGGCGGTTCAATGAAGCCTTGGGAAGACAGTCGTCAAAGCGCTTTTGAATTGACCTGTTCGGTTTTAAAACAGGGGCAATACACTGCTGGAATTTATGAGTCCATGCGCGGTATCCAGGGCGCGATCCGGGCAGCCCATGTCATGGAAGTGACCTTGCCAACGGCGATGAGTTTTGTGTCCATTGGTCGGGGTAATGGCGATGAAGCTTATTTCGCCCCGCCGACGACAACGGTGGATCCCAACGCGCAAGAGGAGTTGCGGTTGGCCTTTGAACAGGTCTTGGACTTTGATAACAAGTCCCAGCGAATTCTCGTAACCGACCCGCAATTGGTGCAGCGGGAGAGTGTGATTGATTTGATCAAGTCGTAACTCAAAACCATTTACTGCAAGGTACGCACCATGGAACGATCTGGATACAACGCTTCTGAATCGTCTAGGCAAAGGGGCTTTACGCTCATTGAGTTATTGGTGGTCATTGCCATCGTGAGTTTGCTGATGTCGATCCTGCTTCCTGCGTTGAAAAAAGCGCGTGATGCAGCAAGGACGAGTATGTGTCTGAGTAATCAGCGTCAGTGCATGCTCGCTGCCAACACCTATGCGTTTGATTACAAGGATGCGATGATGATCAAGCGCAGTCTTGCGGGGAACGTCAAATACTGGGTCTACTGGTTGGCGTATCAAAAGGGTGCTGACGGTGCATCATCGACACCGAAATACACGACCCGTCCGGTGACACTTTGCCCGCAGAATGAGTTTACGACTGAGATTATTCAGAATACCGATCCCAATTCGCTCAACACATGGTTTGGCTATGCGATGTACATGCCCGGTGGCAATGAAATGAAAAACCGTGGTTGGAGTTTTCAAAAGTATGGCGAAACGCCTTTGGGCGGAAGCACCTTAAAGCTCTATTGGCATCAACTCGATCAAGTCCCCAAACCCAGCAGTATCATCATGCTCGCTGATAGCTTTACCGCTCGCGTTTCGTCATCCATGTTCTACTGGGCCAAGCCCTCGGTGAACTTCCGACTTGATGGCAACGGCGTGGACAACGGCGGGCAGATGCACATGATCCATAACGATGCAGCCAACGTCATGTTCTTTGACGGTCACGCGGCTGCCCGTACCGGTGATTCTTTGGCTCAAAGTAATGACACGCATGTGACATACACACGTGACCGGTTAGGTGAACAGGTGTTGTATTGAATGTCCTGATCTTGATCCCGCAAGCCGCCAGATGAACAACGTGAATCTGACGGGTACCTCTATCATCATTTAGGCAAACCACCCGGCAGAATCGCTGCGCTCATCTGGCGGTTTGGATGTTTTTGTCTATTGAATCACGGTTGTATCGCTCAATCGCGTATCATGGTGTTGATGCGGATCATCAATGCCATTGCCATCTGGTTGATCAATCTCATGGTCGCTGCCTACCGCGCGACGCTTGGGCACTTCATGGGCGGACACTGTCGCTTCCAACCCTCGTGCAGCCAATACATGCTCGACGCGGTTTCCAAGTACGGCCCGTGGCGTGGGGGTTTCAAAGGTCTTAAGCGCATCTGTCGCTGTCACCCCTTTGGCGGTAGCGGTTACGACCCGGCATAAGTGCTCACGCATCAATAGCAACATTGCGACGCAATGCTGAGGCTGCCAGATAGATGATCTCTACTGTAATCTTTACTTGGGATACACCGTCGGTTCCACAGCGACCTTGACGACGATCTTGCGGACTTCTTCAGGAACGGTCAAGGTGACCGAAGGCATGTGTGCATCCTGGGGGCCAAGCACCATGAACATGCCCGCCTTCATGGGGATGAAGCTCCCAAGTCCCGGTTCACCTTTGAAGAACGCGATTTCCTTTTTGGCGTCATAAGGCACCAAAGGCTTGACCATTGAGAGCTGGGTATAGCCGATGTGTTCATGGCCGCTGATGATGTACTGGATATCCAGATACTTTTTATGGGCTTCCCACTTGCGCTGGTCGACCGGTTTGGTCATGTAGGTCTGCACGATGGCAAAGACGTCATCGCCATGCAGGTCATAACGGTCGTCTTCCAATTCATCGAGCCTGGGCTTATTGAGGAAAGCCAACGCGGTTTGAAAATTGGGGCCAAGGTTTTTGAGGTAATCAGCACGATTAAGGACATCGACAATCATGGGTTTTCACTTCCGAATACGGGAACATGAGTCACTATTCATGATGATCGGACAAATAGGCTATGGAACATGATTTGAAGCAGGAATATCTGGCCGTTGGACTATTTGTTTGATCACAATCATTTGATCTTGCCGTTTTCGATCTTATTTGCATTTCTTGCCCTTCAATTCGCCGGGATTTTGCCCATGACCATTGGCGTCAAGCATCGTCGGACGCTTTGGCCGATGGTCTGTCGTCCGTTGGCGTGGCTGGTGGTGACGTTGTCGCCGGTGGTTGACATGGTGTATTGGATCAACCGCCTGTTCATCGGCCGGACCCCTTTAGCGAGGCCGGTTTCGCTGGTCGATGAGTTACAGGCAATCACGGCTTTGATTTATCCCGGCTTTGTTACTGCTCATTTCGACAAAACGTCCAATTCACGGTACCATTTGCCGGATTTAACCCGGAATGTTCGCTCATGGCGACAGGGTTATCCAAAATCGGCTCAAATGCGTGGTTTGAGCCTCTATCACGACACATCCGAATCCAACTCGGATGCAAGTGATCGACCGCCAACACGGTTTTGCCTTAGTTGTCACAACCTGAATAAGGACCGCTAAAACAAGCGGTTACAACAGTATGCCCAAACGCACGGATATCAAGACGATCCTCATTATCGGCTCAGGCCCCATCGTCATCGGTCAGGCTTGCGAGTTCGACTACTCCGGCACACAGGCCTGTAAAGCACTCCGCGAAGAGGGCTACAACATCGTTCTGGTCAACTCCAACCCGGCCACCATTATGACCGACCCGGAGTTCTCCGACCGAACCTACATCGAGCCCATCACACCCGAAGCCGTCGCCAAGATCATCGAAAAAGAACAAAACGGCCCGTATCACATCGACGCCCTGCTGCCGACTATCGGTGGTCAGACGGCTCTGAATACGGCATGCGCACTCTACGACAACGGCACACTCGACAAGTACAACGTCGAAATGATCGGCGCCACCCGCGATGTCATCCATCGCGCTGAAGACCGTCGCATCTTTGGCGAAATCGTTAAGACCGTCGGACTCTCCTGCCCCAAATCAGGTATCGCCAACAACCTTGAAGAGTGTTGGGAATGTCTGGAAACCGTCGGCCTGCCTGCGATCATTCGTCCTGCCTTTACACTCGGCGGAACCGGGGGCGGCATTGCCTACAACCGTGAAGAGTTCGAAGACATCTGCCGTCGCGGGCTTGACGCGTCGATGACCAACCAGATCCTCATCGACCAATCCCTCATTGGTTGGAAAGAGTATGAACTGGAAGTCGTCCGCGATCATGATGACAACGTGATTATCATCTGCACCATCGAAAACTTCGATGCCATGGGTGTGCATACCGGTGACTCAATCACCGTCGCGCCTTCGCAGACACTCACTGACCGCGAATACCAACGCCTGCGTGACGCCTCAATCGCCATCATCCGCGCCGTGGGTGTGGATACCGGTGGTTCGAATATCCAATTCGGGATCAGCCCGACGACCGGCGAAATCCAGGTCATCGAAATGAACCCGCGCGTGAGTCGTTCATCGGCTTTGGCCTCCAAGGCAACCGGCTTCCCCATTGCCAAGATCGCAGCCAAGCTTGCCGTCGGGTACTCACTGTGGGAACTGCCCAACGACATCACCGGCGAAACCGCTGCGAGCTTCGAACCCTCCATCGACTATGTGGTCACCAAAATCCCACGTTGGACATTCGAAAAATTCCCCGAAGCAGACGAAACGCTGACAACCCAAATGAAGTCCGTCGGCGAAGCCATGTCCATCGGCAGAACCTTCAAGGAGTCACTGCAAAAGGGCATCCGCTCCATGGAAGTCAAACGCTTTGGCTTTGGGCTTGATGGTAATGATAAATGTCTCATGTCCAATCGGGGCGACCGTGCTGCGGATGGCTCGCCTATCGAGTGGCCTATTGATGATGACAAACTCCGTCGCAAACTTTCCGTCCCTTCGCAAGGCCGTCTGTACTACGTCCGCTATGCGTTGAAGATGGGCATGAGTATTGACGAAGTTTACGAGCTGTCGCACTATGACCCCTGGTTCCTGGATCAACTCAAACAGTTGGTCGACTTCGAAGAAACACTGCTCGGTTACAAGCGTCTTGAAGACCTTCCCAAGGATGTATTTTTCCAAGCCAAGCAACTTGGATACTCCGACGCGCAACTTGCCAACGTGTTCTATGGCAATATCAAAACCGACAACATCGTTGCTGTGCGAAACCATCGCAAAAAGCTCGGCATCAACCCGGTCTATAAGTTGGTGGACACCTGTGCTGCGGAGTTTGAAGCGTCGACGCCTTACTACTACTCCACGTATGAGTCCCCCTACACGCAGGTGTCCGATGACGGCTCATCCGCGGAAGTCTATGACGACGAAATCCGCGTGAGCGACAAAAAGAAAATCATCATCCTCGGCGGCGGTCCCAACCGTATCGGCCAGGGCATTGAGTTTGACTACTGCTGCGTGCAGGCCGTCTTCGCTGCTAAAGAACTGGGTTACGAAGCGGTGATGATCAACTCCAATCCCGAAACGGTTTCCACGGACTATGACACGTCGGACCTGCTGTTCTTTGAACCGCTGACACTTGAAGATGTGCTTAACATTTTCGAACGTCTCGATGCAGGCAAAGGCTTGGTTCATGGTGTGATCGTGCAGTTCGGCGGGCAAACACCACTGAACCTTGCACATGGTTTGCAAAAGGCAGGCGTCCCCATCATCGGCACCTCCGTCGAATCCATCGACGTGGCAGAAGACCGCGAACTCTTTGCAGACCTCTGTCGACGCGTGGGCGTTAAGCAGCCCAACAACGGCATCGCCTACGATGTCGAACAGGCTGTGCAGATCGCCAACCGCATCAGCTATCCGGTTCTGGTTCGCCCCAGCTTTGTGCTCGGCGGCCGTGCGATGGAAACGGTCTTTGATGACGAACAACTTCGCCATTACATGAAGATCGCCATCAGCGCTTCGGATGTGGCAGGCCAGCCGATTCTCATTGACAAATTCCTTAACGATGCCATCGAATGTGACATCGACGTGGTTGCTGACTTCGGTCCGATGAGTCAAGGCAAGCAAACCACCGCGCTGGTCTGTGGCGTGATGGAACACATCGAAGAAGCAGGCGTCCACTCCGGTGACTCGGCGTGTACGATCCCGCCTTATTCTCTGCCTGCGGACGTGGTTGAAAAGCTCAAGCAGCAGTCCCGTGACATGGCCGAAGCACTCAACGTCCGCGGACTGATGAATGTGCAGTGGGCCATCAAGCGACCCAACAGCGAGAACAGCGAGTACGAAATCTTCGTGCTTGAAGTCAATCCTCGTGCCTCGCGCACCGTGCCGTTTGTCAGTAAAGCGACTGATCGTTCATGGGCACGCATTGCTGCGAAGGTCATGGCAGGTAAACAGCTCATCGAGTTAGGTGTCACCGAAGAAGTCACCCCATCACATACGTCCGTCAAAGAGTCGGTTTTCCCGTTCTCCAAATTCCCCGGAGTTGACGTGGTGCTTGGCCCGGAAATGCGATCCACCGGTGAGGTGATGGGGGCTGACCCGTCTTACCCGATAGCTTATGCCAAGAGTCAGATGGGTGCCTATGCAGAATTGCCTACTCAAGGCAAGGTATTCATCTCGCTTAAGGAATGTGACAAGCAGTCGATGATCGAGCCTGCCCGCAAGCTCGTGGAGTTGGGCTTTAAGCTCATTGCCACCAAGGGGACGCATGACTTCCTAAAAGCCAACGGCGTTGAGAATGAGATGATTCTCAAGATTCGCGTCGGTCGTCCCAATGCCATTGACCTGATTAAGAACGGTGAGTTGGCACTGATCATTAACACGCCCACCCGCAAGGGTATTGCCACCGATGAAGGTCGCCTGCGTGCCACTGCTGTGCGGTTTAAGGTTCCGATGATTACTACTGCCACGGGCGCGACGGCTGCGGTGTTAGCCATTGAAGCTTTGCGAGATGACAACTGGACAGTGCGTGCCTTGCAGGACTATCAAGCAGGCAAGTGATTCACGTGAGATGATACACATCAAATTTCAAACCCTCGGATTCCAAGTGAATGCGAGGGTTTTTTAATGCATGCGAAGCAAGACTTTTTTACCACGCAGGACACAGAGATCGCAGAGCCTGAGAATGATACTAATCCCACTTACAACTTATGTGTTTAAGTTCTTTGAGCACCGGATGTCAATCCGGTGCAAGTGCCTTGATCAGCAGTCTGACCTGCACTGCATTGACATGCGGTGCTCAATTAAGCACGATGTTTTAACGTGATTGGTATGACAGATTGTTTTTGTCCAGTATGACTCTGTGGCTCAATGTATTTCTTCACGCCTTTCGTGTTAAAAACAAAACGCAATTGAAGACAACACGTTCAATTTATCTTTCGTTCAATCGACATCAAATGAAAAAGGCACGACATGTCGTCACATGCCGTGCCTTGGGTATTTCGTATTCAACTTTGAGGGGCGAATCACACCCGGGCATATCGACGACGGGTCGCCCGACTCATCAACATCAGTGATCCAATGAGAATCAATGCACCACTGGTTGGTTCGGGGACCACATCCACATTGATCGGGTCGTTGTTGCCAATGGGAATGAAGAAGCTGCCGAGGATCGTTTGTGTGTGTTCGATGTTAAACCACGGGTCTTCAAAAGTTCCCATCGGTTCGACTGTTTCCAGATAAAGCAGATGGGGGACAGGGACCCATGCGAGCATATCCCAGATGAGCCATATTCCTGTCAGATCACCTTCGACCATGCGGCGACGTGTGCCGATTCCCAGGATGTGACTTTGTGTGGCATTGAAGATATTGCCAAAGCTTCTTTCCGGGAAGTGAAAGTCCCAGTTCTTTTGCCCACCAGCGGGGCCGGTGATCCGTGGTTCTAGCCAAAGGTTCCATTCGGTAGGCAGGTTGTCTTTGAGTGTCGTGAACGGGCGGTCCGCACCGCTGACTGCTCGATGCAGGTCAAGGGGCGTTGCGTAGGTCGGGGAAACCCCAAGCAGCAGCATCAACACACTCACACCAAAAGATAAAACGTAGTTTCGCATGGCAGCATCTCCAGTCACAATTGCTACAGGTTCTACGATCAATTTATCAGGCAGGATCGTTGCAACCGTTATAACCGGACTCTAGATGCAAAGCGATGCAATATGCATAGATGCTACAAAAATTACAGGCTCTATAGTCGTTACAATCGTTATAAATTGCCTATTTTAACAGGCATTTGTGTTGTCAGGCCTATTGGGCAGTCGTTATCCAATGCAAAAGCAGTGACACATTCAAAAATGTGTCACTGTTCATTTGTATATGAGATGTCAGACAGATGGATCAACGCAGATGGTCAGTGCCGTGGTTGGGCGATCACTGTTGGCGTTGCCATTGGAAGATGGAGGGGATGGTGGGTTGGGGTCGTGATGGCAAAGTCTCTGTCAGGGGCTTGATGAGATTGCTTTGGATCAGGTCGGTTTGTCCCAGTCCGCCGACGAGTTTGCCGTTGCCGCCGTAGAGTTGGTTATCCAGGAGTTCGACGCCGGTGCAGTCACTGCTGAGCAGTCGGACCATGGGGCTTTTGTCATCTTTGAGCACGAAGACATTGCCTTGGATGATGTGATCGAAGCTGTTGTCCTTGGTGAAGAATCCGACGCCTTCGTCGACGATGAGTCGGTTGTGGAGGATGAGCCAGTTTTCATTCATCCCGCCGACCCAGATGCCATCGCGCTGGCTGGTGACATCGCAGTTGTACACGACATTGCGTGGGCCGTTAGGACCATGTGCTCCGTCTTCGGGCGGTGAAGCCCACATGCCAAAGCCGTACCCGCCGTGTCCTTTGATGGAAGTGATCACACAGTTTTCCATGAGGTTTTCGTTGGTCCAACCTGAGTGCCACTGTGCATCGGAGTTGTTAAACAGTGAGTTGCGAATGACGTTGCCTGCTGCGGACCACTGGAAAAGGGGGGCATGGCGCATGTTGGTTGTGGTGACGTTTTCCATCAGGCAGTCATAGGTTTTTTCCCATCCGACGTAAGCGGTACCGCCACCACCTTTGAACCATGCTTCGGTGAAAATACAGTCACGGATTTCGCAGTGTGCAGCGAAGTTGGCATAGATCGGATGCCGACCACATTTGATGACGTTGACGCGCTGTGCCCAGCAGTTGATCGCATTGGTGAACATCACGCCGGTGAGCCACATGTCCTGGGTCTGCTCGATGGTCATGTCTTTGACACCACCGTTTTTGATCACATCCAATCGCATGACATAGGCTTCATCCGCAACGGGGAAGTCGATGCGCAGGGGCTTGTCAAAGTGAACGGTCTTGTCATCGACTTGGGTGACCTGCACCATGTAATTGCGATACACCCCCCAATTGCAGGCATTGCGGACAAGCTTGCGACGGGCTGGTGTTTCGTTGGCACGGACGAAGATCCATTGTCCGACTTGCAGGTCATGATTCTGTGCTAGTGTGACTGATGTGCTGCCACGCTTTGCATCGATTGCCAAGGGGTATTGGTCTGAATCAAAGCCGTTACCATGAAAAGCAATCGCACCATCGGGGCGGCCGATAGGTGTCGCATCCACATGATCCGGATCATAGGTGACGGTGATTTGGTGGGTCCGTGTGTTGCCTTTGGCATAGGTTGCGGTGGCTGTGAGTTGATGCTTGCCTGCGGTAAAGAAACCTGTGCGATTACCAGGTTGAGTGCTCAGGAAAGAGCGATTGCCACTGTGATGGCTGGGGTGATAGCTTGAGAATTTTTCGCCATCGACATCCAGTTGGAACGCTTTGAAACCAGCAGGGGGCGCGAAGATTGCGATATTGGTTTTCGGGCCGATGATCTGCCCGTCTTTGATGCCCCAGAACACGACCTTGCCATCATCAATCGCATAGCGGAAATCAATACGGGTTTGGTCGACACCTTTGCCAGCTAAAGTGATATTGTCATCACGGATAATCACCGGGCGGAGCATGTCATATTGGCCAGCGTCAAATTGCAGCAGTCCGCCGCCGCGTTTGGCAAGGGCTTTGACTGCGGATTCAATCGCAGGCGCGTCGTCTTGACCATCATTGGGCAGTCCGCCGAAATCGCTGAGTTTGACGGTGTTTTTAAATGAAGTGGATATCCCGCCGGATTTGCCTGCACGTTTCCAATCGGGATAGACAATCCCATCGGGGCCGACGACATCCGCAGCGGTGAGTCGGTCGGTCTGGTCCGGTTTGATTTTGTACTGCGGCTGCCATGCAGGTGGGATGATTGTTGGCGGCTCAAACGTCAGCGACGCATCATCACAGTCCATTTCGAGTATTGACTTGGACCATGACCCAAAACGCAGTTGCACAAAACCAATCTCATCCGAATCGACATAGGCCTTGCAACTGATTTGAGTCCAATCGGCGTTGAGTGCTCGTGATGAGAGATTCACCCCGCCGATGTTTCGCATGTAACGACCGTTTTGATCGTATGCGTGAACTTGCAGCCCAAAGCCCATGCCAGAGCGTTGGCGGATACGCAGCTTGCCGGTGTAGATGCCTTTGCTTGCGGGGATCAACGGGGAGTTGATGCTTGATCCAAGTTTGCCATCGGTGTCGTTGATATGGATATAGCCGTTGGCATTTTGGTGGGCATGGGTCACCATGTTTTGATCACGTGTGAGGGTCCAATCACCCAGGTCCTTGCCATCAAAATTTTGCGACGTGATGGTCTTGGCATGAGCTGTGGACAGTGACAGCGATAACAGTAGCAACAGGGATAGATATTTCATGAATATGATTTCAAATGAAGCGGGGACAAAGAAGTTGTGAAATACGAGCATACACACGGTGCAGATCAATGCACGTCAACGTAGTACAGATCACCGTTGCCAGCGATATCCTGATATGGCAGTCCATTGGCATGACCGTCAAAGTACACGATGTTGGCACCGTCTTCATGTCGGTAGGCCGTTTGCGCGCTGTTGGTTGAACCCAGGTGTTGTTCGCCATAGGTGCCGTACCATGAGAAGTAGAACGACCGGGATCGCACGACATTCTGGTCGGTCGCATCAATGATCAGCAGCTTCTTACTTGGCGAGATGACTTCCTGTTCACGAAACGCGCGGAGTTCTGATCCATAGGCTGGATACCACTCGCTGACTCCCGAGACACCGTTGAGATAACTGGGGCGGGTGATGTTCACACCATACGTCCGTCGCATGAAGACCAGGTCCCCGTCATATGTATCTCCATGAGCGATCGTGGCATTGGGGCAGGCATAATGCTTGGGCCAGTAATATAAATCCGGGCTCGTCCGCGTTACGTTCATGTACGATTGGATTGCCGGGTTTTGCATCCACCGCCGCCGTGTGGAATTATCGGGGCCCACATGATCGGGGAACTGCCAGAGATTAAAGTCATCGGCATACATTGCATTGGTCAACCCCATTGATTTGAGATTGGTCAGACACTGCACGCGCTGCGAGGCCTTGCGAGCCTTGGCAAGTGCCGGCAGCAGGATCGCAATCAACAGCGAAATGATGCTGATGACCACGAGTAACTCGATTAACGTAAAAGCTTGGGGTCTGCTGTGCATGTGCGGGCTCCGTGGGGATTGGTTCATGGTCAATTCTAGGGGGCTATCTCACAATGCGGATGGATTATATAATTAAAGACATGGACAAATTGATCAAGTACTTCTTTCTCTACCCCCGGCCATTCGCCAGTGAGCTGTCAATCTATTCCACCGGCTATATCATGGGGAAAAATTATCGGATCAGTAACGCCTTCCCCTGGATTGCTTTCTCCTTTATTCTCCGTGGACATGGACAATGTCGACTCATGGGTGAGGTTTTTGAGATCAAAGCGCCATGTGTGTTTATGCAGCTGCCCGGCGAGGTAGCTCAATACGCGCCCGATCCTCGGACCACGTGGGATGAATTGTTCATCACGTTTGACCGCGAACACGTCCCCACGCTGTTGCGCAAAGGCTTTTATAAACCCGGGCGACTCCATTGGCCGATCCATGACCACCAGATTCACGAAGTCCAGAAAGTGTTCCGAGAAATCAGCGAACACCTGCGGCGTGACAGTGCCTCACGATGTGTCGACCGTATTGACTTGCTTGCTCAGCAACTGCTTATCGAATCCCTTCACGTCCCATCCGGCAATCCTACCAATGAAATGGAAGCCATGGTTGAAGACCTTCGCCAAGCCCTGTTGCATGTCGATGACCCCGGCGAACATATCAAACTCGTCGCTGAGCAGCATAAAGTGTCAGTGCCGAGTCTACGCCGCCATTGGCATCGAATCATGGGCATTTCACCGGGGCAGTATCATGCGATGCATCAAATGCAGACCGCCCAGGAGTTATTGGCCAATACATCCTTGCCAATCACAAAAGTTGCCGAGGGGTTGGGGTATGCCGACCCGCTGTACTTTTCGCGCAAGTTCCGCAAACAGGTGGGCATGAGTCCGACGGACTACCGTGAAAAATTTGAAAACCAAAGCTGACACTACTTTGAAATGACCAGTTGCTTGTCCGCTTCAGGAAACTCTTTGCCCTGGCCAAGCAACACGTCCGCGTCGCGAAACATCCCACTGATCTGCACTGTTGGATGTCACTGATTCATCGAAAGCCTTTTGATGTACCATTTTCGATGCGAAGGATTTTCTGGGCAAGACGGGTTCAAAATTCTGGGCGAGCATTATTTTCGATTCACTGAGTCCGACGGTGCTTGCTGGCAGTCATCCACATTACCATGCAACCTAGTGTTGTGATCTTGCCTGTTGGCATAGAAATGAGATGTTCATTAACATGATTTACGCAAGGTATAAAAGGTTTTGATTGTGAAACCATTATCCGAATTAGTGAATGCATGAACGTCAATAGTAACGAACATTTTTGCACGATATTTGACAGTAAATTCCTGCCCATTGGTTTGACCATGGCAAGAACCTTGCTTGAGCAGTGTCCCAATGCTGTGCTATGGGTGATGTGTCTGGATCAGGAATGTCATCAATATCTTCAAACTTTGAATATTGATGGCATTCGCCCAGTTGAACTTTCACATGTTGAAACCAATGAATTGCTTGCAGTTAAGCAGAATCGTTCACGTGCTGAATACGCATGGACGTTGACCCCGTTTGCTTGTGACATGGTATTTGAGCTTTGTCCCCAGGCGCTTCGTGCGACTTATCTGGATGCTGATCTGGCGTTTTTTGATTCTCCGACATTGCTGATCAATCAGATGCAGCAAGCTCAGAAAGGCGTATTGATCACCGAGCATGCCTTTGCTCCAGAATATGCTCATGGCATCAGGTACGGGCGGTTTTGTGTTCAGTTTATGACGTTTAACCGGGAGCCTCAGGCCATCGCCATTATGAAGCATTGGCAGAGTCAGGTATTGGATTGGTGTTATGCGAGGCTTGATAATAATCGCTTTGGAGATCAGATGTATCTCAACGACTGGCCACAGAAATATGAGTCAGTCGTACACATTCTCAAGCAAACGCATTTAACCTTGGCGCCTTGGAATGTGAGTCACGTTGCTGAAACGCGCAATGAATTTGATCCCGTTTTTTATCATTTCCATGGTCTGCAATTTGTCACCTCCAAAAACGTCAGGCTTTACAGTGGGTATCGTATTAATGATAAAATATCATTATTGGAAACAAGAGGAAAGAAATGAAAATATCAGTTGCACTATGTACATATAATGGAGAAAGGTATCTTCTTGAGCAGTTGCACAGTTTTATAAATCAGACCTTACAGCCTTATGAAATTGTTGTATGTGATGACGGGTCGACAGACAAAACTTTGGACATACTTCACAATTTTTCTAAGCATGCTCCATTTATTGTAAAAATTGTTTCTAATGAAAATAATCTTGGAGTGGCCAAGAACTTTAATAAGGCAATTTCGTTGTGTAAAGGTGATTTGATTTTGCCTAGTGACCAAGATGATATTTGGGACAAGACAAAAATCTCAGTATTCAATAGGTATTTTTCAGAAAATGAAGATGTATTATTAATGTTTTCAGATATGTGTATTATGACTGATAGTGGGTGTATTACAAACAGGACGATTTGGGGAGATTTGTATTTTTCACGCAGAATGCAAAATGTAATTAATTCGAAAAATGCTTTCAGTTATTTGTTGAAACGAAATTTGATGAATGGAGCGGCTATGGGATTCAGATCAAGTTTAATCTTGAAGGCGTTGCCCATACCTGACTGTTTTATGCATGATGAGTGGTTAGGGTTGGTAGCATCTTTGCTGGGTGATATTTATGCATGTCCACAACCTTTAGTGCATTATAGACAGCATGGTAAACAAGAAGTGGGATCAGCTTCTGGATATTCAGAGCGATTAAAGCAGGCGAAAAGGTTAATGCGTTCGCATTATTTCAAGGA
Organism: Phycisphaerales bacterium UBA7800; assembly: GCA_002480565.1. Lineage (GTDB taxonomy): Bacteria > Planctomycetota > Phycisphaerae > Phycisphaerales > Phycisphaeraceae > UBA7800. The sequence goes on along the minus strand of DLCK01000042.1, from coordinate 34,941 downwards.
CAAGCCTGCTAGAGCAGATGCGGTATGCAATCTTGTAAGTGAGAACGTTCCGGATAAATTAAAGTATTTGAAACTTTTGTCAGGATTCCAGTGTCATGAATATAATGTTTTTAGTATGCATGAAAAAGCTGTGCGCAAATCGTATTTAATTCCACTCGAATTGCTATCTGGAAGGTACTTTAAATATGATAACGGTATTTCCAGTATCATTAGAGATGTATTATTATAAGTATATACGTTATTATACTGAGTGAGAGATGAACAATAACATGCCTTGTCTTGAAAATACCGCCGCTGTCATGGTTAGTTACCATCCAGATGATGATTGGTGCTTAAATGCCAAGGCTGTTCTTGAACAGCTTGATAGGCTTTATATTGTAGACAATGGGTCAGATCAAATTACTTTATCGAAACTGAATGATTTTGCATCAAGAGATTCCAGGGTTTTGGTATTGAGTAATAATATTAATATGGGGATTGCTGTAGCATTAAATCAAGGTTGTCAGCTTGCAATCCAGGAAGGATATCATTGGTTGTTGTGTTTAGATCAGGATTCCCTTCTGAAAACAGATTGGCTTGTTACAATGCAGAAAATATTCAATAAGCACATGTCATGCCAGTCAATTGGTGTAATAGGTGTAAATTTTGAATATCCTGATGGTAGAGTTGCCTTTTCATTTAATGACAAAGATGTTGTTGCTTGCAAAGTAAAGACTGTAATCACTTCGGGGTCTTTACTGCAATTAAGCGTCTGGCAAGATGTTGGCCCATTTCCCGAACATTATTTTATCGATTTGGTTGACCATGAATATGCTTTAAGATTGGCAAATTTTGGTTACCTCGTATTAATGTCAATAAGGCCATTAATACGACATCGTTTAGGGTTAGAAAAAGCAATTAGTTGTATTTGGCTTGTGTTTCGGCCATCAAATCATAATCCTACACGCAGGTATTACATTGCAAGAAACAGAGTATTGTTAACACGAACTTATTGGAAGAGCCATCCTGGATTTATTTTTAATCAGTGGTGGAGGCAGGCTAGAGAGGTGTTAGGTTATTTGCTTCTTGAATCAAATAAAAGTAAAAAGTTTTGTGGTACGTTAAAAGGGATTGCGTCCGGTTTGTTCTTCAAATCTAATTGATAAATGCATTTAAAATTATTTCGTCACCACTTTGGGGGTTAGATTTAATATGTTTTAAAGCACAGTATTGATAACGTAAAGAATTGAAATCTCTAATTATTCTGGAAGGTGAAATTTTGTCATTCAATATACCGTATTTAAACATTGCTGAACAGTGCCCAACCATTTCTGCCCTTAGAGCAGTTGTCGATATTTCGTAATTTTTAAATCCAACTTCCTGTATTAGTCGTTGCAAGGATTTTACACTAAACAATTGTAAGTGACGTGGGGGGTCTAGGTGGTAGTAATATTTTTTGAATAATTGGTGCCCAAAGGATTTTATATTTGGTGTGACAATAACTAATTTGCCTTTGTTTGATAAAATTTCTCTGCAAAGTTTAATGGTCTGGCAGGGAAATGGGAGATGCTCAATTACATGATTGAGTATAATTGCATCAAATTTTTGGCTGCCAAAACATGCACTCTCAAGGCTACCTTGATGTATATTAATACCATCATATTTAGAGCGTGCGAATTTTATAGCCTCTGGGTCAAATTCAACCCCTGTTGTAATCCATCCCCTATCTTGTAGTAATTTCATGCGAGAACCGTTTCCGCACCCAACATCTAATAACGATCGACCATTCCCATTTTCTAGAAACATATGGTCTAATTCAATCCTAGATTTGTAGAGAGGATGTCTCCCAATGGTTAGTTTATAAATATTACGAATGAGTCTTCCGTAGACGTTTGATGAAGCTTTGATTTCGTTGTCTTGGTGCGTGTACAGGTAATTTTTATATAAGAAATTAAGTGATTGTGTTGTCGGTCGTGGGTCAATCCATGCTAATTCAAGATCGGCGTTATATCTTATATCCCATTTGCCTGGAACACCAAATAGGCGATCATTAGTTTTTGAATATAATACCTCACCGAATTCTCCCCAAATAGGGTCATAGGTTCCGGGTGTTGTAATTATTTGGTCTGAATGACTAGTTGACATAATGTATTTCCGAATAGATAAAAAATTAAATTTTAATAGTTTCGATTTAATAATTTTCCAACAATATTGAAAGGTAGAAGGAATCCGTCAATAATATATGTTTGTACAGGTTTGAAAGATTTGTAAATTATTGGACATCCCAAACCGGTTATTAAATATGAAAAGATAGACGCTATGCCGGCTCCGATTCCACCCCATTGCGGAATTAAGCACCAGTTTAGTATAATGTTAAGTAAGGCAGCAAATGCCATCATTAAACTAAACTGATATTGCCGATTGTTGGCCAAGACCCAAGGCCCAATCATGCAACTACAAAACATAAAAGGCAGCCCCATAATTAAGATTTGAAACATCCCGGATGAGGGTGCGAACTTTTGCCCGTAGATAATAGTTATTAGCCATGAACTTGCAAACCATAGAGTGGTTGAGATGATTAATGAACTCCAGATCATTAAACTAAAAAATTGAGTAATACGTGTACGATAGAGTTCGCTATTAATTTGTTGCAATTTAATCAGGCCCGGTAAAACAGAATGTGTGATCAGAATAGAAATCTGGTAAGGCATTTCTGCAAGCATTGATGCTGAAGTATAAAAGCCTGTTTCTTTACGGCTGTATAAAACCGGTAGCATTACTTGATCAATTCTCATGTATATGAAGTGGGATAGGCTAACAAAAAGAAATGGCCACCCGTTGTAAATTAATATTCTTGTGTTGCGCATAAAGCGAATATGGACCCACTTTCCAGGATTCCGTAAGCTTTTAATTTTCATTGCAGATTTTGTTTGTTGCCGGAATTGATAATCGTGTAATAATGACCACGTGATCCCTAGTGACTCCATCAGTTGACTGAGAACTAGGATGATAACAACTGCGTAGATATCAAATCCCGAAATAACTACGTAAATACGCAATGCAGCTGAGAAAAAAGAGGCAGGAATTTCCCAGCGTACAACCTTGTTCGCCTCTACTCTTGAATGAAACCAATATGTGACTAAGTATCCATAATGTGTAAAAAGCTGCAATGCACTGATTAATAATAACAAGTGGTCATATTTCCCTTGTCTATAACTGTAAAAAACATATAACCCCATTATTGCATATGCGATGGCAGCCAAAATAAAGCGTAATTTTAATGCTGTTGTAAGAAGGTCTAGTTTGCCACGTGGACGACGTGTGAAGTGCTTAAAGAGAATCGGATCCATCCCCATGAAAGCTATTGTGTCTACGAAAACAACTACGCTCATTGCCCATGCTATCAAACCGATTGATTCAGGGCCAAGTACACGAGCGACCACAATGCTGGCGATACCAGTACTAAGATATGAAAGAAATTTGCTTGACATGAGCCATGCAATATTTCGCAAAACTTGGCGTATACTATCAGTTATTAGCATGCAGTTAATCTCCAAGCAGGAAGGCAGTTTGACAAATGCTATTGCAGATTTGTTTATATATTTTAAAAATTGTCAAAATGACCAAATTGAATAGTCACCCTTGATGCGAATCTGCGAATAATGCTTTACACATTGGTTAAAGATGACCGGTGGGATACAAGGCGCAATACCACGTGCTAAACGCTTAAGCCAATTTTGTTGTTTGTTCATATGACGACTCCAGCCTTGGTATGTATCGCGATCATGTCGTTTATCGTGTTTGCTGAGCCTTGATTCGATGGTTGCGAGAACGGATCACTTGATACAGTTTTCTGGAAAAGAGTGTGCCGATGACGCGGCTGTTGAGTAATTGGCTGGCAATGACAAGGGTGTGCTTCAAACAGGAGAACAATAAAAGGCGTTTGAGACACTTGGACAATTCCCCCAGCAAAAGACCGGCATACTCAATCCTGTAATAGGCAGGCAATCCATCTCCGCCGTGCTTTTGAATCATGTTTCGGATTTCATGGAGACGCTGCTGACCACCACTTGAAGTTTTGGTTTCATCATTGCAATGGATTTGTGCTAATGTCTGTCGGATGTAGATGGCTGGCTTGTCACTGGTGAGCTTCAACCAAAGGTCATAGTCCATGCAGTAGTGCAGATCTGGATTTAATCCACCGACTGCTTCATAGGCAGCGCGTCGAAAAAACGTGGCAGGTTGGCAGATAAAGTCACTGATGGTCAATAGACGCTTGCGGTCAAACGGCTCGACAGTCACGACTTTGGAGATCAACTGACCATCAAGCGTGAGCCATTGCGCATCACCATAGACCAGGTCCGCCTGCGGATTGTTCGCAAAGGCTATGGCGGCTGCACGAACCGCGCCTGGTGTGTACATATCATCGGAATTCAGCCAGGCGATGATGTCTCCGGTTGCTTTACCCATGCCTGTATTTATGGCATCGGATTGCCCGTTGTCCTTTTGACTGATCCATTCAAAACGATCGCCATACTGCTCAAGAATCTGGCAGGTAGTATCGGTCGAACCACCATCCATCACGATGTATTGGATGTTGGGATAGTCCTGAGATAAGACACTTTCAATGGTTTTTCGAATCGTTTTGCCCTGATTGAACGATGGTGTAATGACCGTGACCCGTGGCAGATCGGAAGTGGGCGATTGTTCGGAGAGCATGCTTGTTTTGATTATGTCTGTGCAATAGAGGTTTGTTATTGAATTTACATGGGCAATTCTACCGCAATAGCCAAAGCGGGACAATCAGCTTTGCGGGTGTATGACACCAATGCACATTGAATTGTTAGAGGATTTGACCAACTTCATTGTCAAGCGATAGCGTATAGATACGCCGGTTTCATGTCATTTATTTCACATTGCTTGACGACAAGGAGACCCTCATGGCCTATCCAGATGATTATTCACAGTATGACCAAATCACCATTAACCACACTATCATTGGCAGTGGAGGAGTGAATCACTTCGATATTTGGTTGCCTGTTACGCTCATGTCATCCACTGCTCAATCGGTGATGCGCAGTGATGGCGGTGATCTGCGTGTGACCTTGGATGACGGCACCACGCAATTGCCACGTGAAGTAATCCAAAACAGTCTTGGCGAAGTAATTGGATTACGGATCAACATGCCCAGTCTTTCTGACAGTACCGATGATGTGATTCGTTGTTGGTATAACGGAAGTGATGTCGAGCCGTCTGCCAACAGCACTTACGGCCAGCACAATGTTTATGACAGTGACACGGCAGGATATTGGCCGATGGAAGAATTGCCGTCAGGCATTGCGCCTCAGATACTTGACCACACCTCCAATCTTAACCACGGCACAGTTGTCGGGGGGATGACCGCAGATAAGCTCGTGGCAGGTATCATCGGCAATGGGCTGAATATGGCTGGGAACGATTACATACAATTGGTTGACAATGGAATTCTGCGCAACCGAAATGTCCTCTCGTTTTCTGCTAAATTTCGTATCCATGCTGGTGTTTCAGTGTTTGGTTTTCTTGTGGAAAAGGGCAATACTTCCGAGTTTTCGCTGGAGAGTACCAATTCACTAACGCCAAAATTCTATGTCAATAACACTCTGGCTGTGAGTCTGCCAACACTCAGTACGCAGATTGATTACCACTTTGTGCTGGTACTCGATGGCTCGACCGCGTATGGCTATTTGAATGGTTCGCAATTCGAGTCTCGTGCGTTTGGCGTGGCAGTCCCGGATAACAGTAATGATATTGGATTCGCTGCTCGACCCAATAGTTCGTATTACTTCAACGGTCTGATCGACGATTACCGCATTGATCATACCGCACGATCAGCTGCATGGATCAGTACCCGATACCAGAACGATGCCAATCCCAACTCGTTTTTCAGCAGCGTCACAGCGCAGGGCCACCCTCCAGTCACAACGGGTAGCCGTCAATTCCCATGCATCGGATCATCCATTATTCGTGGTGCCAACTTATGAAGAGCGTCTGTTTCATCATTAACATTATTGAGCTGTTGATATACGGGTGAAATTATCGGTATAATGATAGATTCAGGTTGTAATTTTGAAATGGATATTCATTAATGAGCCAACATTCAGGCCCTTTAAGACCACAGAGAGTGCTGGCTATCATCCCGGCCCGAGGTGGTTCCAAAGGGGTGCCGCGAAAAAATGTGATGCTGATCGCAGGGCAACCGCTGGTCGCTCACATGATTCAAATTGCAAGCCATGCGAGTTTGGTTGATGACATCATCGTTTCAACTGATGATCCGGAAATATCAGCCGTTTCCAAACGATACGGCGCCGAAGTGGTACAACGCCCAGTAGAACTGTCAGGTGATACGTCAAGTTCTGAAAGTGCTCTGCTTCACGTGTTGGATCATCTTAAGCAACAACAGCGTCCATTGCCTGATGTACTTGTATTTCTGCAATGCACCGCCCCTTTAACGACATCCGATGATATTGATCAAACCATCAGTCTGATGAATGATGAAGATGCCGATAGCGCTATGGTTGTTGTGCCATTTCACTATTTTCTCTGGAAGAAAGACAGTCAAGGGCAAGCGATTGGTATCAATCATGACAAGACTGTTCGTCTGATGCGCCAGCAGCGCCAGATCGAGTATCTAGAGGCTGGATCAGTGTATGTCATGAAAACCGATGGCTTTTGTCAGCACAAGCACCGTTTTTTTGGCAAGACGGTTATGCATCCTGTTTCACCACAAAATCATGGAGAAATTGATGACCTGGTAGATTTTATGGTTATGGAGACACGTCTCAGGGCACGTCAGCAAAAAGTACAATTGGCTTTATTGCCACATCCGACTCGAGCGCTGATACTTGATTTTGACGGTGTGATGACTGACAACCGGGTGATTCTGGATGCCAATGGTCAGGAGATGGCGATTTGTGATCGCAGTGATGGCATGGGTATTGAGATGTTAAAACGTACATCACTGCCCATTGTCGTTATATCCAAGGAAAAATATCCTATCGCAGCAGCACGGTGTCAGAAGCTGGATATTGAATGTTACACTGGGATAGATGATAAACCATCTCTGCTTGAGCGCTACTTGGCTGATAAACAGATTGATCCCAAGTCTGTGGTCTATGTTGGCAATGATGTGAATGATGTGCAATGTATGGAAATGGTTGGATGTGGTGTTGCCGTTGCAGATGCATGGCCACAGGCCCGGAATGCAGCAAAGTTAGTTTTGTCACGAAATGGTGGCCACGGAGCAGTGCGTGAAATCACTGATATGATCATACAAGTCAATCAGAACACACCCGAAAAATCTCAATAACATCTCAATTAAAGGTTATTGCAATGTCCCAGTATACCCGCACAATATCTGACCGCATTATTGGTATCAATCATCCAGCTTACGTGATTGCTGAAATCGGTATCAACCACAACGGCAGTATGGATATTGCAAAAAAGCTTATTGATCATGCTGCCAATGCAGGTTGTGATGCCGTAAAATTTCAGAAAAGGACCCCCGAGTTATGCGTTCCTGAAGAACAGAAAAATATTCTCAGAGAAACGCCATGGGGCTTGATTACATATCTGGAATATCGACACAGAGTGGAATTCGACCTGACGCAATATCGGGAGATAGATGCCCATTGCAAACAAAGAAACATTCATTGGTTTGCATCCTGTTGGGACCAACCTTCAGTGGATTTCATCAACCAGTTTGAACCTGTCTGTTACAAAATCGCTTCGGCCAGTTTGACAGATGATCAGCTCTTGAAGCACACAGCAGATACGGGTAAACCACTGATTCTTTCTACTGGCATGTCTACGCTGGAGCAGATTGATCATGCAGTTCGTATCCTTCCAATGGACAATCTGATACTCACGCATTCGACTAGTACGTATCCTTGTCCGACGGAACAGTTAAATTTGAAAATGATTCTTGAACTGGCTCGAAAGTATCCATGCCCGGTCGGTTATTCGGGACATGAAACGGGATTGCAGACTACATTGGCGGCCGTGGTCTTAGGGGCCTGCTTGATTGAAAGGCACATTACGCTTGACCGTAGCATGTGGGGGAGTGATCAGTCAGCAAGTGTAGAACCACACGGGTTTGCCCGACTTGTTCGTGATATCCGCACCGTGGAAAGAGCTTTGGGGGATGGAGTCAAGACTGTTTATGATGAAGAAAAAAAAATAATCAATAAATTGCGACGGCATTGTTAATGCGGAAGGGACAATCGTGATCAGTAAGATCTATAGTCTGAAATCTTGGCTATTGCCATCTTCTGTTGAAGAGATGGCCAGGCGAATGATTGGCTCGCATTGGCTAGGGCCACAGGCGCGAGGAATCCTGCGTGCTAATCGAGATATTTGTCAAAGCCATGCAGGTGAAAGCGGCTATATTATTGCCACCGGTCCATCTATTGCAAAACAGGATTTGTCACCTTTGACCGGTAAATTCTGCATCAGTGTATCCAATTTTTTTGTTCATCCGTTATTTGAAATTATCAAGCCTGCATATCATTGTGTCGCGCCATACCACGTTCCTATTACAGAGAAAGCTTGGCAGGTTTGGATGGATGACCTGGCCAGCCACAATACTAATAGCCGCTTGGTTTTCAGTCTTTCAGATTATCAGAGAAATCTGAAACACAAACGGTTTGACAAGGATGAAAAGTACTTTCTGGCCATGGGAGGCCCTATTGCACCGTTGACTCCAACTCATTTAAATTTAACCCGAAGACTAGCAGGACCGCAGTCAGTCACAATTATGGCCTTGTACTTGGCATTATGGGTGGGATTGAAGAAAATTTATTTGATTGGTTGCGATCATGATTGGATATTACACGCTGGTGAAAGTCGGCACTTTTACGATGAATCCAAACATGCCTTGAATCGAGAGGGATATACCGAATGGCATGAAGCTGCTGAATGTACAAAATTGCAGTTGGAATTTGCTTGTAACGCAAGACTCTGGAAACAGTATCAAGCTATCCGTAGGCTTGCCTTATCAATGGGCTGTGAAATTTATAATATGACCGAAGGTGGACTTTTGGATGTATTTCCACGCGTGAATCTAAAATCAGTCGTGGGAACGACAATCTGAATTCCCCAGCAATTTTGCAAGTAATAGCATCGGCCAGAACACTGTCTTCCAACCATCCCGGCCGCAGGGACGTGCAATAGTCCAGAAAAACGGCATCATCAGAGCCATGCATCCATGTGCCAGTAGTGTTGCCCAAGCAGCACCGATACCTTGATATTGATGAATAAGTAATGCGTTTAACAGAACGTCAATACCGGCTGATGAAATTGCGATCATACCAATCGGAAAACTGGCATTTTTAACATACAACCAGCGTGTCTGCAATGCAGATAAAGTCCAAGGCGCACTGCTCCAGATTAGTACTTGAAGAATACGCCCCGCCTCTTGGTATTCATCGCCAAAAAGCAAACGTATTCCCCAGGGTGCAAAAAGACTAGTGAATATACTGACTGCTACCATCCCCCAAGTGGCGTATCGATATAGTGAATTGATCCATATGTTAAAGGCTTGTGGGTTGGTCTGGTGCTGTTGGATCATTTTTGGAAAGATTGAAGAACAGATCGATAAGGCAATCATTTGAACACAACTAACCAAAAGCATGGCTACACTGTATTGGCCGACTATGTATGCGTTGGTAAATTCCTTAAGCATCAACTGGTCAATGCGTAGCATGATCATGACACCAGCCGTGGATATGATCAGAGGGAAACCTTCCCAAAGAATTTTGTAGGTATAAGACCATTGGATATGCCAACGACCCAATGAATGTCTTGGATGTATGAAATAAGCGAGTAACAAGATTGCAACCAATATTGCTTGAATATTAAATGTGTAAGCATAATATATCAAAGGCATAGAAGTCAGAATCAAAATACAACGCAACGCCGAGCCCAGAACTGTTGCTGATAATTGTGAAATGATGGTGTAGCGTGATTCGATGCGAGATTCAAACCAAAAATCAAAAATTTGAAGACATTTGGGTAAAAGCATAAATGACATCGCAGCGAGTAAAGGCCCAGTACGGGTATCTTCCCACTGACGGAACCACGCCATGATTTGGAGAGCTGTAAATAGCAGACCAGCTCCAGCAGTATTGATTACTAAACCACTGGCGAGAATACCAGCTCGCTTTTGCTCATCCGGCTGCGCAACAAGATCACGCACTATCAGGTTACCTGTCCCAATGCTAATAAAGGGTTCGGCAAACATCACCACAGCAAAAACATACATCAGCAAGCCAAAATCATTTGGGCCAAGGTGGCGTGCAATCCAAATGCTCATCAATCCGGCGATGGCTTGCATTGCGAATCGGCCAAGAAGTAGCCAGCTAAAATTATGGAATATAACTTGAAGTTCAACAGAATCCCGGAATGTTCTGAGAAGTTTGGGTAGTTTATTCACTAAAAAGCTCTCCATAACTCACTTGATGCTGTTGATTAACCTGATGCCGGTCATGGTTGTGATTAGTCTAGCAGTATATTGCATGGAAGGCAGGAGCTTGATTCCAGTTTGTGGTTTGCAGGGAATGCCTCAGCTAGCTAGTTGTCTCTGATAAGTCTCAATTTAACCATCATCCAATCATTTGCTGACAGACATACCTGTCGACATTCATTTTTATCAATGCGTTTTGTTCGAAATGCTTGTTTTTAATTGCAAAGTCGAAAGTGTATTGCAATTGGTCTGCGAGTTTGTGTTCACCGATATGTTGCCGCCAATGTGTCAGACTCGATAAGTGGATCGGCAGGTGGTGTTGCTTGTACGTGTAACCACAAAAATAATGCCAGTAGGGATCTCCATCCAGCGTACGACAACCGACTCGTCCGGTTCCTTTTATGCCTGCTCTGTAGAGTGTGGCCAGAGCAGCAATCGTGTGGGCAGTGACAGCAGGCCATAGTTCCGGTAGTCCAACTTGCCGAAACGCTTTTCAAAGTGATGCCAAGCAAACTGTATGGCCAGTTTGATTGATGGATTCTACGAATTGAGCAACTGATCAAAGTGGGTTTCAAAGAGCAGTGATTTGTATTGGGCTTGCTCATGGTGCTTTATTGGTACCTCTATTTTGTAAGCTTTTGATGCCAATCTGCTATTGAAGATTGCAAAATCAACTAGCAATCGCTACCACAATTTACTGTGAATTTTGAGGAGTATGGGGTATTCAGGGGCGACATTTCTCATTGCAGGTCTACCGTCAGTTGATTTAGTACTGCCCAGCCATTAACTAACGCTTTACAGAAACTTGATAGAAAGATGTAAGTAATTGTAAAATTGATTGTTATGCATGTTTACCTGAGTAAGGTCGAGGTTTCCAGATTAAATAATACGTAAAAGTTAATACGGGTTGATGGTCGGGATAAGACAATTACTAGCGGGGGTGTCTGATTGAATAGAATTGATGTAATGAAACCTTCCTGGTCAGTATTAGAACATAAATATGGTTTTTCATAGAATTATTGTTCAGGCCGATTGACTTTTTTAATCTCGCGAATAAGCTTTTACGTAAAAGTAATAAATAGTACAGGAGCGATGATGTCGATTACGCAAGCACAACTCGCCGAAAAGGTAGGCGTTAGCCAAGTTTCTGTTTCATTGGCATTTAAACCTCAGTCAAAGGGTTTAAATCAAAAGACGCGGGCGCGCATTTTGGAAGCTGCTGAAAAGTACGGCTATCGCGCCAATGCCGCAGCTCGGTCGATGCGTAATAGTCAGACCCATCAAATCGGTTTGCTTCTGTGTAATTCATCGAGCCGTCCGTTTGATAACCCCTCTGTGATGGAAATGCTCGTGGGGATGAATAATCGTTTGGCGGCTGATGGATATATGGTGGTGTTGGTACGAATCGGAGATGTTGTCAGTACATTACATCAGGATTCACGTGTTTTTCACGAAAATACACTTGATGGCATGGTGGTTTGCGGTGCAATGTCGGATGAAATATTGACTCGGATTCGAGAACTCGTGCCAACCTGTCTTTTTGTCGACAGCAATATCTGGGAATCTCAATACTGCATCCAGCGTGACGAATATACTGCAGGTCAAATGGCTGCCAAGGCTTTGATTCAAGCCGGATATCAGAAGTTGGTTTGGACGGGGGTGCCCAATCAAGTTAATCATCTGGGTAACGTTCATTACAGCTTGGCTAAGCGTTATGAAGGGGTCGAGTCCGTTACCCGCGAAGCTGGCGTTGAACTGGCTCATTGTGATGCGAGGCATGGGGTGGATGAGCCGCAGACATGGCCTGATATGTTGAGCAAGGTCAAGCAAACTTTATCGCAACCCAAAGTTGGGGTTCTTGCTTATAACATCAGTTGTGCTTCGCAATGGACCAACGCAGCGATGGAACTAGGGATCCGCGCGGGACATGATTTTGGTTTGTCCTGTTGCGATTCAAGTTACAGCACCTGTTTGGATTGGCCAGGGCTTTCACGCACATTATTTGACCGATTTGATATGGGTATTCAGGCGGCGGAAATGATGATTCGTATTTTGAAACATCCAGAATTTCAATGTGTGTCAAGATTGATTACACCACACTGGCATCAAGGTACAACGATTGGCTCGGCTGAAGGTATGCCGAACAAATAAACATCACACGTTCTTTATTTTAGGCCATAGGCGTCAAAATTGACCCTGATAGTTATCGTTCGCGTTCATAGTGTTATGAATTGATCGCAAAACAACAGGATTGATTAACAGTATTAAAAAAAATTCCGATTTAGGATCATAGAGGAGTCAGTTATGTTAAAGCAATCATCTTATCGTCGGCCCATATCTGGTGTTGTCGGTTTTACGTTGATTGAGTTATTGGTCGTGATCTCAATCATTTCTTTGCTGATCGCAATCTTGTTACCAGCCCTTGGCAAAGCCAAAGAATCAGCTGCGCGAATGCGATGTGCTGCGGGGGTTCGGCAGATTGGTATTGCGGTTAATGGATACAGTGTAGATAGTAAGGATGTTTATCCTTATGGTGTGTACAACGGCCCTAGCATGTCACCACCTACAACACCGTATATTGCTTGGGATGATTTACTTAGTGGGTACTTAGGGGGAAGGTTATCTCAGCCTGATATTGACTATTATAAAGTGCCTGATCTGTCGAAACATGCGAAAATATTTCAGTGTGCAGAAGATAAAGTTTCGCCAGGTCGATCATATGCCATGATTAACCCGACCGATAGTGCCAAAGGTGGATCTTTGGGGTTTGGTATCTCACATCCTGTAACAACGTCTGGTACAATTCCACCCAATACTCGTTGGACCAGTGCGACAATCCTTAAGCCTTCTTCAACATTGGTTATGACGGAAGCTCCCAATGCGTCAAACTTTGCGGGTTCGCCGTGGTCAGTGACGATTCGCAATCCAGCATCCCAAGATATTAGGCTTCACGGTGATGTTGTGCCATATTTGTTTGTTGACAATCACTTGGATTTGATGGAGCCTGAAAATTCCATATCCAGTCCATCTTTATGGGGAGCCTATCTCAATCCCGGTGGTATCTGGACTGTGAATGCTAATGATTAATTAGCTCCATCATACTTCATTAATTTAAATCATTTACACCAAAATAAAATGGCAATGCCACGAATCCAATTGGAATCATGAGCAGGTTGTCACATTCAAAATTATTTTGATCCGCATAAAGCGACAAAGGAAGTTCAGTGATACAACGCAGCACGATTCTAAATGTAGTTCAGTTATTGATTGTCTGTAGTTTAATGAATGGCCGCTTAGCAGCAGCAAATGAATCGTCGGTAGTGACTTTTCAGCCCAGCCAATGTCAGAACTTTACTTGTACTGATGATGGTAAAAGCTTGGCAGCGAATATCAACCCCGGCCAGAAACTCGGTGCTGCTGCAACACTGCCTGTTTGTGATGAAGCAGGTTGGTATGTACTTACTGCAGAATATAAAACCACAGGGATGAATCCGATGGGGGTATTCATCTTGGATATTGCCGGTGTGAAAATACTTCCATGGCAGCCTTTCGCAGCGGCAACGAAATGGTCACCACTACGTTTGTACTTTCAAACGAGTCAGGCTGCTGAAAGTTGTACACTGCGATTAGGAGGTGAAGCTGGGCAACTTCGAATGGAACAGTCAGGCAAAGTTCAGCTCAGAAATGTGAAAGTACAAACCTATGAAATGCCCAATGATCAAGAGCTACTAGGAAATGCAGATTTAGCATGGGGACAAGTTGGCGAGTTGGCATCGCAATGGACATGGGCCTATCACGGTCGATCTGATGATTATGCTTTGGTTGCTGACAAAAGTTTTCAAGCAGGTACACAGACTCTGAGAATTATCAGTGAAAACAAGGAGCAAGGACGCACTATACAAAGTAGTAAATTGCCCATGCCAGAACCTGGGCATCTGACTTTTAGCGTTTGGGGACGTAGTGATGATGCACAAATGTCAATGATTTTTTACTTGATTAGCAGTGATTACAAATGGCTGAAGGCCAAAACATTTCCACTGACTTCCAACTGGGTGAAACATACCTTTGAAGTACCCGTTCCAGAGAATCCCTCTGCAATATATTTTTCACCACGTATTGATATTAAAGGCAATGGAGCCGCACATATTGCAGGCACATCACTGAAATGGGTCAGTAAACAAGCCGTTATCCAAATGCCTAAAGCACAGTCGCGCGAGGGGGGGAGAAATTTGTTGTCCAATCCAGGGATGGAGATGGGATTTAAAGGTTGGACTTTTGATTATTTCATGCCTGGACAATCTCCCCAGTTGGCTGTTTCGCAAATTAAAACTGACGAATGTAAAATTCTTCCCAAGGTTGGGGTGGACGGCAGTCGCGCCTTGTTATTAACGCCGAGAAATTGTTTGGTCAGCGAATGCGTGCCCGTTTCACAAGGTAAGACATATACTGTTTCAGGTTATTTTAAAGCAAAAAAACCGGGGGCCTCAGCTGTCTTGTTTTTCATTGATCCGGGTTGGCAGATATATCAGAAAGGTATTAATAATATCCCTACGGATCGTTGGCAAAGATTTTCGATGACCATTACTTGGGATAAGCCTACGGTACAGAAAAAAGCTTATGTGCGAATTGATCCAGGTTCTACTGAAATTTTAATAGACTGCGTGCAGGTTGAAGAAGGTGCTTTGACTGCTTATCAATCCCCTTCAATCATGTTGGATCTTCAGGGTGAAAAACAAGTCTACGACAAGAATAGTTCTGTTGATGGTATGTATGCTCGGTTACTTGTAAACAACAATGCTGCGATGCCGAGTCAGGTGCAATTGCAGGTGAAAGATGCTTGGGGCAAGTTGATCCAAACGCAATCCCTTGATTTGAAAGCCAATCATGATAAGCCAATTCAGTTGATTCAATTGCCTTCGGATCGCTTGGGCGTGTTTCGTGTGATCCTTCGGGCGCAAGATGCAAGTGGAAAACTCTTGGCAGAGTCCGAGTCGCGCTATGCCATTTTGGATGCACCATCGCCTGCGATGCTTCCTACGGGATTCCCATTGTTTGGGATATGTCACGAAGCGATGATGCCGATGTGGATGGACAAGCATACTGTGCCGATGTTCGCAAGAATGGGCCCCGGGATGAATCGCTTTTTTCTGAGCAATGATTTGCTGTTAGATGCCAATTATCGGGAGGTACTCAAGTCCCAATTGGACTTCCAATACGACAATGGTTTTAAAACCATTATTGCCAATGTTGAATTTCCACATGCATTGCGTAAAAAATTTGAAACCAACGATCAGGTTACTTCAGAGGCGCTTGAAGAATGGTCTTTGTATCTTCAAAAGGTTGTGCCTCCATTGAAAAAACAAATTCGCTATTGGGAAATACTCAATGAGGCGAACATTTGGCGGTTTAGTGATGGCCCGCAAAAAGGCGAGCGTTCAATGAAGCCCCAAAAGTATGTTCAGGTTCTGCGGACTGCCTATGAAACGATTAAGTCAATCGACCCGCAATTGCAAGTTGTTGGATTTTCTCTTGCAACAGCAGACTATGACTATGTTCGCGCATGCTTGAAGTTGGGGGCAGCTAGGTATATGGATGTCTTTACCTGGCATGCTTACCGAGAGGCAGCCGATATGCCTGATGTTTATACTGACTTGTTGAAGATGAAAGCCATGCTCAAATCGTTTGGATTTACAGGTCAAACGATTAATGGTGAACAATACTTTTCAGCCAACTTGTATATGTTCCATAATCACAATGCTGAAGTGGGACGCCGGTATACAGTGGGTGCTGACGAAGAAATGTTGGCAACAGGCAGGATCATGCAAAACTATATTCATCATGCTGCAGCGCAGGTTCCTTGGGCGATTTTTACACCCGGTGCCAACCTTTTAAAATATGGAGGGCAGGATCGAACCTATATGTATTTGGCATACGGTGCATACAATGCTGCAACGCGTATGCTCAACAATGTTGGTAAGGGGCGTCCTATAGACATGGGGGGCGATTGTCGTGCATTCATATTTCCCGATGCGCAAGGTGGGCCGCTCTTGGCGATGTATACATTGCTTTCTGAGTTTAATGGTCATATGAAAATTGGGACACAGCAGTTTGATGCCTATGACATGATGGGGAATTTGATTTCACCTGATGTAATAAAACGTGATGGTTTACCCATGCAGATCTCTCCAGTCTATGTTCGTTTACCTCAAGGCACGACTGTCTTACAAGTTGAAAAAATGCTCGGCGAGGCGACGATTACTGGGATGGGGGATCCATTTGGTGTGCGTTTGACCATGATGCCTGGCGGTCAATTGGGGGTAGTCGTGACCAACCGAATGAATCAATCGGTCGATGGTAAAGTTATGCTTCGTGATTATCCAAGTGATTGGATATTTGATCATCAGAATCAGACCTTTAATACCATGGCAGCCAATGCATCAACCGTGGTATCATTTGCTGGGCAATTGCCATACGTTGCCATGGGTGAATATCCAATCACTGTGACCGTATTGGGACAGGAAAAATTCACCCGAAAAGAATTACGTATTTCACCCATCTTCGCATCTCATACCCAGAATCCCACGATTGGTGGGAGTATCTCGCAATGGACAAGTTGGATTGATTTGGGGGAAGATCGTCTCTCACCGGATTTTGCCCCGTCTGATCCACATACGGGGGCGAAGGATTTGTCAGCACGATTGGCGTTGGGATGGGATAAGGAAGGCTTGAGTATGGTGGTTGTGGTCAATGACGATGTCGCCAAGTTTTCCCAAGGCAGAAGTGATTACAACAACGACTCATTGCAAATATATTTTGACCAAAAGAAAAATGCACCAACATTAGAAGCATTGTGTGACAGTGATGATGTGACATACCTTGTTTGTAAAAATGGTGATAAAGCCTTGGCCATTGTAGAGAAAGGCATTGAAGGCCGATACCTCGGTGCCAGTAACCAAAGCGTTGGCATCGACCCTGATGTCCAAACATCTATCATGCGTCAAGGGAATCAGACGATTTATCAAATGCGATTTCCTGCCAAATGTCTGCCCATGGTGTCCTTTGAAGCTGGAACAGCTCTGGGCTTTTCAATTCTCATTAACGATAATGATAGCAAAGGACGAAAGACCGGCTTAACCTTAGCCCCCAAGGGTGATGAGCCTTATAACAAGCCTTACAACTATCGTACTTTGATATTTCAATAAATTTTGAACAACAGCAAATTGATGTAAAGATGACTATAAAAAACTTTCAAAAAAAAGAAGTCAGTGAGCAACATAGTATCATTGGCGTTGCCTCCAATACACCGGTTGAATCTTTTGAGCGGACAACGCATCCTGATGCGCAATGGTTTGCCAAACCCAATTTGGGGATGTTCATCCATTGGGGAATTTCTTGTGTTCAAGGAACCGGCGATTTGTCCTGGAGCATGATGGCAACGGGGCATGGGACGCGTGCCAAGACGTTTAATCAATATGGTTTCCCCGCGGTGGCTCGTAAGATGACCCCTAATCAATATTGGGAGCAAGCCAAGCATTTTAATCCCGATGCTTGTGATCCGCTTAAGTGGCTCACGGCTGCCAAAGATGCGGGTTGTACTTATGCGGTTTTCACAACTAGACATCACGATGGTTTTGCCATGTGGCCTAGCGATCAAGGAGAATTTTCAACTAAGAATTATCTTCATGGTCGGGATTTTGTGGGAGAGTATGTTGATGCTTGCCGCAAGGTTGGATTAAAAGTTGGCTTTTATTATTCGCCACCGGATTGGTATTTTAATCGTGATCGGATGTCCTTTCGTTATGGTGATGTAAAACCCCATTTGGGGCTTGATCATCAACCCGTTGAGTTGGCTGAAAAACCCGTTGGTGAAAATCCTAAACGTGATGCAGGATTTCGGGCCTATATGGCTGCACAAGTCGAAGAGTTACTCACCCGTTATGGGAAGATTGATTTGCTGTGGTTTGATGGATCGGTTCAAAATGCAATTGCTATCGAACGGTTGCGTGAATTGCAACCACATATATTAATTAACCCACGTGGTCATGGTGTCGGGGATTTTGCGACCTGTGAATGCGCGTTCCCCAACACAAAGCCGCAGGGCTGGTGGGAGTATTGTCATATTTTCAATGATGGCGGATGGGGGTATTTGAATCATGAAATATACAAACCTGCTGGGTGGGCCTTAACGGAAATGACCAAAGCTTTTTGTTGGGAAGGTAATTTTTTATTAAATGTCGGGCCAGATTCTCATGGCCGATTGCCCGAAGTATGTTACAGCCGACTTAAGGAAGTTGGTGGGTGGTTTAAACAATATGCATATACCTTTAATAATAGCGTCAGAGGACCCTGGCCTGAAAAATCAAGTATGCCTGTCGCAATCGTTGAGGAAAATAAATGGTATGTCTACATGCCTTACGATCAGGATGATATTTTGATCATTGATGATCCTCGTGAGCCAATTAAGGTGACTCGGTTAGATACCAAGCAATCCATCTCTTGGGCCCGTGATGAACAAGGTGCAATTGTTATTGATATAGACCCAACGCATCGTTCATTACTGGTCGATGTTTTAGAAATTAATTGGTGACCTGTACCTGGTGCAGATTATTGCACTTGTCTGTCTTTGTTAGAAGAGTCTTATTTTTTTAATTTTGTTTGTAATAAGCATTATGCGTATGTGATAGCTTGTCTATGTTTTCCTGTTAGAAATGCGAATTTCCATTGGCTTTTTAAGCAGCAAGATGTTGTGTAGTGTTTTGCTCAATGGCAGGTGAGAATTTTGATGCATGTCGATTGCGTTAACTGGATAATTGCGGGCCTTTACTTAGTTGGATCCTTAGGGGGCTTGTTGGTATGGCAATCAACTTGTTGCTGAGAAAAGATACTTTGTTAGAGCTGTGCCATTGGATTTGAGTGAAAAATTTGCCGTGCTGTATCATTATACGCATGAGAGCGAATTGTCAGAGGCCAGTTGACAACGTACCAATTGATAGGCCTGTGCGATTATACTCGTTATGGAATTAACCGTTTTGATTTGGGGTAAGTTGTATTGTTTGATCAAGGAATAGTTGTTCTGCAAGAGTACGAGGCGTATTTTATAGTATTTGGTGTATGTAGTTATTCGTTCTGTGCTTGATTTTTTTTGTTTAGGTTCTTGTGTAATTGACTTATCGTATAGCTTGTTATGTGAAATGCTCAAGCAACCGATCTCGTTTCGCCATATTTAGCGGTTTTTACTCATCATTATTCTTATTGCCTCGCTTTATTACTTCGCTTTGTCACCCAGGACGGCACCAATAAATTTGTGCCAAGGCTAATGCTGCACCGCTTGCGGCCGGTTGTGCATTGGGTTCGGTCCACTTGTGCATTTGAATGCGATTTGCAAATTCCCGTAACAATTGATCTCTGATTTGTTCGACCAGAACATCTATGTAGTCATCCATATCCGGTAGGTCGGTCATGATCGTGACATGACTTGGACGACAGAAATTTACTGCATTGGCTAATCCCATTGTGAGATAGTCAGTTATTTGTCGTATTTTCGGGCTGGTAGGGGCGTCTGCGATGGCCTTGGAAAGCTTATTGTTCTCGCCGAGTTGTTTGAGGTAAGCAGTACTGAATATACGTTCAAGACAGCCAGTCTGTCCGCAGTAGCAACGTGGTGTGTCCAAAGGTAGACGCGTATGCCCCAGTTCATTGGAGCAGATGATGCAGCCATCAATCGGATGACCATTGATCAGGAGCGTTGCGCCGAGAATGCCGTCGGATAGAAAAATCAGCAGGTGGTCGTGGAGGGGTGTGTTGGCATGTTCAAGTAGCCATCGGGTTCCCAAGGCGTTGGTGGTGTTGTCGAAAATAAGGCGGCTATCAGTAAGTTGATTCAGTGACTTGAGTGATACTGACTTGCCGTCTGGCCAAGTGGAACTGGACAAAACTTTACAGTGGTCGCGATCAAGCATGCCTGGGATGGAAAGACCAGTCAAGATAGTTTGGTTGTCGTGCATCTGTTTGATGAGCCTGCGGGTGGCTTTGAGTATCTGAGATGGGTCATCCACGGTTAGGTTGGTTGGCATCTCCAGGGGTTGACCAAGCAGGTTATAGCGTCCGCAGCTGACCATTCCCGGCATGATGGCGACCCCAAGCACGTGGCGTGTGTCTGTGTCAATTTCAAGATGGACGCTGGGTCTACCACGTGGGAGGGATTGTAATTCCGTCTCACGCATGAGTCCCATTTGGATCAACGTGTTCACGTCCTGGCCAATGGTGTTCTTGCGGCAGTTCATCAAGCGATGCAGGTCTGATCTACTGCATCGTTCCATTTTGCGGATCAGGTTCATTTCCTCTGCAAGGCGAGGGGGGATGGGTTGGGTTGGGTTTACGAATTCTGCCATAGAAACATTATCTCGCTTTTGTAAACAATGAGCCATTGACTTTATTGTAACGGAAGCGATACAATATAAAGAATTGTTAAGCGGTATGGGATAAAAATGATGAGTCAAAATATTGCACTGGCCATGATGGCGCATCCCGATGATGCGGAGATTCTCTGTGCCGGGACACTTCTTCGCCTTCTAGAGCTTGGTTGGTCTATTCATATTGCGACGGCAGCCAATGGCAACTGCGGTTCGATGACGTTGGATCGCAAGCAGATTGCAGCCATTCGACATGAAGAAGCCAAAGTCGCGGCCGCAAGAATTGGTGCGACTTATCACTGTCTGGGCATAAATGATGTTGAAGTGACCTACAGCGTACAGAATATACGCAAGGCCATCGATCTGTTTCGTCAGGTCAATCCATCGTTGGTGATTACACACCCACGACATGACTACATGTTGGATCATGAACAGACACATCTGTTGGCTCGTGGCGCCAGCTTTGCTTTTGCGGCTCCCAATGCTTCGTCGTTACCTGTTCCGCAGCATGCTTCGGTGCCGTATCTCTATTATGCCGACCCGTTGGAAGGGCGTGATCCTTACACCGGGCAATTGGTGACGCCGACAGTTTTGATTGATATTTCTGACGTGATGCAGGCCAAGAGTGACATGCTTGTCTGCCATGTTTCACAGCGACAGTGGTTGCAAAAACATCACGGGATGGATGAATACATTCTGGCGATGCAGCGTCATGGAGCGATGCGTGGCGAGTCTGCCGGTTGTGCCTTTGCCGAAGCTTTTGTGCAGCATTCGGGGCATGCCTACCCGCAGGACGATTTATTAAGTCGTTTACTTGAACCCCAAAGTCTATCAACAGTGGAGCAAATCAATGGCTAGAGCAATCAGTAAAGTAGCGCCGAATTGGTGGGACTACACGACACTGGACGAGCAATTGCTTGCCGATGCTGCATCGTTGACTGTCCGGGATCTTGAGCAGTTGTCACGTCCGGGTTTTACCGTTCGGATCTATGACACGCTTGAAGCATTTTATTGTGCACAGGCCTTGGAGTATATCACTGCATGGCAGCAGTCCACGCCGGATAACCCCTGTGGTATTTGTGGTCCGATTGGCCCGACGGAGCAGTTGCCGTTGGTCGCTCAAATGGTCAACGCCATGGGATTGGATCTTGGCAAATGTGATGCACATTTCTGGGGCATGGATGAATGGGTGGATGAAAATGACAAACCGGTTCCTGTGGATTTCCCATTGTCATTTGCCAAAGCGGATCATGAATTATGTTTTGATCGGATCAAACCCGAGTTGATGATGCCCGATTCGAATCTCCACTTTCCGGTTGGAGATTTGAAAGCGTATAGCGACAGTTATGATGCAGTGCGTTGCAAAGTGATGCAGGGCGGGCAGGGGGAAGTCAAGCATTGGGCTTTTAACGATCCCCCCAGGCGTGAAGGCAAGTACATTGAGCAACCGCCAACACCTGATGAATATCGCCAGTTGGGCACGCGCGTCACGGGCTTGCATCCGATGACAGTGATTCAAAACGCTCGAACATCCGGCGGGGGATATGTGCCACAGGTCCCCACACGTGCATGCACCGTTGGCCCGATGGAAACATGGAAAGCAGATCGCGTTTCAATCTGGCATCCGGGGCATCACGACAATCCCTTTGGTATTCGTCTCTCTGCCTTCATGATCAGTAAGCGTTTGATGGATACGTCGGTGCCGATGTCATTGTTAGCCGATCATCCCGATGTGATATTCAGCTATTACCGGCATGGCATTGGTGATGTCTGCGTACAGATGCACTAAGCGATTTTATTGATTGGCTACTGAGACTTTTTACTCACCGCAGAGGATGACTTTTGATGAACCCATTGCTGCGACATCTATTGGCTTGTGTTTTGTCATATCGACTTGGTGCGATCAGTTTGATCCTGCTTGGTATGTTTTGCACGCATCTTCACGCAGGTTGGGTCGAATCCAAGGACGGCGTGACGGTGATTCATATCAAGGTGGCCAACCTGCCTGATCCATCCAGAATGGATACTGCCGGTCGAGCGGATGTTGCTGCGGTTCAGCAATTCAAACGGCGGTTTAGTGAGATATTTGCCCGTAAATATGCAGCTCATTACAAAGCGCATCCAGAAATTTACGGTGATTACAACTGGGACAATGTGCGGGTTGAACTCGAACGCTTTGCCGGTCTTCAGGTACAAAATGTGGAGACGGATTTGCTGGCAATTGCGGGTGATATGGCGCCGGACATTCTCTATGTGAACTTTCGCAAGAGCGACACCTATATCCGTAATGGTTTTCTTTACCCGTTGGATCAATGGCTTGAGCATGTGCCACAGGATGAATTGAATCAACGCGTCCATGAGCGCATCTGGCCGGTGATCAAACGTAAAGGAATTGCGGGTGAAAAACATGTCTGGTCGCTGCCCTATGGTGGTGCATTGGGTAAGGTTCTGTTGTTTCGCAAGGATCGTTTTGATGAAAATGATATTCCCTATCCTGATTTGAACTGGACATGGGAACAACTTTTTGATGCTGCTAAAAAACTCACTGATCCGGCAAAAGATCTTTATGGGATGCAATTAGGCCGAGGCAAAACCGAGTCCTGGTTTTGGATCACGTTCCTGTGGTCTGCTGGTGGCGAGGTGATGGTTTACGACGACGCTACGGATCAGTGGCGTTGTGCGTTTAACAGTGAAGCTGCGGTCAAAGCGCTGGACTTTTACACCAAGCTTGGTGCTGAAAAATGGACGGATGAAAACGGCATGATCCGCCGTGGCTACAGTTCCAAGGATGTGGCAGGTTCTTACGCCAAGTGGGATCAGGGCAAGATCGGAATGCAGTTTGCATACATCGATGAGAAATTATTTTCCACAATCAATCCCGATGTCACCGGCATGGTTCCTGTTCCGCTTGGCCCGCCGGATGTCAACGGCAATCGCATACGCGGTGGCGAACTCAACAGCCGCATGTTCGGCATCTTTGCAGGTGTTGATAATCCCGTTATCCGCGATGCGGCTTTTGAATATATCTGGTACTACGACTCCGATGAAGCCATGCAAATCAAAACACAGGTCATGGTCGAAGGGGGTCTGGGACGTTTTGTGAATCCCAAATACCTTGAAAAATATGGCTATGAAGACGTGATGCAATTGACGCCTCCAGGTTGGGCAAAGGCATTTGAAATCGCCGTCAACACCGGTAAGCCCGAACCCTACGGCCGCAACAGTAATGTGGCCTATGACATGATGACCGTGCCGATTCAGCAGGCCGAGCAGATGTATATGAACGGCGAGCTTTCAGAAGATCATGATGTTCGCATGTCCCAGTTACAGCAGATACTTGATACTGCGGTCGCCAAAGCCAATGAAAAAATGATTGGTATCCTCACGCCACAGCAGATCAAAACACGACGTACGACAGCTGCTGTTGTGCTGGTGTTGATTGTGATCGCCTTTGGATTTGTTTTCCGAAAAGTCATTCGAGCCTTCACCCCTCCCAGCTCCTCGGCTGACGGCAGCCAGGTTAGCTGGGGGTTTAGGAAATATTGGAATGCCTATCTGTTATTGATCCCCGCGGTGCTGACGATTTTCGTCTGGCATTATATTCCGTTGATGCGTGGTTCGATGATGGCATTCATGAACTACAACATCATGGGTAATTCCAAGTTCACCGGGCTGGAGAATTTTGGCAATGTGCTCTTTGATATTGAGTGGTGGCAGGCAGTCTATAACTCCATGCGTTACTGCTTTCTTGTGATTTCCATGACATTCTTGCCACCGGTGATCCTTGCTATTCTGCTTCAGGAAGTTCCCAGAGGCAAGATTCTTTTTCGCACG
Organism: Phycisphaerales bacterium UBA7800; assembly: GCA_002480565.1. Lineage (GTDB taxonomy): Bacteria > Planctomycetota > Phycisphaerae > Phycisphaerales > Phycisphaeraceae > UBA7800. The sequence continues at coordinate 10,218 of DLCK01000042.1, read as the reverse complement.
ATTTTTTACTTACCAGCAGTAATTACAGGCTTGGTAACCATGCTTCTCTGGAAGATGTTTTACGCACCTTCAGAAGCTGGGGCACTTAATCGTGTGCTGATGATGATTCCCGCTGTGGCGTATGTTGCGTTTGGATTGGTGTTGCTTGTTAGCTGTGTTCAATTCGGTCGTCGTTTGTTGTTTCATGAAGCCACTAAGCCGGGTGTGGTATTTATCGTCGCAGGATTTGTGCTGTGTTATGCAAGTGTTTCATTAGCGTCGCCAATTCTGTTCCCATCGGGTGAACCTGTGGGGCGTTGGATCATCATGTTTGTGCCACGGCTGTTTAATACGTTGCCCGAACCTTACCAATGGCTGAGCAACAGTAATACGGCCATGGTCGCCTGCGTGATTCCCATGGTCTGGGCGGGGATGGGGCCGGGTTGCCTGATTTACCTTGCCGCACTCAAAGGTATTCCCGATGACTTTTATGAAGCAGCAGATCTGGATGGCGCAGGCTTCATCGACAAGATTCTGTTCGTGGTCTTCCCGATCTTAAAGCCACTGATCCTTATTAACTTTATCGGTGTGTTCATCGGAGCATGGATGTCGTCCGCCAATATCTTGGCCATGACAGCTGGTGGTGCGGATACCGAAGTGGCTGGTCTGCGAATTTTCTATGAAGCGTTTACCTATTTGAGTATGGGACCGGCCACCGCAATGGCATGGCTGCTGGGTTTCATGATGATCGGTTTTACGATTTATCAGTTGCGTATTCTAAGCCGCCTGGAATTCAAGACCACCGGCAAAAAATGATGCCATCAATCCTCGACACTTTAATTACTTAAACGGAACCATACACGATGCCCTTGATTTCCTCCATTGGCCGCAAGAGTCTGAGTGTTCGCCTGCTTGTTGGCGGTATTTATCTGCTCTTGATCATAGGGTCGATCACGATGATTTACCCGTTTATGCTCATGATCGCTGGTAGTACCAAAAGCTCCGTTGATATCAATGAATTGCGATTGATACCCGGCTTTTTAACGAGTGATGAAATACTGTATCGCAAGTATATGGAAAGTCTTTTCAATGAGAAGATGGACTTGTACAAACTGACCTACAACCTCGATGACACCAGCTTTGAAGCGGCCCAGCGTCCTGAAGCGATCAATGAAAAACTCGTAGATCACTGGGAAGCATTTCTCGATCAAGCCAACTTGTCTGAGTATGCCAGTGTGGTAGGTATGGTTGAAATGTCGGTTTCCAGAACGGTTCAACCCCTTCTGTTGCGTGAATTCATGGGGCAGTTGAGTCAAAAATATGACGGTGATATTGAGCAACTCAATGAGGGTTTGGATACTCAGTTTACAGACTGGAACACGTTTGTCATTCGTCAGGTTCCATATATTCAGCGTCGTGAGATCCCCAGTCTTTCAGCGTTTCAGACTCGTGTTGCGGAGTTCTTTAAGACAGCTCCCGATGTTTATCGTTTTTATCCCAGTGTCCCTGGGATGTATCGTGCGTTGTTTCTCAAGACGCAATACACACGGAATATTACTGAGTATAACAAGGCTCATGGGACAACGTATGAAAGCTATGATCAGGTTCACCTGCCGCGTATGTATCCGGTCGATGGATCAGCTTTGGAAAAACAGGATTGGCTGAATTTCACACGCCGGACTGTTAACCTGATATGGCTCACCGCTGATGAATCCGCCCGACCGATATACATTCGTTTTCTCAAAGCCAAGTATGCCACCATTGATGACTTGAATAAAGCCTATGCTACATCCTATGCCGATTATGCCCAGGTTCCCATGAGTGGGCAACCATACACAACACCACAAAAGTTGGTTGATTGGCAGGGCATGGTGGAAGGTTGGATTGATCCGAAAACCGGTCAGAAGTACATCATTCCCGATGAAGCGCTGATGTACGACTGCACAGACTTTCGTTTTGCAGACTACCTGCTAAAGCAGTATGGCTCGTTGGATAGGATCAATCAAACACTGGGAACCAGCTATGCAACGATTGCTGAGATCCAACCACCGCAGAAGCAATGGCATGACCGTATGTTCAGTCAGATCACCGGTAAGCTCCGCAGAGAATTCCTGGCACGCAATTACATCACGGTGTTTAACTACATTGTGCTGCATGGTCGGGGTGTGCTTAACACGGTAATCTATTGTGTGTTGGCCATATTATCTGCACTAATCGTCAATCCAATGGCAGCTTATGCGATGAGTCGGTATAAGATGCCTTCAACGTACAAGATACTTTTGTTTTTGATGTTGACGATGGCTTTCCCGCCGATGGTGACGCAGATTCCCAATTTCCTGATGTTGCGAGAACTTGGTCTGCTCAACACGTTTGCAGCATTGATTCTGCCAACACTTGCCAATGGATACAGTATTTTCCTGCTTAAAGGTTTTTTTGATTCATTGCCCAAGGAGTTGTATGAGTCTGCCGCATTGGATGGTGCGGGTGAATGGGTGATGTTCTGGCAAATTACCATGAATCTCTCCAAGCCTATTTTGGCGGTGATTGCACTTTCTGCATTTAATCATGCCTATGCCAATTTCATGTTTGCGCTTTTGACCTGTCAAGACAGTAAGATGTGGACACTGATGGTTTGGTTGTACCAACTCCAATCACAGAGTACGCAGGGCGTCGTGTTTGCCTCGCTGATGATTGCAGCCATCCCCACGTTTTTTGTGTTTGTTTTTGCACAAAACATTATCATGCGTGGTATTGTTGTGCCCGTGGAAAAATAAGGTTTATGGAATGATGATGAGTTTTGATCAAACCTATTGCAATGTTCGTCGTGGTCTTGGTGCAGTCGGCCAGAAACTTTCTTCCGGCGAGGACGTAACGATGGTGTTCTTCGGCGGCTCGATCACATGGGGTGGGCAAGCCTCAGATATTGATCAGTGTAGTTACCGAGCGCTCACAACGCAGTGGCTCAATGAGCAATATCCAAAGTCCAAGATCACCAGTGTCAATGCAGGCATCGGTGGGACTGGCAGTAATCTGGGGGTCTTCCGTTGTGCTTCAGATGTGTTGGTGCATCAACCCGACTTGGTGTTCGTTGAATTTGCAGTCAACGATGCAGGCATGGCCGACGATAAATCCATGGAGACATTTGAGGGGATTCTGCGGCAGTTACTCAGTGCAACGAAGCTCCCCGACATCTGCATCGTTTACACAATTGCCAAAGATCATCTGGAACTCTGGCATGCTGGCCAACTCTCGCCGCGCGCTGCAACACAGGAACGCTTAGCCGAGTACTACAACTTGTCATCCGTGCGTATGGCTCGCGGTATTGCTCAAAAAGTTTGTTCCGGCAAGTCGACTTGGGAAGAACAGATGAGTGATAATGTTCACCCCTTGGATGCAGGACATGCGACTTATACGCAGATACTTTCGGCATCGCTTAAGCCAATGTTCAATCAGCAACCGGTGGTTGGTCATGCGTTGCCATGCCCCATGGTCAGTGATCGTTATGTCACTTCCACCATGCAGGATTTGCCGCACGATGTCGAAGGCTGGACATGGATTGATCTGGAGAACAAGGGCGGTTGGGAATGTTTCAACGGTCTGCTTATGGCGGAAAAACCAGGTACGCAAATTACTTTGAACTTCACCGGCAAACTTGTCGGCTTGTATTTTCAACTCGGCCCTGATACCGGCAATCTGTACTACCGCATCGACGACGGCCCCGAACAATTACTCGAACCCTTTGACAAATACGCTCCCACCTGCACGCGCCCGCAATACCGTGTACTGGATGATGAACTCACTGACGGCAAACACACGATCTACCTGCGTATCGCCGAGTCCAAAGACGATCAATCCAAAGGCACATGGACCCGCCTGGCCCACCTGATGGTGGGATAATAGCAATATAGAAATTAACTATGATCAACCCATCACAAACTGATATGAAATGGTTCCTTGATGCCCGCTTTGGCATGTTCATTCACTATGGTCTGTTCTCATTGCTTGAGCGTGGTGAATGGGTGATGAATCGTGAACGCATTGCCACTGCCGATTACATGAAGCTCATGGATCGATTTACCGCCGAAGCTTTTGATGCTGATGCGATTTGCAAAATAGCCAAGCAGTCAGGGATGCGTTATGTCGTGTTGACCACCATGCATCATGAAGGCTTTGCGTTGTATGACTCGGATGTCGTGCCGTTCAACAGTATGAAGTCAGCAGCCAAAAGATGCCTGGTTAGCGAGTTCGTGGAAGCTGCAAGAAAATATGATTTGAAAATTGGTTTGTATCACAGTTTAAATAACTGGTCGTGCAAGCCTGATGGTGCCGATACCCTGGAAAACAAGGCAGATTACGACCTTTACATTCAGTATACCTTTGACCGCATCGAAGAGTTGGTGACGAAATTCAACCCCATTGATGTATTGTGGTATGACGGCTGGTGGCCGTTTAATGCTGATGGTTGGCAGGCCCAACGTATGAACGAGATGGTGCGAAAGCATCAACCCCATATTCTGTTTAACGGTCGCAATGGTTTGGCCGGCGACTTCGGTACGCCCGAAGGCCACATGTCCGCGCCTTCGCCGTGGCGACCTTGGGAAGCCTGCATCACGCACAATGACAGTTGGGGTTACTCTGTTGCTGACCAGAATTGGAAGTCGCCCAAACAGGTGATTCAGATGCTGGCAACCGCTGCGCAAGGATGTGGGAACCTGCTGTTAAATATCGGCCCCAAACCCGATGGTTCAATCCCGCAACCTTCCATGGAAATGCTCAAAGAAGTCGGCGATTGGTTGACGCGCCATGGCGACTGCATCTATCAGACCGAGCCATTTACATTTAATCTTATGGATCGCACCGGACATCGTGGCGACTGGTCCTACCATGGGCCGTTTACTGCCAAAGGCAATCAACTCCATCAAATCATCACACGTTGGCAAACCGAAGGACAATTAACTTACGGTGGAATTGTCAACAAAATCAAGTCTGTCACGCTTGATGGTATGCATTCTGAAGTTGTATCATTTACTCAGAAGGGCGATGTGGTTCGTGTGACTGGCTTGCCCAAAGACAATCCTGATACACTGTATCCGGTGCTGACGTTTGAATGTGATGGACAACCCGAACTCAATACCACAGCTGGCATGCGCGTGCCTGCGGTTAAGCATCCACCCTATGATCCATGTCCCAGTGACATTGCTCATTAACAGTTATCAGAGATCTCATGCAAGAGCAGCTTCAGAATTCAAACACTTCCCATTTGATCCCTTTGATCGACAATCAAAACAATGATCAGTGTTTGCCGATGCCAGTGTGGCAACATATTCCGGCCATGACCATCAACAATGTGCATCCACGTAGTTCTGAGCACCACCCCAAGACAATCGTGAAGCTTGCCGCGGACCAGTATGCATTGCATATGCGGTTTGAAGTCGAGGATCGCTATGTCTGTTGCCGACATTTGCAAAGGCAAGGTCCTGTCTGTCAGGACAGTTGTGTCGAAGCGTTTCTCAAACCGCTACCTGATAAAGGCTATTTTAATTTTGAGATCAATATCGCTGGCGTGATTCATACATCTTACATTGCGGATCACACAAAAGTCCCTACGGGATTCAAGGACCGCACGATGCTTAGGGATGTTGAATTGGACCTGATCCAGATTCAGGCCGATGGCCATGGGCGTATTGATCCAGAAATCACTGAGCCATTGCACTGGGGCATCACTTGTTGTATTCCATTGTCCATTTTTGAGCAGTATGTTGGCCCAATACAGGTCAGTTCGAAAACACAATGGCAAGGGAATTTCTACAAGTGTGCAGATCATTCCAGTCACCCACATTGGCTAAGTTGGCAACCCGTGGGCGAAGTGTTGGGTTTTCATAAGCCAGAATGTTTTGGCAGATTGTGTTTTGATTCATCTCCGCAAATCTGACTGTACCTGATGTAGCAGCGCAGCGGATTGTTCCCATATTAGGCAATGAAAAAAGCTCGTAAGTTTTTGATCCTTACGAGCCTTAAAAAAAGCCATCCATGGGACTTGAACCCACGACCTCACCCTTACCAAGGGTTGAAATATGTGTTTTTGATCTAAAAACGCATATTTTGTACCTAATTATATTTTAAATTGATCAATATTAGGTACAATGATTGGGTACGCAGGCGACCACACTCCTGTGTACCCAATTGGGAAGGATTGAAGATGGCAACAAGAACTCGCACAAAACCATCATGGCAGAAATTAAGTTGGCATGATGCACGTAAGCAGTGGAAAAAATACAAAGGTGGTAAGACTTATTACCTTGGACAGTCAGGTGTCCGCAGGTATGACCGTTTAGCCCATGATGAAGCGCTTGCTGAATGGAAGCAGGTTTTGGAGCAGTTTCAAGCCCCGCAGAAACTGCGAGATGAAAAAGTTAATCGCATTATGTTTATGTGGGACTATCCGGATACCAAGCGTGCAGAGCTTGAAGCATTGAGCGATGAAGAAATTGATGCTCAAATTGATTTTTTCTCCAGTCTATCGTCATCAAGAAAGCGTTATCCCGCACTCGGTGAGTCCGAATATGGCTATATTCAGGTTGTTCCAGAATCAGGCAATAGAAGTGGCATAGTAGATGTCGACGTGTATCAGACTAACTCGCAAGTGCCGCAACGGTCTGAGAAACCCCGTATCAGTGTGACGATATCCGACCACATCGACGGTTTTATCAAGTCTGTCTTATTAAAAGCGAAACTTGGCAATTTAAGCCTGAATCGTGTGGATAATCTTCGACGTTACTTGGGATACCTTTCAGACTGGGTAATGCCAGATGGTGAGTTGGCAGGCAACCTGTATCCAACAGATATTTCGTCAGTGTTTATCAGGGATTTTTACCACTATCTCTGTGAGCTTGTGAGTGAGAAAAGGTTGGCAACTTCAACTGCAAAATCAATTTTCAGTGCATTTCGTTACTTTGTAAAACGATTGTGGCAAGATGAGATCATTGATTTGCCCCGGAACCTAAACGATAGTGGTTTTAGGTTCTATGATCAGTCAACACCCATTGAGACTTTTACAGTCGAAGAAATTCAACGTGTTTGGGATGTTGCGACCCGCAAGACAAGGTTATACATCTTGCTTGGGTTGAATTGCGGATTCACAGCACGTGATCTGTCTGATCTAAAGCAGGAGGAGGTTGATTGGCAGAAAGGAACAATCACTCGACGAAGGAGTAAATTAAGGCGTAATTCAACAGCACGCATACAGGAAATTTGCTATTCGCTCTGGCCTTCAACATTCAAATTGCTGAAAGAATTCAGGTCTACGAATTCTGAAACTGTTTTATTGACACAAAACAATGGACCGTTGGTTGAACAGCATATGGGGGATAATGGCATTCTGAAACGATCTGACACAGTTAAATGCGCATTCCAGCGTGCTGCTGACAAAGCCGGTGTTGCGCCGGCATTCACCATGTTTCGGGCAACTGGAGCTACTTTAATCGGCAACCAATTTGATGAGGGCTTAGCTGACCTGTGGATGTGTCATGCTCCCCAAACTGTTGCACAACGCCACTACATTGCACCTTCGCAAGAGCGTCTAGATTCTGCCATTGAATGGCTGGGCAAAGAAGTTGGGTTGTATGAAATGAATTAGTTTTGAAGAACCTAGCGTGATCTATTATGCAAATCAAGTGATTCACAAGTTGGAATGTGCTAATTTTCGGCGTGCCAGATATTATGCAATTCTTGTAACTGTATTATTTTCAGTTGGTAAGCATGTTTTTTGGTGAAATGCAGTGTGGGATTACTAGATTCGAGCCAATTTTTGTCTTGATTCAGGACAGATCAAGCGTATAATGTCTGATATTCGGACATAATATGATTCAAAATAACTCTACAAAAATTGTATTACCTGGCCAGCGTTTATCATTTCCAAGGGAAGACGTGATTGTTCTGATTAGAACTGAAATGCTTGATTTGGAAGATGAGAATGTAATTTTACAGGATGATCGTGGTGTTTGGGAGCCAAGTATTGATTCGCTTGATTTGGTTTCAGTAGTTTTGAAAATTGAAGAGTTATTGGAATGCAAATTGCCACCAGAGAATATTATTCGCCGGGGTGGTTATGCGTCTGTGGCAGAAGGTGTTGAAGATATGGCAAGTAAAATTGAAGCTAAGTGGTACAAGCTTCAAAAATCTAAGTGAAAAGGAGTCAATCCATGCCTGCCAATAGTGACAAAGATGAGCAAATAGCTAGCCGAAAAATACTTGCAGAAAGACTGCGTGACGCTAGGGAGTATTTGGGTTTTTCACAAGAAGAAGTTTCAAAATATTTGGGTATTCCAAGGACAGCTCTTTCTAATATTGAAAATGCGCAACGTGGTGTGGATGCAACAGAGTTAAGTAAACTAGCAAAGCTTTATAAAAGGTCTATAAGTGAACTTACAGGTGAAGAAGAAATTGATGTAGACCAAGACATACAACATATTGCAAGGCAGGCAGCAGAATTGTCAACAAAAGATAGGGAAGAATTGTCGCGTTTTGTTGCATACCTAAAAGCACGTAAGTAACTATTATGGCTAATAGACGCAGAATAATCATGGATGCGGTTAAAGCGGCGGTCTCGCTGCATACCGAATTTGGTATTAAGGATGAACTCTGTTCGAATCCAGGACGTGTTGATGTGTTCGATTTACTTGATAGGAACAATATACCTTGTCTTTTTCAGCCACTGGATGGGTTGCTTGGAGCATATATAAATTCTCCCTATCCAGGTGTGTTAATTTCAACAAAACGTCCAAAACTTTCAATTCAACGATTTACTGCGGCTCACGAGTTGGGGCACGCTGTGTTGGAACATCAAAGTAGCTTGGATAATGAAGCAGTAATAGCTAGGTCTCCATTTGATTGTAATTTATCTGGCGATGAACAGGAAATTGCAGCTAATGTGTTTGCTGTTGAGTTACTGATGCCAAAATGGTTGATTGTGGCACATATGAAAAAACAAAGCTGGCAATCCTCTGACTTCAACAACCCAAGTGTGGTGTATCAATTGTCTCTACGTATGGGAGTTAGTTATTCTGCAACATGCCATACACTATTGAAATACAAAGCGATTTCCGCCGATAAACATCATGCGCTAATAAATACAAAGCCAAAATCTATCAAGGAAAAGCTTTCTGGAAAATATGTTCCAGAAAACTGGCGTGGTGATTTTTGGTATTTAACAGAGCAAGATACGGGGTTAAGTGTGCATGCGAGCATTGAAGACACATTAATTGTTAGTCTTTCAGAAAGTGCCTCATCAGGATATCAATGGTTTTTAGAAAATGCAGATCAAAACGTGGATATAGTTGAAGACTGGAGGGAGACATTTTCCTCCAATTCAATTGGAGGAGTAATAAATAGAAAATTGGCTATTAAACCTAAAAAATGTGGCTATATTTCGATTGAATTTAATGAGTATAGACCGTGGCTTACAGATGCTGATCCGATTGAATCAGTGGAACTTGGATGCATGATATCTGATCCTGAAAGGCGGGGTCTTTCAGATATGATGCGAGCTAATTCTTTGGCAGCTGCTTAATGCAAATTACAATAGATCACAGTGTGCAAAACAGTATTGGCCTAGTTCGAGACCAAGGACTTCGGCCAACATGCCTTGCATGCGCTTCAAGTGATGCACATGCCGCAAGATTTGATGAGTGGACTCCAATGTCGTGTGAATACTTGTATTATCATGCAATACAGTATATTGGTGGAGAGCCAATGGATGGGGCAACAATTCCAGCTATTAGTCATGCTTTGAAAGTTAGAGGTCAGCCATATGAGACTGAGTGGCCTTATATGAACCCAGGCCCATTAAATAACGATTCATGGAAACCACCTTCTGGTATTGAAAACGTATTTAAATGCCAGACTGCCAATGTCAAAATAAATAGCGATTCAATCAAGAATCAAATTGTTTCTGGGATTTTGCCAATTATTGCAATGATGATTTCAGACGGGTTTTATTCACCTGTTGATAATGTAATAGATACAAATGAACCGTATGAAGATCCCCGGTTGCATGCTGTTTTGGCCGTTGGGATAGGTCATGCGAACGACAAAGAATATGTGCAAATTCGCAATAGCTGGGGGGATCAGTGGGGAGATCAGGGGTATGCTTGGGTTTCTGGTGATTATTTATTGTCACGGCGATGGGATTAAAACCCTCGCCTTCAGGCGAAACCTTTAGGGTTTACAATTTTTGTCCAT
>DLCK01000036.1 GCA_002480565.1 Phycisphaerales bacterium UBA7800 | reverse complement strand
AAAACTCAGTTCACGGCATTGCCCAGAAGGGCGGGCCTTTGCGTCCTGTTTACCGAGAGTTTTGAAGACTCAAGCAGTTGGTTTGGTAGCCCGTGACCAAGACTTTTGGGCACCAACGGTGTGCTTGTGATGCTTGTTGTTATGGTTTTTTCAGGTTTATGGTTTCACATCTGTAACCAGTTATTGCTTGCTTTTAGCAATCAATCCGCGGACTGCAAATGCACTTCCGGGGGCGGCGATCCAACAGCCGCCTGTTGGCGGGGCTTGGGGCAGAGCCCCATCCAACATTGCCTTTTGAACCTTTGGATGCAACATGGAAACAGACTTGCAGTAATGCTCCGCTCTCGACAGGGGGTCCGGGGGGCGAAGCTCCCTGGCAAGTAAAATGACTTTCTCTTTACTGTGTTGTTAGCAATGTTGGATTGAGTGCTAAAGCATCATGGCAAGATATCCGCAGGTAGATTCAATGGATCATACGTGCCGGGTTTGTTTTTACGGATGTATCCAACCAGTGATGGGATGAAGTACAACAACAGACCCAGCTTGATGAGAATGATGAAATTCACCGCGCCCATGAGTATGAATCCAACTGCTCCAACCAGCAAAACAATTAAAAAGATCAGTACGCCGATGCTGGCAAGGTATCCAAGTTGAGTGATACCTTTGCTAAATTGCATTTTCGGATTTGCTGCTGATAACTGTTCATGAAATGCTTTGATAAATGTACGGTAACTGCTTGCCTGATCTTTAAAATCGTTGATGCCCTGGTAAGTCATGCTGGCGATTTTAATGATGCCGTTTTGTGTTGTATGCACATGCAGGATGTGACGATTCAGCTGCACACGTGTTGGGTCAAACTTTGGTTGAACCTTGGTGATCTGCGTAAAGGGGATCATCCGCAAAGGCTTGCCTTCTTCCTCCCATGTCAGTGCATTGTTCTTGAGTCCAAAGGTCCAGGGCTTGGTCAGAATACTTTGTCGATAGGTGTATTGCGGATCGTTGTCTGTCATCATGATTCCCTATGAGGTGTCAGGAATAGCGATGTGTTGGCAGTCGCCATGTTGCTGCATATGAATAGCGAAATTGTAATTCATAATCTATGACTGAGTCTGTACCTTTGCAGGCAGGGTGGATAACCATTGTTTGAATGACCGCCGACTTGTGATGCGGATGCGTTGAAGGTGTTGCCATTGTTCATCGTTAAACATGGCTTGGTAGCGTTTACGGTTGATGGTAAACGTCTTGAATGACCAGATCAGGATTGAATCGCGACTGAAAAAACTCAGCCTGAAACTTTCGCGATTACCATGCCAGAGTTCTTCACGTGTGATGGATCGTTTGATCGTTCGCCAAAGCAGTTGTGGCCACACGGTTCGGCGGGGCAGGTCCAACCAGACGATGGTGTCGGCACGCTTAAGCAGCAGGGCGTTTTCCGGTCGCTTGGTGCTGGCTACATTCCCATCAATGACCCATGCGTCACAATCGGTTGCTTTTTCAAATCCGGGGAGTCGTTGGTCATCGGGCACGTTGATCCAATTGGCCTGCCAGATCAGTGAATCGTTGCAGATGTATTTGATCCCCATGTGTGCAGCGATGGCTTTGGCTGCGTATGTTTTGCCACTGCCGCTAGTCCCCACGACGATGATCCGCCTGCAAGATTGTTGGCTGATGTCTTTCATTTTTTGCATCTGTTGTTAAAATCGGATTTTATAGTCTTGTTTGTAATGCGTGTTCTGTTTTGAATATCCAATAAACACTCGCTATCCTACCAACACCATGAGCATATTAATCAACTCCGACACTAAAGTGATCTGCCAGGGCATTACCGGCTCGGCAGGTGCGTTCCATACCAAAGGCTGTCTCGATTACGGGACCAAGATGGTCGGAGGGGTGACCCCCGGCAAAGGCGGTCAGAAAGACGTCAACGGCCTGCCGATTTTCAACACCGTCAGCGAAGCCGTCGAAGCCACCGGCGCCGACGCGACGATGATTTTCGTCCCACCGCCATTTGCTGCCGACGCCGTGCTTGAAGCAGCTGACGCTGGCATCACCGTCATCGTCTGTATCACCGAAGGCGTGCCCGTCATGGACATGACCAAAGTCCGCCGAGTCCTGTCCACCGACAAGTTCCGTGATGTGAAACTCATCGGCCCCAACTGCCCTGGTGTCATCACACCCGGCGTCGAAGGTTCCGATGACCCCGGTTGCAAAATCGGCATCATGCCCGGCTACATCCACATGCCTGCGTCCAAAGCACCCACTGGCAAGAAGGTCGGCATCATTTCACGATCCGGAACCCTTACCTACGAAGCTGTCTGGCAATGCTCCGAATTGGGTATTGGTCAAACTACCTGTGTCGGTATTGGTGGTGATCCTGTCCGAGGTATGGGATTCATCGACTGCCTGGACCTCTTTAACCGTGATCCCGAAACGGATGGCATCATCATGATCGGGGAAATTGGTGGCACCGACGAAGAAGCAGCAGCTGAATACATCAACCTGATGATCGACAAACCTGTTGCTGGTTTTATCGCAGGTCGCACTGCACCTCCAGGCCGACGCATGGGCCATGCCGGTGCCATTATTTCCGGCGGAGAAGGTGGCGCGGACTCCAAGATCGCAGCCCTCAAATCTGCAGGCGTTCACGTTGCTGAAAGTCCTGCGGACCTGGGTTCGACCATGGCCAAAGCACTGGGACTCTAAAGGCAACAAGACTCGCCCCAAGGTCCCGCATGCACATTAAACCCGCGGGACTTCAGTCCCCGGGGTGCCTTGAACTTCCGGGGAATCAAACAATGATACGCTCATTGTTGAAAACCAAATCATTGACACACGCGACGGTTCCTTGCTGGGTAACCGTCGCGTGTTTTTTTATGCTTGGTGATATTCGTGTTATTTTGCTCCAACACATTTGCAGTTTACGCACTGTTGTGTCTATGCTTCATTTGAACACAACGAATACCATCCCATCACATTAAAAGGAATCATTTCAATGGCTCAATCGCGCTTTTCCAAACTGGTTTATTGCTGCATGTTCACACTGCTGGTATCCGTTGCGGTCACTTCGGTGAACGCACAACTTGAAGACGGCTTCGCCAAGAAGTCCGACATTTTCTATCTGGACATGCCCTTGGAAAAGGCCAGCGAATATCAGCAGAAGCAAAATCGATTGGACATTATTTACCCTGAAAAACACGAAGGTTTTGCCACCATCGTCTGGTTCCACGGCGGCGGACTCACCGGCGGTAGACGCTACATGCCACGGATCAATTCCAAACACAATATCGCCACCGTCGCAGTCAGCTACGGCCTGATCCCCAATGTTACCTATCAACAATCCATTGAAGATGCTGCGTCATCCGTCGCGTGGGTCTACAAACACATCGCAGAACTCGGTGGTGATCCCAACAAAATTTTCATCTCTGGACACTCCGCAGGAGGCTATCTTGCAGCCATGGTCGGGCTGGATAAAAAATGGCTCGCCAAGCATGACATTGATGCCAACACACTCGCAGGCATCATCCCCTTTAGCGGCCAGATGACCACGCATTTCAAAGTCCGCAAAGAACGAGGCTTCACCGACAACCATCCCGTCCTCGACGAGTTCGGCCCGTTGTGGCATATCCGCAAAGATGCGTCGCCGTTCCTGTTAATCACCGGTGATCGTGAAATGGAATACCCCGGTCGAACCGAAGAAAATCTGTTTATGGCAAAGATGATGAAAGTCGTCGGCCACCCCAATACCACCATGTACGAACTTCAGGGCTACGGCCACGGCATGACCGGAGGTGGATACCCCATCCTCGAACGCTGGGTCAACAAACAACTCAAAGCCATGACCACAAGTGATTCCCAATAATTAAAACATAACTTGCCAACAACTCACATTTGCACACTAAAGCCAGCGGGACTTCAGTCCCCGGGGCAGCCTTGCCAAATTGAAAATTGGTAAACCATCTTCCAATCCCACGCATGTTCCCCATCAGAATCCATTATGATGCATGCCATGGAACATATGGGTTGGAATCAACATTTTGCCGAACACTTCAAGCCGTTTGAAACGACTGGCTATGTCCCGGCGCGCGTCACACGTGTCGACCGTGGCATCTTCACCGTCATCCACAAGGACGGTGAATGTGTCGTAAAAGTCACCGGCAAATTCCAATTCGACGCGACCTCCAAATTCGAATTCCCCACCGTCGGTGATTGGGTTGTACTTGAATTGGAAACGTCAACGCAATCCGGCAGAATCCACGCGCTGCTCACGCGTCAATCCAGCCTTTCACGCATGCTCTCCAAAGATGACAATCAACAGCAGACCCTTGCTGCCAACGTGGACACTGTCTTGATCGTCTGTGGCATGGACTTTGATTTCAACGTCCGTCGCATCGAACGCGCATTGACCCTCTGCTACAGTGGCAATGTCACGCCCGTCATCCTGCTCAACAAAATCGACGTCTGTGATGATGTGGATCAAAAGGTCGCCCAACTCCAGGATATCGCGCCCGACGTCGCCATTTACCCCATCAGTGTCACGCAGCATATTGGTCTTGATGCGTTGCAAACCTATCTCTCCGCCAGCCAAACCATCTGCGTGTTCGGTTCCTCAGGAGTGGGCAAATCCAGTTTGATTAATCATCTGCTTGGCGAAGAGAAAATGCTCGTTAAAGAAATCCGAGCTTCCGACAGTCACGGCAGACACACCACCCGTCACCGTGAAATGTTCAGCCTGCCTCAAGGTTGTGTCATCATCGACATCCCCGGCGTGCGCGAGGTGGGCATGTGGACCGATGACGAAGATGGCCTGCAAACCAGCTTTTCAGACATCGAGGCGTTGGCCCAAAACTGCAAGTTCAATGACTGCAAACATGCCCATGAACCCGGCTGTGCGATCAAAGCTGCCATTGATGATGGCGAGTTGGAAGCTTCGCGCATGGAGAATTACCGAGACATGCTCCTGGAAGTCAAACAGGCTCAAGAGAAGAAAGACCGCCTCGCCAAGAAGCTCGAACGCAAAGGCAAAGGCCGCAAACGTCGGTGAGTTTCGACTTGCACAAATTCATTTACAAACAATCACAATAGGTCATAATACACATTGTCAATAGTCGCAAGCATACTTACTTGTGTATGAATCGCGATTGATTTTTAAATAGGGGGTCATCATGTCTGACGCAACACCACAGCCGTTAACCGAGGCTTTACTTGCCGAGTTTTCTGGAGCGTTTCGTATGTTCCGCGATGGGATTAATCGACTTGATGATCAGCAGTGGGGGGAGGGTAAGCCCACATGGACTGAAGTTCCCGCCCGAATCACCATGCACACATTACTCTGTGCCGACTTCTATATTGCGCCATCACGTGAAGACTTCAATTTTCAACCCGATGGCGTGCAGTGGTGGGACGCTCCCATGGACAAGATGCCCACCCGTAAGCAAGCACTCGATTGGATCACCCGCACCGAGCAGGCGACGATTGAATACTTGACCATCAACGGTGACATCGGCTTGCTCACCGAAAAAGCAGCCACCGCCGGCAAAGGTCAAACCAAAGTCCACTGGCTCATCTATGCCCTGCGTCACCTTCAAAACCACGTCAGCCAACTTAGCGCCGAATGCAAAAAACGCGGCATCGGTGCTGCCGATTGGGGATGACATCACTCTCACTAAATGTCTTTGCGAGCCGGGTTGTGCCGAGCCGATATGAGCGAAGCTGAAAAATAAGTGATGATTTATATTAGACATTTTGTCTAAATTATTCTTGACATTGTGTCGATGATTAGACAAAATGTCTAAGTGCGAGTGATCAGTCTGAAAATTTTGCGGGATTTCTGGCGTCGGCATAGTGATGCTGAGTTGTCATTACGGCAGTGGTACAAGATCGCTTCCAATGCCACATGGTCCAGCTTGCAGGATGTCCGCCAGACATACGCCCATGCCGATGCGGTGAAGTCCGCCAGTGGTGATGCTTTGACCGTCTTTAACATCGGTGGCAACAAGTATCGCCTGATTGCCCGCATTCGTTACGACTACCAGTTAATCAACGTTCGTGCCGTCCTGACACATAAGCAATATGATCAGGGAAAGTGGAAGGAATAGTCATGCCAACAACACGAAAAACACAAGTTAAACTCCCACGCCGCTTTGGTGATCTGGTTGCATTGATGGCGCCGCAAGCCATTATGGATGAGGTGCATTACGACAATGCTGTCGACATGATTGATCAACTCATGGCCATCAATACATTGAGCAAAGGACAGGAACTTTACCTCGAAACATGGGTGCAATTGGTTAGTGCTTATGAAGCCAATCACCATGCCATTGATACCTCTGACTTGACCGGCATCGACCTGTTATCCGAGTTGCTGGCACAAAACGACATGAACGCCTCCGATCTGGCCCGCCTACTCGGTGTGCACGCCAGCATGGGTTCCAAAATTCTCAAGGGAGAACGGGCGTTGACAATTGAGCATCTGCGGAAGTTGACTGAGCGGTTTCTGGTGAAGCCGGATGTGTTTATGAGTTGAGTGGCCTGATGAATTATTGGTTCTTGCCATTTTTTGTCTTTCCGTCACATTCAAAATCAGGTCAGCAAGCAAGTAGGGTGGGTAGAGTGAGTCTTCGAGTGAAACCCACCGTTTGAATGTCGGTAATGATACAAGTCAAATTATTGGTTCATCATGGTGGGTTTCGCAAAGCCTCTGCCCACCCTGCAACTGGGGAATGTATTGATGGAAAATGAAATCAAAGAATTGGTGTCAAAGAAAATATTTATGATGAAATGCTTTTTGCATACAGCAAGTAGGGTGGGTAGAGTGAGTCTTCGAGCGAAACCCACCGTTTGATTGTCGGTAATGATACAACTCAAATTGTTGGTTCAACATGGTGGTTTTCGGCGAAGACGCCTCAACCCACCCTACATCAGAATATAAATAACAAGGGCCGATCCCGTGAGATCGGCCTTTGTCATTTATATTCAATTGTTGATTTAACCGACTTAGCAAGTAGGGTGGGTAGAGTGAGTCTTCGAGCGAAACCCACCGTTTGATTGTCGGTAATGATACAACTCAAATTGTTGGTTCATTATGGTGGGTTTCGGCGAAGACGCCTCTACCCACCCTACATCAGAATATAAAAAATAAGGGCCGATCCCGTGAGATCGGCCTTTGTCATTTATATTCAATTGTTGATTTAACCGACTTAGTCTTTCTTGACCTTGCTCACCGGATGGGTGGTGGGCAGGTTCTTGGCGATGTCGGTGGAGGCGGGGGCGCAGGCGGGATGTCCCCAGCCGCTGGCGGACTTGTCGTCGGTGATGTCGTTGACGATGTTGTCGTCTTTGGTGGGGCTGATGCCGCCGGGGATGTAGTCGAGTTTCAGGGCATGGCGGAGTTTCCAGGCGATGTTATGGTCAGCACAGGAACTGTCACCACTGACACCCAGAGCGCCGAGGAGTTTGCCGGTGTTGTCATAGATGGCTAAGCCGCCACCGAAGACATTGACGCCACCGATTTTCTTGCCCACCATGGGGTCGTTGGTTTTGCCGACGTTTTGCGGGTTACCGCCGTAGGCCACGGAGGTATCGACGGGGTTAGAGTGTTGCAGGCCGTACAAGCTGCCACCGGGTTGGGTTGCGGTGAAGAGATTGGCGGTGGACAGTGCCAGGCCAGGGAGGCTAAAGGCGTTTGCGGTGTTGGCTTTTTGAGCTGAGATCACGCGACTGCCGGGCCACTGATCGCCACGGTTATCACCGGAGAATGTGACGACTTTCACCACACCGTCACGGTCGACGACTGTCGCCCACATGTTCAGTCCAAAGCCGCCGTTGGATTCCTTGACGATGGACTTAAGGGCAGCAGTGACATCGCTGTGCGTGGGCAGATCACCTGCAAAAGCGGGGGCGGACAAAAGCATGGCGAGCATGACAAACAAACCGGTAATGGATTTAACCTGCATCTTATATTCTCCTTGTTTTGATACAGTATGAGGTGCAACGATCATAGCAGTTTAACTCGGTCAGATCATTGCAATGAAGTTTTCAACATTCAGGCTAATGACTCTGGTGTTGGGTAATTTTACTATCATGTATGATCTGAGTCGGCTTAAACTCTGTGTCTCTGTGACTTGTAAG
>DLCK01000084.1 GCA_002480565.1 Phycisphaerales bacterium UBA7800 | reverse complement strand
ACATCATGAAGTTCACCGAAGGCGGCTTCCGTGATTGGGGTTATGCCTGTGCCAAGGAATTGTTCGGCGCAACGGAAATCGACGGCGGCCCATGGTGCAGCTTCAAAACCGACGCAGGCAAAGAAATCATCATCAAGGACGTCATCGCCGACGCCATGCTTCAGCAGATTCTCACCCGCCCGGCTGAGTACGATGTCATCGCTACGCTCAACCTCAACGGCGACTACATCTCCGACGCACTGGCTGCCCAGGTCGGCGGCATCGGTATCGCACCCGGTGGCAACATCAACTACACCACCGGCACCGCCATCTTCGAAGCCACCCACGGCACAGCCCCCAAATACGCAGGCAAAGACCAGGTCAACCCCGGTTCCGTCACCTTGTCCGGCGAAATGATGCTCCGCTACCTCGGCTGGACCGAAGCTGCCGATTTAATCATCAAAGGCATGAACGGTGCCATCGGCGCCAAGACTGTCACCTACGATTTCGAACGCCTCATGGAAGGCGCAACCTTGCTCAAATGCTCCGAGTTTGGTGACGCCATCGTTAAGCATATGTAATGGCATGAAGTCTTTGGCGGAATGCTAGTTAAACAGTCGATCTAGATAACGGTCAAGGTAGAAATATCTTGACCGTTATGTTTTTGTACGGTATTCTGATAAGCAGTTAAAGGGCAAAATTATGGCTCAAGATTCTTCAATCGAATGGACAGAATCAACTTGGAATCCAGTCATTGGCTGTACCAAGGTCAGTCCGGGCTGTAAAAATTGCTACGCGGAACGCATGGCAAACCGACTTGCGGGTATGGCTCAAGGATCGATTAACAAGGGTTACAATCCTGGTCGTACTGCAAATTATCTGCATGTCATCAACAATCAAGGCAGATGGAACAACAGTGTCTATCTCGACGAATCAGCAGTCTTACAGCCATTGAGTTGGAAATCACCACGCATTGTTTTTGTCAATAGTATGAGTGACTTGTTTCACGAAGATGTGCCATTGGATTTTATACAGCGTGTCTTTGCTGCAATGAATCAGTGTCCGCAACACACTTTTCAGATTCTGACTAAACGCCCGGAACGCACGGCGGAGTACGCTCACGATTTAAAATGGACAAACAACATTTGGATGGGCACCAGTATTGAAAACGCCTTGGTGACCGATCGGATCAAAGAACTACGCAAGGTTCCTGCTGCTGTTCGTTTCCTGTCTGTGGAGCCATTGCTTGGTCCGATTCCTCGTTTATCATTGCAGCATATTCATTGGGTCATCGTAGGCGGAGAATCCGGCCCCGGATCTCGTCCCATGGAAAAGCAATGGGTCACACAAATCCGAGACCGTTGCATTGCTCAAGCCGTCCCATTTTTCTTCAAGCAATGGGGTGGTGTCAATAAAAAAGCAGCCGGTCGCGAACTCGATGGCCGGACATGGGATGAGATGCCAGAAATCATAAGAACGGAGAATCCGGGGTATGTCGAATTTGCCTAAACCTGAAGATGATGGATTGATAATTCCTGATGTTAAGATTCAATCAGCGGATAAACATCATTACCTTGAGCGTTATATCAATATATTTACTCAAGGGATGAAAAATAAACCGTGGGCAGGTTTGCATTATATTGATCTATTTGCTGGGGCTGGAATTGAGAATGTTGTTGGCAAATTGGACTGGGGCTCTCCGCTAATAGCTGCTCAATCTGAAGCTAAATTTTCAAGACTTCATCTTGTAGAACTAAATGCTGAAAAATTTTCGGCATTAAGCAAGAGAATTGAAGCATTTGTTCAACCTAACGCTCCACAACTAATTCTTGGTGATGCTAACGAAAAGGTTGTTGAAGTTGTCAGCCAGATACCAGAACGCTCATTGTCGTTGGCTTTCCTAGATCCGTATGGATTGCATCTTCAATTTGACACGCTTAAAGTATTGGCTGGAAAAAAGAGACGCATAGATATGCTAATTCTTTTTCCGGATCATATGGATGCATTAAGGAATTGTTTTGCATATTACATGGGCAAACCAGATTCCAAACTAACAACGGTCTTGGGTACAGATCGTTGGGAGGGTGAATTGGAAAATTCTAGCCAAAGTCGACACGCTGATATTTTAAGGGATATTTACATTGATCAGCTCAAGGGCTTAGGGTACGAGTGGTTTGATTCGGTTCGGATATGCCAGAAACAAGGTCGTTCATTGTATCGTTTGATATTCTGTTCAAAACATAAGCGTGGCGGCGAGTTTTTTCAAAAAATATCCCTTAAACAAAGGGACGGTCAAACAACATTTGATTTCTAGTTTTAAGTTGAGACTTCTTCTCCTCTCGTTATGATGTGGCAGTTTTAGATGGCTGGTTGCTAAGTCAGAGCTTCCAGCGAGCTACTCTCCTACGACAGAAAGTAAAAACCAATGTCTCAACAATTCAACAACGTCTCCGTCAATCCCAAAGCCAATGTGTATTACGATGGCAAGGTGGTCAGCTTTACCGTCAACTTTGAAGATGGCACGCGCAAGACCATGGGGTTGATCTATCCCGGCGAATACAACTTCGGCACTGAAGCTGCGGAAAACATGGCGATCACCGATGGCACCTGCAAGGTTAAAGTCAAAGGCGCAGACGACTGGACGACCTATGAAGGTGGCCAGGCGTTTGATGTGCCGGCTAACAGCAGCTTTGATATCGTTGTCGAATCGGGCATCGCACAGTATGTCTGCTCGTATGGATAAGTGACGCGACATATTGCAATGTAAACGAATCAAAACACCCGGCAATTGTCGGGTGTTTTTTGATATGGCATGCGATGTGTTTGATTGCATGCGAGCCGGGGTGTGTCACCCCGGGCCGACCGTAGGTCGGATACGTTGAATATTCATTTGATTGTCAGAATGATTGAGCTTTGCTCAACCCGGGCTGACACAGCCCGGCTCGCTATGGGGCAAGGTTGCTGTTGGCGTGAGCAGGATTTCAGTGGTTTTACGCATTGAGCCAGGATGTGACGCCGCGCATGATCATGTCGATGGAAATGGTGCCAATGTACAGGGCGAGGATTCGGCCGGCGACTTCGATGTATTTCTGGATCAAGCTTTCGTACTTGGTCTGGATTTTGTCATGGATGAACTTGAGGACGATCATCACGGCAACGGAGAGAAATACGGTGCCAAAAATGGCTGCGATTGCAATACCCGGATCAAGTTTTTTGCCCATAAGGACTGCCGCACTGATGGTACTGGGGCCTACGAGAATCGGCATGGCGATGGAGGTGGCTACATCGGTCATATCGCCTCGGAGGGTTTCGATGGCATTGGTACCTTTGAGGACAAATTGGATACCGATGATCAGGAAGATCACGCCACCGAAAATCTGGAACGATGCAAATTGAGCCTGGATGATATCGCGGAAGATCACATCGCCGACGACTGCAAAGACACTGAAAATAATGCTGCTGTAGAGACCTGCTTTGATGAGATTGATTGCGAAGGTTTTCTTGTCGTGTTGCTTGATGATGTCAATCAGATACAGGATGACCAGAAATGGATTAAGCAGCATAAACAGCAGAAGGCACGATTGGATAATGGGCATTGTATTGGGCTTTAGGTGAATTACAGCTTGTTCTGCAGTGAGTTTAAACGATTAGCAGAGATGATGCGAAGCGAAGAGTATAGAGGTAAGTTTACCAAGCAGGTTTGAATTCGGACTCACGCACCGGGGCCGAAGATCAGTGCGTTTTTGCCTTGGCGTTTGGACTGCAATGCCATTTGGTCTGCTTTGTCGAGAAGTTCGACTGCGGTTGAGCCGTCCCATGGGTAACCGGCAATGCCACCGGAGATGGTGAGTTTGCCGGGTGCTTCGTCTTGGAGTTTACTGAAGCTGTGGGTGACGATGGCTTGTTGGAATCGCTTGGCAATGTGTCGGACTTCGGTGGGGTGCTGGGAGTTGGGGCGGCGTGGGCCTTGGGCATCCCAGAAGATGACCGCGAATTCATCGCCACCAATGCGAGCGATGATGTCATGCGGACGCATCACAGCTTTCATGAGTTGTGCGGTATGGCAGAGAATTTCGTCACCTGCTGCATGACCGTACTTGTCGTTGTACTGCTTAAAGTCATCGATATCGAAGACCATCAGACTCACTCGGAACCGCTCTGCCTGGGCACGTTCGAGAAGTTGCTTAAGGAAGATGTCGAAATAGCGACGGTTCCACACGCCGGTGAGTGGATCGCTCATGGCAAGCTTCCACATGCCTTGCATTTTATTTTGCAGACTCAGCCAATGTGCCAACCACGAAGCCCATGCTCCCATGAATTCCATTGGCGTGTCTTCGTCAGCACAAAGTAAGCCAAAGGATCGGTTGTGTAGTTTGACTGGTGTGAACACTGAGTTCTGAGGCATTTTGCCTTGGTCAATGAGCTTGGCTGAATGGATACCACTTTGCTGACGCAGAATCTGCATGGCAACTTCTGAGATGTCTTTCTGATCATCAAGCAGTTGTGCAACCAGATCCACGTCACCTAGGAGGACTTGAGGTTCCAGGGCATTGTCCTGCGGTTTTTGAAGATTACTGAGCAGGGCGGTTTTGAGTTTATCCGGGCCGATGGGTTCGGTGAGATACATATCAAAGCCTGAATCGACAGCCTGCTTTGCCATGTCTCGCTGAGCTGGCGCCGCGATGAGGATGAGCTTGCTTGCTGGGGCGAAGCGTCGGAGTTGTGTTGCAGTGGAGCGTGCCAGATCACCAAGACCTTCGACGGAGCCGATGATGATTTCCGGTTGACGGTGCGATGCCTGGGTATGCGCCAGGGCGGTGAGATAGCTGGTGACGATGGTGAAGTCGCCAGCGATATTGGCCTGCTCAAAAAGTGCTTTGACATCCTGGGCAAACTGGCCACGTCCGACGATCAGCACACTACCCACTGTGGCAGTCGGTTCGGTGCGTGATGCATCTGCAACATCGGCCTCTGGATGTGAGGATGTGGATTTGGTCACGTCCTTCTTCTCCCTGGCTGGGTGACAGTCTAAAAAATGACTGGCTATGCCTCAGCATGACGATGGTCAGGCAGATCACCGGTTTGCGTCGAACCGGTTGGATTACAGATCAGCCATTTGCCCGATACTTTATTGTATCAGGCCCATCTGTCACCCCAAGCTAAACCACACGAATACGCAAATGCGTGATGATTGTAGAACAGGTTGGTCATCTTAATATCGAGCAGGCATCACAGACGGAATGATTGTTACAGATAATCGTGGCAGAATTGAAGCATGCTCGCATGGACGTGATAAGGAGAATTGCCCGTCCAAGCCATCGTCAGTATCAGGCAGCTTGCAAGAACATACAAAATCATGTTTTTACAATGTGTCCGTCCTGCAGGTGTGGATTGTGTGGCCAATGTTTTAGTCCTGATAAAAAAGTGCAACCGATTCGAAATCAATTGCTTAAATCTGGTAAGCTACGCATGCACTAACACCTTAGGAGGCGTGCCACTTGATCACTTTGGCAGAAGGTACTGGCGGAGCCATGGGTCACCACGAGGTGACGGTTTTTTTTCTATCCTTGGCCATACTACTGGGGCTGGCTCGGTTTCTAGGCGAATTGGCACGCAAGTATCGACAACCGTCGGTCTTGGGTGAGATTCTGGCCGGTGTCCTTCTGGGACCCACCGTTCTGGGTTACATCAATAACGACTGGTTCACGTTCCTGTTCCCAACCACTGGTGCGACCGCGATCGCGTTTCACGGTTTGGTGACGATGAGCGTGGCCTTGCTGCTGTTGGTGGCCGGGATGGAAGTGGATCTGTCGGTGGCACTCAAGCAAGGTAAGGCCGCGATTTTCGTGAGTCTCGCTGGGGTTGCGTTACCGTTTTTGATGGGCTCGTCACTGGCATATGGTTTCCCGGGCTGGTTCCGTTTTGACTTTGACAGTGGGATGGACATCCTGCCCTTTGCGCTGTTCGTGGGGATTGGTTTGTCGATTACCGCCTTGCCGGTGATTGCCAAAATTCTCATGGACTTGAACATGCTCAAGAGTGACATCGGCATGCTCATCATGGCCGCAGCGATGATCAACGACCTCATCGGCTGGATTGGCTTTGCAGTGATTCTTGCATTGATTCAACCCGCTGCCGATGCCGCAGCAGCCACAGCGCCGTCGATTGGATTGCTGGGGACAATGGGGTTAACACTGCTGTTTATCGGTGGCATGTTGACCATTGGACGTTTGTTCTTCCACAAAGCTTTGCCGTTTGTGCAGATTCACACCAGTTGGCCCGGCGGTGTGCTCAGCTTCGTGCTTGTGGTTGCACTGCTCTGTGCAGCATTGACTGAGTACATCGGCATTCACTCGATTTTTGGAGCCTTCATTGCTGGTGTCGCGATGGGGGATTCACATCACCTGCGTGAACGCACACGCGATAACATTCATCAATTTATCACCAACATTTTCGCCCCAATTTTCTTTGCAAGCATTGGTCTTGGCGTGAACTTCGTCGAAGGATTTAACCTCTGGCTGGTACTGTTGGTACTTGGCATCGCATTGGTTGGTAAGATCGGTGGCTGCTACTTCGGTGCGCGTGCAGCAGGCATGCAAGTCCGCGAACGCTGGGCAGTCGGATTCGGCATGGCGGCGCAAGGTGCGATGGGTATCATCCTCGGCCAATTGGCTTTGAATCAAGGCTTGATCACTGAACCGCTATTCGTTGCCATCGTCATCATGGCTCTGTTCACCAGTCTGCTTTCCGGACCTGCCATGGAACGTTGTATGCAACGTGAGATCAAGCACACGCTTGGTTCGTACCTGCCTGAACGTAACGTGATCGCCAAGCTCGCTGCCGTTGAGACCCGTTACGCCATCAAGGAGATGGCCGAGCTTGCCGGAGTCAATACCAAACTCCCCGCAGAGACGATTGATGATGCGGTCTGGCGACGTGAACAGATTATGCACACTGGTTTACCTCATGGCATTGCTGTCCCGCATGCGCGCCTGGCCAACCTTGAAAAGCCGGTCGTCCTCATGGCAAGGAGTATCAAAGGTGTGGACTTTGATGCACCCGATGGTGAAAAGGCTCGCATCATTCTCATGCTCCTCACGCCACTCAATGACGCGACGGCTCAGATCGAATTATTGAGCCTCGTTGCCCAGGTGTTTGATGATCCTGAAACACGTCAACGTGTCCGCTCGGCTAATACTGCCACGGAGATGGTTGCTGCGATCAGTCTTGCTGAATCACACCTTGGCGAGCATGGCTCATCACCCCGGATTCCTGAAACCGAAGAAGCGTAAACCAAAGTCATGTTTCTTAGCTGCATCAAAACCATCGGTGATGTGTAAAATCCAATACCTCGTGTATTTCAAACCTCATATTCGTTTAGGAGAAGATTCATGTCGCATTCCCGCATGCCCTTGTTTTTGACGTTCTGCCTTGTCAGTGCAGTTGCCATCGCCAGCTTCTGGTTGCCATCAACGCATATTGCATCAGCACACTGTCAGGTTCCGTGTGGTATTTATGATGATGAAGGCCGCATCGACCAGATTCGTGAAGATGCAGTGACAATCACCAAGGCAACCCGACTCATCAATGAATTGGCTGCATCCAAAACCGCGCAGGATCAAAACCAACTCGTCCGCTGGATCAACACCAAAGAAGCTCATGCTTCAAATATCATCACCACGATCAGCGAGTATTTTTTGACTCAGAAAATCAAGCCTGTCCCTTCGACGGAAGGTGAAGCCTACACGGCATATCTCCAAAAGCTTGCTGCTCATCATCAGGTGATGGTTGCTGCAATGAAGACCAAGCAGAAAGCCGATCCTGCCGTGGCTGATGCGCTCAAGACATCAATCGAAAATATCGCACCGATGTATCAGCACGATCACAAGCATTAATGTAGTACACCCAGGACAAACGCATGTACGTTTTTTTTGCCTTAGCGAGCCGGCTCGTGTCGAGCCGGGATTGAGCGAAGCTCAAATTCAGCACACAAACAACATGTTTGATATCGAAATTTTCTCCAGCTGCGGATTTCGTCGCGACCCCCGACGGCTCGCAAAGGCACCAACGCCTACATGCGTTCACCTTGGTAGTACACGGATATCACACATATGTTGAGCACTGGATGTCAATCCGGTGCAGGCGCACAAGACAAGCAATGCAACAAGTCTTGGTAATACATTTGCGGATTCAAACCATTGAACTTATCTGAATACCTCAAAGCGATTCCATCATCTCGACGCCCGCGCGTTGATCAGTTGATGGCAGTGATCCAGGATGCGTATCCTGATGTAATGTTGGATATGCAATATCGCATGCCGACGTTTCATAACGGTGATAAAGGTTGGTGCGCTCTTGCTAATCAAAAGCATTACATCAGCCTGTACACCTGCGGTGAAAAGAACATAGCGGACTTCAAAGCCAAGTATCCTAGGATCAAATGTGGTAAAGGGTGCATCAATTTCAAAGACAGTGATGCGCTACCGATAGAGGCCATAAAAAAAGTAATCGACAATGCGATGCATGCATCGGTGAAATGTGAAAAATAGACAAGACATATTTTACCGCCAAGTTATGAGTGTTTGTCACACTCTGTCTTGAAATCTCGGCGTCTTGGCGGTTCAATTTTTTCTGATTTATTGACGACTTGCAACCTGTTGATCATTTTCGATCAGGTCAGGTTGGATACCCATATAGGCGAGTGCTTTTTCCATCACCTCTGCGGTGGCAGGGGCAGCGACGGTGCCGCCGTAGTATCCGAGCTTGTGGTCAGGGCGTTGGATGAATGTGGCAATGACCAGTTGTGGATCATCATAAGGAGCGCCGCAGACAAAGGCGCCCATGTAGGCATTTTCTTCGTAGCCGCGCTCGGTCTTGCTGGCCATTTGTGCGGTACCGGTTTTGCCAAACAGGGAATAGGTTTTGAGATTGGCTTTGCGACCGGTGCCTTCGGTGACCACGCGTCGTAATACTGTGCGGGTGTAGTTTGCAGCATCAGGAGTCAAAGCCAATCGCTCGATGGGAATGCGATCATGGGGACGTTGCGGGTCTAAAGCCCGGATACTCGGTTGCACGAGGACACCGCCGTTGGCAAAACTGCAAAACGCGCGGGCGATCTGCAATGGAGTGACTGCGATTTCCTGTCCCATGGGTACGGATGTCAGCGTGTATTTGGTCCACTTTTTACGGGGTGTCACCAAGCCGTTGACTTCGCCGGGGAGCATCGTTCCAGGTCGTTCACCAAAGCCAAACTGCCGAATCGCTGCATAGGTATTGTCCTCGCCCATCTCCAGACCCGCGATAGCCATGCCGATATTTGAGGACTTGGTGAGAACTTCTTCCCATGTCACTTCACCGACTGCATGTGAATCACGCAGTCGACGGCCAAAGGGTAACCGCAGAACGCCTGAGGTGGTACAGTCGACTTGTTGGCCTGGATGCATGGCACCGGTTTGTGTTGCCATCGCCCAGATGAACGGTTTGAAGGTTGAGCCAGGTTCGAAGAAATCGGTTACACAGCGATTGCGATACAGCTTGGCGTCAGTCTTACCATACTGCGTTGGATCAAAGGTTGGGAAGTTAGCCATTGCCAGAATTTCACCGGTCTTGGGGGACATGATGACCATTTGTCCTGACTCGGCTTTGTACTGGGTGACGGCCTGGGCGAGATGTTGCTCTGCGATGGATTGAATAATCGCATCAATGGATAAGCGGACACCTGTGCCATCCTGGGGGGCCTGATATTGGCTGGGTTCGACCCATAGGGGCTTACGTCGAGTGTCTCGCCAATAGCTGATGCGCCCAAGTTGCGGTGCCATGATCTTGTCGAATTTTCGTTCCAGGCCTTCGATGCCGTTGCCTTCGAATCCTGTGAATCCGACGAGTTGGCCAGCCAGAGGTCCCATGGGATATTCACGGACAAGGATGGGTTCCTTGGCGATGCCGGTGAGTTTACCATCGGGCGGATGAGCCATCAGCGCGTCGAATTGTTCGACCTGTTTATCAGTTAATCGCTTGGCGATGACGATGTATCGATTGCCCGGACGTTTGACCAAAGCACTGTGAATGGTCTTATCAATTTTTGCTGGATTGATTCCCAGTGCATAGCCAACATGTTCACTGAAGGTATTGGGTTCACGGATCATCTGCGGGTCAACAAAGAGTCGGTACGCCACGCGGGTGGTGGCAAAAATTCGGCCATGTCGATCGGTAAGATTACCGCGTCTTGCCAACAAAGTGGTTTTGCTGCTTTGCGTGTCGAGCATACTGACGATTTGATCTGAGGGGGCGATCTGCAATTGTGCAACGCGTACCACCACGCCGATCAATGCCAGACTCAGCAGACTCAGACACAGCTTTGCAAAGATGCGACTGCGATTTTCATGAGGCCAGCAGAGTCCATTTTCATCCGTACAAAAGCGGTTGCCACTGCTTGGAGGTGCAGTGCGAATCGTACGCGGTTCGTGATGTGATGACGCGGACTTCTTCATGGCACGGTGATATCGTCTTGCTTACTGGCAGTTCGGATTTGCGGGATATGGGCATGGGGCACAGGTACTACGGACTGCAACGCCAGCTCGGATATAGCCAGTGTGTCCTGAAGTTTGCCAGGCTCGATTTTATGGGCAATATGAGTCTGCTGTTCCCAGAGTTGCTGGCGGGTAAGGGTGATCTGCCGCTGAACCTTGGCCATTTGGTACATGGTCTCATAACGATGATGCCGAAGCATCAACAGTGTCATGCCAGTAAGCGTGGCACAAATGACCAGGATGGCAAGCTTGTAAAACATATGCGACAACCGATTCCAACTGGAGGGAACAATGCATTAAGAATCGGCTGGATTAGGGGTTTGAGGCCAAAAATTTCTGTAGGGCATTGAACCATCATGGCGTTAAGTATGCCAAGGTCAGAAACAGTGCAATGCAAATTAAGATTGACCACTCATCGCCAAAGCATGTCTTGATCGGACGTTTTGGGCATCTTGACGGCTAAAATAGCTCGTCGTCTTAATCCGGGATTTTGATGGTCGTACCGACCGTCAGGTTGTCTGGATCGCTGATGGTGGACTTGTTGTACTTGTAAAGCGTGTACCACTTGTTGGCAGACCCCAGTGTCTGGGCTGCGATACTGCTAAGGGTGTCGCCGGACTTGACGGTATAGGTCTTGGGGCGTGTCGTGGTTGGTTGAGGTTGGCGACTGGTTGTTGTATTGCCGGATGCCTGGTTCAGTTGTTCAGTCGCACGTTTAATGGCTTTGGCAGGCAGTTTAAGTGTCATGCCGACACGCAATTGTTCAGGACGAGAAAGCTTGTCACGGTTGGCTTCGAGTAATTCATCCCAATCGGCGGCACTGCCAAGATGCGTCTTGGCAAGTTCTGAAAGGGTGTCACCGGATTTGACGGTGATCTCGCGTTGGACAATGACAGGCGCCTGGGTGAGTGTGGCATCATTTTGGTGTTGGCGGACTTGTTGCTTGCTGGGAATCAATAGGCGTGATCCGAGCATGATTGCACCATCGCGAGTTACCAGGCGTGGGTTGGCATCACGAATCAGACGCCAGAGTTCGCCGTCACCGTAGTAACGCTTGGCGATCACGTAGAGATTTTCATCAGCGATGACCGTGTGATACATGCCGGTGGTACGGGGTTGGTGTTCAACACGTACTGCCATAGGCGGAGTGATTCGTGTTGTACGAGAGGCGACAGCTTGTTCCTCGCTCATGTCTTCGACACGGCGGGGCTGAGGCGTCCGCGTGTGAATGGGCGGTTGGGCATCGGGGATATTGCGAGGCTCATTGGCTCGCGGGGCATATGAGTTGGATGCAGGAGGTTGATTGTTGTAACGGGCAGTCTCTTCAACGATGCGGTTACTTGGTTGAGGCGTGATGGGTGTGGTCACTTCATTGGGAAGTGGCAGGGGGTTGCTCCGCTCCAGGAGTGTGCCTCGGGCGGGAGTTGCCACGGGAACGCTGCTTGGCAGGGTATTGGAGCGATTGTTGGTGATGAGACTGTCGAAGGTTTCGCGGCTCATGTCCATGAAGTTGGCTGGTGGCTGTTGCTGGACCTTGGAGAGATGATCGCTGACCACAATGCCGATTAGCAGAATGATGCCCATCCCTACGAGTAGGCCGACTTTGGTTTCACGCGTCATCTTGGCTCCATCCTTGCTTGCCAACCCATTCATCCTTGAACGGGTATTTCCCCTGCCGAACATTCTGTCAATTGGCCTTATGCCGATGTGAATCGGACAGCCCTTAGTTTAGCAGATCGACTCCTTGAATTTTGCCTTATTTCGGCATCATCTGCAACAATTGGCTTTCGCGTTAAGCGTTTTGCACAATCATTTTGGTCAAACTGCAAAAACTTCTGCTTGACCCGTCGATCTTCCAGTGAGTGAAAGCTGATAATCGCCGCAACACCGCCGGGCTTGATGATCCGTGGCAAGGCGTCGAGCAAACGATCCAATGCCAGCAGTTCTTCATTGACCGCAATCCGTAATGCCATGAACGTTCTCGTGGCAGGATGGATACGGGCCCGTTTGCCGCGTTGATGAGGCGGAAAGCAGCTACTCACTAAATCTGCTAGCGCCAATGTATTTTTTATCGGCTCTTGGGATCGAATTTGCACAATTTTTTTGGCAATCCGTCGACTCAGCCTTTCTTCACCGAGTTGGAAGATTAAATCCGCGAGCTCATTTTCAGGTGTCCGGTTCACGATATCCGCTGCGGTGGTCGGTAAATCCGGGTTTAATCGCATATCCAACGGCCCGTCGGCCTGAAAGGTCATGCCTCGCTGAGGATCGTCCATCTGATTGGATGCAAAGCCCAAATCCGCCAGCAGCAGATCCACACCATCGAGTTCCAACTCCTCAAGGATGCTGGGGATTTGAGCAAAGTTACGATGCAGTACATCCACTTTGCATTTGGCGTCCGCCAGGCGGTTACGCGTAAAATCTGCGTTGGTAGGATCAGCATCCAGCGCAATCACATGGCCGGTTTCGTCCATCTGCTGAGCTACCATCTCCGCATGCCCGCCACGTCCAGCAGTGCAGTCCAGATACACCATGCCGGGCTTGATCTCAAAGAGGTCAAGAATCGGCTGATAGAGCACTGGGATATGCCCGATTTCTTTGGACGATGGCGACTGTGAATCCATGTGGACACTATAACCGTTTTGTCTGTTATGATCTTGGTAATGACAAATGATTTTGGCTTTCACCACAGCGTTATAGAGGGGCAGAGAAGTCATTGTCTTAAACTCTGTGCCTCTGTGACTCTGTGGTTCAACTATAGTGATGGAAAGTAAACCGATATGAGCATTCCCCAGTTTCATGCAACGACGATTCTTTCAGTCCGTCGAGATAATCAGATTGCCATTGCAGGCGACGGCCAGGTGACCATGCAGAACGTGGTCGCCAAGGGAGATGCGGTGAAAGTCCGCAAGCTTGAAGGGATTGGTGCGGATAGCGCAGGCGTGCTCGTGGGCTTTGCCGGTTCTGCTGCCGATGCGTTTGCACTGTTGGATAAGTTTGAACTCAAGCTCAAGGAAACGCCTGCAAACATGAAGAAAGCTGCCATTGAGTTGGCCAAGCTCTGGCGGACGGATCGCATGCTCAGGCGTTTGGAAAGTCTGCTCGCAGTCGCGGACAAGTCGTGCAGTCTGCTGATCTCCGGCAGTGGCGATGTGATCGAACCCTCCGACGGCGTACTGGCAATCGGTTCCGGCGGAGACTATGCCGCCTCTGCCGCGCGGGCGTTGGTGCGACACACGGATATGGCAGCGATTGACATCGTCAAAAACGCGATGCAAATCGCAGGCGAAACCTGCATCTACACCAATACGCATATCACGACATTGGAATTGTGATCCTTGGTTTAGGTGTCGGGCAATTAGGAAAATAACCACAGAGTCACCGAGGCACAGAGTAAGACAAATACAGAGATTTTTACTCTCATTTGTTCGGCTCTGTGTCTCTGTGGTTCAGTGGTTAAAGAAAAATACGCTCAGGAATTCCGTCAGTTACTGACTTGACGAATCACCAACAATCCCTACACTATTCCTCCTGCACTGCGGCCATGGCGGAATTGGCAGACGCGCTAGGTTCAGGTCCTAGTGGGGGTAAAACCCCGTGGAGGTTCGACTCCTCTTGGCCGCACTTAAAGACTCACCTTAACTGGTTGAGTCTTTTTTTATGCGCGGCTCAAGACTGTGAAGGTTGGACGCTGGTCTGCTTGCCAACTTTTACTAATTTTAACGCTATTAATTGACTGTCTGAATATCGGCGCTACAATTGCAGTAACGTAACCGCAAACAAAACTGCATTTCGTTCTGCAAAGTTGAATTTAATATGACTCCCCGATCACAGACTGTTACTTCAAACCGTGTCACGATGCGCGATATTGCTCAGCAGGCTGGTGTGGCTGTAACAACTGTCTCCTCAGCGTTGCACAATACCGGCCGCGTCAGTCCTGACTTGAAGCAGCGGATACATGACATTGCCAGCCAGATGGGATACCGTCCGAAACTGGCAGCCCGACTATTACGTGCTTCAAAGACAGGGCGGTTAGCGCTCATCATGATTGTCGGTGCCAACAAAGGGGCGACCGTGATTTCGCAGTCCGGCTCACATGGTCCGATCATTGCCGAGTTTGTCAGTGCCTGTTCGCGTATGAAAGTCGGTTTTGAAATCGAGTATCTTGAATCAGGCAAGGATCAAGTTGCCCCCGAATGTTTTACCGGAGGCCAGGCCGACGGCGCGCTGATCTGCGGCCAGGTCAATTCCCCCAAACTTGCAAAATGGTTCAAGGATAATGCCAAGCAATATCCATGTGTGTATTTGGATCATGTTGGTGAATACAACGTTTGGAACAATACGGGCCTAGGTATTTACAACGCAGTCCAACACCTTGCTGCTCTGGGACATCGCCAGTTTGCATACCTTGGTGTGGATAGCAATTATCCAGTTCACCGCAGTGGCATTGATGAATTCAAACGCGCCGTGGCGGACTTTCAACTTGATGATCAGCAAGGGCAATGGATCAAGCTCATCAGCAAGCAATCAGGTCACAATCGTGAACAATGGATTGATGAACAATTGGTCAATGCGCAGTCATTACTGACAGGTCAAAACCGTCCAACCGCTGTCATCGGCCAAGGTGTTCCCGATGCACGTTGCATGGTGTATGCAGCGATGGAAAAAGGTTTGTCGGTCCCACGTGATTTGAGCATTATCACTTACGGGATGGCAGCCGATGCAATGAAGAGTCCGCCGTGTTTGCATTGTGTGGAGCCAGATTTTTCAACGATGGTTCAGTCAGCATTGAACATGCTCCGTGCTCGACTTGCAGGTGAAGCGGTAGCTGAAAAAAGTGTCATGGTTCTCCCGCAGCTTGTTGAGCGTCGCAGTGTTGCAGCGGTTTGTGAAGATTAATCCAACGCACGTTTTCACACTTAATTTACCCCTTTAAGGATTCTCTGATGTCCAAGCGATCTGACGCATTTACGTTGATTGAATTACTGGTTGTGATTTCGATTATCTCGCTATTGATTGCGGTTCTTCTGCCGGCATTGGCTGGTGCGCGTCGCTCAGCGCGTGGGGTGATGTGTTTGAACAACATGCGACAGCTCGGTCTTGCCAGCGCGATGTATCAGGATGAAAACAGAGGCTATCTCCCGCATGGTTGGAGTGATGATGGATGGAGTCCGGTGAAGGCTACATTCAACAAACTGGCCCGGTTTCTGACAGCTTCGCAAAGCAAGTACATGCCTCTGCCTGGTGAACCGGGAAGTGCGGTATTCAACTGTCCAGAGAAACCACTTGGCAATACGCTAAACGACATCCCTTCGTACTTGCCCAATGCGTACATGGGTGACCGCAGCGGTGGCGAGGTGCCGATCTGGGCAGCCTACAAATTACAGGACTTTAACAAGCCCAGCCATAAGGTTTTTGTCGTCGATGCTGTGGGGGGATTACGTATGGGATTGAACCTCTCAAGCAGCCAATCCTTTGCACTGGCGGACACTGATCCGGGCTATGGCACGCTCATCGCTCGACACACGCCAGGCAGTGTAGCCATCGGATTTCTGGATGGACGTGCTGCGAACATTTCAACAAACGTGTTACCCAAAACACACTCATGGTCCAACGGTTCGCCGTGGTTGCTTCGAAATACCCCGTCGCCTAGTGGACTGTAAAAACTGCTTGTTTAACAACTGACTTCCCGTTACTGAATGACTACGTGATGACCACGTTGTAAATGGAGATTTCTTGTGACTTTATCTTTGCCTAATCGTCCGCTGTTTCTGATTGCGTTGTTGCTTACTTTGATGACGTCACCACTGTCTGCACAGTGTTTTCGTGGTGGGAGCAGTTGGTGCGGCAATCCGGATTTGATCCAGACGCCGGATAATCCGTACCTTCAATTAGCTGAGTTGAATGTGACACGCGCTTTGGACAGCAATTCAGCGTTCTGGCTCACATGGGGTTATACCGCCAGCGAAAGCACACGCAAAGGTGAAGCAACACTACGTCAAAAAGCGCTCGATGCCACCGACGCATTGGTTGCCAGGGAACTGGAGGAGCAACTTAATCTCTGGGCGTTGACCGAATCTATGGAGTCGATTTACCTTTGGAAAAAAGAGGGTTCAGCTCCTGCTGAGCAATATGCCAAGTGGTTAAGCGATCTGCGACCGATGGTTGAACAGAATTACAACATGAACGAAGTGGGCGAGTATTGGGAGTCAGTTGCATCCAACACCTTGCATCAGTCCGCGGTCGTCCTTCAACTGGCTTCGATCCTCTACGATCACGATGCTTATGCACAGATGGCTGCCAAGCTCATCACCCGTGCAAGGCGGATGCAGGCTCCCGGCGGTTCCTTTAACTACATGCGACAGTCCGGCCCGACGCCTTTGTATTACGGGTTTGAAGTGACGTTTCTTGGCCGATACTACATGCTCACCCAAGATCCGCAGGTTGCTCAAAGTCTCAAAGCCATGGCTACGTTTGCACAGGATGTCCAGGCAAACGGCATGTGGGACGGCGCGTCCACGCCTTGGTGGAAACACCGATGGCAAGTCGGCGGTCCGATGCATGGCATAGAAATCGCAGCAGGCATGTCACGCGATCCCATTGCCCGGGCATTGGCGCAATACCGTCTGCCTTCCCAACAACCCTATTATTTCAGTTACATCGCCATGTACTTCTGGGATGGAACCATCCCCGTCGGGCAACTTGGGCAGGACATCCTCAAGTACAACACCAACTACGGCGGTCCGCATCTGCGCAGTAACGGCTGGCAGGTGGTCATGCCCGGCAAGGCATTTGTTGACACAGGCATCGGCGCGTCAATCGTCCGTTCAACGGATCGCTACAGCTTTGATGGTTACCTGCAAACCGCTGCAATCGATGTGGTCTCGCCGGAGAATATGGACAAGCCTTACGCCCGTCCCAATGGTGCGTACATGGTGGTCCCAGCTGAGCAGGTCCATGCCCATCGGAGCATTGTGGGTGAGAACTGGATCGCATCAGCCATGGTGTTTGACCCACGGATGCCGTACTACGGAAATGCTGGTGCGCCGCCATCCAATGGGCATCATACCGCTCAACTCTGGTTTGCGGATGGCAAAGGTTTGGCCGGTTGGTTGATCAGTTGGAAAGATGCCGATGCGATCAGTGCAGTGCCACGCGGGTATATCAATTTGGGACATCAAGCGGTGATCTCAGGCAACGGGAATATCACATCAGGTAACCTGCATCTGCAAGTATCCGGCAGTGATGTTCAGCAGATTACTGCAATCGATGAAAAACAAATTTGGGTCCATCTCTCAGCAAACGATCCGTCAGCCATTGCAGCTGATACCCCGCTTGGTTACGGCTTGACCGCATGGCCCGATGGTGAAAATTCACGGCAAATACAGCGAATTTCACATCCAACGCTTCTGATATTAAAGGTTCAAACACAAACGGACTTATGGACCACACTGCTTCTTAATCCGTCGGAGACCGAGCAGCAGATCAGTATCGCACCCACAGGTCAAACCCGTATCTATCGTTGCAAAATCCAAGGCCCCAACGGGCAGTATCAACAGGTTGAATCACTGGAGACAATTGCTGTTCGAAGTGGTGAACTGGTGGTCATCCCCGGACTCTCGCAGTGAGTTGCGATCTGTCAATATTGAACGTTTGAAAAAGTCAGATCGCAGAGCAAGGGTCGCAGATTTATCGCAGTTTGATGGTGGCGATTGCCAATGCTGCCAAGGCTGCGGTGGCAAGCCACATGCGGACGACGACTCGGTTTTCCGGTGTCCCGCCCATGTGAAAGTGATGGTGGATTGGGGCGCAACGGAAGATGCGTTTGCCGCCGGAGAACTTGAAGTAACCCACCTGCATGATCACGCTCAGCAGTTCCATGTAGACCACACCACCAACGATCAGCAGCAGGAATTCCTGTCGGATCACCACGGCGATGTACGCCAGCAGTCCGCCCAGGGGTAATGAGCCGGTGTCGCCCATGAAGACTTCCGCTGGATGGGCATTAAACCAAAGGAATCCAAGGCAGGCGCCAAGCATCGCACCAGAGACTATCGCCAGCTCATTGCTTAATGGGATATAGGGGACCAACAGACTTTTGGCCCAGAGTTCATTACCTGCGATGAGTGCGAGCATCATGAATGCAAATGCGATCATCCCGGTGATCCCGCTGGCTAAACCATCCATCCCGTCAGTGAGATTCACTGCATTGGATGTACCTGCGATGAACAGGGTGGTGAGAATGACAAAAGCCCATGTACCAAGGATGATCAGGTTCGTTGAGGGGATCCAGTGACTGCCATCCCATTGCCAACTTTTCATTAGAGGGAGTGTCAGGGATCGACTCATACTCAGGATGTCGTCATCACCGACATTGCCCCATTTGGTGTCGCCGTAGTGATGAATGAATAGGCCCAGAATCACGCCTAGAGCTAATTGGAAAACGAGTTTTTCCCATGAATACAGGCCATCACGTGAACCGGGTCTTCGACGGGCACTGGTGAGTTTCAGCCAGTCGTCTGCACCACCAAGGAGCGTCAGCCAAAGTAGACAGATGAACGCCATCTGGACATAGAAGCTGCCCAAATCAGCAAGCAGTAATGTGGTCATAAAGATGGAAGAACATATGATAATCCCGCCCATGGTGGGAGTCTGAGCTTTGTTCTTGGTCAGTTCGTTTAGGCTCTTGTTGTGAAACTCAGGGTTGTCACCGATTTTCTGTTTGATGAGCCAAACGATCACTGGCTTGCCCAATAGCAGGACAAAACCAAATCCCATCAACACGCTCATCACTGCGCGGAACTCGATGTAAGTCCACACGCGAAAATAGCCAAAGAGATCGTTCTCCATCAGCCAGGGTTTGAGCGTGTTGATAAGGTTGTAAAGCATGATTGGGGAGTAGGGAGTAGGGAGTAGGGAGTAGGAGTTTAGTCCAAAGCCATGTCATCCCTTAATGTACATTCTCCTGTAACTTTTCCAATGCTGGGATCAGTCGTTCCAAGGCACTGCCACGTGAGCCTTTGATGAGAATGATATCATTGCCAGCAATGTGTTGTGCGATCTGAGTTCCCAGTGCATCATCCCACTGTGGATAGGTCGTGTATTGCATCTTTGGGTTGACATGTTCAATGCCACGAGCAATGTGCGCTGCGAGTTCGCCAATGACAATCACATGGTCAATATGCTGGGCGTATTGAGCTGCAAGCCATCGGCCTAGCTCATCGTGCATTGCTTCGCCCAGCTCTGCCAATTCAAGCATATCACCGAGAATCGCGATCCGTCGACGTTGTGGGTCACCAAAGTGTGCCAAGGTACTCAGGGCTGCCTTCATCGAGTCAGGATTGGCGTTGTAGGCGTCATTGATCAGCGTGATGTCGCCAAGTTGTTGGACTTCTAAACGCATGTCCGCGCCAGCTACCTTGGTCATGGTTTGAGCAAAGTCCGCAGTGGAAATGTCGATGCAATCCCAATTGGCGATCGGCAAAGCCATCATCGCGTTGACTGCATTGTGTTCGCCTACCATCGGGATTGCCAGCGTCAGGTGATGCACCTGCCAGTTGCCGAAAACATCCTGTTCCAGTGAATATTGCACGTCAAACGACACGCCATCTTTGGTGGTCTGTGACTCTTGAAGAACATAATCACAGTTGGCTGTTCGACCCACACGCACGATCTGACATTCATCGGGCACGCTGATGTTTTCGAGTAAAGGTTCATCACCGGGGATCACAGCCAACCCGTCACGTGTGAGATATTGCAGCAGGGCGGACTTCTCTTTTGCGATGGCCTGGCGGCTGCCAAAGTGCCCAATGTGC
Source organism: Phycisphaerales bacterium UBA7800 (assembly GCA_002480565.1). Taxonomy (GTDB): domain Bacteria; phylum Planctomycetota; class Phycisphaerae; order Phycisphaerales; family Phycisphaeraceae; genus UBA7800. Next base: position 123,646 of record DLCK01000084.1, on the reverse strand, counting down.
GCGGTTCCAATGTTGGTAATCACTGCTGCATCAGGACGGATTAAATCTGCAAGTTGTGCGATTTCCCCCGGATGATTCGAACCGACTTCCGCAACCACAAATCGGTCTGACAGTGATGTATTGAGCAATGTCAAAGGTACGCCAAGATGGTTGTTAAAACTCTTGGGGGATTGGTATCCGCGTGCTTGAGAGCTTAAAGCTTGATGAATCAGCCGACGCGTTGTGGTCTTGCCATTGGAACCTGTGACGGCAATGACCTTGATCCCTTTTGCGCGGAGTATAGTACGGTATGCACGTGCAAGATCCTGCAAAGCTCGGACGGTATCATCAACAAGCAGTACCGGCACCAAGGGTTCATCCAATGCCTTGGCCGGTTGTCGCCGATCGACAATGAGCATCGAAGCGCCTTGTTCAATGGCTTGGCGTAGATAATCGTGACCATCAAATCGTTCGCCGGTAATGGCAAAAAAGCCATCACCCGGTCCGACGTGCCGAGAGTCGATACTGATATCCTGAACACCGACATCGTCATTGCCTGGTCTGACGAGCCATGTACCACATGTAATTGTTTGAAGTTGGTTGGGGGTCCAGGTACTCATTTTTCAGGGAGTAGTGAGTAGTGATTAGGGATTAGGCAAAAGCAGTCAAACTCAAAACGAATATGGCTGGCTTACCTGTCTTTTCCCTACGGCCTACTGCCTAGTCCCTACTCCCTTGTATAAATACTCTCGCGCTACTTGGCGGTCATCAAAATGTATTTTTTCTGTGCCGACGATCTGGTAGTCTTCGTGACCTTTGCCTGCGATGAGGATGGTGTCCTTTTCACCAGCAAGTGCGATGGCTTGTTCTATGGCATGACGACGGTCATCAATCACACGCACATCGCATACTGTATCTTTCGGCACACCGGCCTGAATTTGTTCGATGATTTTAAAAGGATTCTCCGTGCGTGGATTATCCGAAGTGATGATCGCAATATCACTGAAATCACAGGCAATTTTAGCCATCTTCGGACGCTTACTCTCATCACGATCACCGCCACAGCCAAAGACCGTGATGAGCCGACCTTCACATAAGGGTTTGATCGCAGACAACACGTTTTCCAACGCATCATGTGTATGTGCATAGTCCACCAGGATCGCAGGAAATTCCGAAGCGTCCTCATCAACACGAACCAATTCCAAGCGACCGGGGACGCCTTTGGCCTGCTCAAGAGTCGGGCGGAGTTTTCGGGCAACGGATGTGACAGTATTGGCTGCTGCGATGGCTTGGATCGTGTTATAGAGATTGTGCTTTCCGATCAACGGGATATCCAACTCATAGCTACCCCAGGGGCCAGCCATCCGCGTGTAGCTGCGACTACTGGACATTTTGAGAATCGTGGCGGTACAGAATGTGGGTTGTTCTTCAGTTTCCTGAGGTGATTCAACAGGTGCGACATCACAGACGCGACACCATAGTTGTCTTGCTTTGGAGTTGGCGATCATTTCCTGGCTGTATGGATCATCGGTGTTGAGGATCGCCCAGTTGTCGGGGCCAAGTCCTTCAAAGAGTTTTGCCTTGGCGGTGGCATAGTTGGCCATCGAGCCGTGATAATCCAGATGGTCTCCTGTGAGATTGGTGAAGACCGCAGCATGAAAAGTCATCGCCGAAGCACGTCCCTGATCCAGAGCATGGCTTGAGACTTCCATCACTGCGGCAGTGCAGCCGTTGGCAACCATCTTTGCGAGTAATCGTGAAAGTTCGACACTGCCGGGTGTTGTGAGTTGGGCGGTATTGCGGTTGATGCCGTCGTCAATTTCAATGGTGCCGATCATCCCGCACATGACACCGGATTGACGAAGCAGTCGACGGGTGAGATACGCGGTGGTTGTTTTGCCGTTGGTACCTGTGATTCCAATGAGTTTGAGTTTTTGAGATGGATGATCGAAGTATCGCTCTGCCAATTGGCCCGTGAGTTGAGTGTCCACTGTTTCAGATGTAAGCCAGGTGACTTGTTCCGAAGCATTCTCTGGAATCTTGGTGCATAGTACCGCTGTTGCGCCTGATGCAATGGCATCTGTAATAAAGGAAGAACCATCGGTTGCGGTTCCACTGCGTGCGATAAATAGACTCCCCGGTGAAACATGACGTGAATCTTCATAGACATCGGTGATCGCGATAGTTGCATCACCGCGAATGATTTGAATCGGTAATTCTGAAATAAGTTGACTGATGAGCATGAGGTGTTTCTTCGACTCCTGAGACTATGCTTTAGCAAATGCTGTATTCTCCATTGAATGCAGCGCAATCAAGTTTCTTATCGGCATTTGGGGCACATTTAAAACAATGTACATTGTTCATTGCGTTCTGACTTCCTTTGCCAAGGATGAAAAACATGGTGTGGATAAGAGCTATTCAGGGGACTTTTGAGGATTGAAAATAGTCGAGAATTGGGTTCCACAAATTACAGATTGATCTTGTCAAATACATATACAAGGTATTTATCCTACTCAGAATATCCCCAAGTAGGTTGTTATTCGGACGCGATAATCATTGGCTCATATTGTAATAGGAACAAAGGTCATCACCCTAATTTGTCTTATTTTGTATTGCGTCATGTTTTTTGCATATTGCCTGTTTATATTTGACATTTAGTTGTCTGGGTAACTCACGGTGATAACCCCGCAACCAAAGCGAGCGCGGAAAAATGACTGCAATAAGCAATTCAACGATTAACACACTAAATGTCGGTATTCGTGACAGGCAGAAACTTGTCGACTACGTCAACGCATTAGGGCACCAGCAGGCTGCTCTGACAGTGAATGATTCGGATCGACGGAATTTGCGTGTTGATTTTCAGAATAAAAATATCCAATTGGAGGTCATCCCCGAAGACGGGGCAGCGGTACGTTTTGACGTGGTGGCCCGTAATTTGAGTAATCGCGGGTTTGCATTTATCCATGGCCAATTCGTACACATGGACGTTCGTTGTCGATTGTATTTGCCACAGATTAATGATGATCGAGTTTATAGCGTCGAAGGATACATTACTCGCAGTCGGCATATCAGAGGATTGATTCACGAAGTGGTGATGATTTTTGATCATCCCATTGATTTGACCCGTTTCGTTAAACTTGCTCCATCACAGCTTAAAAAGAATTTACGTGATCGTGGTGACGATCGGGCTGGCCATGTCATCGTTGCGCTGATGGGGCGGAATAACAAGACTTTGAAATTTGCCGTAACCCCCAAGGTGTTGGATAGCGAAAACATCACCTTTCATCATGGCCTGAGATTTAATCCTGGAATGGTTTGCGTGGTGGGGTTGCCATGTAAGGATGGATCGCAGATCAGTGCGGTAGGGCGGATCGAAAGCTGTAATCAGATCGAAGAAAATGTCTATGTTGTGAGTGTGGATTACGATAAGCCAATTGACTGCACGCAGGTTATTACCTGGATGGATCAATGGATCGATGTGATTCCTGATGCTCGCAAAGCCCTGGTGATTGACGATGATCCGGACAGCAATCGCATTCTGGATTACCGACTCAAACAAATGGACGTTGAGCCAGTGATAGCCAGTTCAAGCGAGCAGGCCTTTGACCTTCTCAATGAACATAAAATCGATGTGGTATTGCTGGATATTTATCTCGGTGAGGAGTTGGGATTTGATGTGTCGATGAAATTGCGTGAGATTGGCTACGATGGGCCGATTGTCGCCATCTCTTCGGATACCAGTCTCAATACCGAAGGCCATTCATTGGCATCAGGGTGTAATACGTTCCTCACCAAACCAATCAAGCCTAAGGGATTGCAGGAGATTCTGGCACGTTTGTGGAACAGTCAGGACAATTGACAAACTAAAACAATATTTAAGTGTCAAGCAGTCATCGCGCGGCTGTCAGAAGGGCGGACCCAGATGCTCGTACGACCACGATGACCTTGAAGCGTGGTTAAACGTTCAAGATAGTTCTCCAAGGCACGCTCTTCAAAATTGATCAGAAACTCACGAGCTGCGGTACGGTTGTGTTCGCAGATGGCCTCAATGATCTGTTGCTTGGATTTTACTTGCAGCATATCCCACTTCCTTTTCATGACCTCACAGTACAAATTAAGCTGGTCCTCCGGGGGCCTCCGGCTCAATTTCATCGGCCAAGCAGGTCACAACAGCCCTGAAACTTTACTATCGGACGCACCCCATGCCCGATAACCAAATTTTCTCATTCAACTGCCTAAGTGTTATCACACCCGTACATCGTGAACACACATCAATCGTGCTGATCCGTACCGGCAAATATCTCTTTCTGCGGGTATCATGGGAGGCTGTTAAGAATCCACCCAAGGAGATACGCACCATGCCCATCGTGATCCTCAGCCCCTATAGCGGTCGCCCCGTGAAGATCCGCGACAAGGACATTGGCCGATCTGTCCGTGATGAAGAAAATCGCGTCTTCTATGTCGTACCTCGTACAGATGAAGAGGGGTATTACGCTTCACTGACCCGCAATGGTTCAGAGAAGGACGAGCAACGCTATGTGGATCTGGTGCAGAAGGATGCTGTTGCAGATGTGCACAAACGTGAGGAGTTGGCGGCCCCGGTTCATAATGCCATGGGCCAGAAACGTAAAAGCACGTTGGTGCGTCGTGTGGTCTATCTGGTCATTCTTGCAGCTGTGGCTTATGGTGCTTGGACTCAGAAAGATCGATTCTTGCCAACAGATTCCAATCAACCTGCTGATACCACCCAGACCCCTGTTGCGGAGTAACTTTGTAGATGTTCGTTAATCACCTGATGAGATTCTGCCTTGTGGGTTCGTTTTTACTTGGATCAATTGCTTTGGCCCAGACGGATGAGACCGATCTATTTGCGCCAGAACCTTTTGATCCCATGCTCGTTGACTGGCTGCCTTTAACACCGGGCGTTTCCTACCGTGTGATTAAACCAAGCGACGGTCAGCCTATCGCAAAAGTCGGCGATTATGTGACTATTTCATATACAGCCTACGTCAAAGGTTCAGCAGAACCGTTTGGAACATCGCCGGCAAAGAAAAAGTTTACATTCATACTTGGCAAGTCATCTGTGCTGGATGGGATTCAGCATGGGGTCAATGGTATGCAGGTCGGGGAATACCGCCAATTGCTCATCGCACCTGAAAAAGGGTTTGGTGATAAAGATAAAGACAATGTCCCCGCAGGTAGTACGCTGATTATCGACGTCCATTTGATTGACATTTTTTTACCTGTAGCAACACAGATACTTGAGCCTGGGACAGGGGTACGAAAAGCTCAAGCCGGTGATATCATCACCATCAACTATGTTGGCAAACTTGAAGACGGTACGATTTTTGACACCAATGATTCTGATACCCAGCCGCTTGTCTTTGGTATCAGTGCAGGTACTGTCATTACAGGTTTGTCCAAGGGGGTGATTGGAATGGTGGTGGGGGAAAAACGACAACTCAACATCCCAGCTCAGTTGGCTTATGGCGAAAAAGAAACTCCCGAGATTCCAGCTAACAGCAAATTGATTTACGAGATTAAATGCCTGGCGATTGAAGATGGTTGCATCATCAAGACCTTCAAAGAAGGTGACGGTCCTGCCCTTAATGAAGGGCAGGTTGGTGAGGTTGCTATAAGGCTCGAAGGGTTGAACGGGAAAGTGCTTTACGACACCAAGTATTCAAAACCAATCAAAATCAGAATCAACCGATCCATACAACCCGCGGGCCTTTATGATATCGCTTTGGGAATGCAAGAAGGTGAAATCCGTCATGCGACGATCAAATCAAAAATGAGTTTCAAACCTGGTAAACCCGCAGGTGAAATGCCAATGAATGTGGTCATCGAACTGATAAGTATCGTCGAGGATCAATAGACTGCCATGACAATCTAACCATCAGGCAGAATGTTTAAACTTACGTCCATCTTGATTAAGCAGAGCAGGTACATCGTCAACCGCCGTGGGCTTGGCAAAGAGATAACCTTGACCATAGTCGCAGTCTAAACATTGCAAATGTGCCAACTGTTCAATTTTTTCAATGCCTTCAGCAACCACATTCAAATTCAGATTGTGCGCCAAGGTCACGATGGAATTGAGAATCGCTGCAAAGCTGTGATTGTGTTCGACATTGTTGATAAAACTGCGGTCGATTTTCAGACTGTCCAATGGGAATTTGTTCAGACATCCCAGTGACGAGTGTCCGGTACCAAAGTCATCCATCGCCAGTTTAAAGCCCAATTCACGCAATTCACTGAGTATCGGCGTGAGGATGGACATGTTGTCCATGATGGTGCTTTCGGTGATTTCCAATGTAATTGCTGAATGCTCCAGGCCTGCGCGATTGAGTATGTCATCAGCATGTTTCACAAAATTGGGCGTGATGAGTTGGCGTTTGGATACATTTACATTCACCCGAAGATGTCGCATCGCCGGATACATCTGCCGCCACAGTTTGAGTTGGCTGGCCGCTTCATACAAAATCCACCATCCGATGGGAACGATCAACCCAGACTCCTCCGCAATAGGGATGAATGTCAGTGGTGGGATCACGCCTCGGACAGGATGATGCCAACGGATGAGTGCTTCAAATCCAGTGAGTTGGCCGGTGGTTAAATTGTGAATCGGCTGGTAGAGCAGTCGCAGTTCATGACGTGCCAGTGCATGTCGCAGATCACCCTCTAGTGTCAATTGTTCCATGGATTGAGCGTGCATCTGCTGATTAAAGAAACAGAATTGCGACTTGCCGTTTTCCTTGGCATGGTACATGGCGATATCTGCATCACGCAATAAGCTCTCAGGTTCTTCGTAGTTTCCCGAACAGAGGACGATGCCGATACTTGCTGAACAGATCAATTCATATTGTCCAACAACATAGGGACCATGCAGTTTAGCTTGCAATGCATCGGCAAGATTCGTGAGGACTTGATTGTTTTCCGGTGTTTCAATCAACAGAATAAACTCGTCGCCCCCCAAACGTGAAGCAACATAATCACCGGGTCCGACCATCTCGTCGAGCATTTGGGTCATACTTTGCGACACGCGAACCAATAGTTCATTGCCCGCACTATGTCCCAGGCTGTCGTTGATGAGTTTGAATCGATCAAAGTCCAGGAACATCACCGCAAAGTGATAATCCGGTTCATGATTCTGCCGGGCGATCATATAATCCAACTCATCCAGTAGTGCGCTGCGATTTAGTAAACCTGTTAGTGCATCGCTCTTGGCCTGTGTTGCCAATTTGCGAATCAGACTCTGCATTTTTAAGGCAGCTTCCACGCGTGCGATCAGTTCACGATTGTCAAAAGGTTTGGTGATGTAATCAGTCGCACCACAGTCAAAGGCACGGACTTTGATTTCCGTGTTCAAATCTGCAGTGAGAAAAATGATAGGAATGTCTTTGGTGCCTGGATTGTTCTTCAGTTCCCCGCATGTTTCAAAACCATCAATACCTGGCATGTGGATGTCCAGAAGAATCAGGTCCGGTTCTTCTTTGTTGGCTATATCCAAGCCTTCATCACCGCTATGGGCACAAGTGACTGATAAACCGATTTTCTCAAGACGGGCCTTGATCACACGTGTTGTAACCACATCATCATCGATTACGAGAACATTTCTTTTGACACTCATTCTTAGGTTCCCGTTGTCATGACTGTCGCAAACAGTCTGAAAATAAAAACTACCAACCGGACCCATCTGCGATGTCGCAGCCCTAGATATGTCAATCGACGATCTTTCCGGGGAAATTGAGATCACAAAAGTCATTTACCCCGAATGTGGAAACGCTAGGGTATAGATATTCCGTATAACCGTTCCAATCCCAAACAGGATAGGTTTGGTAAGATGTGCCAATGATTGCATCCATTACAGGTAAATTGGTGGCGACCACCAACGAAAGCGTTCTGATCGACACCGGCAATGGTTTAACCTATGAAGTCCATGTGCCAGCCTTTGTCATTACACGACTCGCCCAACGTGTCGGTGAAAATGTATCGCTCAAGACGCTGCATTACATGGAGTCGCATAATCAGGGATCAAGCTTCCTGCCACGCTTAGCAGGCTTTTTATCTGACGAAGACCGTGACTTCTTTGAGCTGTTCACCACCGTCAAAGGCATCGGCAATCGCAAAGCGCTACGAGCATTGGCGATTGATTCAGGACAGATCGCCATGGCCATCGCCGACCGTGACACATCGTTTCTCCAGTCTTTACCAGAAATCGGTAAACGTACTGCCGAGACGATCATCGCATCACTTAACGGCAAGGTGGATCACTTTGCGACCGCCGGCGCATTCGCCAAGTCGACCGATAAAGATGCCAATACGATCGACGCCAACGCATCCGGTGAAGCGGCGATGAACAACTCCATGGCACGCGAAGCATTGGAAGTGCTCATGCAATTGGGTGAAAATCGCGCTCAAGCAGTCAACTGGATCAACATGGCATTGTCGGACCCCGATAACCGGCCGGATAATGTCACTGCCTTGATCGAACGCTGTTTTTCAGCCAAAGCAGGCACGTAATGACCGCTCAAATGCCTTCATGACTATTTTCTGCATCCATTGGGTTCCATTTGGGTATAAAATGGTACCAAGCGATCCATGACAGGAGATTCAAGATGGACCTGATTACTGCAATTCTAATGGCCGTGGGACTTTCAGCTGCGTGCGGCTTTCGTGTCTTTGTACCGATGTTTGTCATCAGCCTTGCCGCCCACGGCGGACACCTGTCGTTGGGTTCAGGATTTGATTGGATGGGGTCGGATCTTGCCATGGTCGTTTTCGGACTGGCAACGGCGTTGGAAATCGGTGCCTACTATTTGCCTTGGCTCGACAATATGCTCGATACCGTAGCGACACCTGCTGCCGTCATCGCCGGCTCCGTAGCCGCAGCATCATGTGTCAGTGGGCAAAACGAAGTCTTGGGGTGGGTTGCTTCAGCAATCACCGGCGGTGGGATCGCAGGTGGTGTCCAAATGCTCACTGTCGCAACACGTGTGACATCACTGGCCACAACCGGCGGCGCTGCCAATCCAGTGGTCTCTACAGTCGAAGCCACCGCATCAACCGTCATGTCCGTATTGGCAATTGTACTGCCGCTGATCATCATTCTTTTTGTGTTCGGATTTGGGTATCTGGTCTATCGCATCGTCAATCGACGCCGCAACAAACGTCAAGCCGCACAGGTCATCGCAACGCCTGTCGAACCACCGACCACTGTTTGATCGTGGTTCTCATGACTCAATTTTGACACCCGCTATTGCCAAACGCGCCGAACCTTGGATAATACCAATGTCGGTTTTTGTTCGGGATCGCTGGTTGCTTACAATCATCCGTTCCCGTGGATATTTTTTACCCTAGTGTAAAGCGGCGAACGGATGCTCCGCGAACTTCATATCTCCAATCTGGCTGTCATACACGATGTCAATCTTGAATTGGCAAACGGGCTCAACTGTTTCACCGGCCAAACCGGCGCAGGCAAGAGTCTGATTCTGGGCGCCTTTGAAATGCTTCTTGGGCTAAGACCAGCAGGCAAAGACATGCTCCGCCCAGGCAGCAAGGAAGCCCGTATCACCGGACTCTTTGAATTGCACGACGAAGATGTCGTTCAGGAGATCGCCACCATCCTTGATCAGGAAATTGATGCTGGCGACCAACTGCTTCTGGTACGCAAGATCACACCCAGTCGATCCTCCGTTGCCATCAACGGTCAGCCGGTCACCGCGGCAATGGTCAAAGCAGTCGGCCAACAGCTTGTCGATATTCACGGCCAGCATGATCATCAATACTTGTTACGCGCTTCGAATCAGATGCTCATTCTCGATCGCTTTGCTGAATGCGCTCAATTGCGAAAGCAATATACCGAGACTTGGCAGCAGCAGCATGACCTCATCCGGCGGCGCAAGGAGTTGGCTAATTCCAGTACATTGCGAACCCAGCAGCTTGATCTCTACGAATTTCAAGCCAATGAAATTGACGATGCTCAATTGACCGAAGGTGAGTTTGAAGAACTCTCTGCAAGGCATAAGTGGTTGACCAATGTGCATAAAATCCAACGCGATACCGGCCAAGCTTATCAAGCGTTGTACGACTCGGATGCTTCGATTATCGAGCGTTTGCAAATGGTCGTGCATATGCTTGGTGATTTGCAGGAACTCGATGAGGACTTGGAAGAACCTTGCCAATCCATTCGCGATGCGACGTTGGCATTGCAGGAAGGTGCCTTTGACCTGAGTCGATACATGGATCGCATTGAATCCGACCCGCATGAATTACAGGAAGTCGAAGACCGTTTGAACATCATCAATCGGCTGACTTCCAAGTATGCCCGCAATCAAGTTGGTGTTGATCCGGTGGCAGAAATTCTCTCCTATCGTCAGCAAATCCAACAGGAGATCGACGGACTCCGTGGACAGGATGCTGATCTGTCTTCGTTGGATCAGCAGATCAATGATGCCAAGGATCAGCTTGAGCAACAGGGTGTTAAGCTCAGTAAAAAACGACAGTCCGCAGCAAAGAAAATTAAGCCACTCGTCGAAACGCAACTTACTGAATTGGGGATGGCAGAAGCACAGTTTCATGTGGAGTTCAATCCTGTGGGCGATGAAGGTTCCATGCAGGGCAATGAGACGCTGGAATTCATGATCCGCACCAATCCCGGCCAACCTGCTCGCCCCATGCGGAAAATTGCTTCCGGCGGTGAACTTTCTCGCATCATGCTCGCTCTTAAATCCATCCTTGCAGACAGTGATCGGATCAGCGTATTGGTCTTTGATGAAATTGATGCCAACATCGGCGGGCGCATGGGCACGATCATTGGCGAGAAACTCCGCAGCCTTGCCAACAGTTGCGATGATGGGTCACATCAGATTCTCTGCATCACGCACCTGCCACAGATCGCTGCCTACGCAGATCGACATCTGCACATTACCAAGCAGGTCAAAGGCAAAGGCAAAGACCGCCAGACCCAGACCACGGTACTGACTCTTGAAGGTAACGCTCGTGTTAACGAGTTAGCCGAGATGCTCGCCGGCAGTGATGCCACCGCAACTACGCGAAAACAGATCAAGGAAATGCTCGCGGGCGCTTCGTAAAAGTCAATTGTTTCAACCGTCAAGGCGCCAAGACTGCCAAGTTATAGAGCGTTTTCAAGACATAAAAAAACTGCGAGTCAACCAATGATGATGACTCGCAGTTTTTTATATTTTATCTCGTCCGACCTTGGCACAATTGTCGCAATTGGCGTCTTGCCGGTTCAAAATGTCTTGAACAATCAGCTTCGACCCACTGTCAGTGGCACGGGTTGTGTCTTGACATCATGAGTCGGTTGGATGGCGATTTGCAGGGGTTGACGTTTACCACTACTTGGTGGCAGTCCATCTTCGTCGATGATGCGCTGGATGGCCATGATGCCTTCCATGAGTGTTTCCGGGCGTGGCGGGCAGCCTGGGACATACACATCCACCGGGATGAATTGGTCGATACCCTGCACGACAGCATAGGTGTCAAACACCCCACCAGTCGATGCACAGGCGCCCATGGAGATGACCCACTTGGGTTCTGCCATTTGCTGATAAATGCGTTGAAGCACAGGGAGCATTTTTACACTCACACGACCAGCAACCAACATCAGGTCGGCCTGACGTGGGGAAAACCGCATGACCTCAGCACCAAAACGAGCAAGGTCATAACGACTTGAAGCAGTCGCCATCAGTTCAATACCACAGCAAGCCGTAGCAAACGGCATCGGCCAAACACTGCAACGACGACCCCAATTGACCGCTTTTTGCAAAGTGGTACATAAAAACATGTCGTTGTTGGCTAGGGCGGCTTCAATTCCCATGGCTAATACCTTTGAAAAACTACGGTGGATTAAGCAGATATTCTAATGCATTTGAGCAGGGTTACCAAACGCGATGTCGCTGGTTTTCTCTGGATTCAAAATACCATCTAAGCTTCAGTTTCACCGGCAGGCAAAACAGAAGGAATCGTCTCAGGGATTTCACCAGCAAATGCAATGGGGATCAGCAGTGAGAATGTCGAGCCTTTACCCACTTCGCTTTCCAGTTCCAACTCACTGTGTAACAGGTTTGCCAGTTCCATACTGATCGTCAAACCAAGTCCCGTGCCGGAGTGCTCGCGGGTATGCGTGGAGTCTAGCTGCGTGAACTTCTCAAAAATCTTTTTCTGGTAATCCTTGGGGATACCCGGCCCGGTGTCCGCGACACTGACACGTACATGCGATGGCTCATGATCAGGATCAGGCGAAAACGGTGTGGCTGACAACGTGATCGAACCTTCCGAAGGTGTGAACTTCACGGCATTGGACAGGAAATTGAAAATGATTTGCTGGAATTTACCCGCATCGGTTTCGATAAGTGGAATACTTGACGGGATTCGCAATGTCAGGGTGATCTGCTTTTTGTCAGCTTGCGGACGAATGAGATTGATCAGCCCCTCGCCGGTGTCAGCCAGAGACATTTTGCCCACGCGAATGTCCATTCGACCAGCTTCGATTTTTGCAAGATCCAACAGGTCGTTGATCAAATCAAGGAGCAGACGACTTGATTGAATAATGTTGGCCAGGAATCGCCGACGCTTATCGGTTTTTTCATCGGCGTAATCTGTCAGCGTTTCATTGAGCAGTTCGGCAAACCCCACGATGGAGTTGAGCGGTGTGCGTAACTCATGCGACACATTGGCCAGGAACTCACCCTTGAGCTTGTTGGCTTCAAAGAGGGCGACATTGGTCTCCGCCAGTTCACCAAGTTTCAGGTCCAATGATTTATTGATGCCCCGCAGTTGGTCTTCATTGCTCTTGAGGTTTTCGAGCATCTGATTAAACACAACCGACAAGCGTTCAAATTCATCACCGGTATTGATATCGCTGCGAATGTTCAGGTCCCCAGCTGCGACCTGTTCAGCCGTGTCACGAAGCACGCGCACAGGTGAGAGAATGATCCGCTTGGTGATGTAGTAAAACACACCAATAGCCAGCAAACACGCGAAGAGTCCGGCGAGGATGATATAAACGCGGTTAAGCAGTAACTGCTTTTGAGCCAGGTCAGAACGCAGACGAATCAGCAGTACCATCTCCAGAGGATTGTTGATGATCTTACTGGTTAAAGCCGCATCAAAGCCAGCTTCGGCACCACCACGAATGCGATACAAATCCGAATGGCGAATCGCCCGGGCATAACGGTAGTAATGTTCATTGCGATCGTTGACGATGGGCTTGGCATGCTCAGTGCGTTCTGCCAACGTTTCAAAATTACGGATGGCTTCATTCACGAAGCTATCGTTGCTTGATGCCAGATCAAACTCATCTTTACGGATCAATGTCAGCGTGAGGCCTTGATCATGATTTTCCTGTTTGGACATCTCGTCAAATGTCAGCAGTGCTCCGCCGAGTTGGATCATGTCCGACAGCCAAGCGTTTGCAAGGTTGCGCGCGTTTTCTTTTTGCTCCTGACGAACCAGTGCATTCATGCGAAACCAAACCACAGCAAGGGCAGCAGTGAGAATGATCACCACAGCAGCACCAAATAAAATTTGACACTTGTTAGCAAGACTGATGCGAACGTGCTTGGGCATGTCTAGGATTGTATCAGTCAGACAGAGAGTCTGCAGGGGCATTGATCAGGCTGTCATAGCTGAGCAGTTGCTGGACTTGATTATGCTCATCAGCGATGACCGTACGCGAAATATGATCATCGAGATTTTCTTCGAGTAACATACCATAGCTGACGATGATGATCTTGTGACCATTTTCCACCAACTTCGCTGCAGCACCGTTGACCGCAATGATCCCACTGCCAGGCTCACCACGAAAAACATAGGTCTCAAAACGATTGGCATTGTCAATGTCCAACACATGCACCGCTTCGTTGGGACGGATGTCCACAGCGTCAAGCAGGTTGGCATCAATGGTGATTGAGCCCACGTAGTCCGGCACGCATTGCGTGACAGTCGCACGATGGATTTTAGCTCGCATCACTTTTCGAAACATGGTACACCTCGGTGAAGCCGAAACATTCAGCCTCGTCTATATTATAAAACCGAATAGTATATCGTCCTATTCCCATCCGGTCGATCATAAATCTTAATATTTGTGTTTAAAGCGTTTGGAGTGTTTTGATTGTGATGGATAACAATCGTTTGTAAAGGTTAAGTCAAGAGATTGGGAGCAAAAACCGCTTGCGGTTAAGCGATTCGTGAATCTCTCGGATACCGAAGAATATTCAAATCTCGCTTGTGACGCTAAACCGCAAGCGGTTTGAAACTGTTAAATCTCAACTCTTGAGCTTGCCGCGTTCGAGTACCAGTTGGCGGTCAGCCAGGTCAGCGACATGTTGATCATGGGTGACCATGACGATGGTCTGACCCTGTTTATGCAGGTTGATGAACAGGTCGAGGATTTGCTGTCCCGTGTCGGCGTCGAGATTGCCGGTTGGTTCGTCAGCCAATAACACCTTGGGTTCATTGAGCAGGGCGCGGGCGATGGCGACGCGCTGCCGTTCCCCGCCGGAGAGCTTGTTGGGGCGATGTCTAAGTCGGTGACTCATACCCAGTTGATCCAGGAGCATTTGGGCGCGTTCTTTGCGTTTGGCTGAGGAGGCTTGTTTGTTGCCACTGATCATGCCTGCGATGGTGACGTTTTCCAATGCACTGAGTTCCGGCAGCAGGTGATAGAACTGAAACACAAATCCGACTTCGTGGTTGCGGTACTGGTTGATCGCACTGCGTGAGAGTTGGTAGATGTTCTGCTGGGTGTAAGTGACATTGCCTTGGGAGGGGCGATCCAACCCGCCAAGCAGGTGTAGTAACGTGCTCTTCCCTGAACCGGATGCCCCAAGGATCGCAAGCCACTCGCCGGACTTCACGTTCATGTCGACACCTTGGAGGATGTGTAAATCCTCCCCACCGGTGCGGTAGGTCTTGTGCAGGTTTTGAGTCTGGAGGATGGTTGTTTGTTTAGCGGTTGCGGTCATTGTTTGTCCGTCAACTTTGATTGTTTAGCACAGGATGTTAATTCGGTGCAGGTTACTCGTTCGTTCTTCGGCTTGCACCGAATTCACATTCGGTGCTATATGTTCAAGTCAACAATTACTCATATCGCAGTGATTCCACCGGGTCTTGTATTGCTGCCAGAATCGCAGGCACAATCGCACCCACGACACTGCTCAAAATCGCACAGATGACAATCACGGTGACTTCCATGTGATCCAACTGTGAGGGGATGCGGTCGAAGTAATAAATCTGCGGATTCCACATTTTAAAACCGAACCAGACAAACAGCAGGTCTTGGATTTCATTGAGATTCAGGACAATGGATGCTGCCAGCGCCAGTCCGACCATGGAGCCGATGATGCCTACGGATAAGCCATAGCCCAGGAAGATGCTGGCAATGCCTTTGCGCGATGCACCCAGTGCGCGAAGCGTGCCGATGTCCTTGGTTTTCTGTTGGACGATCATGTAAAAAATCACGCCGATCATGGCCACGGCTACCAAGCTGATGATTGCAAAGAGAATGGTCAGCATGCCTTTTTCACGTTCGACGGCGCCGAGCAAAGTGGCGTGGCGTTCCTGCCAGGTCTGAATCCACAGTGATGGCGTATTGGGATGTTCTGCCAGGTAACTCTGCAAAACGCGGGTGACCGTGGCTTTGACATCCGCCAACGGCACGCCGTCTTTACCCTTGATCATCAACTCTGAAACACGGTCAGGCTTGATCGTTGCATCACCGACAGGTTGGCCGGTTTGCGGGTCGAATTTGTCCCATATTTTCTGCTGATGCATGTCGAGCATGGCCTGGAGCTTTGCCATCGGGACATAGATTCGGTTGGAGTCGATGTCATACAGACCACTTTTAAATTCGTTGACCAAGGTAAAGCGAGCAGTCGCTGGCGAGAGTGTCTGAATCGATCCGCCTTGGGTCATCGGCAAAACCGTGATGGTCATCGGCAAGCCCAATGCAGTGTTAGCGACATCGTACTTACCCTCGGAATTTCGCAGGTTCCAAGGATTGACCGCAATGCCCAGCACGCAACCTTGCTCAATGCCTTCACGCACCCAGATGTCGGGAATGGTGAAGTTCATGCCTGCATCATCAAGGTCCATTTTTTCGTAAGCAGCTTTGTAATCCGCGTAGCGCTTTTTCAATTCCGGGGATGTGAGTTCTTCCTGCGGAATCTGCTTGTCGAGCATGTTCAGAAAGTGCTGATTGTCCCAGTACAGCGAGGATTGATAATTGGTGACCGTGTTAAAGGACTCGGGCTCAATGCCGACAACTTCGACGGTCTGCGTGGATTCATGGAGTTTGATCAGGCCGTAGGATCGAACCAATGGCGCTGCCGATTCAATTTCAGGTTGGATAAGCAAGCGTTTGGCAATTTCCTGATGCCCAGCAAAGCCGGTGACATCTGAATAGATCGTCACCTGCCCGGTGAGGGTTTGCGCTGCTGCCCGCATCATGTCCAGAAATCCGCCCATGACACTGATGACGATAATGACCATGGCCGTGCAAAGTGTCACCGCCATCGCAGCAAACATCGGCGCGAGTTTGCGACGAAGGTACTTTGAGATGAGTAGGGAGATGTACATGTGGTTGGTTAGTCTAGCAGGTTTTTGTGAGTTCGGTGAGTTAGTTTTTTTAACACGAAGGCGCGAAGAACACGAAGGTCACGAAGAAAAGATTTTTTTTATAAGACAATTCGTTTGAGTCCGGCTTTGAGTGTTTCGTCATTGAAATTCATCAGTAAACCAAGGCGCATTTCTGTGGCTTTGAGATACGAAAGTAATTGGGCTGAATGAACTGGAGACAGTTTTTCGACTGCCTTGAGTTCAATGATGATTTTGTGATCGACTACAATGTCCAGTCGGTGTTCGCCAATTGTCTTTCCCTTGTACAAAACAGGATAGACAGCTTGGCAGACATGTGGAATGTTTCGATGGTTTAGTTCGGCACACAGTGCAGCTTCATAAACCGACTCAAGAAACCCCGGCCCTAAAGTCCGATGGACTTCAATGGCAGCACTAATCACTGTCTTGGCTAAAAGCTCAGTTTCTGAATCAAGAGAAAACACACCGCCGGAATCATGTGAGGATTGTTGCATTATTAATGTCTCAACCTTCGTGTCCTTCGTGATCTTCGCGCCTTCGTGTTTAAATCATTACCAACCAATCAACCCAAGGCTGCAAGTTCTGGCAAAATAATCTCAGCCTTGTGGCCGCATCAATGGGAACAAGATCACGTCGCGGATGGTGTGGCTGTTGGTCATAAGCATGATCAAGCGGTCGATGCCGATACCTAAACCACCAGCAGGGGGCATGCCGACACGAAGGGCTTCGAGGAAGTCTTCGTCGACCGTGCGGAAGGTGTTTTCCTCATCATCCATGCCGGAGATTTGTTGACGGAAGTTGGCTTCCTGCACATCCGGGTCGTTGAGTTCTGTGTAGGCGTTGGCTAATTCCATCTTGGCGATGAACAGTTCAAAACGCTCTGCAATTTCCGGTTCGTCAGGTTTACGCTTGGTCAGTGGGCAGAGACTTGCAGGGTAGTCGATAACGAAGGTCGGTTGGACGAGATGTTCTTCGACGGTCTCTTCCCAGACTTCGTTGAGCAGCAGATCGTGATCCTTGCCAGCCGGGTCGATGTGCAGCGACTTAGCTTTTTCGACAAGTTTGTCATGGTCAGCATGGTCAAAGCCGTTGTGTTCGACGAACAGCTCAAGGTACTTGGCACGACGGAAATTACCATAGTCGATTTCGATCTCACCGTAGGGTTGCTTAAGTGAGCCGCAGACATTTTGGGCAACGGTCTGGAAGACTTTTTCGGTAAGGTCCATGACGGAGTAGAGATCGCCGAACGCTTCGTACGCTTCGAGCATGGTGAACTCGGGGTTGTGCGATCGGTCAATGCCTTCGTTGCGGAAGTTACGGTTGATTTCGAACACCTTGGGCAAGCCACCAACGAGCAGTCGCTTGAGGTAGAGTTCTGGTGCAATGCGCATGTACAGTTCCATGTCCAGCGCGTTGTGATGTGTTTCAAACGGCTTGGCTGCAGCGCCACCGGCGATGGGTTGGAGCATGGGCGTTTCGACTTCCAGGAAGCCTTCGCTTTGCATGACAGTACGGATTTGGCTGACAATGTTGCAACGCTTCTGGAATGTCTGGATCACTTGAGGGTTGGCATACATGTCCATGTAACGCTTGCGATAGCGGGTCTCAGGATCTTGCAGACCGTGGAACTTGCCAGGGGGCAAAGCCAGGGACTTGGTAGCAAGTTGGAAGCTCGCTTGGCCATTGGACCATGCGGTGATCTCACCAGTTTTGGTCTTGGCAAGGGGGCCTTGAGCGACGACGATATCACCCAGATCCACGAGCTTGGCAAGTTTGAAACTCGGTAGGTCCACTGCCTTCTTACTCACTGCAACCTGTAAGTCACCTGATGCATCACGCAGGCGCATGAAGATCAAATTGCCCATGACACGATGCTGGATAATACGGCCTGCGACTTTAACGATGGGACGGGTGTCATTCTCGGCGTCGGCTTTGTGGGCTTCGTCGGCTGCACCGTCATAGGTATCCAACGCGGTGTTGAGACTCACCAGGCCATCGACACGTTGGCCGAAGGGATCGATTTCAAATTCATCACGGATTCGGTCGAGTTTACGGCGACGATCTGCCAATAGCTCGTTGGGATTTTCTTCAGGTTGGTTGGCAGCTTGATTGTTATTGGGCTTGTCGGACATGTTCAAGGCTCCGGTGAGTGTTGGCTATTGGTCGTTTCATGCTCCATGGCTTTACCACAGAGTCACAGAGGCTCAGAGAATTCCAAGAGTATAAAGACATTTTTTACTTAGTGTCTCTGTGACTCTGTGGTTGATTCCAATTCGTAAAAATTGCACAAAATGCAATCATGAAAAAAGACGCGAACCTTGCGGCCGCGTCTTTTGAGTGTTCGTTTGATCGTATCAGGATGTTTCACCATCCGACACTGATTTTATTCAGAGGCTTCTGCGGCGGCTGCAGCTTGAGCAAGGGCAGCGGCTTTAGCGGCCTTTTGTGAGCCGATGACAACCGTAGCGTGTTGCATACCACGACGACGGTCACGCAGACGACGGCTCTTGCCAACGCGGTCACGCAGGAAGTAAAGCTTCGAGCGACGGGCATCGCCGTGACGCTTGATTTCAATATTGGAAATCTTGGGGCTGTTGAGCGGGAAGATACGTTCGACGCCTTCGTTTGCCACGATGCGACGGACGGTGACGTTGGAATTCAAGCCACGGTTTTCCTTCTTGATAACCACGCCGTTGAAGACCTGGATTCGTTCCTTGTTACCTTCGATGATGCGGTAATGCACATCAACGGTGTCACCTACGTTTAACGTAGGCAGGTCGGTGCGAATCTGGGACTGTTCAAGTTGTTCAATGATGCTCTGGCTCATGGCAGGCCTCAATCGTATAAGTCTAGTTAAAATCAGTTTCGAGTCGGGTACTATAACAGCTTGTTTAAACGGATGCAAGGGGCATTAAACAAGGCATTGAGAATGTCGATTGCTAAATGCCTTTACCACAGAGCCACAGAGTCACAGAGAGCAAAGCAGAGATGATAAAAAATTGTTTTTTTTTTACATCTAAGCCAAGTAATTTTAGTGTCTTAGCGCAGTGTTTCAGTGCCTCTGTGTTTCATCAATTGGCTTGCAATTACTTTGTCACCTTCGCGAGCAATTGGGCCAAGCCGTCGGTGATGACTTGGTCCCAGCCCATTTTATCCACCAACTTGGTGCCGGAGGTGATGAGTTTTTTGCGTTGTGCGTCGGTTTGTGGCGTATCAGCAAGGAGCAACTTGGCGATGCGTTTGGCTTCTTTGAGTTCAACTTTTTCGCGATCTGCTGCGGTGATTTTGAGCAGTTCCTTAATGGACTTGCTGCCACCGGGGAGGGTGTACTTGCCGACGATGACGTTGGGGACAGTTTTACCTTTGGTGGTATGTCGGACAAAGCCTTCACAGCCGCAGGCGTCGGAAATTACGCAGATCGCGCCACATGCCAGTGGTTCAAGCGGACTGATGCCAAACGGTTCGTAGTCCGCTGCACCAAATTCCACATCCACTGCAATGCGAAGACCGGACATGTCCAATTCTTCATGACAGTAGGGTCCGACAAGATCCGGTCCCCAGCCAAATTGATTGACGAGGACGACCTTGACATTTTTATGATTCAAGTTGAACTCAGCAGCATCGTTGGCAAGCTCGACTTCCGGCCCGCAGAGGTCGGGGTAGCCAGCCTTGTGATGCAGCGGCCAGCCGTAGCTCTTGCACATGTGTTCGACATCTGCCTTGGAACGTGTGCCGCCTGCAGAAGTCAGAATGTACAGGACTGCTTTTTTGTCCTGCTTGCCAAGTGATGCATCCATTTCATGACAGACTTGAAGGTCGCGCCAGATGGCTTTGGAGATCACCGGGCGGGCGACGTGCGTCATGAGAATGTCAGGTGTAAAGCCCAGAAGCTTGTGACTGAATTCCTGAAGGTGACCGCGCATGGTGTTCTTGAGTTTGATGTCGACTTGATGCGTTGGCAAGCCGTTGTAGACCAGCGTCACATCCTTGTCATCAAAGTCGCTTGAGAGGAATTTGATTTCATCACGGGTCCGGTCGCCCACTGCGATGATGCCATCAAGCAGGTGAGTTCGTTTGACCAGGGCATGGCGCATCATGTCATCAAGGTTGCCAAAGACTTCTTCGACATACTTGCCTTTGGCCTGTGCGGTGTCGAGCACGCTGTAGAACATGGTGTCATGTCCGGGGTGGTCTTCGCAAAGTCTCCGAGCCGTTGGACACTCATGGGCATGATAAATGGTACGGAACTTGTCGCCGCCATCCATGATGGATTTAAGTGCTGCGGGCATGCCCATGAATTCATGGGAGAACAGAACGCAGGGGAAGTCTTCATCCTTGAGTAGTGCATGCAGGGCATAATATGCAGGCTCAGCAAGACGGACATATTCTTCGTAATCCCAACCGGATTGGTATCGGGCGCTGTCTAAGCCAAACTCTTCCCAGAGACGTGCTTTGAAGGCATTGTTACGTGCTTCGTTGACATGCGAGACATCAATAAGCAGGACTTCAGCGTTACCACTGCGGCCTTGTGACGGCTGGTCATATTTACGCGTGCCGTAGGCAAATGACACGTCAAAGGCCCACTCGATGGGTTGGAATTTATCTGCCAGCCCCAGTTCGTCGATGCCGTCGACACTGGAGTAAAGAACCTTGCCCATTTCACCAAGACGCAGGTTGGGATTGGGGACATGGACATGTCCTCCCATGGGGCCGATGAGAATGGATCGGTCAACACGTGACTTGTATTCCGGGCTGATCATCAGTCCTTCGAGCACGGTTCCAATGCCACCGATTTGTTCGACAGCTTCATGGGTCACATGCGCGAGAGTATAGCCTTTACCGGAAGTCGGCTTGGACACCTTGGCTTTGCTTGTGGTTTTCCGGGTTGTGGATTGACTTGCTTTTTTGCCAGCCGATTTTTTGGATGCTGACTTTTTACTGACGGTTGACTTGGCCATAATCGAGTCCGTTCTTTTTGGTTTGGATTATCCCGGTGGCAGATCGCCCGGGTCGATTGCAGGTGGATTGGCTTGTGGTGAGACAGCCGCCTTGGCTTTGGCTTTGCGGGCCGAAGTTGCATTACCGCGAGACATGGCAATGACACCAGTTCGTGCCATTTCGATGATGCCATAGGGCTTGATCATGTCGATGAAGCCTTCGATTTTTTCTTCGGTGCCTGACATCTTGATCATCACCTGGTCACTGCTCACGTCCACGATTTGGGCGCGGAAGATGTTGGCCAATTCGATGATTTCAGTGCGGTGTTGGATGGGACTGTTTTCACCCACCGTACTCACCTGCACCAGCATCAAGTCACGTTCGACAAAGGCAGCATCGAGATAGTCGACGATGCGAACCACAGCCACGAGTTTTTGAAGTTGTTTGCGAACCTGCTCAAGCGTGGCATCATCACCATTGACGACGATGGTCATTCGCGAAAGTTCAGGATTTTCTGTTCGGCCGACAACCAGCGAATCAATATTGAATCCGCGGGCGGCAAACATGGAGGCAACATGCGCTAACACGCCTGGTTCATTGGTGACCAGGGCGGCAATCACGTGACGATAAAGTTGAGATTCGTTTGTGCTCATAGTCGACATAGGATAACAGGTGGGATTTCGAATTTCGAATTTCAGATTTCGAATTTTTTAATTACTAACCTTTTAGCGGTTTTGTTCAACTTGTATCTGAGGGGGAACAGGCAATATTCCCAACCTCTTTGAGTGCTAAACCGCAAGCGGTTTGAAAAAAGAACAAATCAAAAATCCGAAATTCGAAATCTCTGCGTCCCTGCGGTATCATCAACAGCTTAGTTTGACTCCCGCAACCCACAGGAACCCAAGCATGTCGGCCAACAGCCCCGCACAAGCCTATTTCCGTGATATTTACGAGACCGTGAAGAGCATCGCCATCGGCATGCGCATTACGCTCAAATACTGCTTCTCCAAAACAGTGACAGTGCAGTATCCCTATGAAAAAATCGCGTTTGCTCCCAGATATCGTGGTATCCATGAGTTTGAAGCAGACAAGTGCATTGCCTGCGATGCCTGCGCCAAGGCTTGCCCGGTGGACTGCATCTATATCGAGAAGTCCGCCCCGCGTAAGGTCGATAAAGCGACCGGCAAGGCGATCGGTGGCGAACTGCTGCGTTATGCCATCGACTATCAAAAGTGCATGTTCTGCGGACTATGCACCGAACCATGCCCTACGGATTGTATCCATATGGGTAAGAATCACGATCTCTCCAGCTACAGCCGTGAGGAGATGGTGGTGGAGTTTGCAGAGCTTCACAAGAAGACCGGCCAACTCACCCCCATGCCACTTTGGGCAGAACGCAATGCGGATACGATCCCCTGGGTTGCTACTGAAAAAGCCCGTATTGAACGTGGCGAATCCGCAACACATGAGGCAGACATTCCTTCTGTCTAAAAAAGGTTGCAAAAACTTGGCAGTCGGTTTGACAAACGCTCATCAAATGCTAAATTACCCAACTCGCTGACGCATGCGTCAGAGCCAACGGCTAGATAGCTCAGTTGGTAGAGCACGGCATTGAAAATGCCGGTGTCCCCGGTTCAAGTCCGGGTCTAGCCATAAACGCTTCACCAAACGGTGGAGCGTTTTTTTTATGCGCTTATTAACCATTGTGCCTGCTGATTGATTGGGATGTTCAACGCTTTGAACTTCATGATCTGAGTTATTAGATAAAACTTTTCACACCCAAGCCGCCAGATGAGCTTGGCGAATCTGACGGGTCGAATATCGAAAATGATCATTTACCCGTCAGATTCGTCCACAAAATTGGACTCATCTGACGGCTTGTATCTTAAATGTGATATCCACGCTGTCCGTAACAATTCATGTGGGTGAATTAATTTTGTACAAATTTATTGATTTGTTCAAAACGCGTTCGTATGATTCCAAAGCATATTGGAATCTATCCAGCATCAGGAAGCTCATCGTGTCCCAATCGCTTTCATCCACAACTTCCAAGTCCGTCAGTAAATCACAACGTAAAAGCAAGATGATTGCGGACTTGGTGATTGAGATGAGTTGGCTTTTATCTCAGCCGCCGACCTGTATTGGTGCAAGAATCCGGCCAGAGGAGGAGTTGGCCAACGACTTGGGCGTCACGAGGCGACAGGTGCGTGAAGCGATCAAGGTGTTCACTGAAAAGGGCGTACTTGTGCGTCGACAGGGCAGTGGTACCTACGTCCGCCGAGTCCACAGTCATCCCGCAGGGCAGGAATCCAAGACGTTTGGATTGACTCATGAGCAGTTGTTTTTGGATCTGCATACACATGTCGTGGGAACGCAACTCAATCCCGGGCTGGTTGGCAAGTCCACACGTAGCCTGCGCATCGGTTTGTGGTCGGATTGGCAACTCTCCCCGCCACACTCGACAACGCATTTTGTGCTGTCGATGTTCATGCGTCATGCTCAGTTGGCAGGTCACACCATGACCGTTCATACGCAGGTTGCCAGTTGCCGTGAAGCGTTGCCCGTTGAGGAGATGGCCAGGCAGCTTGAAAATGCCAGCGATGACGGTTTTCTTGTCGGAGCGCAATATGCTGACACGTTTTTAAAAGCACGTGAGTTGTCCGGCTCGGATTGCCCGTATTACTTTCACATCATGGGCAGTGGCGATTTTGATTTACATCCTGCGGTCTATGTCGATACTGCCAAGGCGTGTGAAAATGCATTGAATCGTTTTGTCGGACAGGGCTATCAACGCATCGGCACCATTGCGATGGCAAAGTCCGATCAATGTGATTTGGAACATCACATCCATCGTGGCATCATGCTGAGAAACCAACTCGAAGATTCGTTGTGGAGCTACAGTCAGAACATGGATGTGGCCTCGGGCATGGGGGCATTTCGTAACTTACTCAAAAAAGCCGATGGCAACCTCGATGCGATTTATGTCGCAAACGATATGGTGCTCGTCGGTGTTGTCGAAGCGATGCAGCTTGAAGGTCTCATTCCCGGCAAGGACATCGCAGTTATCACCTTGGGGAATCGTGGCTATGTCTTGCCCGGTGAATACCAATGGTCAGTGATGGAATTTGATCCTGAAATGTTTGCGTCCGTGACCATTCGCCAACTCTGTCACCACATCGAATACCCGGAAATGTTTCCTGCCACGATGGCGATTCAGGCAGCATTTCAAACAGGCAATACACATCTGATTCATCGCTAGTTTTCAGTCGTGAATATCAATGAAATGAATCCATGGAGAGACATAATGACAGCTCGATATCTAAGAACCAAATTTGCATTCACACTCATTGAATTACTTGTTGTGATATCCATCATCGCCATTTTGGTGGGGATACTTTTACCCGCATTGGCGTCGGCACGTGAACAGGCCAAGGCCACGCAATGCCAATCACAACTCCGACAGATCGGCCTGACGCAAATGATGTATGTGCAGAACAACAAGGACTATTTCAGCGTGGTTCAAGTCTCCGGCGGTGGGGCGAACCAAACATGGGTTGCAAAGCTCCGACCATATCTTGGCAATGACGGGGAGGCTCAGACGTGGGCGGAAATTGGGGGTAACATGCAACTCGTCTGCCCATCACACCCGGCACTTTCAATTTTGTCTAACCAGATTTGGCCCAACTACGGTATGTCATTTCGCCTTGGCCCGGGCCCGTATCCCTACGCAACCAACTGGGTGCGCGTTGATCAAATGCCCATGCATGGCAAGACGTTGATGTTCACCGAAGCAGGATTTAATAATTCGACAACGCTTTTTAACGCAGCACCCTGGGAAACCTTTAAATCCAGTTATGTCGGGGCAGCATATGGTTCAGGTGGCGTCTACAAACCAGGCATCCATCAACGCAGTTACAACAACATCGTCTTCATCGACGGACATGTCCAAACTTTTGCAGATATCGCTCGTGTGAATCAAACCCCATGGAAACTCACCGATGGTGACCCACAAAGTCTCTGGTCACCCGGCGCCAAAGCCAATCCGGTTTGGTAACCAATATTTTGTTTGCACCCATATTTATCCAATCAAATTTTTGAGGATCGTCACCCATGCATCACCTTTTCAAAACCAGCATCATCTTGTCACTACTTGTGAGTGTCATTGCTACGGCGCAACCAACAGAGCAGTGGCCGTTTGATCGCACGCCGTTAACTGAACTGCACAAGTCCAAAAAGAAAGTGTTCGCTCATTATTTTTCTCCATTTCCGATTTCAATTGATAACAAGAATCCAGAAGCCGACTATTATCAAAACGGATTCATGACCGATACCGGTGAACGCAACAAACACCTTAAATATGGGGGTTATATCCGCCAACGTCCACTGCCTCGACTGCCTCGGATGGAGCAGGACTGGCGTGCGTCTGACATGCTTGAAGAAGTGCGCATGGCATCGGAGTTGGGGATCGACGGTTTTAGCTTTGACATGCTTTCGACACCTGGACAAGGCAAGCATTGGAACAAATTGTTGATGATGCTTGATGTCGTGAAGGATGTTGATAACGGATTTAAAATTTTGCTCATGCCCGACATGATGGCGGGGTTCCGAAGTAAGCCAGAGGAACTTGTCCCAGCGATTATTGAATTGGCCAATCATCCAGCATGTTTCCGCACGGATGATGGTCGACTGGTGGTCGCACCCTACAACGGTCAACAACAAAAGCCAGAATACTGGGCCAATGTCCGTTCACAACTCAAAGCACAAGGTGTCGAGATTTCACTGTGGCTGACCTTCCAGGGTTGGTGGAAGTATATGGATGATTATGCACCGGTGATGGACGGCTTTGCCGACTGGGGGACAAGCACGTTTGACGAACAACACAATTGGCGACGCAAAGCTTTAGTCGAGCATGACCGCAAAGGTAAACCCTTTATGGCTCCGGTGAGGCCACAGGATTTTCGTCCCAAGAATTTCCATGGCTCGGAATCCAGAAACACTGCACTCTTCCGTGAAATGTGGCATACCGCAATCGACCACGCACAATGGGTTCAACTCGTCACCTGGAGTGACTACTCCGAAGGTTCGGAAATCGCGCCTTCCACAGCAACCCGTCACGCGTTCTATGATCTGTCTGCGTTCTATACCAGTTGGTTTAAGACCGGCAAGCAGCCCGAAATTGTCCGTGACGCGATTTACTATTTCCATCGTGTCCAGCCAACCACTGCAAGTGCGTCATCCCCCAACCAGACCAAGCCGTTTAGTGTCAAAGGTAAGGCATTTAACGAGATTGAACTGCTCGGATTCCTTACGCAGCCTGGAACCTTGGAAATCACCATTGATGGCAAGACCCACCGCAAGGATGTGGATGCAGGTATCCAAAGCTTTACCATTCCATTGACGCTTGGCACGCCAACCTTCCGACTTGTACGTGATGGTAAGACCGTGATCCAAAAGCAGGGGGCATGGCCGATCACCGACCAGATTGAGTACAGCAATCTGCTGGTTCATGCTGATGGTGGGACAGCTGCCGTTGAACGGGACTATTCCAAACCAGTCGCATTTAAAACCGAAATTCAACTTGGCAAACTGATCAAACCGGTGACGGCTTATGACAAAACCAGCTTTAATAAAGTCGATGGTGATCCTGCTGTCATCATGCTTCCCACCGAGGAGTCCGACAAGGCTTTGCAGGTCGAAGATGGCAAAGGGGGTTTCACCTTCACCATGGGGCCAGGCAACAGTCACAAGGGCGGACGCTTGGAATTTGGAGAGCAACTTAAATTACAGGATGGCCAGGAAGCCGTCTTTCACGTCAAGCGTCTGGAGATGGAAGATGGTGGGGGTTGGGTTGCGTTCTTTTTGACCATCAAGGGAGAGCGTGGCTCGCTGAACATCACACCCCGTAAACCCAATCAGACTTACGTCTCATCGTCACTGCCCAAGTTCAAAGTTGAGCGTGGCAACTTCGATGTCGAGTACCCGGCTGTCTATCGTATCCGCAAAGTGGGTGGCGAAATTCAGTTTGTCTACAACAACGATGTCTTCTTCACGGCGGATGCTCAGAAGGCTCAAGGCCTGGATCAAATCCAGATTTTCCTGGGCTCGCAAAAACCGCAAGCCAAGGCTCTGCTGGAAATCTCATCGATTGAGTTGCGTCAGGTCAAGTAACGCCAGAACCTGCAGACAGACCAATCCCAACAGGCACAGGCCTCAAACCTGTGTCTGTTTTTTGCATGGTTGCTTATGTGTTATCAGACGTGAAATCTATGACAGATGGCTTGGAAGACTGAGTATGTTTACGTATAAAGAATGAAGAGTCTGGAATTGATCTTAAGGTTACCCTTACCATTGCCGATAAACATTTATTATCAATCCTGATGCTGAAATTTTCGTTTTAAGTGTCTTTTAAAAATGATATTGCAGCCAAGTCGACTGGTGTGTGATGCCTTTGGCCATGAGTTATTTTCAGACGCTTGCTTTACAAAAGACGATTACTCTGAATAGAATAGATCAAGTTGTTTTGCATGTTGTTTGTGTGTGAAACATCCGCCTGCCTTCCACGTCCTTACCGGCTTGCGTGGAGCGTGGCCAGAGAGAGAACCGGTAAGGTATTCAAAGAAAGTAAGACCACTGCGCGATGCTCAGTGGCCGGGGTTGTACAACTGTGGATCCAAAACGCATATTTGAACTCAAACACGAGGGCTCCAAAGTCCAGTGTCAGTTCCTCATCGAGCATCTAATCGCTCGTACGGATCTGGACACGCTGTTTAATTATCTCAACCAACTCGTCAAAGAACAGGAAGAGATTGAACTGACGCTTGATTTTGCTCATGTGACCAATATTTCGTCGGTCTTCATCGGCGAGTTGATGGCTTTGGCCAGTCGCGCGCATTCCGTTGAAGGAACAGTCGAACTGATCAACGTCAACGATCAGGTCTACGAAATCCTCGTGCTGACCTACATCGACAAGCACATTCCCATCAAACGCTGTGTGAACCGACACAAGAACCCGGTGAGCAAATTAGCAGCCAAACGTGCCAAGTCTCAGCAGGGCAACATGCTCAAGAAGATCAAGTCATTGGCGCTAAAGCCTTTTGGCTCGTGATCAGGTTCACGTTTGATTATTCAAGCTCTTTGGCTTGGAGTTGGATCATAGTGACCGTTTGAGATTGATCCCCTACAATACACCCATGACTTTAGGTATCACATTTTTAGGCACCGGCACCAGCAGTGGTGTGCCGATGATTGGGTGTCAATGTGACGTATGCACCAGTGATGATCCGCGCGACAATCGGACGCGACCGAGTGTGATTATTCATGCGACCGATCCGAATGCACCCGATGGGCAGCGTCGATGGATCATTGATACCGGGCCGGATCTTCGCACGCAGATTATCCGTGCTGACATTCATCGGATTGATGGCGTGCTTTATACCCATGAACATGCCGATCACGTGTTTGGACTTGATGATCTGAGGCGGTTTAACGCCGTGATGGATCAGGCGATTGATATCCATGCCGAGCCTGCCACGATGGATGTGATCAAGACCACGTTCCAATACATTTTTCAAAAGCACAACAATCCCAACAAGACCTTTGTCGCGGATTTGATCCCTTGGAAGCTTGAAGCCTATAAGCCTCTTGAGTTGCATGGGGTGACTTTCACACCGTTGCGTTTAATGCATGGCAGGCATCCGATTCTTGGCTTTCGAGTGGACTACACGTCGCATGAAGGCGAGGTGCAGTCCCTTGCGTACTGCACGGATGTGTCTACGATCCCGCCGGAGACTTATCCTTATCTTGAGGGTTTGGATATTCTCGTGCTTGATGGGCTTCGATATCGTCATCACCCCACGCATATGACCATTGACCAGGCGTTGGAGCAGTTTGATCACATCAAACCCAGGCAGGGTTTTCTGACGCATATGGCTCATGAGATCAAGCATGCCGAGGTTGATCCACAATTACCTGATGGTATTCACTTGGCTTACGATCAACTGACGGTATACTGCAAGCAGGGGAGTGAGCCCAAGGGGAAAGAAAGTTCGACGCATGTTCAACCTGCAAATCCAGCGACTTAATCGTCTGCCGATCAATCGCCTTGAAGTGTGGCAAGGTGGGGTGATGCCCGTTGGCATGTTCAACGGCGAAGATATCCCCGATCCGATTGCTGCCTTTAAAGTCAGCCCGTATCAAGGGCCTTACGTGGGCTATTGGCTTTCGCTGCAATCAGCACACAGTTACACCAGCAGTCCCGAAGCCCCGCATGTTGATCCATGTATCGCCGCGATCAATGCTTTGGTTCAATTTGCCTGTGATGCAGAGTTGGCCGGTAACCGTCCGGGTAAGGTAGTGGTCAGTGACAAGAAGATTGCTGAGTACCTTGAACCCTTGTTGGCTGATGCCGAGATTGAGGTTGAGCTTGCCGATGAGATGCAGATGGTCGAAGCGCTCTTGCCGTTGATGGGGATGAACACCCTTGATGAAGTGCTCGATTCAATGGCATCACAGATGCAGGAAGTGGTGGACATGCAGACGCTCGTGCCACCTGCGGTGACCGGCTACAAGGTGACGCACCAACATCTGGCCCGTTTTTCCGAAGCAGCTTTGGCGTTTTATGAAGCGCGGCCATGGGAAAAAATCGACAGTCTGTATCTGATCCGCATTGACGATCCGCGAGCTCCCAGGCGTTTGAAGTATGCGGTGATGGTGCTTGATGGTGAAAATGAACCAGGTCTTACGCTCTTTAGCAGTCGTAAGCAATACCAGTCATATTTGCTTCAGGAAGACATTGAAACATGGGGTGCCAATGGCGATTGTTGGCAGATGACCTATGAGCCTCAGCAGCGCGTGCCCGCGGGTGACCAAACGGCGTGGCAGTTGTACGGTTGGCCGTTACCGCATCCCAATGCGTACCCGTTTGTGATCAAACTCGACCCCACGGGCACGTTCACTCGCCCGTCTGAATCGATCCTTGTTTATCTCGAAGGCTTGCTGCGAGCTTTAGCGACCGTGGATCTCAAAGCCATCCAGTCCGAGCCTCAGACCTTGGATGTGAGTACCTTTGCCGGCCAGGTTTCATATACATTAAGTCTGCACGATCAATCCGAGAACATCCCCGTGGATACCTCCAATGATGGCGTGTTACGTATGGCTGATTATCTGTCTGACGATTGATGTGTTTCTGATTGAAATCGCAGGCATTGAATCGATCTATTGATATAAAAAAAGCATCCGTTGACATGATCTGCCAACGGATGCATTTGTATTGAATAGTTGATATGGGTCAGATTTTAAATTGGCCGACTAGCGTACGCAGTTGTTCAGATTTTTCTGATAACTGGTTCGCTGCCATCGCTGCTTGTTCGGCACCCTCAGCACTTTGACGGGTGACGGCATTGATACTGTCCACATTCTGACTGATGATCTGACTGGTCGAAGATTGCTCTTCACTGGATGCAGCGATGGATTGGATCAGGCGTGCTACTTTATCCGAACCTTCGACAATTGCATTAAGTGACTGTCCAGCTTCTTCAGCAAGGTGGACGCCTTCTTCGACACGTTGGGTGCCTTCGTTCATTCGCTCGACAGCCGTATCCGTTTCAGTCTGAATGGCATTGATGGATTGAGCGACTTCCTTGGTTGCGGTGGTGGTGCGTTCAGCAAGCTTGCGCACTTCGTCAGCAACCACAGCAAAGCCTCGACCATGTTCGCCAGCGCGTGCCGCTTCAATGGCAGCATTTAGTGCAAGCAGGTTGGTCTGGTCAGCAATGTCGTTAATCACACTGATAATCTGGCCGATTTGTTCACCACGTTTACCCAACTCAAAAATGGCCTTCGCCGATTCATTGACGACCGTTGAGATTGCTTTGATACCTTCGACGGTATTGGTCACCGTGGTGCCACCGGTTTGAGCTTGTGCACCTGCTTCGTCAGCCGCTTGAGCCGCGCCAGATGACATCTGTGCGACATGAGTGACTGTGGAGGACATTTGTTCAACTGCTGCTGCCACTTCGGTGGCGCGACGGGATTGGTCGTTCATGCCGTCTGCCATTTCCGTGGCTGTGGCTGCCATTTGTCCTGAAGCCGCTGCGACATCAGTTGCGACTGTCGATACATCCTTAATCAGCGAATGGATTTTGCTGACAAAGGTGTTAAAACCCTTTGCCAATTGCCCCAATTCATCTTTACGTGATTCATCCACACGCTGAGTCAGATCACCTTCCCCCGAAGCAATATCGTTAAGTCGATCGGCAACGTGACGAATAGCTTTGACGATGGAACGAACCACCAGCATGATCACGACAGTCAAGGAAATGACCACCAACAGTGAAATGATTGCAAGCTGAATTCCGACTTTCATCGCAGCGGCGTAGATCACATCGACATCACATGTTTCAGCAAACAACCAGCCGGTGCGCTTGCTTGTGTCTGTAATGGCCATCTTGTTAATGCCGTTGAGTTGGTAGTTAATGAATTCGTTGTTGGTTGTGTAAAAGCTTTCACCAAATGCTTGTTCTTTGAGATTGCCTTTGCCGCGTTGATCGGCATCAGGATGGCTGATATACAGCCCTGTTTTATCAGTCATCAAGACGTACTGTGATTTGTCCTGGTTCTCTGAGTTACCAAAGATTTTGTCAATGGAATTGATATCAATTGAACCGACCAGGACACCGATGGTCTTCTTTTCTTTGATCACTGGCGTAGCGAACATGACGCATTGCTTGCCGGTTGATTTACTGGTGAGTACATCGGTAATAGCTGGTTTGCCGGTTGCCATGACTTGTTGAAAATAGCCTCGTTTGGCGACGTTGACACGTTTAGAGACTGCTGATTCGGCGTAGGTTTTGGCATCAAAGGCAGCGACCGTTTGGCCGGTGGTGTCAACCAATAGCAGCACAAGATAGTAGTCGTAATTTTCTCGCAGTCGATACAGTTCACCACAGGCACCATCACGGGCGGCTTCAGCAAGATAGCCATCTCCTAATGCTTCATGAAAGACCTCTGAGCCTGCCCAGTGATTCATGTCCTGAAGTCTGCCTTCGATCCACGCATCAAGTCTCACCACTGAACGTGACAGATCATGAGTCATGGCAATAGTGGCTTTGTGGATGATTTCTTCTGATGCACTTCGATAGGCTACTGTGACTACAATTCCCATTCCCAGAATGACAACGCTGACGATGGGTAACAACAGACGGGTTTGAATACTTGCACGAAATGACGGGATTTTAAGCTTGAATTTCATGATATTGACCTGTTCCCCTTAGGAAATGAAGTTTGTTAGATATGGATCAAATTATTTAACAAGAATTTTTGCTGTTTTGATCAAGCTATAAGGGACTTTTGCTTTAAGGTTTTGAGCGGTTTTGAGATTGATCATCACGATACCTTGATTGGTACGGCTAATTGGGAACTCGCCTGCCTTCTTGTTTGATGTGATCAATTCGCCAGCCAGTTTGGCTGAAAGAAATCCATGTTCGCGTCCGTCTTCAGCGATACCACAAAGCGCACCGTCTTGAACACCAAAAGTCAGTAATGACAGTACCGGAATCTTGCTGTGGGTGATGGTCCAATCCATTACTTCTTTGGGAGGCATACTCTGGGCGGCGTCGGCAGATTGTTTGACTGTGTGATAGTTGAACATGATGATCGCATCAGCCGAGTCCTGTGCCTTGGTGATGGCCGCTTTCCACTGGTCAAATGTTGAGGGATTCTGGTAGTCAACAACAGGCAGGGGAGTCTTGATGGTTTTGCAGAATTTCTGAGTATTGACCGACGTAATCGAATCATCGCAAATCATGATGACGTTTTTAGCTGCCGGGTAAATCTTCTGGAACAGTCCAATGGATTGTGCAAAATGCGGGCGTTCAATAATGCCTGTGACATTATCTGCGGGGAAACCATAGTCCGCGGGATCAGCATTGACACCACAGAAAATCACTTGCGGGGCATCGGGTTTGTTAGCCAGATGCATGGCAAAATATTTCTGCGCATTATCGTCTGCGGTGATCACCACGTCAGGCTTAAAACTCTCAACTTCTTTTATCGCTAATTGGCCTGATTCGACTTTCCAATCTTCACTGGTCTTGCGCTTGGTGTCCATGTAAAAAGTTTTGACTTCGTAGTCGGTACCTTCAAATGCTTTGGCGATACCTGCATCAATATCATCCACCCAGGCATAACCCTGGTGATAGCTTTGAACCACGAGTACTTTGCCACCTGCTTCAACAGGATTAGCAGTCAAGCCCAATAACATGGCAACGGTCAGAATCAGGAATAACGGATAGCGCATTGAATAGCTCCTTGGATTGAAAAGGATCACCACATCAGGTGAATCCATTGGAAAACTATTCGGTCACGTTAAGCAGACGCTTAACTCTTTTTGTGCGTGAATCTGGATTAGAATGAGTGACAATTGATACAAACATCATGATCCGCGAACTTCAATGGCCAATAAGACTCAAGCTCCCAATAACCATCACTTGTGTGTTTCTTTCCAAATGCAGACTTGGTTGCATGCGATTAGAAATGATGTCGATCAGATATCAGAGTCGGTGATGAGTTTGGCCAAGGCAATGCCAGGATCAGGTTGACGCATAAGGTGTTCGCCGATGAGTATCCGATGGACGCCGGCTTTTCTGAGTTTTCTGACATCCTCACCGGTCTTGATTCCCGACTCGCTGACGAGGGTATCGAGATTGTCGATATGCGGTAGCAAATCCAAAGTATGATCCAGATGTGTGACCATCGCTTTAAGGTCACGGTTATTGATCCCAAGAAGGGTAGGCGTCCCCGGTTGATCCGCGATGACGTTTTGGGCGCGGTCGAGATTGGCTGGATCAAAAATTTCCAGCAGACATCCCATCCCCAACTCACCTGTCAGTTTGTGCAAAGCATAAAGTGTCTGATCATCCAGACATTCGGCGATCAGCAGCAAGGCATCGGCTCCAGCGACACGGGCTTCGACCACCTGATACGGGTCAATGATGAAATCCTTACGCATCACCGGTAAGTCAATCGTCTCACTGATTGCTGTGAGATAGTCCAATGAGCCTTGAAAAAATGGCTCGTCCGTCAGGCAGCTAATCGCCGATGCGCCATTGGCTTCATAGGCTTTGGCAATGGCAACCGCATCAAAGTCCGCCCGGATGAGTCCGGCGGAGGGGCTGGCTTTCTTGACTTCCGAAAGGACGCATAATTGGCCAACCGGTTGGGTCATGGCTGCAAAAAAGTCACGTGGCGGTCTGGCAGTGGATAATTGGCCTTGAATCTGCTCAAAACTGACCTTTTTTTGCAGGTCCAATAAATCACGTTGCTTGCGGACAATAATGTTTGCTAAGATGTCAGCCATGTGACTTGAATCCAATGAATTTTGGGGGTCAAAGCGCACATCTTAACAGGTTCATAGCAAGGTGTCAGAGCCGTATTGTGGTGTTGGTTCTGATTGGCTTATGGGCCTGAATTACAAGGTTTTATCGACGACAGGGAAGTATTTTGGCAAAGATTGGTCTGCTATCTGATGCTCATGGACGGGGCCGAATCACTGCGACAGCCGCAGAATTGCTTGTCCAAGAGGGAGCGCGACGCCTGATTTACCTCGGCGATGTGGGAAGCCCTGAAGTCATTGACGCTTTATTGGTTGAACATCCTGACAAACCCGGTCAGACGATCCCGGTGAATCTGGTTTTTGGGAATGTGGACTGGGATGTTGCAGATTTGACTCGTTATGCCAAGGAATTGGGTATACAGGTCGACCATCCTGTTGGTAGAATGGAATTCGACGATGGTAGCGCAATGGTTTATTTCCATGGCGATCAGTCATCGGCATTTGACGGTCCACTGCACGAACAAGTCCGTTATCTCTGTCATGGGCATACACATATGGTCAAAGATGATCGCGTTGGGAAGACCCGGATTATTAATCCTGGCGCACTACACCGCGCCAGTTCCTACACCGTGGCATTGCTTGATACGCAGACAGATCAACTGACATTTTTCCCCATCGACAAAAGCTGCTAAAATGCCCTGGCGGGGTAGAAGCCGGGCAAGCTTGACCAAGCGATAGGATATTTTTTTTCATGCAGTCAATGCAGGACCAAACCATACTTGAAAACCTGACCGTTCGGACATACCACACCAACGATCAGCCTGCTGTCGCTCGTCTTTACACGGATGGGTTACTTGCTGGTCAGATTGCAGCCAACGACACCGGCGCGGATATTGATAATATTCATGAAGCCTATTTCAGCGAAGATGCCAATCACTTCTGGGTCGCAGAAGTCGACGGACAGGTGCGTGGCATGATCGGTTGCTTTCATGAGCAGGATGGACACATGGGGGAAATTCGTCGCCTGCGTGTTGAAAAAGATTGGCAGAATACCAATATCGGCGCTCGACTGCTTGAACACGCCTTGGAACACTGCAAAGTGCACAAGTTCCTCAAAGTTGTTTTAGATACGCAGTTCAACGCAGAATCAGTGGTGGGGCTCTTCGACCGCTTCGGGTTCCAACATACCCGAAGTAAATCCATCCATGGCAAGGAACTCCTTGAGTTCTATCTGGACCTCTACCGCCAGATGAAGGATGAGTGATACCTCACCCGCTTCAAACCTTGGAACGAAGGTTGGTTGCACTCTCTATTTTTTCACACTTTGTGACCTTTTATCATGCCTGACGACACCTTCGACGAAGCTGCCATTTTCCATGAGGGACTACGCTTGTTCAATGAACAGGAATGGTTCGATGCCCATGAAACATGGGAAGATATCTGGGTAATGGCATCAGGTCCCCGGAAGCTGTTTTATCAGGGGTTGATTCAATGTGCTGTCGTGCTTGAGCATGTCCGGCGAGGCAATCCACGTGGTGTGCGTTCGGTTTGGAAAACAGCGCAGAGTAAATTCGTCGACTTGCCGGATGTGTATATGGGCATTGACATCCGCCAACTTTTGAAAGATGAATACCACGCAATCAGGCGGATACTTGATTTGCCGGTCGAACGATTTAATCCACGTTTGGGGCGAGGGCAGGATTTGCCATATGACAGTTTGCATGCACCGACGATTGAGTTGTTGGCTGATCCGTTTGAAGATCAATAGCACCGCGAATGAGCCATCGATCGCATTTTCGTCTTTACCTTGTATTAAAAACCTTTCGATTTGTATCACTTGCAGGTGTATAAAAGGTGTGTTGTGATACAGAAAGTTGGGTAAGTGTATGAAAAATCCTGCAAACAAAAATTAACGGATACAAACGCTTGCATCATCCGTAAAAAACCTTCATAATCCTTTGCTCACATCAAGCAGACTCGGGTACATCGTCTGCTTGGAGCCCCCAACGACAGTTCTGAACAGTAAACATTTTGACTAATACAAAAATGTGGTTCGGCACAACGGGTAGGCCTTGTCAATCATCAAGGCAATGAGTAGTTGCGAAGACGGAATACTGAATTGTAAAACTGATTGAGACCATTTTGATGAAACCAAAGTACGGTATCGTTTGTCTTTTGGGCATTGTTCTGGTTAGCTTGGCAGCTTGCTCCAGAAAAGCTGCTGAATTATCAGAAGCGGAATTGAACGAGGCCTTTGAGAGAGCGACAGAAGAACTCGTCTGTTTCAACTTTCCCGTCAGCTACCAAATGTTCGGCGAATTGCTTGAGTCAATGCCCAGCGATCACCCGCAATATTTCAAATCTCTTTACGCTCGTGCAACCTGTGCTCAACACATTACGCCACCGACCGAGGCTTTGAGTGTTGAAGCGATTGAATTGTTCCAGAAAATTGTCGACGGATGTCCTGATAAGCAACTTGTCGGTCGCGCTCTGATTAATCTTGGGCGTATTGCCGAACTGCGTGATTATCCGGGTGACGAAGTTGACATGGATAAGGCTCGGGTTTTTTACCAAAAGGTCATAGACGCATATCCCGATCAGGAGTTGGCTGATGAAGCCATGCTCTGGAATGCTGGCACATACATTCAAGTGGTCGATGATCCACAAACGATTCGTCAAGGTGTGGAGCTTCTTGAACAGTGGTTGGTCAAGCGTCCGGACAATGTCTTCGCTTCGCCGATGTTGACCTACATGGGGTCGACATATCAACTGGACCTCAACGAACCAGCCAAGGCACTTGCCTGTTACATCAAGGCTGACGAGATCGGCTTGCCAGCGGAGTCGCAGATCAGTGCGTTTTACTGGCGTATGGCGATGCTTGCTGAAAAGATCCCAAGTGAGCTTGATACCAGTGTGCTTTACTATCAAAAAATTATCCGTATTACACCGACAAGTGGTCGTGCCTTTGAATCACAGTTGGCGTTGGAACGTTTGGCTAAAGCGAACCCGGGTAAGAATATTCAGGTTCCGAAAATCAATCTCTATCAGATTGGGGAATGAGACGTGAAGAAACTTCCTCTAAACTTTCTCGGCGTAGGATTGCTGCTTGTCGTCTTTGGATTGAGTCTGGCGCAGGTTCTTTCCAACAGCTTCAATGCTGGCGAGTTCAACAAATTCAGTGGCGCGGATGGCAAGAAGATCATCCGCATCGCTCACTGGCAGCTTGAACCAGGCTACCGCGTTGCCATGGACAAGATGATCGCCAGTTACAACGCTTTGCCCAAGGTCAAAGAAGCCAACGTGACGGTGGTGCAGATGCCGGTGACCGAAAAGGTCTATGGCCAGTGGCTCAACGTTCACCTGATGAGTGGCACGGCACCGGACATCTGCGAAAAAGGTTTCGCCAAGATGGCCAGTGGTGATTACATCGCTCGTTATTTTGAGCCGATGGGCGATTTTGTCGCGCAGCCCAATCCCTACAATGCTCCGGAATATCTTCCTGAGAATATTAACCCGGAACTTGCCAAGATCCTTGCTGAAAAACCCTGGCGTGAAACGTTCAACGACGGGATGCGGGGCGGTTGGGATGACAAGCTTCAAAACCACTATGCCGTGCCAACGAGTTTCTTTGGTGCCATTCGACTTTATTACAACATCACCCTCATCACCGAAGCCAAGCAACTCATTCGCAAAGAGTTGACCAAGCCCAAGTATGACAGTTGGATGAGTGATCGCGTTGATGGTGGATTCGTACAGGTTAATGATGGGTTAAAGGCATGGGCACAAACTGACAGTCCGCCGGACACCCTGGGGCGATTGCTTCTTTGCTCCTCGGCATTACGTCACATTGCCAAACTCAAAAATCAGCACAAGCTCGTTCCCATTGCAGGTAGCAGTTACAGTCAGAACATGTTTGCTGATGCCTACAAGATCCCCTTTACCAGTACCTATTCCGAGGATTTGGATCTGGATGTGAACTCGACAGTCACGGCTGTTGAAACCTATGCAGGCTGGGAACGCGGCATATGGGGATTCGATCAGGAACGCATTAAAGCTTACTACCAGTGTATCGAAGAAGTCTGCAAGGAATTTCCTCCGGGCTTTTTGGCACTGGGACGTGATCAGGCGATCAATCGCTTTGTGCTTGGGCAGGCCGCAATGGTCGCTTCTGGAGCCTGGGATGCCAACGGTATCATCAAAGGCGCTCAGGGACACAGTGATAAGTCAGAAAACTTCGAAGTCGGCATCATCCCATTCCCCTTGCCAGCCAAGGATGAGAAGTGGGGCGAGTTCATTACCTATCCGGGCAATGAAGCTCAAGCGACTGCGGGGGCCCCATACTCAATTTTCCAGCGTTCACAGAACGTGGACTGGGCGGTGGACTTTCTGCGATACATGAGCAGCTTCAAGGTCAATCAGCAGTTCAACCGTGATGCCGGCTGGATTCCGGTGATCATGGGCACCAGTCCGACGGACCTGATGAAGCCGTTCTCACCCAATCCTTACGGCTTATCCAAGAGTGCGGGTATGAACTTTTTCCCCGGTTCAACCAACATCCGCACCATCTATGAAGGCCAGCTCTGGTTGTATATGTCCGGCGATACGGATTATGAAACTTTCAGTCAGCGCGTGGTCGCTGGCTTGGAAAATGAAAACAACGGCACCAAGCGTTTGTGGTATGCCGAGTGGGAAAAATCTCGCAATAACCACCGCAACAATGAACGCATGCTCGCAACTCAGAAAATCCGCGAGATGTTCCAAGGCGACCAGTCTGCAAAAGACAAGTTCGTTCGCGGCGTATACAAAGTGGTGTCCGCCAACAATGGCAATGGACTTCGATCCCAGTGGTCACAAATTCATACTGAAGAACCGTTCCCGAAATATTAAAAAGTTCACGCTATGACCCAAACCGCAATCAAAACAACTCCAACGGCTCCTGGTTCGAGTAACAGTAAATTTACCCTCCCGCGGATACTCGCGCGGGTGAAAACTGTTTCCTTACTGTATCTGCTGATGTTCCCCACGATCGTGAGTATGCTAGTCTTTAGCTACTATCCAAAACTCGATGTGGTCATCAAAGCGTTTTACCGTTGGGAACCTGGGCAGATTGAAGAGTTCATCGGACTCAAAAACTTTCAGGATGCTTTGGCTGACCCACTGTTCTGGAATTCATTCCAACTGGTCGTGATTCTGCTGGTAGCCAACCTTATCAAAATGTGGCCCGGTATCATTACTGCTATCGCATTGCATCGTCTGGCCTCGGATCGCTGGCGTTATATTTTCCAAGTGGCTTTCGTGATTCCCATGGTCATTCCCGGCCTGGTTTGGTTGCTGATCTGGAAGAGTTTCTATGAGCCGGACTTTGGTATTCTCAACCGCTTTTTGACTCTCACCGGCGGGATGGATTTACTTAGTTGGCTCGATGGCACCAAGGAGCTGCCAGGTGTGATGCCCAACATCGCAACGAGCCTGGCACCCATCATCAACGGCCCGGTCACGACACTGTTTTCAAGTGTCTGGGGCATGCTGACTTTTGGTGCGGTGGTGATGACCTGTGCTGCACGAAGTGTTGAACCCATAGCGAATCTTCGTCGTGCGGTGTTAACCGTGGGGCTGGCTGTTTGCACCTACTTGTTAGTCAAAACAAATGTGCAAGGCAACAGCATGGGAGCTATCCTCGCATTTGTGGGTGTTGTGTTGTTTGTCATCAGCATTGCCCGCAGTTCCGGCCCGTCATGGCTGCTGTGGTGTTTGTGGATGCTTGCTGGGATTTGGACCTGTCAGGAACGGTTGTATATGTTGCCGGTCTTGGTGTTGGTTGCTGAAGTGTTGAACTTTGCGGTTCGCAAAATGACGAACACGATCGCTGCCAAGGATATTGTCAAATGGGTTGGCTTAGCGTCGGTGATCATCGGCTGCCTGTTTGTTGCCTTTGGGAAGATATGGGTGACCTCCACCGGTCAGTTCGAATTTGGCTCACCTGCATGGTTAGGTAACAAAGACTTGGTTCTGCCTGCGATTATCTTCTGGGGTTTCCCCTGGGTTGGTACGGTGGGGGTGCTTATCTACCTTTCTGGCTTGCAGCAGATTTCCACGGATGTCTACGAAGCAGCGGAACTCGATGGCGTGGGGCCGATCCGTCGGGTGTTCTCCATTGAACTTCCATTGATTATGACTCAGGTGCGTATCAATTTGATTTTCATGACCATTGGCACCCTGACCGCCTACGAATTTTTCCTCATCCTTTTGGGGGCAGCTGGTGGCCCAGGTAACAAAGGTATGGTCCCCGGTTTGTATATGTATCAACAGGCATTTCTCCAAGGTAAATTTGGTTATGCCTGTGCGCTGGGTATGGTGCTCTTCATGCTGGTGTTACTGCTTACGGTGATTTACCAACGTTATGTGAAGGTTGAAAAGTGATGGCAGGTTTGGGGGCTTGGATTTCGAATTTCGGATTTGATTCCAAGACAAAAACTGCCACAAGATGCATTGGCAACTGACTTGTTTGTTTGATTAACCAGAAAGTGTTATGGATTCGGGAACTCGTTGCACTGTTTGCGAAAATCCGAAATTCCAAATCCAAAATTCGAAATCTGAAAGTGACACATGAGTACTTCTCGGCCCACCAAACTCGGCGAAGCCCCTAAATACGCAATTATTCTCTTTGTGTTGTTCTTCGCCTTTTACCCGCTGTTTGTGATGTTCTGTATCAGTTTCAAATCCAACGAACAATTCCAGGCCAACCCTTGGTTTTTTGATGCACCAAGCCAGTGGCATTGGGAAAACTGGGGCGTGGCATGGAACATTGTCAAAAACTACATCGCCAACTCCATCGTCACCGCGGTCATCTCCGTGGCTTTGGGGATGATTATGGTGATCCTCACCAGCTATGTCTTGGCACGTTACCGATTCAAAGGTCGGAACATTATTTACTACGGTATCATCGCTTCAATGTTCCTCCCCGGTACCGCAGCGACGTTGGTGACCCTCTTCTGGCTTATCCGTTCGATGGGCATGGTCAACAGCTTGTGGGGCATTATCATCGTCTCTTCAGCAGGTGGTCAGATTGCCGGCATCTTCATCCTCAAACAGTTCATTGAGGATATTCCCAAAGAACTTTTCGAGTCCGCCCAGATTGATGGTGCATCGCATCTTCGTCAGATCACCACGGTCGTGTTGCCCCTTTCAGGATCGATTTTAGCTACCGTTGCCATTATGAAATTCCTGGGAGTCTGGAACAACGTGATGCTGCCTCTGGTTGTCTTGCGGGACGATGAGAAGTTGACGATCCCTGTCGGCCTGCTGCGATTGGAAGGTGAATACGTCAAGCAGTGGGGCGAGATGATGGCCGGTTATGCCATTGCGTCGATCCCGCTTGTGATCATGTTCCTTTTCACCATGCGATGGTTCGTCAAGGGCTTGGCTGCTGGCGCTATTAAGGGCTGATTCAGTCCCACAATCAAATTCAAAATCAAGAGCTGCACGCTACGCAATGGCGTGCAGTTTTTTTATCCAT
Source organism: Phycisphaerales bacterium UBA7800 (assembly GCA_002480565.1). Taxonomy (GTDB): domain Bacteria; phylum Planctomycetota; class Phycisphaerae; order Phycisphaerales; family Phycisphaeraceae; genus UBA7800. The sequence continues at coordinate 81,263 of DLCK01000084.1, read as the reverse complement.
GGTTGATGTGTGTTAGTCGGTGACGTGCCCGTGATTATTGTGGCGGTTGCCATGTGCTTAATACAGGCTTGATGCGGAGGACCTGTGATCGGTTGGAACCTTTGATCATGGTTTGATCCAGCAGGTTGATCGCCAGTCGGAACAAGGCTAATTGATCCATGGTCCACTGAGCCATGTTGGGGCGGTAGAGTGCAATATCGTCTCGCGCAACCTGAGCGTGTTCAAACGTCAAAATAGGAATCTGCTCGGTCACATCAAGTAGATCGTCATCACAAAGGACATATTTGAGATACTGCTGCTGCGGGCAGATGATCGCGTCATACATACCGTTTCTGAGCATCGGACCAAGGGCTTGGGTACGTTGGCGTGCAAGTCTGAAATCACCGTCCTGACATTGATTGATGATCTGTAGCACTGGTTCATTCATCAATTCCAATTTCTGAGCAATCCCATGTTTTTGACATTGCTCCCTGATACTTGTTTTCCATTCTTCAAATGTCGGGATGGATACCGGATCACAGATCACCAGAATTTTTTGACACTGTTTTTTGACCAGGTAGTCCACCATCTCCCGGCCGACTGCATCATAGTCATGCACAACCACCGGAGCCTCCACGCCGGTGACCTGACGATCCAAGAGAACCGTGGGCACACGCTTGACGACCTGGTTAAGAAAGTCCGCATTGCGTTCATTATCAACCGGCCAAAGTAGAAGTCCGTTGATGCCGTTGTCGATGAGGTGATCGATGATCTGGCGTTCACGCTGGTTGTCGTTGTCCGATGTTTTGACGACACAGAAATTCGAACGATCTTCCATCGCCTGTTCCAGGCCGCGTTGCAACGTCACCGAAGCCAGACTGTGATAAGGTTGAACCAATGCGATCCAATGCGCGGTGGTTTGACAGTCATCACCTGCAAGAATCTTGACTCCTACGCCATGTTGGGAGGTGACGATGCGTTCGGTTTCCAGTTGTTGAATCGCCCGTTGGACCGCATTGTGACTAAGTCCCAGCGCTTTGGAGAGTTGGCGAATTGAGGGTAATAACGTGTTGGGTGCGTATTCTCCGTGCTTGATGCGTTGTTTGATGAGCCTTGCAGCTTCCATGTACAACGGTGCTCGCCCCGGGGCAATGGATGATGTGTTGATTTGTGCTGGTTTTGATGATTCCAAATGGGGCCCCATTGATTTGGTTCAACGGCAGATAAGACGTCTATTGTAGCATTTAAGCCAGTCCGTGCATGCGTTGCGTCAATGTCAGCTTCCCCCGCTATGTTTCTGTTGGGTTTTCGATACAAAGCAATTAAAACAAGGCACATTATCACATTAAAAAATCCGATCACAGTGAAATTTCCTAAAATAACGGATATCATCTATTATTCAGAAATTGTTGATACAAAGGCGACGAAGTTGAGTAAACGCTCCAGCGGTCCCAATAAATCAGATTCACCCAATCCCGATGGCAAGAAACTGTCGTCCATCTATGATTTGGCCAAACAGACCGGCTTGTCGACCAGTACCATCAGTCGCGTCCTTAACCAACGTGGTCGAATCAGTGAGAAGACTCGGTTACAGGTCCTGGCTGCCGCACGCGAAGCAGGATTCAAACCACGCGCAGCAGTCCGCCGCAGTACGGTTGCCTTGGTAGTGGATCGCATGCGTTACGCAGTTTACGGGGGCTTTGTGCCTGTTATGCTGTCCCAGCTCATTTGTGAGATGGCTCGTTACGACATCACTGCAGAAGTCTATACCGAAGACAACGTTGAGCAATTGGGAACGCGATTTATAGATGGTGTCATCGCACTGACATGGGATCAACAGACACTTGAGAAACTGCAAAGTCTCCAGTCGGTTCCGATTGTGTTGGTCAATCGTTTAGGAGTCGAATCTTTTAGTTCTGTGGCAACGGATCATGCTCTTGGCGGACGCTTGGCCGGTGAACATTTTCTCAAGCACGGTCACAAAAAAATCGCCTTCATTGCCGAAGAAGATGACTGGGGATTTGAGCAACGTATCATTGGACTGCGCGATGTGATGACCGCTGCCGGATTGCCTGAAGATCATCTTGCAGTGGGGCTGACTAATCATCAACCTTTACATCAGACGCTCATTGATCTGCTGGAACAGAATCCTACGGCATTGGTCATCGGTGGTGAAGATCTTACCATCGCTGCAATTTATGAATTAACCAATGTACTGCATATCAAAGTCCCAGAAGAACTATCCATCATTGGTATGGAAGTCTCCAGTGTTTCCGAATATGTCAATCCACCGTTGACGACGCTGGCACAACCATTGGATCAATTGGCGTCCGAAGTACTTTCGCTGCTTAATGACAGTATTAACAGCAATGACAACGCGCCACGCCAAGTCATGATCGGCACGACGCTCATCGAGCGAAAATCAGTCTGTAAACCAAGATCAGGCGACCTGGCAGAGATTGTCAAACCCAGCGTGTAACTCTCAGTGCATCTGATACTGCATCGAGAAATTCACTAAAACTATCACTGCGATCAGGATTGATTTTCAAATGGAACCTGCAATCATCTTTGCATGAGTACCGCATCATTTTCATCGTCAGACACTGCAGAACACTATATCCCATTCATTGAGCAATGCCTCAAGGAATATCGCTACGAAACAGCGCGGCGACATTGCCAGCTGGCCAAAGAGTCAGGCCAACTTCCAGAAGCCCAATACCTCAAGTTGATGTTTGAAGTGAGTATCGGACTTTCGGATATGCAAATGGCATATGCTCTGATCAAGCAATCCAACACTGATGAATTTGAACACGCACTGATGCAGATGCGCTATTTCGGTCGCTTTAATAACACCGGTGCCTATCGCTCTTCACTTGAAAAAAAACAAGGCTATACGCAGTTTGAATATGTTCGACAAATGTCCGAAAAAATGATCCATTGGTATAACCAGGCGCGAAACCTTGCAGTAGATCAGAAGCAGAAGGATTGGGTGGATACCTACGCTGGTATGTATGTCGATGCGGATTTGCCCCCGTCATTGCAGCAGCGTATCACCGCACATAAAGTCAAAACAAAGCCAACATCAACGCCACCGGCAAGAAGCACGGCAGTTGGCACAGTCACCGGGCGGATCACATTCGCAAACGGGAAGCCTGTTGCACATACACGCATCGTCCTGGGACTTGAGATGGATTACAAACCCATCGACCCGCTGAACTATTTATCTTCTGACATGCACTTTGAGCCGAACATCGGCAAGCTCGAAAGTGTCGAAGGTCTCACCGATGAACACGGGCATTTTGAACTGCTGCATGTCCCGGTGGGATGTCATGCATTTTTAGCGGTCTGTTTGGACCCATCTGTACATGCCAATTGCACACGCTTTGTCGCGCGTGATATCACAGTTAATGAAGGTCGCATCACCCATCTGGATCGGAGCATCAAGCAATGGAAAAGTGCATCGCCCACGCCGTTGCCCAATGAATTGCCCATCCTCCCGCGACAGTGGCATGCGCGCGAAAGTCAATGGGAACGCATTGGACAGATGACGCTACGCAATCCCTTTGCCTATGACTTCCCACGACAGATTGTCGGCTTGGATTGGCCTGTTGAATTGGACGCAACGGCTGTTGGTGATGATGAACTATTTGTGGTCGATACACAGACACCTGATCAGGTTCAAGCCTGCCAACTTGCTGATGGCAAAGTCTGGAGCATGACCGGTCTGGATGCCTACGTCACTAAACGGCTGGTGATTTACCGACGTATTGATGGTAAGCAATCCGCCGCGAGCATTGCGCGACCAAGTCATTTGAATCTCCAGGTGGATTCGGATAAACAGCGGCTGATTATTGATACGCAGTCGGCTGCATTTGCCATCCCGTTTGATGCGGATAAGTACATTGGGCCGATTCTTGCAGTGCAGGGGCAAGACGGACAATGGCGTGGGCAGGGGCAGTTTCATCTGCCTGATGGGTTAACGGTTACTTCGCAAAAAACGCAAGTTCTTGAGCAAGGCGCTATCCGCGCAGTCGTTGAGGTTGCATACACATTAAGTGATCAAACGACCATCACCTATACTTTGACTGCTCATGAAGGTGAACCGGTTTTGTTGGTGCATGAAAAAATTGACACGCCCGTTGTCACTGACACTGCTTTTGAATTGAGCTTTGCTGATTGTCTTGGTGGTCGCGGATATTTGCATTGGATCGGCGGGGGGCGAAGTAAGTGTTGGGAAGACCTTGATGGCGATCAAGACCGTTTACTTGCAAGGCTTCAGGAACAGACACCATGGTGGATACCGCCTCAAGGTTTTGCATATGCCATGACACCTGCCCAACTCAAGGATGATGATTATATTTCAGTCTTTACCATCCGGCGCGGTGAATGGAAGGATGAAGATTTCGATGTCATCTCGCATGGTCCCATTGATGGCAACCGAGAATTGGATTGGCCGTATCCTGAAATGGTAGGCTCGACGATTTCCATGATCACTGCCAACTACGTTGCAAAGACAGATAACCGTGACGCCAAAGTCTGTTTTCGCTTCCCCATGTTCAAGGGCGAACGGTATTGGGGCATTGCAGTTTCCGAGCGTGATTTAAATGATGGTGTACACAAACATCTCTCAGAACTGCAACACAAAAACTCGTCTCCACGACTCGATGACTTTATCCGTTGGGAGCTTGACAGGCAGGATACCTGTGAACGTCCAGTGGTCTGGGGACCATCCTCTCGAATCATGCAGATGCGCAAGACCCGTGACAAGAATGCCTTTAAATCTGCCTGGCAAAAGGTCACGCAAAATCCCAACAAGCCCGGTTATGGGGGCTTGGCATTTCTGCTTGAAGCTGACCCACTCATCGCATGGCGAACCAAACTGCAACTCGTCGCTCAGGCCCCCATACGCAGTCGCATGATTCTACTCGGACGTGAATATTCGGATATGTACTCGCCGGTAGGCGCACGGAATCTCACGCCTTGGTGTGAGGAGTATGACGCGCTGGCAGCAAGTGGTGTCTTTACCGAAGACGAGGAACGACTCATCCGTCAGAGCTTTATTCTCATTGGACACCTGCACCGCACACGCGACTTTATGAACTGGAACTACGGTTCACGCAATGCCAACTTTGAAGCGGACCGCGTCGATGTGGTCGGTACGGTGGGTTTGGTTTTTCCCGGTAATCCCGATGCAAAAGGTTTTATTCAACACGCTCTGGAAATGACCGAACAGGGCATGAAGGCATACTGCACACCTGCAAGTGGTCGATGGTATGAAAATCCGGCTTGCTATTATCTGCATGCCATGAAGTGTCGATTGCATCTGTTAATCCGATTGGCGCAGGTCGGCTTGCTTGATCCGGCTCAAGTTGAGTTGCTCAAAGAGTTGCTCGGTTGGGGCATCCTCCTGCTTACACCTGGCATCCCGACGACCATCCCGCAGATGGCGCTGCCCTGTGATGATGCGACCTATCATGAACTGGATAAAATCCGACGCGTAGCACCCATCGGCGATCATGCGTCACTGGGAAGCGAAATCCCCGAACACTGGGCGATTCTTGCTGACTACTTTGACAAAAGCGATTCTGATTTTTCCAATCTGCTCCGTTGGGCGTTTGTCAGTTGTAATGTTTCGGGAGGACACTTTGGTGATATCCCGTTGTACCTGTCCAATCCACATGTGGCGGACACTGCAATCAATAAACAGCCGGTACTGACCAGTCGCCGACTCGAAGGTTTTGGCAGTATCTTCCGCGATCACTTCAATGAGACTGATGAGTTTTACCTGCTCTTTAAACTCGGCCCCGGCGGGTATCGCTATCACCGAACCGAAGGCAGTATTATTCTCTTTGTCGATGGCAAACCGTTGATTTATGACGGCGGCGAAGACGGCGAAACATGGCGACACAGCACGCTGTCGTTTTATGACACGCACATGCCTTTGGCACCCGGACACCTGCAACGTTTTGCAGCGTTACCCAATCTGCAATTTTCACAAGGTGTCAATCCCAAAGCAATCGCGCCCGGTGAGCCGGACTTCTTGAATGATGACTGTCGGCATGAGTTGGTGCAGGTCGCCTTTGATCGCTTTAATGAAAAGAATCCAGCAAACGCGCGAAGTGTCTGGTGGATCAAGGATGAATACGCACTGCTGCATGACGATCTGCATCTGGACAGTTCGATCCCATCGCATTGGCATTTACAAGTCGTCGGCCAATCCGAAACGCGCGTTGCTGATGGTGACTATCGTTTTGTCGGACGCTTTGGCACGGACATGCAGGTGCTTTTGCCTGATCAGACATTCATTGATGAGTCGGTGACTGACAATACGTTGAACCTGGGGACTGCCGAGAAAAACCGCGTGCCGTTTTCCATGCGACACTTGCAGGTTTCCAAGGATGCTGCGACACATTACACCGCTGTGCTGCGTCCGCTGGGCCATCGCAAACCAGTCTCCGCAACACTCATTAAGCAAGGCGATACAGTGGTCGGCACAGTCGTCACCGGCGATCAAGTCAATGATGTCCTGTTGCACAACCGTGAACAAACCACTGTGAATCACAAGCAGATCCAATTTACCGGTACATACGGCGCAATGCTCCAACGTCACGATCAGACGCATCTGCTACTCATGGATCAAGGCGAGATCCAAGCAAACGACATCACCCTAAAATCCACCGGTCCCTCCGCGGAATTACGTGTTGGCAAAACGACGACGTTAACCGTTATCGGTGAAGGTCAAGTCAATGTCACCATCAATGGTCAAACGCATACAGCCATCGGAAAAACGAACGAGTCAACAACCATCGAATTATAAACACGTAATTAAACGCAATTGTCACCCGACATTGAAATAAAGCCCGTGGGGTTTCAACCCCCGGGGTCAACTGTCATGTTTAAAGTGACAATCACTTCGACACACAAGTCAGTTTCAAACAATCGTCTTGTTTAAGTTCCAACCTCAACACTTGATTATTTAACACCTGCACATGCCCCGTTTGATCGGTTACCTGAACCTCACCTGCCCATGGGTTGGCGATTCGCAAGGTCGTATCGCGCTTGGCGATCAGTGTGATTTCGTGGAGTTGATGATTCCGACGTGTCGCAGAAACATGCACGCCAAACTCCGTGGGGATGGGGCCAAACCCGCATGTTTCCCAGTGTCTGGGGACGCCGGGCATGATTTGCAGGACGCCTCGTTTGGAGTGCAACAGCATTTCCTGAATCGCTGCCACCGCACCGAAGCCTGCATCGAGTTGCATGATTTCATTGCGGGAACCTTTGCCATGGAACGAACCGCCCATGACGCTTATGCCGCATGCTTCGATGTCGTGGAGTGTGCCATGTCCTTGATTGGTGAAGATGCGTTCCCAGAGTTCCAGGAGCAGTTCCGCTGCGATGCCGTTGTGCATACGGCTGTGAATCATGCTGGCCCATGGGACGCACCAACCACTCCAAAGTCCCATGCCCATTGCAACCCAATGATCCAGGGTGGTGTTGACCAACGTTTGGTATTGCTCATCATGGACGTCAATCGTGTCGAATGGCGAGATCGCGCCAAGGTGTGAATGATGACGATGGCTTTCCTCAAGATGGACACCTTCCCAATGAGCGATCATGGTTTTTTGATTCACATCCTTGGTCGTCACGCATGGCAGGTGTTGTTGGATATCCAGCCAGTTTTGATCGACTGGTATTTGAAGCATTTTGCTTGCTTGCACAAGGTCTTCAAGGAGTCGGTGGATGGCTGCAAGCTGAAAACTTGCATCACGTCCCCATGCGTTCATCTCTGCTCCGCGATACTCGGGGCTGACACTTACTGGCAAGCTGTAGGCGTCGCCGACTTTCTCAAGCATTGCTTCATACACGCGCATGGTTCCTGCCATGAAGGGATAGACTTTATCCTGCAGGTAATCCATGTCCCCTGTGTAGCGGACATAGTCGAACATCATCATCGCCATCCATGCACTGCACGCGTGGTCAATGCAACCGGTCCAGAATCCGCCCATGCAGACACAGCGATCATCAACCGCATGAGGCATCATGATCCCATCATTAATGCCCACAAAGAGTCGCGCATTTTCACGGAGCGTATCTTCCCAAGAAAAGATCAGATCAAAGAGCGGTTTGAGATGCGAGAGACGATTGCCTTTGTACGCTGGCCAATAGCACATCTGCACGTTGATGTTGAAGTGGTAGTCGCTGGACCATGGGGGCAACGTGTAGTCTTCGATCCATGGGCCCTGGAGTGTGCAGGCAATGCCATCAGGTTGCGATGAGCATGCGAATTTGTACATGCCATAGTCGTAGAGGAATTGGAGTTTGTCGTTGGGTAAATCAAGTTGAGGCACGTCCTGCCAATAGGTGTCCCACCATGTTTTGTTGGCTTGAGTAATAGTGGGTAAACCTTGGGAAATGACTTTATTCAAGGTGTTTTTCGTATCGGCGTGCATCGCATCGACACTGTCATTTCGCGTGGTGGTCAGCCAGAGTGTATTGCCATCACGTTGGTATCCCGCCGCGATTCCCGGATCATTTGGGAAAGGTTGAATGAATCCGCCGAAGGTGGGATCGTCGATGTGCGTGGGCGGGGCAAAGCTGATGTCTTTGAGTTGATCGCCGGCAGTGACATAGGCAGGCATGTTGATGCACTTGGCGAGGATCGTCGGATCATCAAAGGTGATGGCTGCAAGTTGTTGATCCATACTTTGGATGACTGTGATATTTTTTTCGACACCGTTATGCAGGCAGGTGATCGTTGCGATACCAGTTGCCATGTCGAGGCTGCCGGTTTGGAGAACGACGCCGTTTGCCAACTCCAGATCGACACGGCCTACGGGAATGATACTTGGTCGCTGGGGTTGGCCGGGTTGGCCGGGTTGGTCTTGGGTGTCAGTGACAAACAGGGAGCGGAGTCTGGCTTCATCATTGGCTTCCAGACAGCGACGAATGTCCGCAAAGTTTTGTTTGGCAGACCATGTCATCCCACCACGGTGATCCCAGAGATCAGCTCGACCGATGGTGATCTTCAGCAGGTTGTCTTCCCCCCAGATCATCAGTCCCATGGTGGCATTACCAAGTAGTAACCCGGTGTGTGTACGTGGTAATGGGAATGCCCAGTGTCCGTTGGAGAGTGTCATATGTGCGTTCCAGATATTGTTAGGCAAGGTGTTCAAAGGATGCATTAAAATTTACAGAGATCATGATATCATGGTTATTATTCGTGATTCATACTCAATCTGATTCAATGAAGGTGTCATTTGGATGCAACAGGAAAAGCTCCTTGCACAGCCTCGCTTGTGGCTGCTGGATCATGTGCCTGCTGGCTGTGAGGTCTGGGTGAACAAGACCAATTGCATGGTGGTCCCGCCAGGCTACACGTCTTTGCAAATGCCCAGCGGGATGACGCTACGTGTGGTGACGCATGCCAAAGGCTATGTGCGAATTGATGATAAGCAGTGGGAACTAAATCGCGGAGATATGTTCTGCGCGACGCCGGGCGTGGAGATTTGTTTTGGTGGTGGTGAACACAGTCACTGGGGGTGGTATGAAATCCAACTCCGTGGGGCAGGTGCAAGGAGCGTGTTTAAAGCTTGTGGGATGACGCCACGATTGCCTGTGGTGAAGCCTCAGAATCCGACAGCGGTGTTGAAGCACTTTAAAGCCATGCACAAACTCTTTGGACAATCGACTCGCCAACCCCACCAGGCGATGGCGATTTTACATCAACTCATCAATGCTATTGGCAAAGCACTGATGCCCGAAATCACCAGTCAGAACAATCGAGGGCATCTGGTTGAACTGGCATGCGCGATGCTTGAATCACAACCGCACATCGGGATGAATGTCAACGAACTTGCCAACTTGTTGAAAGTGGATCGCGTGACATTGCAGCGCGCGTTTAAGTCCGAACTGAACATGTCGCCCAGTAGCTACATCAACAGCCAGCGGATCAAGCGAGCTTATGAATTACTTGATGCGACCAACTGGCCATTACGACAAGTCGCTTTGGCTTGTGGTTATGTCAGCGAAAAGTATTTCATTCGATCTTTCCGACTTGCAACAGGGCGGACACCCGGTAAATGGAGGGGAATAAATTCTAAATCAGGCTAAAAGCAGGTTGGTTTCATCTTTCGCATTGACTTTATATAAAAGCCTAATATTGTATACAAAACAGATGTTTTGATTGTGTTGTACATTCTGGACAGACACTGGTAGGCAAAGGTGTGATCTGATGGTCGAAAAATTTATAGTCAGTCGGGACGATAGCATCTATGAGGCTTGGCCGGATGTGGCGTTGTTGCCTTCGGGGAAGATGGTATGCGTGTTTAGCGAATGTACGCATCATTTTAACCGGGCGTACACACGGATCGTTTGCGTGGCATCGGAGGATCGCGGTCGGACATGGTCAGCTAAGATGCCGATCAGTGAACCGTTGATTAAGCATGATGCCAGTGAACCGCATTGGAATTGTGCGCGGATCACTGCATTGTCGGATGACCGCTTGGTGGTGGTCTGTGATCGGATTCTCGGTGGCGCCGAAGGATCGGATGGGGAGCAAAGCAATTGGCTATGGTTCAGTGACGATCAAGGGGAAACATGGGAAGGTCCGATTGCCACGCCGGTGGAGGGGATCGTGCCGGACCAGTTGGTGGAACTTAAACTCCAGCCCCATGCCGGGCGATGGATGCTCTCGGCACACCGTGCGATATTACAGGAAGACGGTTCGCGGCTTTGGCATCAACGTGCCTGGACCAGTGATGACAAAGGGCAGAGTTGGGATGGACCATTCACCATTGCTGCTGAGCCTGGCCTGTTGTTGTGTGAAGGTAGCATCGTGGAGATGGCGACCGGCGAGTTAGTCTGTTTGATGCGTGAAAATTCTGGACATGGTTTGGATGTCCACCGCAGTATCAGTTGGGACGGTGGCAAATCATGGCGAGGCCTTTCAACATTACCGTTATCTGGATGTCACCGACCGGTCGCAAGTGTTCTTAAAAGCGGGCACATTCTGGTGACGTATCGTTACCTTCAAGGCGGCGCGAGTATGATCGGCTGGGGGGCACAGAATGTTTTTGCAGCCATCACCGATCGCGGGTCTTGTCTTGCCAACGATCGGCAGGGGGTCAAGGTTCGAATCATGCCTATGGACTTTGACCGCAGTGAACATGCAGACCTAGGATACACGGGTCACGTGCAATTCCCTGATGGCGAAATCTACGTGGTGAATTACATCGTTGATGATGCCCCCAATGGCCACATCCGAGGCTACAGTTTCCGGGAGTCGGACGTGATCCTGCCGGGGTGAAATCGATTCGCCCCCAATGTATTAAAACGAAATTATCATCAGACTAAAAAGAATTGTGTAACAATTTTGTTGATTGTGTTCAAAGTGTGATTTGACCGTTGGTTATAGAAAGTGCTTTCCGTGTTTCATAAGTGTTTTTTATGTAATGGTTTGTTTATTTATCGATAAAACCCGTTAGATACTTGCATCAGGAAACATTCTTGCTAAACTCTTTCGTGTTGAAATGATTTGTTCACAAAGCATAAAGGAGCGCGTTGTGACGTTGGCTCCAACGCCTCGCGACATTCAGATTGACGATTTGGTGTCACTGCCTCAAACTGAGCAGATGACTGACGACTTCTTTGCCAGATACGGGTTTCGGATTTTGCGTGCGATGCGCAAGATGATCCGAGCTGTTGATATCCATTCACGCAAACTCAATTCCGAATTCAAACTCACTGCCCCGCAGATGATTTGTCTGTATTCGTTGTTGCAGGATGGGCCGATGACGCTTTCGGCGTTGGCCAAGTCGGTGAGTTTAGGTGCCAGTACGACCAACGGCATCGTGGATCGCCTTGAGACTAAAGGTCTTCTGACACGTCAACGTGACCATGTGGATCGTCGCAAGGTGTATCTGCATATTACTGAAACAGGCAAGCAGATCACGCATCAGGCGCCAGCCTTGTTGCAGGATCAATTGTCTGATGCCTTGCGGAGTCTGCCCGAATTGGAGCAGGCTGCCATTGCCTTGTCACTGGAACGGGTCGTCGAGTTGATGGGTGCAGGTCACCTTGATGCCTCGCCGAACCTGGTCCCCAATGATTCGATCGAACCACATAAGGAGCCCTTAGCCTGATGGACAACGGGTACATGTGAGGACTTGATTGCGACATGCGATGATGTTCTGGCATTTGTCTGACAGGCGATGCGCTTTAATTTCCAAACGCCTTGATTCAATTTGACTTTTAAACACGTTGTCTTTCAACGCAATGGCGTTGTGGACTGTCAGCACCGGTTGATTTTTCACCGTTTGTGATTGACTGTTTTTTCATTGTTTTTTTAGCGAACCCATGTAGCCACCTTAATTGAGAGGAACAGGCCATGCCCAATATTGATTCCAATTTCCCCACGAATAGCACTACCGTCGCAGATGTGCTTGATGATGTGTCCGACAATCCAATGCTTGCATCACTTGCAGATGTTCAGGTTCCCGAAGCACTCAAGGAAGAAGCGCCGCCTGAGGATCTGGTTCACCGTCATTTTGATGATTCGGCTTTCTGGCGTCGATTTTTACCCTACGCTGATGTGACACGTGACGAGTTTTTGGATCACAAATTTCAAAACAAACACAGTGTGCAAAGTGTCGCCCAACTCGAACAATTACTTGAAGGGGTTGCTGATCCCAAATTTATTGAGGATGTGAAAACCGGTTTGGCGCAGGCACCGATGAACATGCGCATCTCGCCATACCTGCTGTCCCTCATTGATTGGGATGAGCCGTATCGCGATCCCATTCGCATCCAATTTATCCCGGTGGCATCCAGTCGTCTGGCTGATCATCCCAAGCTTGAGTTGGACTCATTACATGAACAGGATGATTCGCCGACGCCGGGTTTGGTGCATCGTTACCCGGATAAAGCTCTGTTTTTGCCGTTGGATGTCTGCCCGGTGTACTGTCGATTCTGCACGCGATCCTATGCCATTGGCAGTGATACGGACATGGTGGACAAAGTCAGTTATTCACCTAAGAGTGATCGTTGGCGAAGCGCTTTTGCCTATATCGCATCACGTCCTGAGATTGAAGATATCGTCATCAGCGGTGGCGACATGTACATGATGCCTGCCAACAAACTCAAAGAAGTTGGTGAAACCTTGTTGGCAATCCCGCATATCCGTCGGATTCGTTTTGCCTCCAAGGGACCTGCCGTGATGCCCATGAAGCTTCTCTCGGATCAGAAGTGGTTTGATGCCCTGTGTGACATTGTCGACAAGGGTCGCGCCATGGCCAAGGAAGTCTGTCTGCATACGCACTTCAACGCTACCAACGAGATCACCGGCATTACCCGCAAGGCCATGGACAAGCTCTTTAAACGTGGTGTCCAAGTGCGTAACCAAGCTGTCCTCATGCGTCATGTCAATGATTCATCCACCGAGATGGTCAGCCTGGTCAAGCAGCTTTCCTACATGAATGTCCAGCCGTATTACGTCTATCAACACGACATGGTTCAAGGTGTCGAAGACCTGCGGACCACTGTGAAACATAGCGAAGAACTCGAACGCCATGTGCGTGGTGCAACTGCCGGCTTTAACACGCCGACCTTCGTTAACGATGTACCCGGCGGTGGTGGTAAGCGTGACCTGCACAGCTACGATCACTACAACCCCATCACCGGCATCAGTGTCTATCGCAGTCCGGCTGTGAACGACAAGGTCTATCTCTACTTTGACCCCTTGCACCTGCTGCCCGAAGAAGGTCGCAAGCGTTGGGCCAACGACTACGAGCATGAAGCAATGATCCGCGAAGCGTTGTGTGCTGCGGATGCGCTGAAACTCGAACGTGCTGTGGGATGAAGCATGTGAACACCAGGACGCCAAGTTCGCCAAGATCAGAATGAGATGATTGGCTTCCGTGTTGTTTTGCGATGCTATTGGACTGATGGATTATTTGTTTTCTCTCTCCGACCTTGGCGTTCTTGGCGTCTTGGCGGTAAAAAAATGTCCCGCCAGACAGTGATGAATTGACAATGCGTAAATACAAATTCAACGTCAGCATGATGTGGCTGCTGCTCTGTGCAGGTCTGTTTGTCGCGATGACCAGACCTGCATACGCTCAATCCCCGGAACTCCAAGCAGATAACAAGCCGTTGCGCGTTGCGCTCACTGGCAAGTTCCCGCCGTTTAACTATTACAATCAGCAGGGTGAATTGGCTGGTTTTGATGTCGATGTGGCCAACGCCATTGGCAAACACATCGGTCGAAAAATCCAATTCGTCCCCACCGAATGGGACGGCATCCTCGCCGGACTCCTTGGTGGCAAGTTCGACACCATCATTGGTTCAATGGCCATCACGCCCGTCCGTGCCAGGCAGGTGAACTTCAGCAAACCCTATTATCATTCCGGCGCTCAGCTATTTGTCCATCGTGACAATCCTGCCCAGGTCTACAGCATCGACGAATGCGATGGCCTGAAAATCTCCGCAGTACTCGGTGAGACCTATCAACATTATCTCGACGAAAATCACCCCAACATTGATGTCGTCACACTCAAGAGTTCCGTCGAAATTTTCGAACTCCTCCAGCAGCAACGCGTCACCGGCTTCGTCACCGACCGACTCGTCGGCTCATGGCAAATCAAACAAGCAGACCGTCCATTCGTCCCAGTCGGTGGCATGCTCTACTCCGAAGACATCGGCATCCCCGTCCGCATGGACGACACCGCACTGCTTAAGCAGATCAATATGGCATTGGCGAAGATCAAAGCTGATGGCACGATGAAGCGGATTCATCAAAAGTATTTTGGTTTAAGTACCACTGCTGACAATGCTGGTAAAGCCACCATGTCCGATGCGGTCATTGCTCGCAAACTCCTCAAAGGTTTTGCGGTGACGATTGGCATTGCTGTAGCATCGCTGGCGATCGGATTTGTCTTAGCCATTCCCTGCGGTGTGATCCTCAATAAACCCAAGGGCGGTATGTTGATACTCTACTGGCCGGTGCGGACGGTGGTGGACTTTCTGCGTGGTACGCCGGTTCTGATTCAACTGCTCTTTGCATGGATGGGGTTAGGATTATCACCTTTCACTGCAGCTATCGGCACGCTGGGGATCAATGCCATGGCCTACATGGCGGAAGTGATTCGCAGTGGTCTGATGAGTGTCGATCAAGGACAGGTCTTAGCTGCTAGAGCGCTAGCCATGAATCACCTGCAGACTTTCCGCTTTGTGGTTTGGCCTCAAGCGTTCCGTGTGGCCATCCCGCCACTGATGAACTGTGTCGTCGCACTGACCAAGGATACCGCACTGGTGGCAGTCATCAGTGTCTCGGAAGTCATCCGTGAAGCACAGGCGATTATCAGCGTGACGTTCGAACCCACCAAGTACTATTTTTTCGTAGCAGTGATGTTTTTTGTGGTCACCTTCCCATTAATGAAGTTGGCCAGCATGCTTGAACGTCGCATCGCACAAAGGGGGTTTAACCATGATTGAAATCAAAGACCTTTCTTATGTTTATCCCAATGCCGACGAGCCGGTACTCAAGCAGATTTCTGCGACATTCCCGCGTGAAAATGTCTTTGCAGTCCTTGGGCAAAGTGGTTCGGGTAAGACGACTTTGCTTAACTGCATCGCGCGTTTTTTACACCCGACATCGGGGCAGATTGAAATTGATGGTAAAGACATCGCCTCAATGGATGAGTTGGAATTCCGACACACCCTTGGCGTGGTCTTCCAGAAGCTCAACCTTTTTCCGCATCTAAGTGTCTTACGCAATCTGACACTCGCACCGCAAAAAGTTTTTGACACCCCATTGGAGGATGCACGAAAGCAGGCTCGTGAAATGCTCGATCGCCTGGGTATTGGTGATCTGGCGGATCGGTATCCAGCACAAATTTCCGGGGGACAGGCACAACGTGTTGCCATCGCCCGAGGCCTGATGCTTCAGCCGCGATATATGCTCCTGGATGAACCGACGTCAGCTTTGGATGCGCAAACCACGCAGGACTTTGCTAATTGGCTAACCGAGTTATCCAATGTGACAAGCTTCATTATCGTGACGCACGATTTACCGTTTGCTCAAATGGTCGCCACCCATGGCGTGTATCTCACGGATGGTAATATCCAAGCAACAGGCGAAGTCACCGATATTCTCAATCAGGTACAGCAACCCACATCATGACTACGGACACCATTGAAACAATCGGGCAATCCACCATTCAGCATGGCAAGGTCAACGATCGCATTTATCTGATGAGTCTTGATCCGCGGGATCGGGATACGCTGCCGAAGCAGTTGCTGGAATTGGCTCAAAAGCAGGGTTATTCCAAGATATTTGCCAAGCTGCCTGCCATTGCGCGTGCGCCGTTTACCAAGGTTGGATTTACTGTGGAAGCCACTATCCCTGACTTTTATCAGGACAAGGGTGATGCACTTTTCATGAGTCGATTTCTAAATGACCAACGCAGTCAATCCGCAACGGCTGCGCAAAACAATGATGTGTTAGAAGCATGCCGCAGTCGGCAAAAGGGCGGTAAGCAACACGCTTTGCCTGATGGCTACACTTTACGTCCCTGCAAAGAGTCGGATGTGGATGTGATGGCGGCCGTCTACGATACAGTCTTCCCGACCTATCCATTCCCGATTCAAGACTCGTCATACTTGCTGGATACCATGCAATCACACGTGGCCTACTTTGGGGTCTGGGATGACAATGGCAAGTTGGTAGCTTTGTCATCGGCGGAGATGGAACGCAAGTCCGTAAGCGCGGAGATGACCGACTTTGCCACACTGCCCGACGCGCGGGGTAAAGCCCTGGCAACCGTGCTGCTTGATGCCATGGAAAACGCGATGCCCGATTATGGCATCAAAACGGCCTACACCATCGCCCGCGCCCCGAGCTTTGGGATGAACATCACCTTCGCACGGATGGGCTACACCTTCGGCGGGCAACTCATCAACAACACCAACATCGCAGGCGGCTTTGAGGATATGAATGTGTGGTACAAACAGCTTTGAACCAGATGTGATAGGCCTTCAAACAGTTTAATGTTTCCATTGTTTTGTAAGCAGCGGGATGATTTCTTCCCTGAGTTTTTTGTAACGGATGTTCTGCCTGGCAAGCATCAAGGGTGTGAATTGCAGGTTGTCAGTTATGTTAACGCGTGCCCCATTGCTCATAAGTAATTCCACGATAGTTGAGATGGACTGTACTTTGTGTTCAAAAAATTGTGTTGTTCGATGTTCATTGGGGACCCAATCAATCCGGTAGGCGTCTAGCAGGTGATGCAGAACGGTCTTCCCGAAACGATCCTGGTGATTAGGATCTGCTCCCATATCCAACAGTTGTTGAACTTTGCTCGAATACGGATTGTAGTATCTTGGATAGTGAATTGAGGGGGGGCTTTGATTGATGAGATTCAGAACCAGATACAGAACAGTTCTGCCAAGATGATCCTCAGCGTTGATGTCATAGCCATCGTCTGTCACCATTTTTCGAAATTGTTCCCAGTCATTTAGTCTAAGTACGCGCATCAATTCGCGTGCATCCTTTTTGATTAACCCCCGTTTCTCAAAGACCGCTTGAACGTTGGCATGACCATACATCCGGGCAAGTTCCAAGGCAGTCATCTGTTGGTCATTGACCAATCGCCAGTCAGCATTGAATTCCAACAACAATGAGACCAGGTCCGAATGACCATGTGCCGAAGCAAACATCAAGGGCGTCCAATGCTCAGTATTGCGTTGATCCACGCGATCGTGACCTTGGACGATCAAGGTTCTGGCTAATTCGGTATCCCCACGCGAGCAGGCATACATCAGGGGCGATAATTGCAGGTTTTCATGGCCATTGTAATTTTTGAATGGAATCCATACCCGACCACCCCATGCCAGATACAACATTGCAGATGCTCGATCATTTTCCATGACTGCTTTTGTCAACATTTGATCTAGTTCAGAGTCATCAAGTTTCTGTGGGCGGGGTGGTGTGTTCGATGGGTTGGGTTGATTCTGTTTAGCAGGGGGAAAGGCAGCGATGACGTTTTGGGTATTTTTGCCATTGGCGTATTGCTTGGCGGTGCGGCCTTGCGGGTCTTCCTGTAATACGTCTGCACCGGCCTCAAGTAATACGTAACAGTTCATCGCTTGATGGGCTTTGGCTGCACACATCAAAGCGGTTTGACCTAGATCATTGGTTTGTTTCAAGTCCCAACCGTTTTGAATCAGCCAGTCCAATGTGTTAATGGAGGTCGTGCCATTTTTCCCCAAGCACGAAAGGGGAGTGTGGGTAGCTACATCCCAACCTTTTGCTTTGAGCAGTTCGAGTAATTGTTTATTGGATGTATCGATGAATTGACGAACAAGCTCTGGTGCATTGGGATCATCGATAAGCTCTAGAAGTTGATCAACCGCTTTGAGATCTTCTAATTCCAAAGCAATGGGTAGAAATAGTCGTAGTCGTTGGGACGCATCCAATTGCGTTGACCATTGCATGAGCTGCTCAAACCGTTTGGGATGGACCAACTGCCCGGGCTTTAGATACAAGGGAGGGATGAAAAAGCCGTGTTCGAGTAACTCTTGCAGATAGTATCCATCATGGTTTTCCAGTGCTGCTGGGATCGGAGCACGGTCTGGTTGGTTAGCATTGTTGACTATGGGGCCATTGGCAATGAGTGCATCAAACATGATTCGATTGTCAAGCTTGATCGACATGGCCAGCGGTGTCCGCAAAGTCTGCCAGTGCAGATGGCGAATGGAGGGCAAGTTCCAAATGCCAGGTGAACGCGACTTGGTCGGTAGGTGATATGTTTGGTACCGTTGGTAAATCCCAAGATGGCCATATTCAAGCGCTCGATTCTGAATTGCACTGATCAATCCAGCTTGACGTTCCCAGAGCTCTCTTTTTTTGAAAGTCAGGCTTTGAAGTTGCTTGCTGAATATCGTCAATTCCGGAGAATATAGATCAGCAGGATACAGTGTGATCAACGCCAGTAAATCATCGAAAAGGTCCAGTCGTCCCAACGCAAGTGATTTGAGAATAGGGTCCCGTAGTAGGATCAAATTATCATTCTCATCAGCCGTGATGAAGGCTTGTGCTAATTTCAGAATAGAATCTCCGGGCGCGCGGTAACAGGATGCCGTTAGAATGTTTCGTGCATTGGAGAGCGTCGGCGTTTGATGTGATGCGAGCCATACAAAGATGGGCTCGATCTGCCCGGCATAGGCTAGTCGTGACAGGTTTGATTCCGTGAGATGGGTTTGATCAAGTGCCTCAGCAGGTAAGGCAATAGGCCTGCTTGCTTGAGGATCGTTCGTGATGATTTGCAGAAGTTGTCGTTGATCCGCGCGGTCAATGAATGTCCAGAGCATGCCATAATCCACAGCCAATGCCTGCATATTTCCGGGTAAAATCATTCTCCCTTGCAAAGCCTGCTTATTGATATCCCAAGCCAGTAGATGCGTGGGCATGTTCAAATCGGGATTGTGCATGTTGACTTGTGTGTGATGTGAATTAAGCCAGGTAGATTCACAGTATGCCAGATACACCGTTCTCGCCGTGGCCGCAAGATGATCTGGTTGAGCAAATGGCAGTTCCCACGCATCACATTGGTTCTTAGCCAGATTCAGACGGATGAGTTGTGTGTCTGTCGTGAGCCAAAGTGTGTCCCCTTGGACAGCAGTTCGTTGTACCGGTATGTCGTTGGCAATGGTTGTGTGGTGTTTACCTGCGAGTAGTTGGCTAAGGACATGACCTAGCCGTTGTGTTTTGCCAGTTTGGGTATTAAAAAGAAAGGTCTTGTCGACCAGAAGCCATGAACCAAACGCAATGAGATGGTTCCCCGTGGGTTTGATCGTTGAATTCGCAGGGCATTCAAGCTGTCGTTCAGTGATCTGATTGGTTTTCAGATCAATCATGTTCATTCGGTGATCTTTGAAGGTGACGTATAGTTTTTTATCGACGATCACCAGCTGATTGGGGGAGTCCCAAAGCAGTCCGTCATCAACAGTCCATAGTTGGATATGTTCATCGGTGAGATTGATAACAGCGATACCTTTGCGTTTGACGGATAGATAGAGTTTGCCATCTTGAGTCACTGCACAGTGTTTGGTTTTGTTTCGGAATAGCTCAAAGCCGTTTCGGATTTTTTGTGACGCTGCGTTGTAGGAATGTTCGCCGAAATAACCATAATTCCAAATCTCATCAAGATCACATGTCAGACGAATGGCATGACTCAATGGCAAGTTATTCGACGAATGATGCTGAAAATCAATATGCATCAGTTGTGAAGTCGGAAGCATCGGAGCATTGATTCGCGGGACATCCAGTAGTTGCAATGGATGGGGAGGGACAATTCGTGCATCGTATAAAACTGATTTGGCAGGACGTTCAGTGGTTTTACCTTCCCGTATCTGCTGCAATTGTGCCAACAATTTAGGAGCAATCATCGGAATCGGTTTGGTTTCCTGTGAAAGGTTTTTGGGTGATTGGCCCTTCGGGTTTGTCTTTGAAATCCGTGTGACAACTTCATAAGCACGCTGAGTCAAGGATGTTTGAACAGGTATTGATTGGATTGCTTTGGCTAGTTTTTGATAAGCCTTAAGTCCGGAAGGTGCCTCAGACAATTTGGTTCTGTTGAATAGATCACCAAGTTCAATACAGCGTTGGGCAAGCTCCTGCATTTGCTTTCCTATCGCATACGTGGGCATGTCCAATGGGAATTCATTAAGATGCAAGACTGCATCACTGTTATATTCATCTGCGTGTAAGTCCATGTGTAAATATTCAATGGCTTGCGTCAGAACCCGAACATAGGATTTAATTGTGTATGATGATTTTGCAGTGGCATTGGGATAATGTTGGAAAAATTGTTGCCAGCGATTGATTTCTTCAAGTTTTGTAAAGAAAACGCTACGCAATGAATGAGCTGTTTTATATGTCTCAGAGACAATATTATTCGATGCCAGTCGATCATCTTCAGGATCAAAGAAAGCAGCTAATTCACGAAGAAACCGGTAATAGGTTTTTATGCGAATGCTGCTGTGGCCGGCTTTTTCTCGACGTCTCGTTTTAGAAGCTTCAGAGACCAGGTGTCTGGCGATCTGACGATTGAGGCCTTCACAGCGTTGGAGATTTTTCTGCGCGGGTATTTGTTTACAAACTTGTTCACAGAGGCGTTGTATGGCCGGTACAAATTGGCTGACGGTGGTCTGTTGGTGATATTCCCGTGGTGCGTTTAGTCCATCCCAGCAGTACAATTTCAAGGATACCGGGATGTCATTGATTGGCGTATTGTCAGGATGCGGCAACTGAGTGTAGTAACCCCAGAGATATTGATCTGCTACAGATTGCCATGCATTGGGATCGGCGTTACCTAATCCGCTAAGACTCAATACCTGTTCTGTCGCAGCGTAATCCATGCCGGCAATCTTCAGGATTCGTACGTTGGTCAGTTGTTTACCGGCTTGGGTGGCAAACTCTCCAAAACGTGTTTGATATTGACTGAGCACATCATTGTCAGACATGTCGCAAAAAAACAGGGGGGCAAGGATGGTTTTGTTCGCCAATTGTCGGCGAATGGTGATTGCCTGCTGAATCAGCGGTCTGGCAGCTCTGGTCAGTTGTGCCATGTCAGATTCAGTGGGATTGAAGAATCCTTCTGCGTTGGCCTGAAGATCAAAGGATTGTGCTGCTAATATTGAAGCATGACGGATGTCGATTGCCTGCATTTTAAGGCTTGTTTTGAGCGTTTTGATATCTTGTATAACCACGCAACGTAAAGCAATATCCGCTTTGAGCACTGAACTGAGACGCATGATCTGGCCAGCATCCATCACCAGCGAAGTGGCCAACTCTTCGACTGATTTGTTTAATTGCTGGCGATCCACCAAGCGGATATCCGGCATGTCATTAAGCTGGACCATCAACAAATCCGCAAGATTAATTGATGTCGACTTATTGCGATACCACCTGGAGCTTAATTCAAACGGTGCGACAAGGACCGTTGGGTTTTTGGGGAAAGGTGTTGATGGTTGACCTTCAACTCGTGGTGCATTTTCAATAAATTGTTCAATGGCTTTGAGTGGATTAACTGAAAAGAGACTTGGGGCTGCATCTATAGGCGTAACCCAGACAATAGCAATAGCCAGTACAAGTAATAAGGATTTTATTTGAGTTTGGATCCGCATCATTATTTCTCCAGATCCATTTGTTTGGCATCGATACCTTTGATGCACTTCTCCAGAATGGTGATAGTCTCAGTTGATCGGTGTTTTCTTGCCAACGTGAGCAATCTGTTTAACCGACTTAGAATGCCATAAGATGTTAAATCCAAATCGACTTGATTCTTGAGTAATGTCTCGACGAGAATCGGATGATTGTTTTTTACAGCAAGATGTAAACTATGGTTGTCAGGGACGCATCCAGCTTTGAGTAAAAGCAATGCATATTTAGATTCGTTTGCATAGATAGCTTCGTTCAGACTCGCTGTTGCGACTTTCATGTCAGCATTAAGTTGCAGACCTTTATCAAGCAGCAAGGTGAGTATGCGAATATCACGGTTTCGTTTAATGCTATTAAGGATGGTTTGGTTAAAAGCGATATCTTTGAAATTGACTCCAGCATGAAAACAGGCTTCAGCACGTACATACGATTGGTTACTAATGGCGTACATGAGATTGTCTTGTAGTGCACGTTGATGTGTCCTGGCAAAGACCGCATTTTGTGTGGCTTTTCTGAGGATCACCGGGAAATCCAGAAACCCTCGTGCCTTGGCGAATTGTATGGCTATGGGCATAAAATCATGTTGATATTGATTGGATTGGGATTCAAGCAATTGCCTCACCGATTTTGAATCAGCAGCGATAATGGCATCAATGAGTTGACGCTCAGGTTCATTGGAGGCTTGGGGAAGTTTCCAACGTCTCATTTGAAGGAGGACTTTAGCGCATTGCAGATAACCAAGTTCAATAGCTTGGGCGTATGCCTCAATCCTGGTGTCCGTGCTTTGGGCATCAAGTCCCAGTTGAGCTAATTCGAGCATGATTTGCGGTTGATTTTGATACAGCGCAAAGATCATCAGCTTTTCACCATCACGTTGATGATCAACTGGATTGATACCTTGGGCAAGTAAGTGCCGGTAGATGGGGATGTGCCCGTTCTGCAAAGCAAGGCCCAAAGGTGTCTGGTCGTCAGAGTCGAATAATTGGAAATTTGCCTTGCGAGAAAGCAGCAGTTTAATGCATGCCAATGAACCATTTTGAGCAGCTAGATGGGCGGCCGTTTTCATACGTGAGCCTTGCACGTCGGGATGGACACCTGCATCCAGTGCCAATTGGGCGACCTGCACATTACCTGCGGTGCAGGCGGCCATGAGCGTGGTATTCCTTCTACGTGTTATTTTTTTGAGATCCGCTTTTTCTTGGAGTAACCACTCTATGATTGTCTGTCTTTGTTGAAGAATTGCTATCATCAACGCGGTTTTGTCGGTATAGGGTTCAAGTTCATTAAGGAAGTTTCCTTGTTGCATGCATTTTTTGAGTTCCTGTAAATTGCCTTTATTCACTGCGTTCCACCATACCGAGGGGGCCGGTTTGGGCTGGGGCGTGTTGTGTTGCTTACTGGTAATTTGCTCTGCCCATGCAGAGGGCTGTGTCAACCCGGATAAAGCAATGCAAATAAGCATGCAAAGGTGTAACAGGGACAGCCTGCTCTGTATTACTGGGGTGAAAAATGTCATGCTACAGTCCTGTCTAAAGTCGCCCTCAGGTTGAGATGTCTTAGCAATTTTTAATTAGCGATCTTCCCGGTGAGAAGTTCTGTGATTCGCTGCTTAAGGTGAGGTGAACGAATGTTTTCATCAGCAAGCATCTGAGCGTTTTTACCTTCGTGATTGGTGATGTGTAATTGGGCGCCATGGTTTAGGACAAATGCAATTGCTTGAGCATTGTTATTGATGCGTTTTTGTATAGAGGTTTCACTTTCTTTGTATTGAGGGTGCCAACCCACATACTTTTTGCCCAAGAGTTGAAGCAGGGGAGTGTTGCCCTTGAGATTTTTATGATTGATATTGCCACCGAGTTTGAGAATACGCAGTGCAAGCGGATAGTCGGGGGTGTATGTCGGAGTTGACAAGTAAGTCATGGGTTTATTTCCTAGTGCATCGAGTGCAAAAAATAGCACTGTATTTCCTTTTTCGTCATGTGCATTAATGTCATAACCTTCAGACTTGATCATTTGTTCAAAAAGGTTGATGTTCCCATTGGTCAGTAAACGCATCAAGACACGGCCGTCTTTTCGATCGATACCATGTTTTTTAAACATTTGGACGGACTGTTCCTGATGATAAAGACGTGCTAACTCTAGGGCGGTGAGGTGCATCTTATTTTCAACTTGCCAAGGAGCATGATGAGTCAGCAGCAGGTTCACCACAGCAGCATGATTATTAGCTGCCGCATACATCAGGGGTGTCCAACCTTCATTCTGTTTCCCGAGTATGTAGTCTGGATTCAAATCAATGAGCTTTTGAGACATTTCGAGATCACCACGTGAAGCGGTGTACATCAGTGGGTTGTATTCGTAGGTTTTGAAAAAGGGTTGGTACTGCGGTTTGGCTTCTGCTTTTGCAATTGCCTCTTTGAGCTTCTGGGTGTCGTTATTTCTAGCTGACGTGAGAATCAGTTGGTGAAGTTTTTTGTCGGAAGCGTTATAGGTTCGAAGTGGCGCTATTTGAGAAGCAGCTTCAGAAGATTCCTGTCCTGATTGGCTGTAAATTTCAAGCAGGGCGATTATGTCTGCCTGCTTTGTCAGATCAATGGCTTTACGTCCATTTTTATCAGTTAAGTCAATGGATGCACCTGCTTCAAGCAACAGATAGCATTGAATGGCAGAACCGAATTGGGCTTTAAGCATCAAAGCGGTTTGCCCGTTAGCGTCTGTTTGATCCAATGGATATTGATGCTTGATAAGCCAGTCCAGGACGTATGATCTGATCATGTGCTTCTGGTCTAGGCAGGAGACTGGCGTATGATGTGCGACATCCCATCCGCTGGCGTTGAGCATGTCCAGAAGTTTAAGATTATTCATCCTCAAGAACGCGGATATCAGTTGTTGATCGTTGGGGTCGGCCACTGCAGCGAGCAGTTTATCGAGTTGTTCATAATCCTCTAACGCATTGACTATGGACAGAATCTGGATGCAACGTTTGGATGTGTCATCCTGCAAGGCCCATTGATAGACCGCGTCCATGGCTTTGTGATTCACAAGAAACAAGTTGTTTGTCCGTTGCATGGGGACGAACCAACTCTCAAGAAGTTGTTGAATGTAATACGGGGTGTGGCTTCCCAAGGCCGTCGGTATAACGGTTATATCGTCAGCTAAGGGATTGGGGCCAAGCTTGAGCATGGTGTCAAAAGCTTTGCGATGCTCCAGGCGAATCGCCATGGCCATCGGTGTGATGTCGAGTTTGGATGATGAAAAGTTGAGGTATTCAGAATGCCTTGACGACCATATTCCCCCGTGGTTGAATTTAGCGGGAAGATCGTACGCATCAAAACGGTGATAGATATCCCATTGCTGATAATCCATAGCCGCCTGTTTGATCCAAGCTAGCAAAAGGCCTTGGCTTTCCCATGGGGTGATTTTGGAGTGCCAAGGTCCGTAGGCGTTTTTTTTCTGTACGGGACCTTTGGCATATTCCTCCGGTCCAATCAGATCCAGGCAATCCAACAAGCTTTCGAATACATCCAAACGCCCCAGTGCCAGGCATGTGCGTAAAGCCTTGCTAAGGGTCATATGGTTTTTGACTGCATTATCGCCAAGCATCACTTTTGCCAAACTGCGGATTTGTTTTTTTGTACAACGCCAACATGAAGCAGCCAGCACCTGGGCATCGCTCTGGGCAGGGAGTTTGATGTATTGATATCCTTGGTACCATTGCATCACAACGTCGAGTTGCCCAGCATAAGCCATATCCGTAAGGCTATAGACGAGTTGTTGAGAGCTAAGCCTTTTTAAGGCAGGATTGAATTGACGTTTGGTTTGGGATGGGGGGAGTGGTATTGCGGTCGGATTGATGATCTGAACCAGTTTTAAGCTGTTATTGCGATCCAGCAGGCACCAGAGATTGCCATGATCCGCAGAGAGGGCGCATACATCACCTGGTAATATGATTTTTCCGGTGACCTGCTCCAGGTTCGGATCCCAGAGCAGGATGTAGGAGTTCCAGTTAGTGTTTATTGTTCCAGCACCAGCGGGGAGCTTCTGTTCGCCGATCCCATACCAAGTCGATTGCCGATAGAGCAGGAACACACAATCGTCAGTAGCGGCAAGGCCATCGGGTTTGGCCACGGGCAGGTCCCATGACTTTTGCTCGTTGGAGGTGGGGGCCAGAGTAATGAGTTTGTTTTCAGTGGTCATCCAGAAGGCATGGTTGTTGGCGGTTTGATAGGTTAGTTTATGGTCATTCTTCAGAGCTGTGGATTGGCCGGTGACCGTGTCAAAAATTAAATTCTTATCGACGATGATCGCTGTACCACAAGCCAAAAGTGATTTGCCTTGGGTGCGGTATGAGAAATTCGAGTGCTTGGGGATATGGCGTTCGAAGACTTGCTGAGTCTCGAGGTCGATAGCGCTGAGCCGGTGATCCGTGTAGCTGACATAAAGCTGATTTTGGACCATTGCAATTTGGTTGGGCGAGTTCCACAACAGGCCATTTTCCGTGGTCCATGTTTGTGTTTTTCTGTTGTGAAGATCAATTATCAACAGCCCGGTGTCAGCCTGCGTGATATATATTTTGTCATCGTGAATCAGCAGGTCGTTAATCGGGTTTTGGGGGATTCTTTCGCTTATCCATTTTGTTGGCTTGGCCATGACGTCGAAAAAGTTGAGGCGTTGATCGTTGAGCAGGCAGATGTTTTTCTGATCACTGAAAAGTTGTTGTCTGTCTTCAAGGTTTAGCCCCATTCTTGAATAGTTGGATGATTCGATTCTGCCAAGGATTTGATGTGGAATGACAGCCATACTGGCATTGGGCAGATTGAGGTTTTGGACTGGGTGAGGTTCGACCTTGCGCAAAAAAGTTAAAGGATGACTTTTGTAGCTACGGTCTGATGGATATTCCTTTTTTAACCGCTTGATCTGCTGTTGCAATATTGGGAGAGCATTTAATTTTGATACTGATGATATGTTTTCAATGGAGGATTCAGCAGTGGCGTGAAAGGTTGTTTGTTTCTTGTCCAGATCACGTTGGCGTTGTTTTTTCTCTTCGTGAAGTTTCTGGCGTTGGTTTAATTGCTCAAGCATGACCATGAGAGTTTTGACGACCTGATCTGAACGTTTATGACTCACTGGCATTTGAGTGACAATTTGTGCCAATTTTTCAATTGTTTTGACAAAGTGTTTATCGTTGCCTGCGGTATCTGTTTGATCAAGCTTGGCCAGATATTTCTGTAATACCATGCAGCGATTGAGAGTTTCATCAAGTTGTTGCTGGACGGCGGGATAGGGCGTGTCGGGTTGGAATACCAAATACCCAGGGAAGTGGTACGAAGTTAAGGCGCG
Organism: Phycisphaerales bacterium UBA7800; assembly: GCA_002480565.1. Taxonomy (GTDB): domain Bacteria; phylum Planctomycetota; class Phycisphaerae; order Phycisphaerales; family Phycisphaeraceae; genus UBA7800. The sequence continues at coordinate 53,728 of DLCK01000084.1, read as the reverse complement.
GGATTCCATTGGAAGTTCATGGACTTTTAACAGGATATACAGACTCTGTGTGTATTCAATTAGACCTTGCTTGGTATTTGAGCCCGGACTGCCTGCAAAGCGGTCGAGAAATTGTTCCAAACGCTCGGTGTATTGGCGTTGTTCAATGAACTGTTTGGGATTATGCGGATTTACAGTTTGGGGACTCAGCTGACATCGCTCATAGGCATGCTTTGCATTCTGTGGGTCGAAAAACAAGGCCAAGTCCATAAGAAATTGAACATAGCCAAATTGACGTTCGCCAGGCTTGGGAAAGCGACCATTGACTTTGTTGGCATGTGCTTGGGCATACAGATAGTTGGCAATCTCGCTCTGCAAGCCTTGGCAGATTTGAGTCTTGTGTTTAGGCTGGATATGTTTGTTGAGTTTTTCAGCCAGTTTTTCCATACCGGATTCAAAATCCTTGATCGTTGTCTCTTCCTTCAACTCGACAGGAACGTTGAGCCCATCCCAGCAGTAAAGCGTTATGGTGACCGGAATGTCACTAACGGCTGTATTGTCTGGATGACTGTTTTCTTTGAAATAGCCCCAGAGATACTCGTCTGCTACATACTGCCATGCATTGGGATCCGATTCGGCCAACCCGGTCAAACTCAGAACCTGTTCATGACTGGCGTAATTGAGTCCAGCGATTTGCAGGATATGGGTGTCGGTTTGCTGGCCATACCGTGTGATGATCTTGTGGAACTTGGCTTGGTAATGATCAAGGCGGTCATTGTTAGATGTGTTGCGGATAAACAGTGGCGCAATGGTGACCTTGTCTTGAATCTGCTTGAGTGTCACAAGGGCCTGATCCAAGAGTCCAGGAAGGGTTTGAGTCATCAGATCCACATCCGCCTGGTTGGGATTGAAGTGACCTGATATGTCGGCCTGTAATTCAAGTGGTACCTGGGCCAGCACACTGGCATGCCGTGTGTCTAGAACCTGCATCTGCATAATGGTGGTTTGAGACTTGATATCTTGATTCACTGTGCAATACAGCACCATGTTTGCCTTAAGAAGAGCCCCGAGGTTCATGGTTTGGCGGGTATTGATACCTGTGCCCAGAGACATTTCGTTGATCGCTAAAGCGAGTTGTTCCCGATCGACAAGTGTGATGCGTGTATCTTCATTGAGTGATGCCATCATGAGGTCCGCCAGATTCACTGCCGTGAGTTGGTTGCGATACCAGGCTGTGGGCAAATCAAATGGTGCTACAAGCAATGTGGGGCGATGAGAAATGCTTGGGGGAATGACACGTTCAACCCGTGATGCCTTTTGGGTAAACTGTTCGATAGTCTTTAGCTGGCCAGCTGCGCTGAGTTTCAAATACACGGGCACTGGGCGTGGACGGGATTGTTTTTTTATGTAGGGCTTACGCTGTTCGCGGTATTTGTCTGAATCATCTTGTCGGTCAAAAACGCCGGCCGTGTTTAATCCTGCCAGCAACCCGAGCACGATGAGCGTCCATTGCAGTGCTTTGATGCTCTTGGATTTCATGGTTGATCCCCCGCCTGTTGTTGTCTTACTTCTTCGTCGTATGCTTTTTTAATCAGCTTATAGATTTGGGGTGTCGAGGTTTCTTGTGTAAATGCGAGCAGGTCAGACGGTGTGTTTTTATTTTCAAATGAGAGTTCATGTAGTTTCATGCCTGATTCAAGAAGGATCTGGATGCGTTTAAGATCCTTTTGAGTGACAGCTTTGAGCACAATATCGACAGGCAATCTGACACCTGTTTGGAGAATGCCTTTGACTATATCCACATCCTGATTTTCGACAGCCATATCAATGAGCCAGTGAATAGAGTTGATGGCATCATCCGCTTGATATTGAAACCCATTTTTCATCATCAGCTTGAGTAAGGGATAACTATCGTTTCTCGCCAGATATTTGGCAATGAACTGCTGGCTATTGGGATCATCAACACGCGCACCTGCAAACAGACATGCTTCAATGTATTGAAAATTCTCTGTCTCGATTGCTTTGTGCAGTCGTCTTTGTAGTGATTGGTAAAACGAAGCATGATGCCTCGCCGAAATAGTGGTACGCTCCATTGTACGGATGAGATCCAGATTACCCCGGACGTGGGCAAAGGAAAAAGCAATCGGTAAAAAGTCCAGTGGGTAGGTGTTTTGATGGGTACGGTTCAGTGAAAAGACCCGTTGCGTGTCGCCAGCAATAATCGCCTGTATCAGGGCTTTTTCAGCATCGTTGCATGGATGCTCTTTTTCCCAGCGACTGATCTCCAAGAGCACCATGGCGCAATCCAGAAAGCCGCGTCCCAGGGCGATTTTAAGGGGATCTTCTTGCTTCGTGTCCACATGAGGACGCAAGCCAAAGCCAGCCATCTGCCGCATGATGTCCGGCCGATTGTGTTGCATGGCGGAGATTATGAATTGCTCTTTGGGGCCTTGGTTTTTTGCGGGATTGAGTCCCAGTTTTTGAACCATGTGCAGATACAGATCGAAATGACCTTGTTGGATGGCCCAGCCCATGGGGGTTTGACCATTGCCGTCTGGCAGGTTCATTTGAGCTTTGTGTGCTGCCAGCAGGTCCATACATGCCAAGGCACGATTTATAACCGCATAGCTGAACGCTGATTTGCGGTAGAAATAGGCATTCACAGGGACACCTGCTTCAATGGCCTTGGTTGCAATTGGAGCATTATTTTTCCTGCACGCAGCCATCAACGTGGTGTAGCCGTGATAGCTTTCTTTGGTCAGATCCGCGCCTTGTTCCAGAAGCCAATCGATCACTGGCATCTGATCGTTGCTAATGGCGTGCAGCAGGGCTGTCCAACCATCCTTGTCCCGTACGTCCAGGTAATCATCTTGTTCACGAAGCGTCTTGAGTGTCTGTAGATCACCGATGCAAACGGCATCCCACCATGCCTCAGGGGCAAGCTTGTTCTGGGCAGGAATGTAAATCCGTCGGGTCTGCTGCTGTGCGGATGTTGGGCTTAAACCAAAGGACCACATGCTTATGACACACAGCAACAAGCGCAACATCGTGTGATACCGGTCTAATGAAAATGACATGGATTCCCCCGTAAATGGGCAAGGATAGACAATGTCTGCTGTCAGTATATCAAGCAGTCTTTTTAGTGATAGCGGGAATTTGTGGTTTTCTTGTCGTCCTTGTCGGATTACACTATCTCTTGATGAACAGCTTAATTTATGATGGGGCTGATATTCCGGAGGACCGTTCGTGTTATTGATTCAATGCCTTGTCACCATCACGTTGCTCAATGGCGGGCATTATTTTGCTCAGACCCCAGCATCGGTGAATCTACATTTTGAATCATTTGATTCTGCTCAATCCAATACGCTGCATTGGCAATTGGCCAAAGGTGATCGTGTCTTGGCAAGTGAGATGGTTGATCTCAAAAAATCACAAATACAACTTGCAATCCCCTTACCTCACGTTCGCACCAAAATCGGTCTCACATTGCATTGCCAATGGCAGCAGGGTGATCGGATCGTTAACAAAACGCAGACTCAGATAATCGTTTGGCCTCCATCTGGATTGTCTAAACCCCTTAAGCGGTTCGAGACCCTGCAAGTCATCGTTTTAAGCTCCTCAGAGGCAATTGAACATCTGCTCAAACCCGTGGGTGTGAATGTTCGCACCCTTAACAATCTCCATGCCTTGGGGCTGGCCAGACCCCATGTATTGATTGTCGATCAAGCAAGTGATTCGATAGAACCGGATTCCATTGCAAGGCGTTTAAAGCAATTTGCTGAGTCTGGGACACAGATCGTTGTCTTTGGTAAACGCCATTTAAAAAGCTTCACTGACATTCCTACGATGCGCACCAAATGGTCAACGCTTAAGGCATTGGATTGGCAAGCCCAACACCCGCTGCTTGGGGGCTTGTCAGCGGATGATTGGGCAGGCACTGTACCTGATGACAAAGAAGCGATGCTCACGGCATTGGCAGTCGATGCAGATTTGCCGATCAGTGATTGGGTGGCCTGTCACGATTTGTCAGCAGCACAGATCAAAGCCGTCTTGGTTGCAGAACAGCAACTTGGTCAGGGACGTATGATCTATTGGCAATTACCATTGGGGAATTGGCAGACCGACCCGCGTGCTGCACAGGTCATTGAAAATATACTCGATTATCTGGCTACTCCGATTCGTCCTACACGTTCACGTCATGCCAAAGAACTTGACGCTTTACGTCAAACGCAAATACCCCAAGCCCCAATTCCGACTATTGGTAACTATTAAATATTGGTCTACGAGAAAACTTGATCCAAAAGGTAAATACCATGATTCGCAAAACATTGTCTTTAAGCCTGTTTTTTACCCTTATGACAGCACTCACCGCTTGGGGAGCCCCCATGTCCGTCGTGGTCTTCCCGTTTGATACGACTTCGACCGGCCAAAAGGATCTGGGGGATCAAATCAGCCAGATCGTCGCTGCGAGCCTCAGTGAACTTGATGATGTCGTACTTGTCGAACGACAGTCCATGAGCAAGATTCTTGAAGAGCAGGAAATCAATCTCACCGGCATGGTCGATAATGCCAAGGCCATCCAGATTGGCAAACTTGTTGGGGCTCGATTGATGGTCTGTGGCAAGGCTTTCCAGCTGGGGCAGACCATCAATCTCACCGCCAAACTCATCGGTACGGAAACCAGCCTCGTGCAGATGGTCGCAGTGACCGGTAAAGCCGATCGTGACCTGGGAGAACTGGTCTTTGAATTGGCAGAGAAAATTAGAGATAAATATCAGGCCAAAGCCGCGTCCCTCGTGGCACAGCAAAGCAAGGCTCCGTCACTTGATGTATGGAAAGAAAAATTTAAAGACAAGAAAATGCCTACGGTGGTAGTAGCTGTGCCTGAGGAACACATTGCTCGAGTGCAGGCCGCCCAGGCAGATCCAGCTGTAGAGACGGAAATTAAACGTATGCTCCTGGCATGTGGCGTGACGATTTATGAAGTCAATGTCAATAAACTCACAAAATCCCTTAAGCATCTCAAGGATCCCAAGCTCTCCGGCGAAGCCGCCAAAGCCGACTGGATCATTGCCGGTGAAGCCTTTAGTGAATTTGGCGCCCGTATCGGTAATCTCAACAGCGCGATTGCTCGCGTGGAGATTAATATCATCGACCGCGGCACAGGGAAAGTGATCTTTGCGGATCGCCAGATGGCACGTGCCGTGGATTTGGGCGAAAACCTGGCAGGCCGAAAAGCGCTGCAATTAGCCGGTGAACGTTTGACTTGGCGTCTATTGGAAAAAATTCTGGAAAGTTCCAAGTAAATTAGGCTTTTGTATTTGACATTTCATCTCCAGACGATGCAATAGAATCCCATCTCTGGAGTACAACACGATGTCAAATTTGCCTTGTCGACTAAAACGTTCCGAATCCTTCGTTGGACTGCATTTTGACTTTCATGCTGGCGACGATTGCACGCATGTCGGTAAAACGGTCACCTTGAGCATGCTCCAAAAAATGCTCGATCGCACCAAGCCCGACTATGTGCAGTGTGACTGTAAAGGGCATCCGGGTTTTGCCAGCTATCCGACGAAAGTCGGCACACCCTCGCCGGGTTTTATCAAGGATCAACTCCAACTCTGGCGGCAGGCAACCGCAGAAGCAGGCGTGAGTCTGTACATGCACTATTCAGGTGTCATTGATCAACAGGCCGTCAAGCAGCATCCACACTGGGCCAGTTGCCAGGCTGATGGGACGCCCCATGACAATGGGTCGACATCCGTATTTGGCCCCTATGTCGATGCATTACTCATCCCCATGTTCCGCGAACTCGTCGATGATTACCAGGTCGATGGCGTCTGGATTGATGGTGAATGCTGGGGGTTGAAAATGGACTATTCGCCGCATGCACTTAAAGCATGGAAACAGGCGACAGGCAAAGAGCAGATGCCTCAAAGCCCCGATGATCCGGATTGGTTGGACTATCAGGCATTTCAAAGGCAAGGCTTTCGTGACTATGTCGCCCATTACATCAGCCAGATGCGCAAGACGCACCCGGACTTTGAGATTGCCAGCAACTGGGCATACTCCGGACACATGCCTGAAAAGGCGACCTTGGATGTGGATTTTATTTCCGGTGATGTCACACCCACCAACGGCTTTAATCGCGCCTGTCTTGAAGCTCGGATCATGCAAGGTCAGCCACGTCCATGGGATCTGATGGCATGGGGCTTTAATGGGCGATGGGCACAAAAGGACTCAAGTCCCAAGTCTGCTGTGCAACTGTCTCAGGAAGCTGCTGCAGTGTTGGCGATGGGGGGCGGGTTCCAGGTCTATTACAAGCAGAAACGTGATGGCTCGATTTTTGAATGGGAGATGGGTATTGCCGCAAAGGTGATTGAATTCTGCCGAGAGCGTCAGGCCGTTTGTCATCGCGCGACTCCCGTGCCACAGGTGGGTTTGATCCTCAGCAGTGAGTCTTACTACCGTCAGCCGGATTCCTTGTTTTGTCCCTGGGGTGGTTTTTATGATCCGATGGAAGGCCATCTCCGCAATATCCTGGATAACCAATATGCTGTGCAGACGCCGATGCCATGGGAGTTGGAAGAAGATATTGATCGTTTCAAACTGCTGGTTTTTGGCGAGTGGTTACATCTGAGTGATCAATTCAAAGCTCGGCTGCTTGAGTATGTCCGACAGGGGGGCAACCTGTTGATCGTCGGTCCAGATAGTGTCAAGCATTTTGCCAGGGAGTTGGGTGTCACCGGTAAACGTATTGACGGATGTACGGTTTACGTGCAGAGTAAAGCAGGTGTGATGGGTAATTTCCAGACACCGATTTTTGAAGTCATCGACTCTCAGGACGCGCAGGTGTCGCATTGGTTTTACCCACGCTGTGAACCGTTGGATGCGATGACGCCTGCCTGTACGATTCGACAATTAGGTAAAGGCAAGATCGCAGCGATCCACATGGACATTGGCAAGCGATACACAACCGCCAGGACTGCGGTGGCTCGTGATCTGATGGGGGACATGCTTCGTGCACTGTTTCCTGATCCAATCGTACAAGTCACCGGATCGCATCATGTCGACGTCGCTGTGAACCAGCAGGGCGATGACCTGATGATCAACCTGATCAATGCGTTCGGCTCACATGCGGATCAGAACTGCTACACCTATGACGAGTTGCCAGCCATTGGCCCGTTGCAGATAAAGGTTCAACTCGACAAGTCGCCGTCCAAAGTGATCCGCCAACCTGCTGGTCATCTGATCACTGAGACGGACTTTGAACAGGGTGTCTTGTCCTTTTGCATTGAAAGGGTTGATTTGCACGAAATTATTCAGATTCAATTTTGATAAAGTCCATGATCCAGATTTGCAATCATGCCCAGCAGCCATTGGATGAGAACCTCACGATTAAACTGGTTTAGCAGGTACAAGTTGGAAAGAGCATTGGCGAATCAATCATGGTTAGAGATACGGATGCCCTAAAGAGGCGGTGAGTGGTGAACGAACTTGTTCAATGGTTTAACCTCAAGACTACCGCAGAACAACCGGCGATTGACACTGCAATAACTGTGTCTGTGAATTTATGTGTTCACACATGCATTGCATATCCTCTATAATCCATGTCGATTCATCCAGAGACACGTGGCCGCAATGGGGATGGCCGCAGTGGATCAGCAGTGGGGCTATGCTTGATGTCCAAATCCAACGAGCCGAGTATTTTTTGTCCATCCTGTGGCGAGGCGCATCCGTGGCTTAATTATCTCAAAGGCCAGGAGTTCCAATGTGCGTGTGGACATGTGTTACACATGCCTGAGCAGGCACCCACCGAACCCACAGCTGGCATCCGTTCTACATCTGATCAATCCGGCAGTACCTATTCACTGGATGCATTGGTGAGTCCGGGCAGCACTGCACCGACTGGTTTAAGCACAGAGGATTCAGACGAACAGGATGTCATCGAAGATGATGAGTTGGAAGTAATTGAAGATCCCGATCTGGAACCTGTAGAATCTGACGAAGGATTGTCGGACGAAAATTTATATGAACTTTCAGTAGACGATGATCGTGGGCCGCAGATACCCGTACCTTCATCTTCCATTGCAGCCTCAGCCGGAGCAAACAGCAGCTTTGCCGATGAACTGATGCCTGTGGCCGACCCGAATCCGTCGGTCCCTTCTGCTGCACCTGCTGTCCAATCGGGTATGACCAGGTGTCCTTACTGCAAGACGCCTTATCCATTTAAAAAGACGCATTGTCCTGAGTGTGGGCGCGATGAGATGGGCAACCGTGACAAGAAGCACAAGCAAAAAGCTCAAGCGGCAACGCTCAATATTCTTGGGATACCTTGTACACCGCGGAATATTGCCATCGTCGCTACGGTGTTTCTGGTGTTCGGTTATGCGTTTTACTGGTTTGTGACAGGCCCAGCCGCCAAGTTCCGGTATTACGACATGAAGATTGTTGATGGCGTGGTGGTCTTAAAGGCCGAGATTCAGACGACTGGCAACATTCTCGAAGGATTTAAAACCATCAACCACAAAGGCGGAACCAAAGCCGGCAGCGCAACGTTATACGGTAATGCCGGATACCTGGCTGTAGGTGGGAACTTTGACATCTTTGCCGTCAAACCCAGCACGCAGGGGCAGTATGTTTTGTTGGATGTGGCGATCCAGCAGTCCATGTTGGAGAACAACAATTCACGCAGTGGCTATGACATGCTGCTTATCTCTCATCACTACAAGCTCAAGTCCGGGACCACGGAAGTTTCCGGGACAATCTTGATGGAGAAGTTGCCCAACGATATGACCCTGATTCTCGGTTCATCGAGTACCAGTGATATACGCATGTCCTATGTGCCGGGACTGATTCCTGAAGAAATTGATTGGCCGGATTATGATCGCCTGCCCATTTTCGGTAAGTTAACTTTTACCGGTGCACAAGGGATGGCAGGTAAGATTGATTTTCGTGCCCACTCACGTGATCCTGACGCGATCGGAGCCAAGGGCATGACCATCAATGGTAACTTGCAATACAGCTCCGCTCTGGGGATTAAAGCTGACTACAAGTACAACGGTGGGGATATGAATTTGAAAGTTGATCCTGCATGCAATGTCTTTCGAGCCATTGTCGATGAAAAGGTCAAAGCCGACTGGTCACCTTGGCATCAATACCGCTTTCATCTGATCTTCCCCAAACCGGCTAAGGGAAAATATGATCTGCTCTATGCTGATCAAGTCGTCAAGCGAATCAGGGTCCCTTGAGTCTGTCTTAACTGTCACTGTGATAATCTGCAAGTTTCGCGCTGCATAGTCATGCGTCATGAATTGTCATGGGATAGTTGCGATGTAGAGGGGCAAAATCGGCGCATAAAAAAAGCCCGTGAAACTGCTCGCTTTTTCCATTCCGCTAAAGGTAGTCACTGTATGTCGGACTTAGGTGCGATTATGTTGAGCTAGTCACGGGCTACTTAATTTATCGGTTATAAACGCGCAAAAATCCAGTCTTTGGAAAGAAAAAAACGAAAGTTTATTTATATGGACTTTGTTTTTCCACATTCAAAACAGCCTGTTTTTACAGTGTTAATTGAAATGATCGGAGTTCATGCTTGTTGAGAATGTGTGTCGCGTCAAGGGCTTACACCACATGTGTACTACCATCTAGTCTAATACCACAACCGGCTGTTGCAGTAAGGTCAAAACAGGTTATCGTGTGGGCAACGGGGCAGGTTTTTTTATGACACTCAGCGAGCAACCTCATGAAGCTTTATACCCGTCGTGGCGATTTAGGAAAAACTGATTTATTAGGTGGCCAAAGAGTCTCCAAAGTGGATATTCGCATTGTCGCCTGTGGGACAATTGACGAACTCAATTGCTTATTGGGCGTTGCGGTGTCGTCATGCAATCATGCTCAACTCAAAAATCAGTTGCTTCGGATACAACATGAGCTGTTTAATCTCGGCGCGGATTTAGCAATGCCCCATGAAGCAGGTGATGTGATTTGGCGTGTCGGTGATGAGCATATTGACCGTTTGGAAAAAGAGATTGATGATGCGACCGTGCAAGTGGTACCGTTACGCGCATTTATTCTGCCCGGAGGAAGCGAGCTAGCTGCACGATTGCATCTTGGGCGTGCAGTCTGTCGCCGTGCTGAGCGCTTTGCGGTGGAGTCCGCCCAGACTTGCGATGTGAACCCGATGGTCATCACGTATCTGAATCGGCTTAGTGATTTACTGTTTGCCTTAGCACGTTGGGCCAATATGCTTGAAGGTGTCGAGGATGTGCCTTGGGATCATGGTCTTTAATCGCATTGGACTGGAGACTCAAAACAAAGATCATAGCCATCGGGATCTTTGAGGTAGAGTTGTTTCATGCCATAGTATGCGACCGTCGGATCATTAAGTTCAAGACCGTTGGCAGCGAACTGGCTTTGGAGTGTGTCCACATCATCGCATATCCAGTACAGCGTGACGCCGTTTCCAACTTTTGACATGTCGTCTTCATCCAGGCAAGCCTGTTGGAGCATCACTGCGACACCATCTTTTTCAATGCGACACCAAATAAGGTTGCCTTTGTCATCAGCTTGCTGGCAGAGTTGGAAGCCGAGTTTGTCAATGTAAAACGTCAGTGAGTGTTTTAAATCACTGACCATCAGCAGGGGGACAAGTTCGCGGATATTCACAGGATTGGGCATGGCGGATTCCAATCAAGAATGCAAGTTGTTTATGCGTTGCGTTTGGTTTGTTCAGCTTTGACGGCTGTGACGATTTTGGTAATGGCATCTTCCAAGACATCGTTGACCACAAACAGGTCATAGACATTGGACTCTTTAGCCATGGTGATTTCGAGTTTGGCTTTGTTGAATCGTTTCTGGATGATCGCTTCATCTTCACGGGCGCGGTCACGCAGTCGCTTAAGCAGGACATCTTCATGGGGTGGGAGGATGAATACCCCATAGGCATCAGGCATATTTTTCTTCACATCGATCGCGCCCTGGACATCAATTTCCAGAATCATGATCCGACCGGATGCCAGTGCTTCGTCGACAGGTTTTCGCGGGGTGCCGTAGTGATTGCCGAAGACCTCTGCCCATTCGAGCAGGTCATTGTTTTCGATATGTTGTTTGAAAATGTCTTCAGTGACAAACATATAGTCCAGCCCATCGGTGTCGCTTTGAGTTTGCGGGCGTGTGGTCATGGAGATGCTGAATTGCGCATCAAGACGTTTAATCACTTCACGGGTGATGGTGGTTTTCCCGACTCCTGATGGGCCGGAGATGACCAGTAGTAAGCCGGTTTGTTTATTAGTGTCAGTCATGTTTGTCGTCTGTATTTTGCTGTTCAAGGAGTTCTTCAAGTTGGTGTGAAACTTGAGTCAGCTGATTTTCAAGGTGGTTGAGTCGTTTGCTGAGCATGTCGATTTGGTCTGACTGCTGGCTGGGTTGGTCAATCATTTTCGCGGTCACATATTTGTAGACTGCCAGCACTGCAATCAATGCGACGATGGCGACCACATGCCATGATTTTAGGACCGCGATAAGCAGCATCGTTTTGAACCCCGATCAATTCTATTCTCTGTTTTTGGCATTGAGGCAGAGGAACATTGCTGCCATGCGGACAGCCAGGCCGTGGGTGACCTGTTCGAGGATGGTGCTTTGGGGGCCGTCTGCCACAGCCGCATCCAGTTCCACACCACGATTGATCGGGCCAGGGTGCATTACCAGTAATTCCGGTCGTGCTTTTTTAATTCGTTGCCCGGTTAATCCAAAGAGGGTGGCATACTCGCGGACACTTGGGAAGAACTGACTGGTCATGCGCTCGAATTGAATGCGAAGCATATTGATCGCATCAATGCGAGGCAGGACATCATCCAAGTCATGGGAGACTTCACAACCCAGTGATCGGAATGTGCCAGGGCATAAGGTTGGTGGTCCGACGAGAATGACTTTGGCGCCGAGTTTTTGCAGGCCGTGGATATTGGATCGTGCCACGCGACTGTGTGCGATGTCCCCGACGATGGCGACGCTCTTGCCGGTGAGATCCATGGTGTCCATGAGGTTCCAGCGTTTACACAGTGTGTAGATGTCCAGCAGTCCCTGCGTAGGATGTTCATGTTGGCCGTCACCTGCGTTGATCACCGAGCAGTTAATCGCGTGAGCCAAGTGTTTGGCTGCACCACTTTGTGCATGTCGGCAGACGATCAGGTCCACGCCCATGGCTTCAATGTTTCGCGCGGTGTCGGTGAGTGTTTCGCCTTTGGAAACACTCGAACCTTTACCGGTGAGTTCGAGGATATCTGCTGAGAGTCTGCTTGCTGCAAGGGTGAAGCTTGAGCGTGTTCGGGTGGAGTCTTCAAAGAACAGGTTCACGACCACGCGACCGCGCAACGCGGGCACTTTTTTGATGCTTCGCGTACTGACGTCTTCAAAGCCATGTGCCGTTTTAAGAAGGAAACGAATGTCCTGAGCGCTGAGGTCTTCAAGTCCCAGCAGGTCACGATGAGGCCATGCATAATCCAAACCGGCTTGGGTCACTTGGTTGGGCCTTTCTGTTTGGGATGGGTAGTGATGCAGTCCTGCTCATCAAGTGGCGTCAGATGGACATCAATGATGGTGTCGCTGTCGAGTTGTTGTGATTTGAGATCCACTGCCACGAAGTCCGCACTGATGGGTAGTTCACGTCCCCCTCGGTCCACCAGAACAGCTAACCAAATACGTCGCGGGCGGCCGAGATCCATCAGCGATTGCAATGCTGCACGAATGGATCGGCCGGACATGAGCACATCGTCCACCAGAACGATATTCATGCCATCAATATCAAATGGAATTTCGGTGGTTCGCACAACCGGCTGATGGGTGATTTCAGAAAGGTCATCGCGGTAAAGCGTGATGTCCAGTACACCCAGTCGTTCTTCGATCACCGATGAGTCGAGTTGCTCGGAGATACGTCCAGCGAGTAAGTCGCCTCGACTGCGAATCCCGACTATGGCCCACGGGTGGGTGGACTCATTGGCTGATATGGCCGTGTTGATCTGGCCAGCCAGTTCGCTGACCAGTGAGGCGATTTTTGAACTGTCTGCAAGCGTTGTCATGGTGGACATGATACGGGAATCGATTTGGTATTTCGAATTAGAACTGTTCCAGAAGTGCCGACGGCAATGATCAAACCCATGCATGCGTCAGGCTGTTTGATTTGAATTCTCTAAGGGAAATTACTGTTTCCAGTTGCTCCCAAATTCTGATCCAAGTAAACTTTAGTTGCTATGAATCCCAGAAAAAACACCACAGTCGTCGCCATTATGGCTCTCTATCTGCTGCCTGCTTGCCTGTTGATGGGATGTAACGGCAAAAAAGTTGCCTATCCCAACCCCATCAATGAAGAATGGAAGCTGCTCGAACCTCAGCAGGCCCATGGATTGGTGGGTAAGACTCAGCCACTGATCCCAGATGTTGGCCAGCCTATTGCGTTTAAAGCACTAGTTAAACAGTCCCAGTCATCAATCACCGGTAACGCTCGTGAAGTGAAGCATGTTTACCAGGGGCGAGCCAAGTTCGAAGATGTTATTGAGTTCTACCGTCGCCGTTTAGACATGAACGGTTGGAAAATGGGGAGCGACGAACATCAAGACAACGGCTTTGTACTCAACCGCACCAAAGGTCCCGAACGCCTGCGTATTTTGATGTACCCACAAGGTGACCGTGTTACCGTGGTGATCATGATCGGCCCGATCTATAACGTTCCTTCTGGTGCCGCTTCTCCTAACGGTCCGATGCCGAATCTAAATTTAGGCTCCAACGGCTAAAATCGGTTACAATCTTCCGACTTCCATGCTCGCTGATAAGCCAGTCGCCGGTACGCGACGGAGTTATGGATCACACCATGCTGCGGATCATTAACGTGGCATTGCTGCAACCCCTCCCGATACAACGGGACGACAGAGAGACACAACACAATGGATTCGAAACATCGTCACGAGTTGGAACAGAATGACCTGGTTGTTTTCCTTACCCATTTCAATGAATGGTGGAACAAGTACGGCCAGATGACACTCATCGTCATCGTCATCGCATTGGGATCATTCACCGCGGTTCGTTTCTACAACTACAACAAGCATCAGGCTCACGAAAGTGCATGGGGTGGTTTGGCTCAAAGCACCAGCCCCGAAAGCTATAGTGCGACGGCTTCTGAAAACAGTGGCTCGGTCAAAGCCTTGGCTTACCTGCGTGGTGCGGACCTGCTCTTGGCGCAAGCCACTCTTCCGCCTGCCAAAGCTCAGGAAGTTGTCCCCGCATCGGACACCACCGATGCTGCTACGGATACCGAGAAAGCCGATGATGAAGTTGCCACACCAAACACAGTTGAATTGGCAGCACCTCAAATCAGAGAACCTGAGGAACTGCTCAAAGATGCCCGCAAGATGTATCAGGCCGTTGCTGACGACAAGAACGTTCACGTTGTGTTACAGATTAACGGTTTGCTTGGTTTAGCTAGCGTTGCTGAAGCACAGGGCGATTGGGATGCTGCTGACGCTGCTTATGATCAAGCAGTCACCCAAGCTGGCACGACCTATGCTGTGCTTGCTCAACAGGCCAAGGGTCGCAAAGCCAAACTTGCCCAACTCAAAAAGCCAGTCCACTTTGCCAAGGCTTTGCCCAAGCCTGCTCCCAAGCCGGTCTCCGACGAACCCAAAGCCGAATTCAAGGCTCCCAGTCTTGACCTGAATCTTTCGACCCCGGCACTGCCTGGTATCACCGATGAGGACAGTAAGTCGGAAGAATGATCCATGCGACCGGCAATGCTGTTTGTCTTTGATCAGTAAGCCATGTGAAACTGTATTGCCATGCCGCCTGATAATGATGATCAATTCGAGTCTTTCGAAGACGATGATGACATAGTCGATTCACTTGATGATGACGATGAAGCTATCGATTCAGACGAACAAAGTGATGAATCCCAGGAGGACGATGATGGCCTCCAACGGCACCATCGCTTTGTCGTTTCACGCAGCAATCTCATGCGACTGGATGCTTATCTGCAGCAACGTCTCAAAGGCGTCTCACGTTCACGAGTCAAAAAACTCATCGACGCAGGCATGGTGATTTACAACGGCAAAGTCAAACCCAAGCCCAGCGCAACGATGCGCGAAAACGATGTCATCGAAGTTGAACTGCCCGGTCAAGCTGTCAAGACCATTGAGCCTGAACCCATTCCCATTGAAATTCTCCACGAAGAAGATGGCTTTCTGGTTCTCAACAAGCAGGCAGGCATCATCGTCCACCCGGCACGCAATCATACCTCCGGTACGCTCATCAACGGCCTGGCATACCGCTTTAAACAACAGGTCGAAGCGGAAGGTAAAACCTTCAAAGCACATCAAACACGCGGGTTCAAGAAAAAGCAACGACTCAGCAAAGAAGAACTCGGCAAGGTCGCAGGACTCAGTGATGTCGGTGCTGCAGAGTTCCGCCCAGGTATCATCCATCGACTGGATAAATACACCACAGGTGTCCTGGTCGTTGGCAAAAACGAAGAGACACACTGGGGTATCGCCAAACAGTTCGAACAACGCAAAACACTCAAAGCTTACCTTGCTTTGGTGCATGGCAATTTCGATTGTGAAGGCGAAGTCATCGAGCAACACATCGCTCGTCACCCCACGATCAATGAAGCCTTTTGTGTCCGTGAAGATCATCTCTCCAAACACGCTGTCTCCATCTATCGTGTCCGCGAACAGTATGAAGGTTACAGCCTCGTGGAAGTTGAACTGCGCACCGGACGCACGCATCAAATCCGTGTGCATCTGTCACACATAGGACATCCCATTGTCGGTGATATTGTCTACGGCGGGGAACCCATTGGCGAATCGGAAATCACCAACCCGCCGATTGCGGCAGGTAGTCGCAAGTTCCTGAATTACGCACGCCCCAAGGCAGAAGGCCAAGCCATGGAAGCCAAGGCATTGGAACGTGAGGATTTGATCATTACCCATCCAGCTTTGCATGCAGCATTACTCGGATTCACGAATCCCAACACCAAAGAATTCATGCGATTCACCGCGCCATTACATGAACCGATGCGAACGCTTGTCCACAAACTTCGTGAGCACAAACGTGAAGATGCCATCGTCGCCAAGAAGGGGACATGGATTGATCTTGAGCAGGCGGTCCCGTTTTAAAACTGCTTGTGGTTTAGCGCTGCAACTCTCAAATGAATGAGCGGAGAATATTGATAGATCACGCAGCACGCGTCTGACGCACGGGTGTTGTTGTTTGATCGCGCATCAGCGATTCGATCATTTCACAACTGCGATGGATATCGCCGGTTTCCAAGCGGTAGCATTGTGCATCACGACAGATGGCAGTAAGGATTCGCATTGCTTCCTGCCCGCCGACGACTTGGCGGTTGAATGCCATTTCTGCCAGTTGGATCGCTGCTTCACTGCGTGACATTTCACGCAAGACCGGTTGTTGATGAGCGACATAGCGGGGGAATACAATCCGCCTGACAGGATACGTGTCCATCAAGTTGGATTGGCTTGGTTCGCTGGGTTTGACGTAGGCAACTTGTCCCTTGAACGCTTTGACATAGTGTTTGCGTTCCCAACGGGGCATGCCCAATTGATCAAGTACCGGGAAGGAACCAGCTTTGATGCAGATGGCTTTGGGGAAGGCATGAAGCTCAAGGGTTTGGCGATTGATCAAAGCGAATTCATCGCAGAGATACTTCCAGCCACGCGACATCAATGCTGCTGCAAGTGTCGATTTACCTGACCCGGAGGTTGCAGCAAGGATCAGTCCTTTGCCTTTGTAACTCAGTGATGCTGCGTGAATCTGCATGAACTGTTCACAGCGAGCGATCACACGCCAGTTGGTTGCCCATTCCAGATAGGGGAGGACTTCATTTTGCTTTAAATGCACAAACAGGTCTTCGCCATCGCCGGTGACTTTGTAACGCTTGATGAACGGATTCTTAGTCGGTGAATAGACCGCTTCAAGAACCAGCATGTTTTTGCGGTCAAGCTGCGATTCGGTGATATCCGGTTGACGGACATGGTCGTACAGTTCAGCCAAGTCCTGGGTGAATTGTGGTTCACATCCGCGCACTGCGACTTTCATCAGCCCGATGTCCAGGCGAAGAAACGGTGTGTCGGGATGGATGCTGGCTTGGGTCAAGGGTTGAGTAATCCGTGGCTGGCGAACATGGCGACCATCTGCTGAACATCATCACGTGCGGTGTCCTGATCCACGTCGTATCGCTGACACATATCTTTGGTCAAGTCTTCGAGCTTTCGACCACTGCGACAGCCGGACCAGACTTCCAGGGCAGATTGATTGAGTCTGAATGTGGCGCCGGTAATGGGATCGTAGAGAATCGCTTCGTTATCAAGAATTTCCTGGCCGACATCTTCACGACATCGCGGGCAGGGCAGGTCACAGCCCGGAACAGTCCATGAATGAACGCTGGGGTATGCAGTCTGATTTAAAAGCGTGTGAGACATTGGATGCGTCTTGGTGACAATGCAATCGAATCAGGAAACACCACTACCACCACTGCCAAATGCCGACTTGTTGGCTGACAGTGCGATGACAGCTGGGGCCACATAGGCAGCACGTTTGGCCATGCGCGTCACAAACTGGCGACGTGACTGTTTGGATTCGTCGCTGGGTGTTTGCTTTTGGCCATCGGTTGGCGGAGTTGTCTTGGGCTTCTGATCCATAATCGCTTTTGTCTCTCCTGATGTTTAGTTACTTCGTCTATATGTCGGTTTGTATTGAGTGTGACGATTAAATCTATGCTGCTTTTTGCAACGATTGTGTGCTTTGAGTGGTTTTGCGTCCGGTAACTTGTCCTTTGCGTTCAACTCCGACGGTGATGACGTCTTCCTTGCGAATGCGTTTGATGGCGACAATGCGATAGCCATCAAAGCGTGCATTGGGTTTTTCGCTTGAGCCGACGAACCGGAGTTTGCCTTTGATGGTCAGGTGTTGGCTTTGCCCATGCGGGTCGGTCATGATGACGCTGCCACGGGTTTGACCGTCCCATGCACGGACTCCAAAGTGACCGATGGTCTTGCCTGCATCAATGTCGCGTGATGCAATCAACTGCGGGCGTCCATCTTCATCACGGATGATCTGCGTGCGACTGAATATTGACCAGAGCGGATCAAGATATTTGGTCATCGGGCGAAGCAGGCGACACACATGAGCGACCGGCAACCAACCTGTGTGTTCATGGCCATACCATTCACGCATATGCTCTTTCCCAGGAAAAATCGCAGCAAAGAGATAACCCAAGACAAAGAAAATCCCAGGTGTCACCAGTGCGTTGACTAACACATGAGCAGTGGGGTGGTCATCATCACGGGGGGCTTGGCGAAGACACAAACGATCCCGCCAGTTCACAGGTGTATCCAGTAATTGTTCATAGACAAGTTGGGGGACGATCCATCGCTGGTGTCCGACTTGCGCAGCTTCAATGCCTGCAACCACGGGTAAAGTCAGATGCCATTTCTGTGCAGCATCCACGAAATGTTGCCAATCCATTTTGTCTGCAAATTGATCGGACCAATGACAAATATCCTCACGCCATTTGCGACTGGTGTCACCATGAACTGCCAGATGAGCGGTCATATGCAACAGCATCTCTTCAGGACAGGGGATAAACAAATAGGCATCACCGATCTGCACCCGCTGAGCATTGGCCCAAAGCGCGTCGTCGGGCATGAACTGCACGTAACGCAGTGGACGCAGAGGCCGGATATGCACATCCATCACCACTGGCATGATATCGCCCACCGTGTATTCAGCTTCGTAATAATACTTGGGGAAGAAATCCTCACGCATCAAAACCTGACTGCGATACGCACCCACTGATTCCAACACATCAAACGCGCGGTCAATATCGTCGGCTTCGATAAGTAAGTCCAGATCACACATCTGTCGCTCAGACGGATCATCGTAAACCGTCAACTGCATGGCTGCGCCTTTGAGCACCATTAACGGGACACCTGCATTGTTAAACGCCTTGGCTAAGCGAGCCAGAAAATGCATCATGCGAATGTTCTGCGTGGCGACCGCCAGTCCTGCACGATCTGTTGCCAACCGTGGGTCTGTTGCGGTTTTGAGCACTGCCATATCATCCTCCTTGAACACATCATCTACAGCCGGCGCAGACTGCCCCCTTTAGTCCTATCGGCAAATGACTTAGCGCAACGACAATCTGTTAAACAGGGACCGATAATGTGAGGGAGTAGGGAGTAGGGAGTAGGGAGTAGGGAGTAGGTGTAAACCGCTTGCGGTTTAGCGCTCCAGAAATCCATTGGACACCAAAACCGTTACGAGTCTCGCCGGCACCGCTAACCCGCAGGTGTTTTTATAAAATGAATCAAATCCCAAATCCCAAATCCCAAATCCCAAATCCCAAATCCCAAATCCCAAATCCCAAATCCCTCTCTGTTATACTGCCTGCCATGATTGATACCCATTGCCATTTGACTTATGACCCTTTGCATGAACGTGTTGAGCAGGTGATTGCCAATGCCGCAGCTGACGGTGTGGACCGCATGATTACCGTGGGGACCACGCCCGAAGATGCACGTAAAGGGTTGGAACTCACCCGACGCTTTAACAACATTTTCAGCACCGTTGGCGTACATCCGCACTATGCGGATCAATGCCAGGACAAGCAGGAAGTGCAAAGTGTCATGCGGCTTTTGGCATCTGATCCCAAGGTCGTTGCCTTAGGCGAAATGGGATTGGACCATCACTATCCGGACCCGCCCATTGAGTTGCAAAAAACAATGTTGGATTGGCAATTGGAAGTCTGCAGCGAACTTTCGGACATGCCCATCATCATTCACAACCGTGAAGCAACCGACGAAACCATCGCACAACTCACCGCATCGGACATTGATCCAACACGTTTTGTGTTCCACTGTTTCACTGGCCAGCTTGATGAGTTGGAAAAGATTTTGGCCTTTGGGGCGATGGTGAGTTTTACCGGAATCACCACCTTTAACAGTGCTCCCTATCTGGCCGATGCTGCCAAACGCATGCCTGCGGATCGGATCATGATTGAAACCGATTCCCCATATCTCACGCCGGCCCCACATCGTAAAGTCCGCCCCAATGAGCCACGCTATGTGGCATGTGTCGCGGACTTTATTGCTAAAGCACGTGAGATGTCACTCGATGATTTCGTTACATTGGTGGATGCCAATGCTCAGCGATTTTTCAACCTGCCAGCCGTAGATTAACTGAGTTGACCTGACCAGAAAATTGTTTATGATACATGGCTCAAATTTGGTTTAGGGTTTGACCTGATTCAAAGTTGAGCATGCAGATCACCGATGTGTGACATGTATGATAAAATGAAATATAGCCGGTTCAGACCCGGATTATAAATTCTGACGATTGGGTAGCTCAATGGTAGAGCATCGGCCTTTTAAGCCGCTGGTTGTGGGTTCGAGTCCCACCCCGATCATTGGTGAATATATCACCTAAAACAAATAAACCCCTGTGCTTACGGATAAGTACAGGGGTTTTTTTATGCGCGTGATCACCTGCCCTAAGCACCATGAAGTGCTGTTAAGCTGCGTTAAGACGTCACAAAATGCGCTCCATTTTGCAACCTCGACTAAAATCTCACTCATTGATTTGCCGGACGCTTCGCTTGTGGCTGCAATGAGCGTCTCCGGCGGTTTATACCAGACAATAAAAGCAATCGGGGTGGTCTTGCCATGACCGGTGCACCGCTGGTAATGCATATTTTTTGGAATGGTTGATTAGCCATTTATGAAATGTATTTCTGCCAACGCCAACGCCAACGCCAACACCAACACCAATGCCAGCACCAACACCAACGCCAACGCCGCACCGTTTGCAGCAGGTTGAAACGATTGCAATTCACCATGCCTGACATGCTGGCAACATCCCCGAGAGGATGAGGGACGTGTCGATCTCATGGAGCACACCGGGGCTGCTGCGCGGAGTGTGAAACTTCGTTTCCCGCGGGAGTTTCATATGGATATGGGACGTGATGTTTTGTTCTGTGCGATGTTTTTTTACGACCGTTGATCAGGCGATTGTAATCGACATCTGAGATAAACCGACTATCATTAAATCACTGCCGTGTGGTTCATTGCCTTTGTGTTAAAGGCTCCCATGCAGGTCATTGATCATGTCGTTGTCGGAACCCCAAATCTCATGATGCAGAATTTGTTGGATTATCTCAAGACGCGTCATCCATGTGTCAAATTCATGAAGCTCAATCATGATATTGACCATAGCAACACAGATGAACATCTGCATAGTAACTTGTATCAGATGACCTATTGTCCTAGTGGTGGTGGGTATTTTCGACTCCCGCCACAAAGCTTTACAACAGACAGCTCGTGCTTTTACATCGTCAATCCCAATGAACTGCACGGGTTGACATCAATTGAAGGCAGCAACTTCCAAAACGCGACATGTCGATTTGAGATGCCTGGTTTTGATGAGCGTTTGCTACGCTCAGAAGTCCGACTGGAACCACACATGGCAGCTAAAGCCTATGGCTTGATGTGTCAGATTCAATCCTACGTTATCGTTGCCGATGAGCAATCTTTGATTCGTGCCAATATGCTGCTTGTTGAGATTTTATTGATCCTTGAACAAGGCTGTCGTCAGCAGGAACAGGAACAGTTTTCACCGTTAGTGCGTCAGGCAATTGGATACATCACCGAACACTATCAAACCGGAATGGGGATTAATGCAGTGGCTCAGGTGTGTGGTGTGAGTGCCAGTCATCTTAGTCGTGTTTTCCATAAGGAAACCGGTGACACGCCATTGGCCTATCTGCATCGTGTCCGGCTTGGTTATGTGGTTGAGCAGCTGTTTCGGACGAATATGAAGATCGCAGATATTGCTGCTGCGTCGGGTTTTGAGAGTACCAAAAATCTGAACATGGCTTTTCGCAAAGCCTACCAAATGACACCTACAGAATTTCGCAGTAAGCACTTCGAGCAGAATCCAATCGATCAGGCTCAAGTGGAATAACTGACTGCCAGATTATCCAATCCCATGCGTGTGCGTAATGTGGCTGTATCGTCCTGGAATTCCGGAGCGAGAAAGAGACTCTGCAGACGATAGTTTGTGACAGGTATGTCGCTGGTTAATCTCAGAACATGCCAGTCGATGCTGCGGTCCATGCGGCGTCTAGCAGGTCTGATGGTTTGCGGTGTGACGGTGGTGGGATCGCCATGGATTGAAAGTGTCCAGCCCAAACCATTTTCCCAACGGTTATCTGATGACTGGGTCCATGTCGCGTCTGAACCCCAACTGACTGTCAATTTTGCGGGTTGGTTTGTTGTGACATGGTCGACGACTGCCATGCAACCCTCGGCTGTAATCACCGTGCGCTGCCAAGTCTTAAGGCCAAGCTGTTTAGGATAGATATAAGCCATGTCGATGGTTGCCCGGACGATGTTATCGTGTACATCGACTTGTACCTTGCTGGGTTTGATATCCCATGGTGGTGGGGGCATCCAGACATAGTTGTCGTTGTATTGGCCTTGTTCATCGACGAGTAAAACATTGTGTTCGCTACTCGCTTTACAGTAGGTGTAACCGGTGTCCGCCAGCACCCAGTTCCCCTTGTCGATCAGCAGGACGTTGCCTGTGTCAGGATGGTGATGACCGTAAGCGTAGGTGTGCTGTTCGCGGCTAAACAATTCGTGGCCATGCGGTGGGGCGGTTAGGAAATAAGCTTTGCGATGATCCGAAAGGTGGCTGACACAGTAACCCGCAGAGGGCAGCAAGGTGTAGGGTGTTGATTGAGACTTGAACTGGGGCAGTACATCTGTCAGATCAAACACATCCGGGGATAGCAGCGTTAACCAGAAATTGCCGATCAGATACTTGCCTTCCAAAAGTGCGTTTTTGTCGACCTCAGTAAGTTTGGCCAGCAGTTGACCCGCTGCTTTACGTGTCTGGGAATTGGGACTTTGACGTGATGCCCATAGCGTAAACGCTGCGTTACATGGGTAGCATCCATCGCCATCATCGACATGAAAACCACTGTTGCAATGCAAAGGTGTCAATGCATTCATGGCTGGGAAATGTGCATCAAACCATTCATGGGGCATCCATGATTGATCGGTGATCTGCTCAAGTAACATCAGAGAGGGGAGTAGTCCAAGCAAGCCAAAGGAAATGTATCCGATGCCTTCATGGTATGAACCGTCAGAAGGAAGATTGCTGGTGAAACGTCTGAAAGCTGCTGCTGCAATCTGCAAGAAATCCAATGCCTCGGGATCATCCTTGTTGTCATCCAATAACACGGCCCCTGCCATAAGCAAAGTTTGATATCCAAAGTAAGCATGGTTCTGAGTATTCACACCCGGCCAGGAACTTCGCCCAGTGGTGATCCAGTGGAGCATTTGCTGGGCTTGGTAACGGATTTTTTGTTTGATGCGTTCTACGCGTGATTCGCCAAGTCGTGCGTTGTGCCAGTTCAAGGCGACCGCAAGGCCGATCATGTTAAAGTCTGCCGAGAGGTCGTTGTTGTGATCCAGGCCATTGGGGTCTGAACTGCGACCCCATACTGGCAATGAAACCAGGGCGTCGATCCACTGGATCAATTGCATGGTGTCTGCTTGGCGTTCAAACAGAAGGACACGCAATGACAAGCACAGCAGATAGTCGCCCCAGAACACGACATTGTCTTCGTATACCTGGTTCGTTTTGAGGAACCTGGTTGCAACTTCGCGTGCTTCTTCCTGCGTTTTAGGAGGTCCAAAGCGTCCACAATCATCCAGAGCTTTATCCAGGGCATGACTCCATGGCGCTTTGCCCCAACTTTCACGCAGTTGTGACAATCGCTTTTGATCCATGAAAAACAGGCATTTTGTATCAACATTGGCAAAGGTCAGTGACGTGTCAACAAAGTCTTTGACCTGCTTGATGTCTGCGCTAAGCCATTGGACTTGTAGCGGGGTGGATACATTTAAGGCGATTTTTCCTGCGTGCTTTACACGAAACCCCAATCGCCCATTGAAATGTTTTTGATCCAATTCTGACTGGCGCGGGATGAAGGTGCGAGCCTTGGTGTTGATACCTGTGCTGCTTGAAAAGTGAACACAAGGCAGCAAGCAGTCTCCTTGGTTTGGACCACTTGGAGCATAATCCCATGGGCCGGTGGCACGGCCGTGCCAGTCAAAGGTCATACTTTGTGGGTCAAATTCGGGTGCCACAAAGTTGTAAATGATTTCGTAGAGTCCTGGTTCAAAGTGTTGTTGATAGGCTTGATTGTTTTGCAGAGCTTGGAGTAGTTCCATCAAGTTCGTTCCTGTTGTCTAATGCGCATGCTTGTAACTGATCCGCAACCCACGCTGCTGCCAACGCGTCGTTGGGATTGGGTGATAAAATTAAGTCGCCTGATTCGACATGATCCAGAAAGGCTTCCAACTCCGTGATGGCACCTTCGCGTTGGGGGATGGGGATGGCCTGGGGGTACATCTGCTGATACACGATCTGGTCGGATTCATAAACGGTCAGTCCGTGAAAGTAGTCAACACAGATTCGATAACCTGATCCAAAAATGTCGTACTGTTCAGCCAGTTGCCCGCAATCGGTGTGGATTAGCAGGTCGCCAGTCAAACCATTTGTAAACTGCAATTGAGCTGACACTGCACCAATGCCTGCATTGCTTAATTGACTGATTTGTGGTGATACCTGTATTGCTGGACTGCCTGCGAACATGTGAACCGTGTCAATGACATGAACGCCTGTTGCTGGCAGAAAGTTGGAATCAAACCGAGCGTGACGCAACATCGTGCCACGGATGTGTTGGACGGGGCGCGATGTGAAACGTTCTTTGAGAAACTGCATGGCCTTTAAGCACACCGGGGCGAAGCGTCGATTCATTGACAGCATGATCCGGGCAGGTTGCTGTGGGTTGGCCTGGACTTCATCGCAAAGCTGTTGGGTTTGGGTAAGGTTTTCACCAAATGGTTTTTCTACCAGCATCGGCAATTGGCAGGGCAGTAACTCACGAACCATCGTCGCGGTGATCTGCTCGGGAGTCACCACGATCAACGCATCTGGTTTTTCGATTTCAAGCATGCGGTCGATTTGAACATATGCTTGATCCAATTTGAATGCTTGAGCATATTTTTCTCCAGCTACTGCATTGCGATCGACAACAACAGCACGCCTGAGTCGATGTTTTAACGCAGCAATTGCCGGCCCGTGATGGAGCGATGAATGGCGACCAGCACCGATGATTGCCAGTTTGATCATGATGAAATGGCTTTCTCTAGCAAAGAATACACTAGCACAAGCATAGTCACGGGCTGATTGCGGATCAAGTGAAATATCAAAAATATTCCTAGTGGCCGATTCCGGGTTGTCGTGTTGTAATTGGGGGTGGAATTGATTTTATTGGAAAAAAGTGCCTGTATTGTGGCTTAAATGCATTTTAAGATATGCGTGGTATTGTTGGGTGACTTATTTCAAGTAAGTGGCTTTGGGAATTAATAGGTGTAAATTTGATATTACTTTAAATTAAATAATCAAAATACGTTGACTTTTGAGGGTTGCTGGTGAAAAATACTCTACAGGAACAAAATGGCATTTCTATGTGCCAGCATGCCCGCAGAGGCATTACCTTTCAGTGGATTAGCGATGGCAAAAATCATGATCAGAATGAAGGCAGGTTAACCATGAAGCTACCGATTCATGTCACCAGAATTAGCCGTCCCAAAGGTTTTACACTCATTGAGTTGCTTGTGGTGATTTCGATTATCTCAATCCTGATTTCCATTTTGTTACCTGCTTTGGCCAAGGCGCGTGGGGCAGCTAATGCGATTAAGTGTTCGAACAATCTCAAAACCATTGGACTGGGTGTTTTTCTTTATGCTCAGGATTACGATGACAACATGCTTGGCTCCATTGTTGAGTATGTTAAATTTTGGAATGGCGATACCTCCAATCGGCCATGGTATGAGTTGCTTGCCAAGTTCGGGGATCACTCCAGACTTTCCTACAGTCTGATCGATCCTGAAAGTTTTTCCTGTCCATCTGTTGCTGAGAATTTTTTCGTTACCGGTAAGCCGTTGTTATATGGTGACACCGGAACAGGGCCATGGATTCACTACACCATGAATATGAATCATGGCAATGCCAACAACTATGCGACATACCCGTTGCGCAGGATATCCAGTGTTGCCAAGCCGATTCGGTATCGCTTGAACATGGACGGACTTTATGGTGCCAATCACTACACCGGCATTGATCATCGTTCCAAGGTTGGCGAACGACATAGCAGTAGTTTTAATGTGGTCTTTGCGGATGGTCATGTCAATGCGCAACGGATGAATCGTGTCGGTCTGACCACAACTTCCAAAGGCAGCAGTTGGGAGCCGTACTGGAATCCCAATGAAGGGTTGGACTGATTGAATTTTTGCAAGGATATCACCATGATTCGATTGTTCTCTGTACTTGTTGTCATCTGTCTGATGATCAATGTGGACGTGCTACAAGCCGCGGACGAAGCGCCGCAGAAAAAACCTAATTTGGTTCGCAACGGCGGTTTTGAAGAGGGGGACAAATACTGGGGGTTCGCTCAATGGAAAGGCCTTGCATTACCCGGCCGATTTGAGACGTTCAATGCGCCTGAAGGTAAACAGTATTTTGTACTCACCGAGCCAGGAACTACCGAGCGACGCTTCATACGCACCAATCCTTTTCCCGTCGATAGCAAACATGATTATGTATTCACCGTCACCTTGGCCACCGAGAATGTCCGCAAGGGAACGATCAATGTCAGAGCCTTGCAATACGGGCAGAAAGACGGCAAGAAATCCCCTGTGCTCGGATGGGTCGCACCCAATCGCCCCGGCGTTCACGACCTTATCCCGTCATTAGCAGGGACCACGGATTGGACCGTATACACCTTTAAAATACCGGGTAAATCGCTGAATCCCAAAACCACCAGTTTGGGGATTTACTTTAATCACGAACAGCCGAGTCTCGGTGAATTGAAAATCGATGCGGTGCATGCATCGGCAGAATAAGTCTTATTTCATCATGTCTATTGTCGGGTAGGTTATTGCAATATGCCCTGCGCTTATCACAGGATTAATTTCATGGTCAGGTTCATTTTAATGTGTTTAGCAACGACTTTATTGAGTGTTGATTCTGTCTCGGGGCAGAATCTGTTTCCAGGTGATACATCTTTCGAAGCTGGTTCTGCCAACTGGTTAGGTGGTCAAAGCGTTGCTTGTGACGATGCGCCTGACGGGAAATATGTCTTGCAACTCACACGCCCCAGCAATCACAGTGATATTGTCTATGGGTTGATTCAACCTGGCAAAACGTATCGCTTGAGTCTCTGGGCACGAACAGTCACTGGCTTGGGACACGTCGAATTGCATGTTCGACATGTACGGTATGGACCGGTTGGTAAACCATTGAAAATGACGTTGACAAAGCAGTGGCAAAAATTTTCCATTCACTTGCCTATGCAGGATCGTCAGAGAGATGTGTATCTGGAACTTCATCAACCTCAAGACTCAGTTACACAAATAGACGGCCTGATGCTCAATACTGGTAACAAGTCTTTGGACTATCAACCACAGCAGGACGTGGTGGTGTCAATTTCAACCACCGCCGCGCCGGGGAATATGCTCTATGTCGATGAAACGCTCAAGCCTTTATCTGTGGGAGTGAGTAATCGCACGCAGCAATCACAAACAGGCAGTTTGCTTGTCCGCACCGTTGACTGGTATGGCAAGGTGCTCACTCAGCAGCAATACCCAATGACATTATCTGCCAATACCAGTAAACGCATGTCCTTTGATGCACTTTCGAAAATGACTCAGGGTTATTTTCGAGTCCATGCTGATTTTAAAACTAAGCTCGATCAACCCATTGCTTCAGCTATGACAGCCTTTGGTGTCGTGGAGCGTCCAGCAGTGGTGACGGCCAGGCAAGCCACCTTTGGTATCCACCCGGACGCCAGTCGTGTGGAGATGGCGGCCTTGCCACGCATTGGCATCAAGTGGCTAAGAGCCTTTTATGTTTGGAAATGGCTTGAAAGAAAGTCCGGGCAATATGCACTGCCAACGGATTTGTTCGATCAAGCTAAAGCGCATCAATTGTCCGTGCTGTTTTGCTTGAAAGTACTCGAAAAACAGCCGAAACAGGCATGGAAACCTGGCCAGCCCGCCGTTGATTTTGCAGCTTTGCAACGGATGATTGATTGGTTGGGGCAAAACGCGCCCGACAGTGTCAAAGCATGGGAGATTGAAAATGAACCTGACCTGATTTACCCATCACATCTCCAGGCATCGTTGCTTGATGCTGCCACTGCATACGGTGAGGTGTTGGCAGTTGCAGGAAAAGCCTTTGCACAAGCCAGTCCGCAAACTCCAGTGGCGGGCATGGCCACGTCCGGCAATCAGGCAAACAGTACATTCATCAATCAGGCACATGCTGCCAGTGGCGATGTCTATGACATTATGACCGTCCATCCCTATACCGGGACACGTTTCATCGGTTCTGCCATTCGGTCGGTGGCGCCAGATGCGTACCTTCGCCAACGTATGTTGGATATGGCAGCAATATCACCGAGTAAGCGTCTCTGGGCAGGGGAGATCGGTTGGGCTTATGACACCCGTGAAGCGTTGGATAGTGACATTTTTAAAACTTATTCCGACTACGTCGCGCGGGCGTTGATCCTGATGAAGTCCGTGCCAGAGGTTGAAAGAATTTTATGGTTCAAGGCTCAAGGATGTTATGAGCGTGAGCATTACCAATACGGATTATGGCGAAGTGAATTTGAACCTTTACCTGCTGCAGTGTTCTTCGCCAATATCGCCAGGCAGTTGGAGCATGCCACTGCCTATAAGCCGGTGTTTGAATCTGATCTACGTGTCTACACATTCACTGACAGCGGGAACCTGCCTTTCGCTGCTGCATGGCGATACAAGGGGCATGTCGAACAGATACTCATAGATCAGCCGATGGCCAAGGTGCATGTGACGGACCTGCTTGGACATGCAGTGACACTTACGGAAAAAGAAAACAAAACCGTGATTCCTTTGAGTACGACACCGGTGTGGATTCGCATCGATGACTTGACGGCAGATCAACTGGTTGAAGAACTCGGTCATACCCGCATTGACTTACCACCTGTGATGCTCACGCCATTCCTGTGTGATGGAAAAGAGTTGGTGACATTTGTGCAAAATAATTTGGAACAAGCCTTGTCGGTACGATTGGCCATTGAGGGTGGGACTGATCGGAGCTTCACCATGCAGCCTGGTCAGACGCACTCGGTCACATTGAGGGTGTCATCTCAACTTGTTGATAGTGATTTGTCATTACAGGCCGTCACTCCCCAAGGCACGGTGACACATCGCATTGAGCAGGGGAGTCTGCTGGCTTGCCGTCAAAAAGAAGTCGAGCATGTTTCAGCATCGAATCTGTTGACTGATGATAATGCCATTACTCTTGGAAATCGTGAGTCAATCTATCCACCGGACCCAAACATTGGTTGGGAGTCTGCCAAGGATTTGAGTGGTCGATTTAATTGTGCCTATGACGAAAAATATTTCCATTTCGCAGCAGACGTGACTGACCCTGTGCATGTGCAAGACGCAGCACATTTCCGTGCTTGGAATGGTGACTCGTTGCAACTGGCTTTGGATACACTTAATAATGCTCGTGAAGGTGTATTCGATTTCGACAACGACGACATTGAACTAATCGCATGGTTGGGGCCAAACGGGGGACAGTTGGCGTTCACGCATACGGCCAAGCATCCAATGGGGGCGATTGTTCCCGGTGCGATTGTGAACATTACCCGTGATGCCGATGTCACCCGATACCGCTTGTCTATCCCGTGGGATCAAATGGGCAAGCTCTCACCCATCTCTGGCCGAATGTTTGGCATGAACTTCATCGTCAACCAGAACAATGGCAAAGGCCGCCGATATTGGCTGGGACTCACGGAAGGAATCGGCGAAGGTAAGTATCCATATCTCTATCGCAAATTCAGACTCGTCGCTCAGTGATGGGCATCGAACGTTCTGCGAGACTGTGTGACCGATTCAGCATCACAGAGTCTCGCAGCCATGATAGGCCATAGATACGAAAATTGGATAGATCAGTCCTCGTCTACACTTGCGTCATTCCTCGCAGGTGTGAGATCATGTCTCAACGATCGTGCATAGAGCATTGGCGATTTCCTCTGCGGATGAGTTACACGAATTGTTCATTTTATGATGAACACCGGATGTCAGTCTGACGTTCGGTGTACACACTTCACACGCGATCTGAGTGTGATAGTGGTTGAAAACAAGAACAAATAAAAGTTAATTCATTGAAAAAACAAAAGAGGTGTGTATAATTTCAACTGACTATCGCATGTGATGGAGTAAATAGCATGATGACTCAAATCTTCAGGCAGCAATTCGCAGGCAGATCCATTTTGGGGATGTTGCTCCTGATTATCATCGGATTGTGTCATGTTCCCGCTGATGCCGGTGAAATTGAAGTTCGTGATGGCGTGACCATTATTCATTTGACCGTCGCCAACCTGCCGGACCCCTCTAAGACGGATACGGCATCGCGGGCGGATGTGGCTGCGGTCAAGCAGTTCAAAAAGCGTTATGCGGATATCTTCAAAACCAAGTATGCCAAGCGGTACAAAGCCGATCCCAAGACGTATGGCGATTACAACTGGGACAATGTCCAGATTGAGTTGCATCGCTTTTCAGGTTTGAAAGTTGAAAGTGTCGAGACGGACTTGTTGGCTATCGCAGGCAACATGGCGCCGGATGTGCTTTATGTGAACTTTCGTAAAAGTGATACCTACATCCGCAATGGTTTTTTATATCCGATGGATCAATGGGTCGATCAACTCCCGCAAGAGGAGTTAAAGCAACGGGTGCATGACAAAATCTGGCCGGTCATTAAACGCAAGGGACCCGCCGGTGATAAGCATGTCTGGGCGATGCCTTACGGTGGCGCTCTGGGCAAGGTTCTGCTCTTTCGCAAAGACCTTTTTGATGAAAATAAAATTTCCTATCCAGATTTGAATTGGACTTGGGATCAGTTATTTGATGCAGCACAAAAACTCACCAAGCCTGCTGTGGATCAGTATGGCATGTTGCTGGGGCGTGGTAAGCATGAGTCATGGTTCTGGGTGACGTTCCTTTGGTCTGCTGGTGGCGAGGTGATGAGCTATGACGAAACGACAGATCAATGGCGATGTGTGTTTAACTCTGATGGGGCCGTCAAGGCGTTGGACTTTTACACGCAATTGAGTGCTCAAAAATGGATTGATGACAACGATCTGATTCGCCGCGGTTACAGTTCCAAGGATACCGCTGGGGCAAGTACCAAATGGAATGAAGGCAAGATCGGGATGACCTTCGCCTACATCGACGAGAAGCTGTTCTCCACGATCAATCCTGATGTCACGGGCATGGTACCTGTCCCGCTTGGCCCTGAAGATCAAGATGGCAATCGCATGCGAGGCGGTGAACTCAACAGTCGCATGATGGGGATGTACGCAGGAATCAAACACCCCGCAGTGCGCGATGCTGCCTTTGAATACATCTGGTATTACGACTCTGATGAAGCAACCCAAATTAAAACTCGCATGATGGTCGAAGGGGGACTCGGCCGGTTTGTGAATCCCAAATACCTTGCGCGTTATGGCTATCAGGATGTGATTCGTCTCACCCCAAGAGGATGGGCAAAGACCTTTGAAATTGCAGTCAATACCGGTAAACCTGAACCCTATGGCCGAAATAGTAACGTGGCCTATGACATGATGACGCTGCCTCTTCAGCAGGCTGAACAGATGCTCAAAAACGGTGAGTTAAGTGACGATCAGGCAACACGGCATGAACAACTCAAGGCACTGTTGGATCAAGCCGTCGCAAAAGCCAATGAAAAAATGATCGGCATCCTCACACCCAGGCAGGTGCAAACCCGACGCACAACTGCTGCGGTGGTCTTGCTGTTGATTGTCGTTGCTTTTGCCTTGGTGTTCCGCAAAGTCATTCAGACCTTCACCCCTCCCAGCACTGCTGTCGATGGCAAGCAGGTTCGCTGGGGGTTTAAAAAATATTGGTCGGCCTATCTGCTGCTGATACCTGCTTTACTCACGGTGTTGATGTGGCATTACGTTCCACTGCTCCGCGGTTCAGTGATGGCTTTTATGGACTACAACATCATGGGCAATTCCAAGTTCACCGGCTTGGATAACTTTGGCAATGTCCTCTTTGATGTGGAATGGTGGCAGGCCGTTTACAACTCGCTTCGCTACTGTTTTCTGATTATCTCGCTGACGTTTTTGCCGCCGGTGATCCTGGCGATTCTGCTGCAGGAAGTCCCCAAAGGCAAGCTTCTGTTTCGGACTATTTTCTATCTGCCAGCCGTCATTACCGGCTTGGTGACGTTACTGCTTTGGAAAATGTTCTATGCACCTTCCGAGTCCGGCGCGCTTAACCGAGTGTTGATGCATATTCCTGCCATTGTGTATGTCGTGGGTGGGGTGGTTTTATTGATCAGCTGTTTGATGTTTGCCAAGCGGTTGTATTTCCATGAATCAAACAAAGCTGCAATAGGATTTGTCCTCGCCGGATTGATGTTTGGATTTGCCATCGTCTCCCTGGGCTCGCCGATACTCTTCCCACGTGGAGAGTCAGTCGGACAATGGGCGGTTGGCTTTGTCCCTCGTCTTTTTGACACGCTGCCTGAACCGTATCAATGGCTCAGTAACAGTAACACGGCCATGATCGCCTGTGTGATCCCGATGGTCTGGGCAGGGATGGGGCCAGGCTGTTTGATTTACCTTGCAGCGCTCAAAGGCATTCCCGATGACTACTACGAAGCAGCCGACCTGGATGGCGCGGGTTTTGTCGACAAGATTTTGTTTGTTGTCTTCCCGATTCTCAAGCCACTGGTGATCATCAATTTCGTGGGAGTGTTCATCGGGGCATGGATGTCGTCAGCCAATATTCTTGCATTAACAGCAGGGGGAGCCAACACCGAAGTCGCGGGTCTGAAAATTTTCTATGAAGCCTTTACGTATCTGCGAATGGGGCCGGCAACTGCGATGGCGTGGTTACTGGGCTTTATGATGATCGGCTTTACAGTCTACCAGTTACGCATCCTTAGCCGATTGGAATTCAAGACTACCGGCAAGAAATAGTTCAACGGATATACATGCAAAAAGTCCTTGAAATACAGGATGTTTTAAGATAAACGGGATCGTTCACCATGCCCATGATTTCAACCATTGGTCGCAAAAACTTCAAGGTCCGACTCCTCATCAGCGGGATATATCTGCTGCTGATTTTAGGGTCCGTCACCATGGTCTACCCCTTTATGCTGATGATTGCCGGCAGCACCAAAAGCTCCGTGGACTTAAACGAACTGCGCGTCGTCCCGGGCTTTCTCACACAACAGGACACGCTGTATCGAAAGTACCTTGAAGGTTTATTTAACGAGAAGATGGATCTGTTCAAACTCACTTACGATGTGGAAGATTCGAGCTTTGAAACAGCCAAGCTGCCCACGCAAATCAACGATCAACTAGTCGATGCATGGGATGACTATTTACAACAGGCAAACCTGAACACGCACACAAGCATGGTGGGCATGATGGAAATGCCGGTTACCAAAACGGTCCAACCGTTGATGCTGCGCGATCTGATGAGTGAACTTGCTGAGACATATCAAGGTGATATCCATGCAGTGAATGAAGCCTTGGGGACTGAATACACCGGCTGGAGTCATTTTATTATCCGACCACAACCGATGATTCAGCGACGCCAGATTCCGACACAATCGCCATTGGATCAACGACTCGCACAGTTCTATCAAACCGCCCCTGATGTGTATCGCTTTTATCCGAGTGTGGCAGGCATGTATCGCAGTCTGTTTCTCAAAACACAATACACCCGTGATATTGCAGAGTACAACAAAGCGCATCAGACCAACTACAACAACTATCAACAGGTTTATCTCACACGCGAGTTTCCGGCTGATGGGTCTGAATTGCAAAAGGAAGATTGGAAAAACTTTGTTCGGCAAACCGTCAATCTGCTGTGGCTCACGGCAGACGAATCCGCCAGACCAATCTTTACACGGTTTCTCAAAGCACGCTATGCCAGTCTGCAAAAGCTCAATCAAACCTATGCTGTAGACTTCAAAAGTTTTGATCAAGTTCCCATGGGGGGGATGCAATTCACCACTGCCCAACGTCTCGTCGACTGGCAGAACATGATTGAAGGTTGGGTTGATCCTGCCAACGGTGAGCGGTTGATCATTCCGATCGATGCCATCCGTATTGACTGTGTGGATTTTCGATTCGCTGATTATCTACTTGAACGTTTTGGCTCTGTCGAAAAAATCAATGACCAACTTGGCACAACCTATCAATCGGTGGCAGATATACAGACCCCTCAAAAACAGTGGCATTACCGGTTGTTTTTAGAGAACACAGGCAAACTCAAATGGGAATTTGCCATCCGTAATTATGTCACCGTGTTTAACTACATCGTCCTGCACGGACGTGGGGTTTTTAACACGGTGGTTTACTGTCTGCTTGCAATCATCTCAGCATTGATCGTCAATCCGATGGCTGCCTATGCTATGAGTCGTTACAAGATGCCTTCGACGTACAAGGTGCTTTTGTTCCTGATGCTCACGATGGCCTTCCCGCCGATGGTGACACAGATTCCAAACTTCCTGATGCTTCGAGAGCTTGGCTTACTCAATACCTTTGCAGCATTGATTCTGCCAACGCTTGCTAACGGATACAGTATTTTCCTGCTTAAGGGGTTCTTTGATTCATTGCCCAAGGAGCTGTATGAGTCGGCTGGACTCGATGGTGCCAACGAATGGGTGATGTTCTGGCAGATCACCATGAACTTGTCCAAACCCATTCTTGCGGTCATCGCATTGCAGGCATTTAATCATGCGTATGCCAATTTCATGTTTGCGCTGCTCACCTGTCAGGACGACAGCATGTGGACATTGATGGTCTGGCTGTACCAGTTGCAGACTGACAGTACCCAGGGCGTGGTCTTTGCATCCTTGATGATTGCTGCCATCCCAACATTTATCGTCTTTGTCTTCGCACAAAACATCATCATGCGTGGCATCGTTGTGCCTGTGGAAAAATGATCCATTATCCAAGCTTTTTGACCATTATTGACATGGATTGAGTCCTTCTATTGATCTGCCAAGCATGGGGAGGTATTGTTACGCTTTTACCAAGGCGTCTACGTGCTATGGCAATGGCCAATCAGACGTCAAAGTCAGGATGTTCAACGACTGCATGTGCAGCAGAGTAACACTCGGGCATTTTTTTGTACGGGTGGGCACGCAACAGGACACCATGCGCCCCTGTGAGTGTTATGGAAAGCAGACGACTGATGGAAGTCAAGTTTATCGGTGAACCACTGACAGTGCCCGGTTCCCAGGAGAAGGACGAATCCTGTCATATTGGTATCGCTACGGTCTTCACCGGGACAGGCGTGGTGGTGACCTTACCAGGTGTGCATACCACGCAGCGGATGGCCTACACCGATCGGATTGATCAGGAACGACATACCCAGGGACTTGCCCCTTTAACATCTGACGAGCGCATGGAAATCTGGCGTGATGCGGTTGATTTGTTGATGGATGACGAGCATGTGTTCATTCGTCCTGATCCGGATCGCATGGACAAAGCTTTTGAAGCGGATGAACTTTTGCAGTCCATTATCCCACGTCAGTACATCCGGTTTTTGTTTGCCAATAACGACAAGGTTCGCAACGCGATTAACATGCGTGGTGAGGCCTGGCGGATTTAACCTCTGCCACGCTCGATGATGGACATGTGTCACTTGATTAACCGATCGAGAGTCGCAGTTCAAGGCAAGCCCATCTACTACTATTGTGCAGTCCGCGGGACACGTGTGCTTACCTATCAGCAGTTTTGTCTGCTGGGTAAAATGCGTGTCGAGGAACTTCGCCAACACCTCAATGAATTGGCAACCCTGGCTACCCGCCGCAACGCCATGGGTTGGCAGGAACTTCAACTTTTCATGGCAGGTCACGGTATGCAGATAACCGATCTGCTGCCTCAGGACATTGCTTCCTATGGGGCGACTGAGTTGCGTCAGATGCACGCTCGTGCCTGTGAACGGCTTGCTGAAGTTGTCCCGGTGGACTTTCAGATTGATGATGTGAATCAGGCCGAGTGGCGTAATCGAATGTATTGCATGCTCATCGCACAGGGGGATGACACGCTTTCAGATGAAGACCTCTTGGGACTGGGTAACGAGTATTTCATGCAGATTCGCTGGCTGCCCGGTGCGCGGATTGAAGGCAAGGAGTTGATCTTCGACACCTTCAAAGACCTTGAGCACAAGGATAACGCCATCGTTCATGAGTTGATCTGCAACATCATCCGTGAATACGACGACATCAAGTTCATCAATATCGGTCAGGTCGAACGCTCGGTGTCTCATCGACAGGAACGTGCCGATGGCGGACGCCGTGAAGTGTACCTTGTGCATTTTCGTTCACGTGATTCGCCACAAGATCAATTGCAGATCATTCGGTTTCTCAAGTGGGGCGTTCGCGAACGATTGGATGAAGGTAAAGATCTGACCCAGGCCATGCTTGAGTCCGAAGAGTACAACGACTTTATCATGGACCGGCGTCTGGCTTGCCGACAGCTTGGCATGAATCTGGTCTCCCGGTTGATGACTCGGAAAATTCAGGAACGCTACTACGGCAAACAACAACACCTCAACGGCAACCGCGTCTGGACACCTTACGTGCAGCGTGATTACATCTCCGGCGTGGCGACGGATAAAGTCCTTCCCGCCAAGTTGCGTGATTCAGAGTTTGTCCGTTCACTGGCGCAAATGCTCGGTAAAGCCGCAGCAAGTAATCTCATCGTCGGACGGGCCACGCCGGATCATGATGTGATCTTTGATGATGGTGATGAAATTCTGGTGAGTAATCCGGCAGGGCAAGTGACCGATATGGTGATCGCCGACCCGACCGGCGCGTTTATGAACTTTGAGAACGACCTTGCCAAAGATGCTCCAGCCTATGCCGTGCCAATCAATCGTCGCAAGGGACGTTTAGCCAATGCCGATATCTTTGCAGAGATTTACATGCAATCGTTTATCACCCGTTTTGAACAGATTCAAAATGCTTATCGCCGCCATCACTCTGCATTTGATTCGTTATTCTCGCACCGTCGTCGTGATCCGGCAGGGAACCTGGCGCACCGCTGGGCGATGATACTCAAACGCCTGGACACCGCGGACCCCAATAAGCTGTGTAAAATCATCCGTGACCATATCAAACACTAAATAGCAGTCAGGGTTTGGGCGTTTCAAACCACTTCGGTTTAACGCGATGAGATAGTCGCATTATCACGGTATACCTTCCGTGACATTTGTCGATTAACTGGAATCATTTTGTCTATATGCCAGTTTGGTAATTAGCGTATCAAACCCAATCGCTGTAATATGGATGAATCATGAGTACTTTCTTTGAGAATCTGTTAGCGGTGAGTCTGGATGCAGCTCCATGGTTATTGTTTGGTTTAATCGTTGCGGGTTTGATCAAGGTTTTGATCCCCGTCGCATGGTTGAATCGTTGGCTGGGGGGGCCGGGGATCATGCCGGTGATCAATGCAGCATTGTTGGGCACGCCGTTGCCATTGTGTTCCTGTAGTGTTGTCCCAGCTGCGTTAGCCATTCGTCGAAGTGGAGCAACGCGCGGTGCGACCACATCCTTTTTGATTGCCACCCCGGAGAATGGCGCGGACTCCATCGCGTTGAGTTATGCACTGCTTGGCCCGGTGTTGATGATTGCCCGACCTGTTGCTGCGATTGTGATTGCAGTCGCTACAGGGTTTTCCGTTTCTCTGTTTGTTGGAGAATCCGACCATACTGCCAGTAAAAGCAATGACACCGAGTCGAATACGCAAACACCCAGTTGCTGTGAGAGTGAAAAACCTGAGCCTGAGAAAAAGTCGTGTTGTTGTAGTGGTGGTAGCCAGTCCACTTGTTCGACCAAGGCGAGGATTGATTTCAAAGCCATGTTCGTTGAATGCTATCAATCAATGAAAAGCCTTTTTGATGACATTGCATTCTGGTTGATGGTCGGATTGCTGCTTGCTGCATTGATCAATACCTTTGTGTCGCAGGGGCAGATTGCATCGTGGGGCAGTGGTTTGCCGGCCATGGTGTTGATGGTGCTTGTGGGGATACCCATGTATATCTGCGCAACTTCATCGACTCCTGTCGCGGCATCAATGCTCATTGCAGGTGTCAGCCCCGGCACGGTGTTGGTCTTCCTCTTGGCTGGGCCGGCAACCAACCTTGGAACCGTAGGTATCATCCGCAAAGAGTTGGGCAACAAGACCGCGGCGATCTATCTCATCGGTGTTGCCGTAGGATCAATCGCATTTGGACTTGGACTTGATGCGCTCATCGGCCAAATGAATCTTGGCAATATCACCGAACAGGTTCATGAACATGGCCAGATGCTCCCGACATGGCTGAGTTATGGCGCGATGGGGTTACTGGGCGCAGCAATGCTGGTCAAGTTTGTTTCCTACTGGCGCGGTAAATTCTCTGCTGCAAGTTCACCCAAATCCTGTTGCAGCAGTACACCTGCTTCAGTGAAACCAAGCAGTTGTTGTGCTTCAAATCTAGAGGCTCTACCTGCTACTGATCAGAATTGCTGTTCATCAAAGCAAGACTGAACAAGTATGAAATAGGGCTTCTTTATTTCCTGTTTTAATATTGTTAAAACGATCAAATATCCAGCAGTCTATTGAGATGGATTGGTAAATGCCCGATACCCTCAAAGGGTATAAACGACTCACGCTGGGGTGTGTGTCGAAGGGGGGGAAGTATTCTCATAGATTCTGGTATGGATGCTTGTTCCTTACCTGTATCAACGACTTCCTTTCAATATATTTTTAATCATTGTCAATGTGGACAATTTTTGAATGCGCATGATGTTTTGCATGCGCATCCAAAGACAGTCTGTCATTTTAGATCCACTGGAGGTCTTGCATATGTTTTCAGTCAGTATCAAACAACGTCTGTCCATAGGTTTCACATTGTTGGTTCTCTTGGCAGGCGTCGGTTGCGGGGTGAGTTGGTGGCTGTCTGGCAATACCAGCAAGATGACTCGGCAGATGATTCAACGCGATGTGATGGAATTGAAAAATGCTCAGAACGCACAAATCGCCCTTAAAACTGCTGATGATCAGGCGATCCGATTTCTGTTTAATCGTAATCTTGATCATGTCCAAAATTTCAACATACAAATCAAAAAGACAGTTGAGGAACTTGCATCACTACATAGCATGGTGTTGGACACTTCCAAACGCCAGCAAATCGACGAGGCGCTTCAGGAGACACAATTATTTTCTGACCAATTTCAACAAGTTGTTTCCATTCATAAGCACCGCGGATTAACTCACAAGCAAGGTCTTGAAGGTGCGCTGCGAAAAGCAGTGCATGATATTGAAAGTGCAGTAAATGCATATCAACTACCTGATTTGACTGTTCTTGTTTTGATGTGTCGCCGACATGAAAAAGATTATTTGCTTCGAGGTGATCCAAAATATCTGGACAAAATCAAACAGCGAATCCAAACGTTTAAAATAATGATGCTTGATGCAGATATTCCAAGTGAAAAGAAAAGTGAAATTCGCAAGCTATGGGATAATTATTATCAAGGGGTCAGCGACATCGTCAATGCCGACAAACAAATTGCCCAGGCATTGGCATCCATGAATACAACCCATGATCAACTCATTGAGAAGGTTTCAGACATTGGTCGATATGCCATGACTTCGATTGACCACAAGGGCAACCGTGTATTGAACCTTTTAGGTTGGTCACAGAATCTGATGTTGATTCTCATGGGATCAGTTGTGGGGCTTGGGCTGGTGGTGGCGACACTCATCAGTCGGTCAATTGTCAATCCATTGCGGATGCTCGTTGCACGATTCAAGGATATTTCTGAAGGCGAAGGCGATCTGACACAACGTGTGGAATTCCATCACCGCAAAGATGAATTCGGCGAGTTGGCTCGTGCGTTTAATACCTTTCTTGATGACCTGCGACAGCTCATTGCAGAGGCCCGTAACACCACGGATCATGTGGCAAAATCGGCTTACGAAATTGCTTCGAGTCATGAAGAAATGTCCCAGACCGTTGCACAACAGGAACGGCAGATGTTCGAGGTCTCAGCTGCCATTGAACAGATGTCCGCCACCGCCATGCACATGACTGATCAGGCCGGCCAGACCACGCAATGCGCTGCCGATGCGCGCGAGTTGGCCTTGGAAGGTGGGACGCATGTGGAACAGACTGTCACCGGCATGCAGGGCATTCATGAGTCTGTTTCGGTGACGTCACAATCCATTGCCCGACTTGGTGAACATGGGCAGCAAATTGGGCAGATCATCAATGTGATCAATGACATTGCTGAGCAGACGAATTTACTTGCACTTAACGCAGCCATTGAAGCGGCACGCGCCGGGAAGCATGGGCAGGGCTTTTCAGTTGTCGCCAATGCGGTTCGCAAGTTGGCTGATCGGACCACCGCTGCGACTTCGGAAATTGCAGATTCCATACAGGTGATTCAGGATGAAACCCGTCATGCGGTGACGCAAATTCAAGCAGGAACTGACCAGGTCAATGATGGCATGCAAATGGCTCAGCAGGCCGGCGAGAGTCTACAGCGAATTGTCAAACGTGCCAGCGATGTGAATCAAGAGATTCAGAAAATTGCATCGGGATCACAGGAGCAGGCACAATCAGCTGCGTGCATCAATCACAATGTGGAAGCCATCACAGAAATGGCTGGTCAGACCAATGCCTCCATGGCGTCCGCCGCCCAAGCCACCACAACACTTTCAAAGCAGGCCAAGGTGCTTCAGCAGTCCATTGGTCGCTTTAAGATTTGACATCATTTTGACAATCAAGTCAGAACATCAGACCAAAGACGCATTTTAACCTTGTCGACCCGGTGACTGTGCGATACCTTATTGGTATCCCATAGGAAGAGCGAGGCACAATAAGTCCATGTCTGATCTTGATCGCCAAGTTTTCAAGCTTATCATCCTGCACAATAAGTTGCTGTCCGAGAAGGATCTCAACTTCTTCTTTACCAAGCACACCACGCCCGAACAATGCATCGAGCGACTGGTGGTCAGTAACATGATCCCCCAAGAGGTGGGTGCGAAGCTCCTGCAGGTTTACAAATCCAAACTTGCCAAGGAAAAGGAACGTCTGGCCATTGCCGATTCAGTGGGCGGGATGGATGATGATCCCGAGGAGTTGGATGAGCCGGTTCCGATGGATGACCCTCAAGAGGATGCCATGGACTCCGGCGGTTCGAGTTACGGGCTTGCGGGCGATGTCGGTGAAGCTGCTGACTTGAACAAAGCCGATGAAGTTGGCTGGGGCGATCAGGCCGCTGCCAACCATGAAGAAAATATGGCTCATCATGTGGACGACTCTGAAAAGATTGATCTTTCGGATGAGATCACGCCACAGAAACTCGTCAAAGGATTTGAAGACAGTTCGCGACTGGGGGCAAGCAAAGGTGAGTCGCTTCCCAAATTCGGTCGTGCATCACTGACAGCTCATACACCTGCTTCAGTCCTTGCCCAGGATAGTGATGATCCTGATGACATCGACGAACACTTTCGCAGTCCGGTCCCGCCGGGTCAGATTGATCCGATGGCATTGAAGTTACTTAAGAAGGGCGTCAAACTCGGCTGTTCTGATATCCATCTCTCAGCGGGTTCGCCTCCCTTTTTCCGACTCAATGGTTCATTGGCGTATACCGAACTCCCACCACTGACACCTGAACAGGCCAATGTCATGGCATTGGGTTTCATGGATGAAAAACAGCAGCAGCAATTTCTGCGAACCCATGACATCGACTTTTCGTTGGACTTCCCAGGCATCGGCCGATTCCGTGTCAATGCCCTGCAACAATTCCGTGGCCCGTCGATTATCTTCCGATATATCCCCAAGGAAATCCCGACACTCGAAAAACTCGGCTTGCCCAAGACCCTTGCCAGTTTCACTGAATACCATCAAGGACTCGTTCTGGTCACCGGGCCAGCAGGTTGTGGGAAGACCACCACAGCAGCAGCCATGATTGACCTGATCAATGAGTCGCGCAACGATCACATTATTACCGTTGAAGACCCCGTCGAATTCCTGCATCCTTCCAAAGGATGTAACGTCACCCAACGTCAGGTGCCCGTGCATACCGACTCATTTGCAACGGCACTGAAGGCTTCCTTGCGTGAAGACCCCGATGTGATCATGATCGGTGAAATGCGAGACCTGGAAACCGTCTCACTGGCTATCCGTGCTGCCGAAACCGGTCACCTTGTCATCGGAACCTTGCAGACCAAGTCCGCAGCAAGAACCATCGACCGCATCATCGACGTCTTCCCCGAAGACCAACAGGCACAGATTCGAGCGATGCTTTCCGAGTCGTTGCGAGGTGTCATTTCACAGTCCCTGATTCCCCGCAAGGATGGCAAGGGACGCGTTGTGGCATTGGAAGTGCTCAATGTCGTGAATGCGGTTTCCAATCTCATCCGTGATGCCAAGACTTACCAAC
The DNA here is from genome assembly GCA_002480565.1 of Phycisphaerales bacterium UBA7800. Lineage (GTDB taxonomy): Bacteria > Planctomycetota > Phycisphaerae > Phycisphaerales > Phycisphaeraceae > UBA7800. The sequence continues at coordinate 11,083 of DLCK01000084.1, read as the reverse complement.
TCCCGTCACTGATGCAGACCGGCCGAAAACAAGGTCAGGTCATGATGGATGATTCGTTGGATGTGTTGATCCAGAAAGGTCTGATCAACAAGGAAGATGCACTGAAAGTCTCAGAAAATCCCAAGCGGTTTAGGTAAGGAGAGGGACTAGGAACTAGCGACTAGGGACTAGGGAAAAGGCAATAAAGCCAATTCAATGACTTGTATGTCTTTTCCCTAGTCCCTAGTCGCTAGTCGCTAGTCCCTGAATAAAATGGCAGATATCGACCGACTGTTTCGCAAAGTTAAAGACGATAACGCAAGTGACCTTCATTTACTCGAAGGCCAGCCTCCCAAGTATCGCATTCATGGCACGCTGCAGTCCATCAAGGGTGAACCCAATCTTGATCAGCAAGGCATGCTCAACTATCTCAAAGAAATCTGTCGCCCGCACCAATGGCGAACCTACGAACAAACTGGCGATCTGGACTTCGCCTACGGCTTGGAAGGAGTTGCCCGTTTTCGTTGTAATTACCTCCAACAAGTCCACGGGTACGGTGCGGTCTTTCGTCAGATTCCTGATAAAATTCTCACCGTCGAAGACTTGGGATTACAAGAGTCCGTGGCCAATCTCGCGCACCTGCGGAGCGGTCTGGTGCTGGTCACCGGCCCAACAGGTTCAGGTAAATCCACGACGCTCGCAGCCATCATCAATCTAATCAATCGCACGTACAAAAAGCATGTGATCACGATTGAAGACCCCATCGAATTTGTCCATGAAAATGAAAAGTCCGTCATCACCCAACGGGAAGTCGGCCAACATTCAGACAGTTTTGCATCGGCACTCAAAGCCGCAGTCCGCGAAGACCCGGACGTGATTCTCGTCGGCGAAATGCGTGACCTGGAAACCATCAGCTTGGCGCTCACTGCTGCGGAACTGGGGCTGTTGGTGTTCGGTACGTTGCATACCAACTCAGCTTCCAAGACCATCGACCGGGTGATTGACGTCTTCCCCGCAGGCCGTCAACCCATGATCCGAACCATGCTTGCTGAGAGTATTCAGGCGGTTGTCTCCCAGTTGCTGCTTAAAAAAGTCAGTGGCGGACGTGTCGCCTGTCATGAAGTACTCATCCGCAAAGAAGGCATGTCCAACATGATCCGCGAAGGTGCCATCAGCAAGATCACCTCCATGATCGAAATCGGACGACAGGATGGCATGCAGCTCATGGACCAGGGTTTGATGAAGCTCTTTAAAGACGGCCAGATCACCGGCGAAGATGCGTTCATGAAAGCATTCAACAAGAAGACCTTCGAACCCTTCCGCGATAAAGGCGTCTGGAAAGAAGAAGACGAGGACGACGAAGCGTGATCAAGTTTGTGTTGCAATGGAACCCGTCAGATTCACTTCGTTCATCTGGCGGTTTGGGGTTGCAAGACAATGATTAAATTAAAAAACGACGTGCACCATGCGATGCGCGTCGTTTTTTGATACTTGAAATAGCTGCGACACTGCGTGTCGCTGATGCCTTTACTTGGTTTTTTTCTCGGCCTTGGGTTTGGCGTCCGACTTCTTGGGAGCACTTTCGGATTTGCTTGCGGTGTCGGATTTCTTCGTGTCGGTTTTTGTTTCCGACTTGCTGTCTGACGATGTACTTTCAGCTGTCTTGGCGGACTCTTTGTCCGCTTTGGCGTCCTTGGAATAGCTTTTGTCACGGTAGTCGGTTTCGTAGAAACCTGAGCCTTTGAAGATAACGCCTGCACCGATACCGATGAGTCGTTTGAGCTTGCTTTTGCCACACTCAGGACACTTCTTGAGTGGCTTGGCGCTCATGGATTGGAATTCTTCAAGTTCGTGGCCGCAGGCATCGCAGCGATATTCATAAGTTGGCATGGCGGGTTCCTTTTTGATTTCGGATTTTGAATTTCGAATTTCGAATTGCCGCAGTCGTTGGTGTTGATTGCAGGCAAGTATCGGTATTTGAAATAAATCCGAAATTTCGAAATCAATAAATTCGAAATTCCATGTTACTGAGCCACTGCGACCTTGGCGGGACGGAGTGTTTTTTCCTTGAGGATATAGCCTGGTTGAAGCTGCATGGTGACATGATTGGATTCGATCCCATCAGCATCCTGCCGCATGAGTGCTTCGTGGACGTTGGGATCAAATTCGGTTCCCGGTTCGACTTCCAGACGTTTGATGCCAAAGCCTTCAAAGGTTCGCATCAACGTGTCGCGTACAATCTGAATACCTTCAAGCAGGGCCGCGGAGTCGGTTTTATCCGGGTCGATTTCCAGTGCATGGTCAAACTGATCCATGACCGTGAGCAGTTCACGTCCCATGGACATGATCTGTTCATCACGGGCGGAGTTGACGTTCTGGATCGAACGCCGGGCCATGTTCTGATAGTCCGCATTGGCGCGCAGGACACGTGCTTCGGCATCGGCTAAAGCCTGTTTGGTTTGATCCAGTTCGAGCCTTAGCTGATCGACTTCACTGAGTTCTTCAACAGGTTCAGCAGCTTCGTCGACGGGTTGGTCGATGTTCAGTTCCGCCGCTTCGTCGGGCGTCTGCTCTGGATTGATCTCTTCGTTTGGGGTCGGTTTATCGTTCATGGTCAGTTACCAAATGATTCAAAATAATCCTTGATCTTGCCCCAGAAACTCTGGTTTTCGGGCATGACATCAAAGTGTTCGGTTTCAGCGTACTTGGTGAGTAGTTCACGTTGTTCGCTGGTGAGTTTACTTGGGATTTCAATTTTCAGGACGATGCCCAGATCGCCACGACGGTTGGATCGCAGGTTGGGCAGTCCCATGCCTGGCACGCGGAAGACTTCGCCATGCTGGGTACCTGCCTTGATGGTCAGTTCATGGGATTCGCCTTCGAGTGTCGGGACTTTGACGATCGCGCCCAAAGCTGCCTGTGAAAAACTCACGGGCATGTGCAGGACCAGGTGATCGTTTTCACGGTCAAAGAGATTGTGTTCAGCGATGCGAACCACGACATGCAGATCACCACGTGGGCCACCGTTTTCACCGGGTTCACCTTCACCTGAGACGCGGATGGCCTGGCCGTCATGGATACCTGCTGGAATCTTGACGTTGATGACACGTTTTTTGGGTTCGTGTCCTGTGCCTCGACATTTGGGGCAGTTTTCCGCGTACTTTTTGCCTGCACCGCTACATGCCGGGCAGGTGGTGACCATGCGGAACATGCCGCCGAGTCCGGCTTGTTGGACTTGGCCGACACCGCCGCATGTAACGCAGGTGATCGGGTCGGTCCCGGCTTTGCCACCGGTCCCGTTGCAGGATGTGCAGAGGTCTTTGCGGACGAATTCGATTTCACGTTCGGTCCCGGAGAGGACTTGTTCGAGCGTGATTTCGGTTTCAGTTTGCAGGTCATAGCCACGTTGTGGACGGCGTCCACCGCCACCCCGCCCACGGCCTCGACCGCCACCACCGCCACCGAACATGTCACCAAAGATATCGCCGAACATGTCGAAGATATCGTTGGCATTCATGCTGTTAAAGTCATGTCCTGCCGAGCCACGCAAGCCTGCATGACCGTACTGGTCATAGCGGGCGCGCTTCTGATCGTCAGAGAGAACTTCGTAGGCTTCTGCAGCTTCCTTGAACTTCTCTTCAGCTTCCTTGTTGTCCGGATTACGATCCGGATGAAACTTCATCGCCAGTTTGCGATAGGAGCGCTTGATGTCATCTTGGCTGGCGGTTTTGCCGATGCCTAGGATTTCGTAATAGTCTCTTTGAGTTGCCATGTTGATTTTTTAACCACAGAGTCACAGAGACACAGAGCCGGAGTTAAAGAACAAGTCTTTTGATTCCGTTTTTCAAGAGGCCGACATTGAAGTTAATCAATAGACCTACAGGACACTGAGCCAGTCGTAAATAAGTGAGCAGTTGCGCCTCGTGTACGGGACGCAACTGCTCGACAGTTTTCAGCTCGAGAATCAGTGAGTTTTCGACCAAGATATCCAGACGGAATCCTTGATCGAATTTCAATCCTTTGTAAAACACAGGCAATTCAATTTCACTTTTGAATTGCAGACCGGCTTGAGCCAGTTCATGGCACAGACACATTTGATAAACAGATTCCAGTAAGCCGGGGCCCAGGTGACGATGTACGTCAATCGCCAGGCCGATGACTTTCTCAGTGAGTGTATCTCTCTGTGTCTCTGTGCCTCTGTGGTTCACATTTCTTCTCGACTTTTCATTCTCAGCTCACCGCGCCGTCGGTTGCGTCTTCGTCGTCCTTAAGGTCGGTGATCATCACGTCGGTGGTGAGCATCAGACCGGAGACCGAAGCGGCATTACCCAGGGCGATTTTGGCGACGCGGGCTGGATCGATGATGCCAGCTTTGACCATGTCGACGTATTCGCCGGTGGCAGCGTTGTAGCCCTTGTTGCCCTTGGCAGCCTTGACTTCTTCGACGACGAGGTAACCGTCTTCGCCAGCGTTGTCGACGATCTGACGCAGGGGAGCTTCCAACGCAGCGATGACAATGTCATAGCCGAGCTTTTCGTCACCCTTGGCTTTTTTGCGAGCTTCTTCAATCGCAGCGGCAGCACGGATGAAAGCGACACCACCACCGGGGACATAACCCTCAGCAGCAGCGGCCTTGGTGGCGTGCATGGCATCGTCGACGCGATCCTTCTTTTCCTTGAGTTCAATTTCAGTAGCAGCACCCACATGGATGATGGCTACGCCACCGGTAAGCTTGGCCAGGCGTTCCTGGAGCTTTTCCTTGTCGTAGTCAGAGGTGGTGGTTTCGATCTGGCGACGGATCTGTTCGCAGCGAGCGGTGAGATCCTTCTTCTTGCCAGCACCTTCGATGATGGTGGTGTTGTCCTTGTCGATGATGATCTTCTTGGCTGAGCCCAGTGCATCAAGTTCAAGGGTTTCAAGGTTCACACCCAAGTCTTCGGAGAGGAACTGACCACCGGTGAGGGTGGCGATGTCACCGAGCATGGCTTTACGACGATCACCAAAGCCCGGAGCCTTGACGGCTGCGACTTTGAGTACGCCACGCAGACGGTTGACGACCAAAGCAGCGAGTGCTTCAGCTTCAACGTCTTCAGCAATGATCAGCAGAGGCTTTTGAGCCATGGCAACTTTGTTAAGCAGTGGCAGGATGTCGGCAAGATTGCTGATCTTCTTTTCCTGGATGAGGATCAGACAGTCTTCGAGTTCACATTCCTGAGTCGCTGGATCAGTCATGAAATAAGGGCTCAGATAACCCTTGTCGAACTGCATGCCTTCGACGTAGTTGAGGTAGGTTTCGGAGGTGTTGGAATCTTCGACTTCCACGACACCGTCTTTACCGACGTGGTTGATGGCTTCAGCGATGATGTTGCCGATGGAGGCATCATGGTTGGCTGAGACGCATGCGACGTTTTGAAGGTCTTCAAGTCCTTTGCACTTCTTGGCAATACCGTCGATGGCATCACAAGCGATCTTGGATGCTGCGGTGATGCCACGCTGAAGGACGATGGGATTGGCACCGGCGGTGACGTGACGCAGGCCTTCGGAGAAGATGGCCTGAGCGAGCACGGTTGCGGTGGTGGTGCCGTCGCCTGCTTTGTCAGCGGTTTTCTTGGCGACTTCGTTGACCATCTTAGCGCCCATGTTCTGGAACTGCTGGGGAAGGTCAATTTCCTTGGAGACGGTCACGCCGTCTTTGGTGATGTGTGGATTGCCGAATGATTTTTGGAGGATGACGTTACGACCGGTGGGGCCCATGGTCACCTTGACGGCGGAGGCGAGTTGATCCAGGCCCTTTTTGAGCTGGACTTTCGCATCGGAGCCGAACATGAGTTGTTTGCTAGCCATTTTTTATTCTCACTTTTAGAGAGTTGTTTTCAGTTCGTTTTCCAGAACCCTCGCAGATTCGTAAAGCCTCATCTGCGGGCTTGGTTAAGCCATGGGAAACTTCCGGGGGTCCGGGGTTATTTTTCAACGACACCGAGGAGTTCGGATTCACGGCAGATCATGTGTTCATCGCCGTCGATGTCGATTTCCGTGCCGCAGTACTTGCCGTAGACGACGATGTCGCCGACCTTGACGCCCAGTTCGGCACGGTTGCCTTCATCGGTGAGTTTACCGGGGCCGACCGCGACGACTTTACCCATGAGGGGCTTTTCCTTGGCACCTTCGGGGATGTAGATGCCGGACTTGGTTTTTTCTTCAGCCTTGTTGGGCAGAATCACAATGCGGTCATCCAGAGGCTTAAGTGAGGTCTTGGTTTTGGTGGCTGTTGCCATGATGTTTATCTCCGTAGCGTGTTGCTTTTTGAAGTTTGGTTTTGTGTTACTTTTCAAGCTGTTTTAAAGAGCTTTTTTTAAGTTACTTTTTCAAGGCAACCCGGGGGTTAAAACCCCGCGGGCTTTAGTGTGCATGCGAGGAGTTGCCGGCGAGAGATGATTCTCTAGGGTAACTTCCGGGGGGGGGCTTACATCATTCCCATGCCGGGCATACCACCCATGCCGCCCATGCCACCCATTCCGGGCATACCCATGCCGCCGCCCATGCCTCCCATACCGCCCATGCCTCCCATACCGCCCATACCTGGGTCACCATGTGCGTGGGGATCTTCGTCTGTAGGCTGATCGGTGATGATGCAGTCACAGGTGAGCAGTAGTGTTGCCACGGAGCAAGCATTTTCAAGTGCGGTGCGGTCGACCTTAACAGGTGTGATCACGCCCCGTTCGACAAGGTCACAGTATTCCAGGGCCAATGCGTCAAAGCCATTTGACCCCTTCTGTGCGATGACCTTGGCGACGACGACGCTGCCGTGTTCGCCAGCATTGTCCGCGATGGTCATCAGTGGAACCTTCATGGCATTCATGACGGTTGTGATACCAGCTTGTTCGCCAATGTTGGCACCCTTGAGCTTGGCAAGTTTGGGGATCGCACGCAGGAAGCTCACTGCACCGCCGGGGACGATGCCTTCTTCGACTGCCGCGCGGGTGGCGTGCAGGGCGTCTTCGACACGTGCTTTCTTTTCCTTGAGTTCGGCTTCAGAGCCAGCACCGACATTGATCTGAGCGACACCACCGGAGAGCTTGGCCAGGCGTTCCTGGAGCTTTTCACGGTCGTAGTCAGATGTGGTGGATTCGATTTCACGACGGATCTGTTCGATGCGTGCGACGATGTCCGCAGAGCTGCCAGCACCTTCGACGATGGTGGTGTTTTCACCATCAACGGTGAGCTTCTTGGCCATCCCCAGATCGGAGAGTTCAACCTGTTCAAGGTCAATGCCCAAGTCCTTCATGATGGCTTTACCACCGGTGAGGACGGCGATGTCACCGAGCATGGCTTTACGACGGTCGCCGTAGCCGGGGGCTTTGACTGCACAGATGTTCAGGACACCGCGGAGCTTGTTGACCACGAGGGTTGCAAGGGCTTCGCCTTCGATGTCTTCTGCGATAATCAGCAGGGGCTTCTTGGCTTCCTGGACTTTTTCAAGCAGTGGGACAAGCTTCTGCACGGAGTCGATCTTGTCTTCGTAGATCAGAACAAGTGCCTTATCCATTTCGACGGTCATGGCATCTTGATTGGTGACGAAGTTGGCTGAAAGGTAACCACGGTCAAACTGCATGCCTTCGACCACGTCGACGTATGTGTCGAGTCCTTTACCTTCTTCGACGGTGATGACGCCGTCTTTACCGACCTTCAGGAAGGCGTCGGCCATGATCTTGCCGATTTCCTTGTCGTTGTTTGCCGAGATGGCAGCCACGTTGGCGATGTCATCTTTGCGGGTGGCATCGATGGGCTTGGCAAGCTTGTTGATTTCGTCGATGACGGTTGCAACGGCCAACTTCATGCCGCGGACGACTGCGTTTGCGTCGTTACCGGCGGTGATGTGACGAAGACCTTCTTTGAAGAGTGCTTCGGCAAGTACCGTTGAAGTGGTCGTGCCGTCGCCGGCCTTGTCGGACGTCTTGCTGGCAGCTTCCTTGACCAGTTGGGCGCCCACGTTCTCGTTCTTGTCCGCCAGCTCGATTTCTTCAGCAACGGTCACGCCGTCTTTGGTGACGGTGGGGCCGCCCCAGGATTTGTCGATCACCGCATTGCGACCACGTGGGCCGAGGGTGCTCTTCACTGCTGAAGCGAGTTTTTCGACGCCTGCCAGAAGGCTGGCGCGTGCGTCCTGTTCGAATGCCAGGTTTTTCGCAGCCATGTTCTATGTTCTCCAGATTACAGAACCATGAAATTGAGTCAGTCTTTGCCGCCTGTCACAATGGACAAGTCGGACGCGTCCAATGACACGTGCCATGTATCAAGCAAGGGGTGTGCCGAACTTAAAATTTGATGATTGATGTGTTTGAAATTTTTAATTGTTGTTTTTAAATAGTTTATGGTTTCAACGGGGTGTGCTTGGCTGGGCTGGGTTAGTGCTGTGGTCTGTCACCCTGGCAGTCTCCCTGCCAAAAACATGACAGGTGGGCATTTGTGGGCTTGCATGCACAGGTACTTGGCAGATTGCAAAATGGTAGAGGTATAACCAAAATAGGGTGTACTAACTCTTTACGTATCATAAGCTTGGCTGTAACCTTTGTTTGGGGTCAGGCCAATTTTGAAGGGTGATTCTTTTAAGATTCATTTTGTGTCAAATATATGATTCCAATTAAGCTGGGAATCAGCAGTAAAATTTCTATTTTGGTCTGCAGCATTGCTGTCTTATCTGTTGTTCTAACCAGCGGCTGGGCCTTTTATAGCTTCAGACAACTGCTCATAGAGGAAAACCTTGAGAATATTGAGCATGATGCACATGTAGCAAGTGACCGCCTGCGATCGCGCATTGAAGACATGTCCAATGATGTGAAATTTCTGCATGACATCCCACCCATATCAGGCTTGATCAGGGCATCGACTAATTCGGACGGCATTGATATTGAAGATACATCTTCTGAAGTTCAATGGAAGAATCGTCTGGCAGTCATTTTCAAAGAACTCATCAATGCAAAGCCGTACTACAGGCGAATTCGCTTTATCGGCGTCGCTGACAAGGGGCGTGAAATTGTACGTGTTGATCGTGTCGTACCTGAAAATCGAATCGTTCGTATTCCAGATGATCAGTTGCAGACCAAAGAGCATCGGGATTTTTACCAGGCAATTATCAAGACTGCTGACAAGCAGGTTTATCTTTCAGAGATGAATCTCAATTGGGATCATGGCAAGATCATCGTGCCTCATGTCCCGGTCATCCGTGCAGCTATGCGTGTTGAAGATGAACAAGGAAAGATCTTTGGCTTTGTCTTGATCAACATGGATTTAAGCTACGTGTTTAAAGAATTAAAAGAGTCATTACATTCTCAAACCAAGTTTTTGATGACCAATACCAATGGTGATTTTCTGGTGCATCCTGACCCGCTAAAGACATTCGGCTTTGATCTGGGGCGTCCCAGCTTAATCCTCGAGGAATATCCAACGCTTAAGGGCCAGTTCAACGATGTGGGATTAGAGCACTGGTCTGGGATGATTGAGCAGGACTCAGCTAAAAGCCCGACGATGGCAGCATCCATGCACAAGATTTATTTTGATCCTACAAAGCCTGACCGTTTTATCTGTCTACTACTTACAATCCCCAAAGATAAAATCGTGGCTTCACTTGAAGCAGTGCAGCGACAAATTCTGTATGTCATGATCGGATTGTTCCTGATTGCCATGGTCATTGGGTTGTTCTTTTCGCGATCACTTACGCGACCCTTGTTGCAAATCATTGAGTCCATTGACTCCTATGGCAAAGGTGATACGCACAGCATTCACGTCCATAAAGCCCCGTCGGATGAAACGGGTATTTTGCTTCATGCATTTCAGCACATGGTGTTTCAGGTCGAAAAAAGAGCCAACGAATTGCGATTTAGTGAAGCACGCAATCGGGCTGTGCTTGATGCTGCAGCAGATGCGATTCTAAGTATCAATGAAAACGGGATTATCCAATCTGTGAACGAAGCAACGGAGACGCTCTTTGGATACACATCCGATGAAATGATTGGGCAACAGATTGAAAAGCTCATGCCCTCGCCGCACCGTGAGATGCATCAAAGTTACCTTGAAAGACACCGTAACCCGGAGATGAATCACCCCGCTCCCAGTGAAGGTGTCATCGGTCGTATTCGCGAAATCTCAGGATTGCGCAAAAATGGCTCGGTTTTCCCGATGGAACTGTCCGTTAGCCGAGTCTGGATTAATCAAAGCCAATTGTTTACGGGCATTATTCGTGATGTCAGCGAACGCAAAGAAGCCGAAGCCAGACTCATTGCCAAGAACATCGAGTTGGAGCAGAAAAACAAGGAAGCTGAACAATTTATCTATTCCGTCTCACATGATCTCAAAGCACCGATACTCAGCTGTACAGGTTTGATGGCATTGCTTTGGGAGGACATGGATAGAAACGATCTTGATGCTGTACGCGATTCATTGAAACGAATTGATCGTAATGTCCTTCGCTTGGAAAACTGTGTCGGGGATCTGCTGGAATTTTGTCGTGTTGGCAGTATCCCGCATGAACCGGTGTTGGTGGATGTGAATAAAATCCTTAAACAAGTAGTGACTGAATTGGAGTTATCCATCAATCAAGCAGATGCTACACTGGACATTGAACAAGACATGCCCAGTGTCATTGCCGACCCCAATCGCATGACGGAATTGTTTATCAATCTGCTGAACAATGCCATAACGTATGGGTGCAAAGACGCGGCGAATCGAACCATTCATGTTGGCGGTAAAGTGGAAAATGGCCAAGTCCAATATTTTGTCAAAGATCATGGCAACGGTATTGGCGAGGCCTACCATGAAAAAATATTTTCGTTGTTCCAGCGCTTGAACAATGACCGACAGGGCAGTGGGGTAGGCTTGGCTATTGTCAGCCGTATTATGGAACTACACAACGGCAAGGTCTGGGTCGAATCGCAACCTGGACAAGGCGCAACTTTCTGGGTCGCATTCCCCATGCAGCCACAAAGTGATGTCGTGGTATAATCTCTTAATGCAGTGTATGTTCCACGGGGTTTGAAAGATTTGTCCAGGAGATTTTGATGTTGGAAATGACAGATACAATGCATGTTTTATTGTCACGGCGATGGGT